>NZ_BAAAZW010000011.1:0-95538 GCF_039537105.1 Gordonia caeni
CTGCACTCGGGTCAGCTCACCGAACGAGTCAACGCACTCTGAAATACGAAGAGCCCGAGATGTTGCGGACCTATACCCACGCCCAGCCCGATTCGCTCAAGGCCGTCGGCAGCACGATCCTGGGCGGCGACGAGGCGCTAGCTCAATTTTGCTCCGGATTCGTTGCCATATCGCCGTTCGTCCACGCGAACGCCGACTCGACGGCAGCCGGATCAGTACCCAGCAGGTCGAGACTGCGGCGCATCAGAGCGTTCAGAGTACCGATCCACGAATCGGCCAGAGCAATGTCCGCACCCACTGGCAGCGAAAGACTTGGGATCAGATGCCCCCGATGAAGGATGTTCATGCATCGTTCCATGGCATGCATCTCGACCGACCACCACTCAGAGTGCGTCACCCCGCTCGCCACCGAGTAGGCGTGCCGGTAGTAATCCAGTAGACCTGCTTCCTCCGCCATTTTCCTGAGAGACACCGCAGCGAAGGTGTCCCGAGTATCAACTGTTCGCAGATCAATTCCCGAGTCATTGTGGCCGAGCGCAGCCACCGCATCAATAGACTCACGCACCGCCGGGGTCTTGTAGCGGTCTGGCAATTCTTCGGCTATAAGCGCATTGAGCTTCGCTTTGCCCTCCCCATATTCTTGATACTTGCGGTATATCAAGTGGTCTTGCAGCGCCATCCACTCGATGTAGATCCGGACCTCCACGAGCGTCCGACCAACATGCGCGCCGAACTCGAAGCACCAAAGGTCTGGGCTTCCAAGGACTGCGATAACTTCGCGCGCCGCTCGCATGACCAAACCGGACGTCACCTCCTGTCGCGACGGTTCATGAAGATGTTGTGGCGCAGTCTCGATTGCTTCAGCGAAGCTGCTAGCCAAGTCCATGGCTAGCTGCCTCTTGTCCTCCGGCTGATCGCTGTAGCTGCCCGGAACTGCCGAGTCTTCGTCGCCAGGAGCGGCGTCATTGGCCGAATTCATTTCCTCTGCCCCCTTCAAAGATCGCTCACGGACGCACGGGGTGATGATTGAGTTCACGCCCCAGAACTGGCGTGCCCAGCGGATCGACTGGTCATAGTATTCGGGGTCCTCGTACTGGTTGAGCCCGCGAAAAGAGCCCCAGGAAGCCCGCACCACTGTCTCCGCTCGCGCCCTGGTTTCCGGATCGTTTGGGAACTTCCTGAGGACTTCAATCATCGCTGAATCAGAGGTCTTGAAGACGCCAACCTGGACCATGCCCCAGATAGTTAGGCACTTCACCAACGCCTCCCAGTGCCCTTTGCCGATGACCTCAAGGAGCCCCCGTGACAACAGGTTCACGCCCGCCTGGGTGGGCGGCTCGATATCAGTACCGATCAGCCACCGCGCCGGAACATCGGGATAGACCCGGAGCACACCAACCACTGATTCAGGGAGCAGGCCGTGCTCATGTGCACGCGCACACGCGCTCTCCATCAGCGCCGGATGCGAACTGAGCACAGCATCCAGATTGGTAAGACGCCCGTCTATCGCCCTGGCCAACTCCTTGGGCGTTAAGGCGTCCCCGACGTCAGCAATCACTGACTTCTGCCAGCGGACAAAATCCATCACGCGGTTTGGCCCAGTGTCTGCCATGACAAGAATCGGCCACAGGAGGTCCGGCACGTCGTCTCGGACCCAATCACCCACCTCAATGCCCAGCGCGATCATCGGCGGAGCATAGACCCGGCTTCCCTGCTTGACATGGCCCGCCATCGGGCCAGAACGCTCGATGGGCTGCTGCTTCGCCATTGCTGCAAGCTACTCCAAGCCCCGGACATCTCACCGCGCCTTGGCCCACTGCGGTTCTGCGGGCCGCTGGCCCACCAACGACGAAACCCCCTCCGAGTCTGGTCAGAGGGGGTTTCTGGTTGTCGGGCTGACAGGATTTGAACCTGCGACCACTTGACCCCCAGTCAAGTGCGCTATCAAGCTGCGCCACATCCCCTTGTCTAGTTCTCGGACAGTCCCGCCACGCTAACTCGCCTGCCCCAGTCAGGCGTCCCCTGACGAGGCGTCCTGAATCCGGTAGAACGGCCGGGCGGCCTCGAGCTCGTAGGCCAGCTCCAGGAGCTTGCGTTCCTCGCCCAGGTCGGCCGAGAAGTGGATGCCGATCGGCATGCCGTCGGCCGAGCGGCCGATGGGCACCGAGATCGCCGGGGTGCCGGAGGTGTTGTTGGCCGGGGTGAAGGCGACGTAGCGGATGAGGCGGTCGAAGACCTCGCCGAACGGGACGGCCGGATCGAGGTAGCCGATCTCCGGAGTGGCGTGCGCCAGGGTCGGCGAGACGATCACGTCGTAGTCGGCGAAGGCCCGGCGGAACTTGGCGGTGGATCGTTTGAGCCCGATGATCGACGACGGCAGACGGTAGAACCGGCGCGCGAAGTGACGGGACAGACCGCGGGTGAGCGGATCGAGTTTGGTGCGGTCGAATCCCGGACCGGCCACCTTGCCGCCGAAGCGGTCGAAGGAGAAGGCCAGCAGCGCCCAGTAGTCGGTGAAGTGGTCGATGTACGCCCGATCCACCGGCAGCGGCACCTGTTCGACTCGGTGCCCGAGTTCTTCGAGTAGATCGGCGGCCGCCATCAGTTCGCGGTGGGTGTCGGTGTCCAGCGGCTGACCGGTCACCGAGTCGGCGATCAATGCGACCCGCAGCCGTCGCGCCCCGGGCCCCTGCACCAGCCCGACCGGGTCGAGGCCGGCCACACGGCGCTGTCGTTCCAGGTCGGCCAGGAAGTAGGCGGTGTCCCGCACCGACCGGGACACCACCCCGTTGGAGACCAGGTCGATCGGCGCGTTCGCCGAGGCCGGCAGGCCCGCGGTGCGGCCGCGCGTCGGTTTCAAGCCCACCAGACCGCACGCCGCCGCCGGGATCCGGATGGAACCGCCGCCGTCGTTGGCGTGGGCGATCGGCACTGCGCCCGCAGCCACCAGGGCCGCCGATCCGCCGGACGAGGCGCCGGCCGAGACGTCGGTGTTCCACGGGTTGCGCGTCGGCTCGCGGTCGACGAACTCGGTGGAGGCGTTCAGCCCGAACGGCGGCAGTGTGCTGGCGGCCACCACGTTCACGCCCGTGCCCAGGAACTCGCCGGTGAACGGCTCGTGCGCCGCGGCCGGACGGTCGGCCACCGCGGCCGATCCCTGCCGCGTGGGCAGCCCGGCGTAATCGGTGTTGTTCTTGATCAGCGTCGGCACCCCGGCGAAGGCCCCGGAGAAGCCGTTGGCACCGGCCCGCGCGCGGGCACGTTCCCGATCGTCGACGGCGATCGCCGCCAGCTGCCCGTTCACCGCGTCGATCCGCGCCAGCGCCGCCGCGGTGGCCTCGGCCGCCGTGAATTCGCCCGCGGCGATCCCTCGCGCCACCCCGACCGCATCGCGTTCGCCCAGGACGTCGTCGGTGAAGGCGTGAACGTGTTTCATACCCTCCGAAGCTACTCAGTGCACCGAGTGAGCGGTCGATCAGGTAGGAAAGAACCATGCAGCTGCGTTTCACTCCGGAAGAAGAAGCCTTCCGCACCGAGCTCCGCGAATACTTCACCACGGCGATCCCCGAGGACATCCGCCGGCGATGCGAGGACGGGGAACTGAACTACCCCGACGACGTCGTGGCCACCACCCGGATCCTCAACGAGCGGGGTCTGGCGGTGCCGCACTGGCCGGTCGAAGTGGGCGGTGCGGACTGGACCCCGGTGCAGCACCACATCTACCGCGAGGAGATGGCGCTGAACTTCGTCCCGGACCTGCTGCCGTTCAACGCCGGCATGGTCGGCCCGGTGATCGCGCACTTCGGCACGCCGGAGCAGAAGGAGAAGTTCCTGCCGGCCACCGCGAACCTCGACATCTGGTGGTGCCAGGGCTTCTCCGAGCCCGAAGCCGGCAGTGACCTGGCATCGCTGAAGACCCGCGCAGTCCGCGACGGCGACGAGTACGTGATCAACGGCCAGAAGACGTGGACCACCCTCGGCCAGTTCGCCGACTGGATCTTCTGCCTGGTCCGCACCGACCCGGACGTGAAGAAGCAGGCCGGCATCAGCTTCGTCCTGTTCCCGATGGACACCCCCGGCGTCGAGCTGCGCCCGATCGAGCTGATCGACGGCAGCTACGAGGTGAACGAGGTCTTCTTCAACGACGTCCGCGTCCCGGTGGAGAACCTGGTGGGCGCCGAGAACGACGGCTGGACCATCGCCAAGTTCCTCCTCGGCAACGAGCGTTCGGGCATCGCCCGCGTCGGCTGGACCAAGACCAAGCTGGCCAAGGCCAAGCGGCTGGCCGCACAGACCCCGGCCGCCGGCGGCGGCACCATGCTCGACGATCCGCTGTTCGCAGCGCGCCTGGCCGGACTGGAGAACGAGCTGCTCGCCCTCGAGGTGACGCAGCTGCGCGTGGTGGCCTCCTCGGCCGACGGCAAGCCGAACCCGGCGTCGTCGCTGCTGAAGCTGCGCGGCTCGCAGCTGCAGCAGGAGGCGCTGGAACTGCTCACCGACCTGGCCGGCGCCGACTCGCTGCCGGTGGCTCCCGTCGACCCCGACGAGCTCGGGGACCTGGACTGGGCCGCACACGCCGCACCGGAATACCTCAACTACCGCAAGGTCACCATCTACGGCGGCTCCTCGGAAGTTCAACGCCAGATCATCGACAAGGCCGTTCTCGGGCTCTGACCGAGCGAGAAGACACCAGAAGGAACATCATGGATTTCGAGCTCTCCGACGAGCAGGTCATGCTTCGCGACACCGTGCGCGAGGTGCTGACCCGCAAGTACGACATCGAGACGCTGCGCGCGACCACCGACTCCCCGCTCGGCTGGAGCCGGGACGTGTGGGCCTCCCTCGCCGAGATCGGCGTCCTGGGCCTGGTCTTCAGCGAGGCCTACGGCGGCATGGGCGCCGGTCCCGAAGAGCTGGCCGCGGTGCTCGGCGAGTTCGGCGCCACCCTGGCGCCGGAGCCGTTCCTGGACTCCGTCGTTGTGCCCGGCCTGCTGGTGGAGCGGTCCGGCGCCGATGACGAGACCAAGGCGTCGCTGCTGGCCGCCCTCGCGAGCGGCGAGCGCCTGGCCGCCTTCGCCCATCACGAGGAGGGCGACCGCTGGCCGTCGTACGCGGTCGGCACGACGGTCCGCGACGGTGCCGTCACCGGCACCAAGACCCTGGTGCCGCACGGGGATTGCGCCGACGTCCTGGTGGTCTCGGCCCGCGACTCCGACGGCACCGTCGGCCTGTACCTGGTCGACGCCGGCGCCGACGGCGTCACCCGGACCCCCTATCGCACGCACGACCGCAGCCGTGGCGCGCGGATCGGTTTCGCGGGCGCTCCCGGCGTCCGTCTCGGCGACGGTGACGCCACCGAGCTGATCGAGGACGTCTCGATCAGCGAGCAGGGTGCCCTGTGCGCCGAGGCCGTCGGCGCGATGACCAAGTCGCTGCAGCTGACCACCGAATACCTGAAGCAGCGCAAGCAGTTCGGGGTACCGCTGTCGTCGTTCCAGGCCCTCACGCACCGCGCCGCCGACATGTACGTGGCCCTGGAGCTGGCGAGCGGCATGAGCGTCTACCTGACCGCCGCCCTGGCCGAGGGCAGCGCCGATGCGATTCTCGCCTCCCGGGCGAAACTGCAGATCTGCCGGTCGGGCCGGCTGGTCGGCCAGGAGGCCATCCAGATGCACGGCGGAATCGGCATCACCGCCGAGTACCCGGTGGGGCACTACGTCAGCCGGCTCACCGCGATCTCGCACACCCTCGGCGACGCGGACGCCCACCTGTCCCAGCTGTCGGCGCACCTGCGCGACTGGGACATGGTGAGCGTCGGCTGAGACGCCGCTGCGCGCAGGTCGCGCACAGTAGGGTGAGCCCATGGATTCCCTGACCCTGCTGCGCGAGAACCTCGCCGACCTCACCTCGTACGGCCTGCTGTCCGTCGGCCTGCTGATCCTCGGGTTCGTCGGCCTGGACCTGGTGACCCCGGGCAGCCTGCGGGACAAGATCTGGCGCGAAGGCAATCGCAGCGCGGTGATCCTGGCGGTGGCGCAGGCGCTGGGACTGATGCTCGCCGTCGCGGCCGGAATCGCGGCCAGCACCGCCTTCGAGCTGTGGCGCGGGGTGGTCAACACGGCCGTCTACGGCATCGTCACCATCGCGCTGATGATGTTCTCGTTCGTGCTGATCGATCTGCTGACCCCCGGCAAGCTGGGTTCTCTGCTGCTCGACGGCGAAGACACCGTCGAAGGCAGGCACAACCCGGCCGTCTGGCTCAACGCCGTGACCTTCCTGGCCATCGGGATCTTCGTCAGCGCCGCCCTGTCCTTGTAGGGCCCGGACGACGGGCAGTATTCACCGGACGGGTCTTGTCGCATAGGGTTTGGAACACAGACACCGACCGTCCCCGGTCGGCCGACCCAGGAGTTACCCACCATGGCCGCACCCCTCATCGAAGAATCCATCGACGTCGCCGCCACCCCCGCGCAAGTCTGGTCCGTGGTGTCCGACCTGGCCCGCATGGGTCAGTGGAGCCCGCAGTGCAAGAAGATGTTCATCTTCGGCGGCCCCGTGAAGCTGGGCACCCGCACTCTCAACGTCAACCGCCGCGGCCCGCTGGTGTGGCCGACCTCAGCCAAGGTGGTGGCCTTCGAGCCCGACCGCGAGATCGCCTGGCGAGTGGCCGAGAACAACACCGTGTGGGGCTTCGAGATCACCGAGTCCGGCGACGGCGTGACGGTGACGCAGCGCCGCTCGGTCGCCGGCGGCGAGACCACCAAGGTGTCGTCCTTCCTGGTCGACAAGGTCTTCGGCGGCAACGACGACTTCGAGGTGGAGCTGGCCGCGGGCATGCGGGAGACCCTCGGCAAGATCAAGCGCACCGTCGAGAACTGAGCCGGGCGTGGCACGTCGTCCCTCCCGGCCCGGTGATCGCACCGGGCCCGCCCATCTGATCGACCTGGTTCAGGAGACGGTGCCGCCGATCCACCCGCAGGGTTTGCCTTTCGTGGCCGGTCCGGCCGCCGTTGCACTACTCGGGCGCCGCAGACCGTGGATCGCCCGGCCCGCACTGGCCGCCGCCTCCGCCTCCGCCTTCTTCTTCCGGCATCCGTCCCGGGTCCCACCGCTCACCGCCGGTGCGGTGGCCGCCCCCGCCGACGGCACCGTGGCCCTGGTCGACACCGCCGTCCCGCCCGCCGAGCTCGGCCTCGGCGACCATCCGCTGCCCCGGGTGAGCACCTTCCTGTCGGTCTTCGACGTGCACGTACAGCGCATCCCGATCAGCGGCGTCGTCGAGGCGGTGCAGCACACGCCCGGCGAATTCCTGTCCGCAGACCTGGCCGAGGCCAGCGAACGCAACGAGCGCACCTGCGTGCGACTGCGCACCGACGCCGGCGAGGCGATCGGCGTGGTGCAGATCGCCGGGCTGATCGCCCGGCGCATCGTGTGCGACGTGACGCCCGGCTCCGCGGTGACGATCGGCGAGACCTACGGGCTGATCCGGTTCGGTTCCCGGGTGGACGTCTATCTGCCCGCCGGCACCGAAGCCCGGGTGGCGGTGGGCCAGCGGACCGTCGGCGCGGAGACCGTCCTGGCGGAGTTGCCTCGATGACACCCCGCGAGCGTTCCCGCCGCCGTCAGCGACTCGCCGGCCGTGGACGCCCGCGCCGCCCGCGCGCCGCCCAGGCGGTCAACCGGTCCGGACGGCTCTTCCTCCCGTCGGCGCTGACGATCCTGGCGATCTGCGCGGGTCTGACCGCGATGCGGATGGCCACCACCGGCAACGTCGACCTCGCCTTGATTCTGCTGGTCACCGCGGCGGTACTGGACGGGTTGGACGGGCGCGTGGCCCGGATGATGGACGCCAGCAGCAAGATCGGCGCCGAACTGGACTCGCTGGCCGACGCGATCAACTTCGGGGTGGTCCCGGCGGTCATGGTCTACGCGATCCTGCTGCCCGACACCTCCGACAGCGCCCAGGGATTCGGCTGGGTGGCCGCCCTGATCTACTGTTCGGCGATCGTGCTGCGGCTCGCCCGGTTCAACACGCTGCTCGACGACGATTCGGCTCCCGGCTACACCAAGGACTTCTTCGTCGGAGTGCCCGCACCGGCCGCCGCGGTCACGGTGCTGCTGCCCATCGGCCTGCTCGAGCAGTTCGGTGAGGGCTGGTGGACCGGTCCGGTGTTCGTGAGCTGCTGGCTCCTGTTCATCGCGCTACTGGCTGTGAGCCGGGTGCCCACTCTCAGTTTCAAGTCGGCCAAGATGCGCGCCCGGGTGCTGGCGCCCGGCCTGTTCCTGGTGGCCGTGGCCGCGGCCCTGCTGTTCACCTTCCCGTATGCGCTGATGATCCTGGTGGTGGCGGGCTACCTGATCCACATCCCGTTCGCCTGGCGGATGCAGCGCTGGGTGAGCACGCGCCCGGAGTACTGGGAGTACCCGCCGCGTGACCGCCGCCTGCAGCGCCGCGACGACCGGCGCGCCGAGGTGGCCGCCGGCACCCGCCGCCGGGTGATCCCGGTGCGCAGGTCGTCGGCCCGCCTGGGGCTCCGCCGCCCGCCGCGGCCCGGCGGCGACGCGCCCCGCACCTGACCGGCGCGTCGGCGCCGGCCCGACTCAGCTCGAGGTGGTCGGCTGCTGGGTCTCGCCTGTCGGGGCCTGCTGGTCCGGCATCGGAATGTTCGGGGTCTGCCCCCGCTGCCCCGGGTACTCGCGGCCGCTGCCGCCGCGGGGACCGACCAGCATCGGATCGCCGCCGCGATCCCGGCCGTCCTGCGAGATCCCGCGGGGCCGGTCACCGGTGCCGCCGACCTGGTCGCCGGTGATGTATCCGCAGCCGAAACCGATCAGGAAGACCGCGGCCCCGGCCGCGACCGCGCCGCCGATCAGCCACTTCTTCTTGTCGCCGGCGCCTCCCGCGGCCGCCGGGGCCGCGGCCGGGGCGGATTGCTCGATCGGTTCGATCGGCCGCGCACCGGACTCCCCGGCGGACGCGGTGGAGCCGGCGTCCGGGGCGCCGTCGCCGGATTCGGTCTTCTCGGGGTTCTCGGGGTTCTCGGGATTCGTCACGGGCGTTCCTCGCGGGTCGGTGTCGACCTGTTCGACACGTTGACGCCACGGTGCCGCCGTTTCCTGGGAGGTCGCTGTCCGCCCGGTGGCAGACTCCTGCCAGTTCCCGGCCCCCGACTCCCGGTGCTCAGCGGACGGTGACTGCTATGTGTGGTGACTGCTGTGTACTGACAACTAGGTGACGGTGACCGAATACATGATGGTGGTCCGCGACGCCGAGGCCGCCGCCGAGATGCCGACGGTGACCCAGTAGGTCTTCCCGCCGGTCTCCCGCGACAGCAGCACCGACTTCTCGCCGGTGGTCTCGCTGCGGCTCGACTCGACGTAGGAATCCTGCGTTAGCTTCGTCACGGCGTTGTCGAAGGCGTTGCCCTCGTTGGCCGGCGCCTGCACGGTGATCTGCCATTGCGGGTCGGCGCCCTCGGCACTGAGCACCGCCCCGTCCACCAGCGGGACCTGCGCCGTCGGGAAATCCTTCGGCAGTGGGACGCCCTGGTTCGCAGGCTCCTCGTCTCCACCGCACGCGGTCGCTCCGACCAGCGTCACCACCGCCAGCAGGACCGCGAACAGGACTCTCCGGAAAGACCACATGCCTGGAACGGTAAAGTAAAGCGGGTAATAGTGCCTCCCTGACACCCCGCCCGCCACTCGACCGACGGAGTGCCCTCTTGATCCAGGTCCTGATCGCGCTGGGTATCGGTGCGCTCGCTGCGCCGCCGATCATGCGCGGACTCGGGACCCGTGGCTTCTACGTTCTGGCCCTGATGCCGCTGGGCGCACTGGTCTGGCTGCTGCTGAACTGGCCTTCCGACGGCGAGCCGCTCACCCAGACCTTCGCGTGGGTGCCCAGCCTGCAGATGGACATCGTGCTGCGCCTGGACACCCTGGCCGCGGTGCTGTCGGTGCTGATCCTCGGGGTCGGCGCACTCGTTTTGGTCTACTGCGCCAACTACTTCAACGAGATGCGCCGCCGCGTCGAAGTCTTCGGCGGCGAACTGGTCGCCTTCGCCGGCGCCATGTTCGGACTGGTGCTCAGCGACAACATGCTGGTGCTCTACGTCTTCTGGGAGGCCACCACGGTCCTCTCGTTCATGCTGGTCGGCTTCAACGCGGTCCGTGCCACGTCACGCCGGGCCGCCACCCAGGCGCTGCTGGTGACCACCTTCGGCGGCCTGGCGATGCTGGTCGGCATCATCATGCTGGGCGAGCGCACCGGCAGCTACCTGCTGTCGGAGCTGATCGCCGCCCCGCCGGACGGCACCTTCGCGGCGATCGCGGTGGCGCTGATCCTGGTCGGCGCACTGAGCAAATCGGCCATCGTGCCGTTCCATTTCTGGCTGCCCGGCGCGATGGCCGCCCCCACCCCGGTCAGCGCATACCTGCACGCCGCCGCCATGGTGAAGGCCGGCATCTACCTGGTGGCCCGGCTGGCACCGGCCTTCCACGCCCAGATCAGCTGGCAGGTGATCGTCGTCGGACTCGGCCTGCTCACCATGATCCTGGGCGGCTGGCGTTCGCTGCGCGAGCTCGACCTGAAGCTGATCCTGGCCTTCGGCACCGTCTCCCAGCTGGGCCTGATGATGGTGCTGGTGGGCGTCGGCGACGCGAACGTCGCCATGGCCGGCCTGGCGATGGTGATCGCCCACGCCCTGTTCAAGGCGAGCCTGTTCATGGTCGTCGGCATCATCGACCACTCCACCGGCACCCGGGACATCCGGCGCCTGGCGCGCCTCGGGCATCGCCTGCCGGTGCTCGCGATCACCGCCGCCGTCTCCGGCGCCAGCATGGCCGGGCTGCCGTTCACGCTCGGTTTCGTCGGCAAGGAGACAGCCTTCGCCTCGCTCTGGGACACCGGGGCGTACACGCCGTCGCTGGCCGCTCTGGTCGACCTCGTCGTGGTGCTCGGTGCGATCATCACCTTCGCCTACACCGCCCGCTTCCTGTGGGGCGCCTTCGGCCGCAAGGTCCGTTCCCTCCCGACACGGCCGGTCGCCCAGCTGCACCCGCCGTCGGTGATGTTCCAGGCGCCCCCGATGCTGCTCGCCGCCTTCGGCGTGGCAGCGGCGCTCGTCGCCCCGTGGCTCGGGAACATCCTGGAGCCGTATGCGGAGACGCTGCCGGCCTACGGCCACCCGATCGAGCACCTCGCCATGTGGCACGGCTTCGGTCTGCCGGTGGTCCTGACGATCGTCGTCTACGTCGCCGGACCGGCCCTGTTCCTGATCCTTCGCCGGATCCGCGATCAGCTGTTCGACCACCCACCGCGCCTGAACGCCGACCACGTCTACGACCGCGTGCTGCGCGGCGCGGACACCCTGTCGCTGTGGGTCACCCGGAACACCCAGCGCGGCTCGCTGCCCATCACCCAGGGCGTGATCCTGTCCACCGCGGTGCTGGTACCGCTGGCCGTGCTGTTCCTCGGTGCGCGCCCCGACCTCGAGTTGCACGGCTTCGACAACGTCGAGCAGGCCGTGATCGGCGTCGTGATCATCTGCTCGGCGATCATCGCGACCGTCCTGCGCAACCGACTCGCCGGGGCCCTCACCGTGGGCATCACCGGCTACGGCTGCGGCGCCCTGTTCGCCATCTACGGCGCCCCCGACCTGGCTCTCACCCAGTTCCTGGTGGAGAGCCTGACGCTGGTGATCTTCGTCCTGGTGCTGCGCAAACTCGCCTCCGAGCCGCAGCCCCGGCACAAGACCGGTTTCCGCCCGCTGCGCGCCCTGATCGGCATCGCCTTCGGCACCACGATGGTCCTGGTGGGCCTGTTCGCCGCCGCAGCCCGGTCGACGCAGCCGCTGTGGGTCGACCTCGGCGAGGCGGCATACAAGTACGGGCACGGCGGCAACACCGTGAACGTGCTGCTGGTCGACATCCGCGCCTGGGACACCCTCGGCGAGGTCTCGGTGCTGATCGTCGCGGCGACCGGTGTGGCGTCGATGGTCTTCCGCAGCCGCCGGTTCGGTGCCGCGCCCCGGATCACCGACCTGGCCCGCAGCGAAGCCGGGCTGGACGACGACGACACCATGCCCGAACGCACCACCTGGCTGCGCGGCAGCGAACTGGGCAATCCCAAGCACCGCTCGATGGTCCTGGAGGCCACCACGCGCCTGGTGTTCCCCACTCTGGTGGTGCTGTCGCTGTACTTCTTCTTCGCCGGCCACAACGCGCCCGGCGGCGGCTTCGCCGGCGGCCTGGTGATGGGTCTGGCCCTGGTGCTGCGCTACCTGGCGGGCGGCCGATACGAGTTGGGCGAGGCCCTCCCGGTGGAACCCGGCACCATTCTGGGCGCGGGCCTGCTGGTCTCGGCGACCACGGCCATCACCTCCCTGGTGCTGGGCGCCCCGGCGCTCTCGTCGGCGGTCTTCGAACTGCACCTGCCGGTCTTCGGCGAGGTCCACCTGGTCACCGCGATGTTCTTCGACGCGGGCATCTACCTGATCGTCGTCGGTCTGGTGCTGGACGTGCTGCGCAGTCTCGGCGCCCGCCTGGACTCCGGCGACGCACCGACCGCCCGGATGGCGCCCGCCGCCGGCACCACCGAGGAGGTCGGCCGATGACCGCGAACCTCGGACTGCTGATCGTCGCCGGTGTCCTCGGCGCGACCGGCGTGTACCTGCTGATGGAACGCAGCCTGGTGCGGATGCTCCTGGGCCTGCTCCTGGTCGGCAACGGCGTCAACATCCTCATCGTGACGCTGTCGGGCCCGCCGGGCCGGCCCCCGGTCCGCGGCGCCGAATCCGTCGGCGCCACCGGCGACGCCGATCCGCTGGCCCAGGCGATGGTGCTCACCGCGATCGTGATCACGATGGGCGTGGCCGCCTTCGTGCTCGCCATGACCTACCGGCTGTTCGTGATCAACCGTCAGGACGACGACCTGGAAGACGACTCCGAGGACGTCAAACTCCTCAAGGGCTCGCTCAAGGACTTCCCGGACCGGGACCGCAGCGACGACCCGGAGACCGGCGCCGACACCCTTGCCGGCGACCTCTTCGACTCGCACGGCAACCCCCTCACCCCCGAGGAGTTCGCCGCCGCCCACCGCGGCGTGATCGAGACCGACCTGATGCCCGAGGACGCCGCCGTGATCGTGCGGCTCCCCGAGTTCAGCCCGGACGAGATGCCCGACGAGGACGAGGACGAGGACTACGACGGCGACGAGGCCGACGGGGACCGGGTGGACGGCGACTGGGACGACGACACCGTCGACCTGGAACCGAGCACCCCCGACGAGGACGGCGACTACATCGACGAGCCCCCGCGGCAGAGCGACCACCAGCAGGACGACGACCCGCACGACACCGTGCCGGGCACCGACCCGCCCGACGATCCGGAGTCCCCGGACGAGCCCGGGGGGAAGCCGTGATCCCACAGTCGTCCTGGATTCCGGTCCTCATCGCCCTGCCGACACTGGTGCCGCTGCTGGCGGCGGCACTGACGCTGCTGCGCGGCCGCAGTCCGCGGTTCCAGCGCTCGGTGACCGTCGGCGCGATCGGCACCGCCCTCATCGCCTCGTCGATGATGCTGTACCTGACCAGCACCAACGGCCCGTACGCCGTCAAGATCGGCGGCTGGGGCGGCAAAGGCTATCCCAACGGTCCGCTGGGCATCACGCTGGTCGTCGACCGGCTCGCCGCGCTCATGCTGGTGGTGTCGACGCTGGTGCTGCTGTGCGTCGTCGTGTACGCCATCGGTCAGGGCATCCGGGACGGCACCACCCAGCAGCCGGTGTCGATCTTCCTGCCGTCGTATCTGATCCTGACCGCCGGTGTGTGCAACTCTTTCCTGGCCGGCGACCTGTTCAACCTGTACGTCTCGTTCGAGGTGCTGCTCGCCGCGAGCTTCGTCCTGCTGACCCTGGGAGCGAGCGCCGACCGGGTGCGCGCCGGCGCCTCGTACGTGATGGTCTCGATGGTCTCGTCGCTGATCTTCCTGGCCGGCATCGCCTTCGCCTACTCCACCACCGGCACGCTGAATCTGGCGGAGATGGCGGTGCGGCTCGACGACGTGCCCTCGGGCACCCGCAACGCGCTGTTCGCCGTGCTGCTGGTGGCCTTCGGGATCAAGGCCGCCGTCTTCCCGCTCTCCACGTGGCTGCCGGACTCGTATCCGACGGCACCGGCACCGGTCACCGCGGTCTTCGCAGGCCTGCTGACCAAGGTCGGCGTGTACGCGATCATCCGCGCCAACACGTTGCTGTTCCCGGGCGGCACGCTGGACAATCTGCTGATGGTGGCCGGGCTGTTGACGATGCTGGTGGGCATCCTGGGTGCGATAGCCCAATCCGACATCAAACGCATGCTGTCGTTCACGCTGGTCAGCCACATCGGCTACATGATCTTCGGCATCGCGGTGGGGTCGGAGATCTCCATGTCCGCGGCCATCTACTACGTCGCGCACCACATTCTGGTGCAGACCACCCTGTTCCTGGTGGTCGGCCTGATCGAACGTCAGGCCGGGTCGGCGTCCCTGCGTCGTCTGGGCGGGCTGATCGCCAGCCCGGTTCTGGCCGCGATGTACCTGATCCCGGCGCTGAACCTGGGCGGCATACCGCCGTTCTCCGGGTTCATCGGGAAGGTCGCCCTCCTCGAGGGCGGTGTCCGCGACGGCTCGGTCCTGGCGTGGCTGCTGGTGGCCGGTTCGGTGATCACCAGCCTGCTGACCCTGTACGTGGTGGCACGCGTGTGGACCAAGGCCTTCTGGCGGCCGCGCGCCGACGCCCCCGAGGGCGGCATCACCAACAGCACCGCCTCGGCCCTGGTCGAGGAGGGCGAGGACGTGCTCCTGGAGGAGCGGGAGGACGTCGGCCGGATGCCCGCCACCATGGTGCTCCCGACCGGAGCGATGGTGGCCGCCGGCATCGCCCTGACCCTGTGGGCCGGACCGATCTTCGGCTTCACCGACGACGCCGCCCACGACATCCTCGAGCGGGGCCCGTACATCGGTGCCGTCCTGGGAGGTGAGCGGTGAGCAACACGCCCTACCCCGACAAGCCGCGGCCGAAGCCGGTCGGCAAGCGCCCGGTGCCCGCCTTCTTCGGCACCCTGTGGCGGATGGCCGTGGTCTACTTCGCGTGGCCGCTCACCATCGCGATCGTCTGGCTGAACAAGCACCTCGGGCTGCCGAAGTGGCTCGGCAGCAATCTCCGCGAGTTCGGGATCCGGCTGTGGGGCCTGTTCTGGCTGACGTTCGTGTGGGTGCTGCTCTGGGGCGACGTGACCTGGGGAAACATAATCGTGGGCTTCGTGATCGGCGTGATCGTGCTGAGCGTACTGCCGCTGCCTCGCATTCCGGTCGAGGGCCGGATCCATCCGCTGGCGGCACTGAACCTGCTGATCTCGCTGATCGTCAACTTCCTGATCTCGTCGGCACAGGTGGCCTGGGCCGCGGTCCGGCCGGGTCCGCCGCCGTTGGGCTGCGTGGTCCGGGTGCACCTCGCGATCAAATCCGACCTGGTGCTCACCCTGGCCGTGGACTACATCAACCTGGTGCCGGGCACCATGGTGGTGGAGATCGACCACGTCCACCGCATCCTGTACATCCACGTCTTCGATGTGCGGACGCAGAAGCAGGTCGATCACTTCCACAAGCAGATGGCGTACGTGGAACGGCAGTTCATCAAGGCCTTCGAGCGCGACAGCGAATGGCATCCGAGCCCCTACCACGGCATCGACGACGATTACCATCACGTGCCCTACACCGATCGCCGCCGCGTGGCCGAGGCCGACGCGACCAACCGGCGCGTTCGGCGCAACCGGAAGGAGCGTGCCGACCAGTGAACGTCGTCTGGGCCGTCAGCGGCGTGATGCTGCTGACCGCCGTCCTCCTGACCCTGTACCGCAGCCTGCGCGGGCCCACCACCCTGGACCGGCTGGTGGGCATCGACACCCTGATCGCCCTCACCATCTGCGGTCTGGCGATCTGGGTGGCCGCCACCTACGACACCACCATCGTTCCCGGCATCGTGGCGCTGTCTCTGGTCAGCTTCATCGGGACGGTGTCGGTGGCCCGCTTCCGTGTGAGGGACGACGAATGATCAGCGACGTCTTCTCCGCGGTGCTGGTGCTGACCGGCAGCCTCCTGGCCCTGACGGCCGCGCTGGGGCTGGTCCGGTTCCCCGACACCCTGTCGAGGATGCACGCGGCCACCAAACCGCAGACCTTCGGTTTGACCCTGGTGCTGGCGGGCACCCTGATCCGGATCGCCGGTCACCCCGACGGCGGCATGCTGGTGCTGACGGCACTGTTCATGCTGATCACCGCGCCGGTGATCGCGCAGCGCGTGGGCCGGCTGGTCTATCGGGAGCAGCGCGGCAGCGGCGGCAAGCTGATGGACGAATCGCAGCTGCACGTCCAGCACCGCGACGGGCCAGGGGCCTGAGCGGCTATTCGAGTTCGCCGACCACCGAGTCGACGACGGCGCGCAGGTTCTGCGCCCCCCGGTGGATCGCGCGCTGACGCTGATAGCTCGCCCCGCCCGCGACGATGTCGGCCACCGAGGCCAGTTCGGCGGTGCAGCCGAGCCGGGCGGCGACCGGTTCCAGGCGGACCAGAAGTTCGGCGAGGTCGTCGGTCACCAGCCGCTCATCGCACGCCTGGTTCCGGATGATGATCGCGTCGAGTCCGTAGCGGGCGGCCCGCCACTTGTTCTCCTGCACCAGCCAGGGCGCCATGTGCGGCAGCTCCTCGCCGGCGGACAGACGCTGGTCCAGGTCGACCACCAGGCAGTGCGTGAGCGCCACCAGCGCGGCCAGTTCACGGCGGTTCGAGACCCCGTCGCACACCCGGACCTCGATGGTGCCCAGGTGCGGTGACGGCCGGATGTCCCAGCGGATCTCGTTGAGGTGGTCGATGATCCCGGTGGTGCGCTGATCGTGGACGAAACCCTCGAACTGGGACCAGGTGTCGAACTGGAAGGGCAGCCCGGCGGTGGGCAGCTGCTGGAACATCATGGCGCGGTTGCTGGCGTAGCCGGTCTCCTGCCCGGCCCACATCGGCGACGACGCCGACAGCGCGAGCAGATGCGGGTAGTAGTCGAGCAGGCTGGACAGGATCGGCAGCACCTTGTCGCGGTGGTCGATGCCCACGTGCACGTGCACCCCCCAGATCAGCATCTGGCGGCCCCACCATTGGGTGCGTTCGATCAGTTCGGCGTACCGGCTGCCGGCTGTGAGCTGCTGACCCGACCACTCGGCGAACGGATGCGTCCCGGCGCCGTAGAGGTCGATGCCGAGCTCGTCGGTCAGCTCGCGGACCTGCTCGAGGGTGGCGCCGAGGTCGTCCATCGCCTCACCGGTGGTCCGGCAGATCCCGGTGACCAGTTCGACGGTGTTGCGCAGCAGTTCCTTGTGGATGCGTTCGGACCGGCTCAGGCCGCGCCGGGCGATCAGTTCGAAGAGCGGGTCGGCCGCGTTCACCAGATCGCGGGTGTCGCGATCGACCAGGGCGAGTTCCCACTCGACCCCGAGCGTCGGTTCCGGGGAGGCCCGGAACTCGATCGGTGCGATCGGCGACGTGCCGGTCATGGCGCGACCCGTGTGCTCGATGTCGACTGAAAGGCTGCTCAGTTGGCCATGATGATGCCGCAGGCGATCGGGGTGTTCGAGTCGAGGATCACCATCGCCTTGCCGTCCAGGTCGCCGATGGTGACCGCGACGGTCTGGTTGGCCGAGCCGTTGCCTTCGGCGCCCACCGAGATCCCCGGCAGCGAACCTCCGGCGATCGCATTGCCGGTGCCGGCGAACTCGTTCGGGGCGTCGCAGTTGGTGCCCGTGCGCACCTCCACCTTGTGCTGTCCCGGCTTCAGGCCGCTGACGCGCAGGTTCATCTTGGCGCGGTCGCCGTCGGCGACGAAGCTGGCGGCGCCGACGCTGTCGCCTTCGGTTCCTGCGAGGGCGACGGTGCCCACCGCCGAGCCCGGCTCGGCGGCGATGCCGTCGGCGTTGACCAGATCACCGGGAATCACCTGGTTGCCGGTGATCACCGGCGGCGTGGTGCCCTTCTCGCTGGTGGGGTGCTCGTCCGGGGTGCAGGCCGTCAGGGCCACACCGGCCAGGCCGGCCGCGGCGAGCGCGGCCAGTACACGCGTCCTCGAGGCGCGGGGGGTGGGGCTGGCGGTCATGTCGGCTCCTTCGGCAGGGTTTCGGCTGGGCTGGAAATGTTCGGGTGGGCTCGAGCCGGGGTTATCGGCTCACCACGACCACGGCGAGCTCGCCGGGGCAGCGGGAGAAGGCGGCGGGCCGGGCTTCGGTCGACGCGCCGCCGGGCACCGCTTCGGCGACCTTCTCGGCGGCGTCGGCTTCGCCCTCACCGTAGAAGATGGTGTTCTCGGTGACGCTGCTGGTGGTCAGGTTGCCCGGGTCGGTGCCGATCGCGAAGCCCGCGGACTTCAGCTCGTCGGAGACTTCCTGGGCCAGGCCGGTGGTGGTGCCGGCATTGAGCACGCACAGCTTCGGGGAGTCGCCGGCCTGCGCGCTCGTCGAATTCGGCGCCGAGGAGGGGCTCGATGCCGTCGTCTCCGAGGCCGGGCTGTCGGTGGCGGTCGCCTGAGCGCTCTGTCCCGCTTCGGCCAGTCGATCCCTCGGGCTCTCGTCACCGCTGCTCGCGGCCGAGTTCCACCCGAGGGCAATGAAGACCACGGCGACGGCCAGCAGCAGCATGGCGCCGGCGCGCAGCGGCAGGCGGTTGGGTTCGCGGTCAGCTTTCATCACGGCAACTCTAACTCACGCACCCGACCCGGCCGCGCCGAGATGTCAGGGATGCTCGAAACCGAGGCGCCGCGCGGCCCGGGCCTTCTGCCGGGAGGCGCGCAGCCGGCGGAGCCGCTTGACCAGCATCGGGTCGGCGGCCAGGGCCTCCGGCCGGTCCACCAGGGCATTGAGCACCTGGTAGTAGCGCGTGGACGACAGTCCGAAGAGCTCTTTGATGGCGTCCTCTTTGGAGCCGGAGTACTTCCACCACTGACGTTCGAAGCCGAGGATGTCGTGCTCCCGGCGGGTCAATCCGTCTGCGCCGACCTCGTGCGGGTCGGGCTGAGCCGACTGCTGCTCTGCGGCTGCGCCGTTCGACACCGGTGGAGTCCCCTTCCTCAGTACGCACGCCTGGCGCCGTCGTTCCTCTTCGCCTCTCGATCGGGCGAATGACAGCGGTGTGGTTCGCTCAGTATCTAATCACGACTCGGGGGTACCCGGCGCGGGGACTCACCGGTGCGGCGCGCAGTAGAGTTCTTATTCATGGCGATTCTCCCCATCTGCATCGTCGGCGAGCCCGTGCTGCATCAGCCGACCACCCCGGTCGACCTCGACGAGACGGGTCGACCCGCGCCCGAACTCGTGACGCTGCTCGACGACATGTACGAGACCATGGACGCCGCCAACGGCGTCGGACTGGCCGCGAATCAGGTCGGCCGCGGGCTGCGCATGTTCGTCTACGACTGCCCGGACGGCCCGACGCGGCGGCGCGGCGAGGTGATCAACCCGGTCCTGGAGACCTCGGAGATCCCCGAGACCATGCCGGACCCGGACGACAACGACGAGGGCTGCCTGTCGGTGCCCGGCGAGGGCTTCCCGACCGGCCGCGCCGAGTGGGCCAAGGTGACCGGCACCGACCGCAACGGCGACCGCGTCGAGATCGAGGGGTCCGGCTTCTTCGCGCGCATGCTGCAGCACGAGACCGGACATCTGGACGGCTTCCTCTATCTGGACGTGCTGCTGGGCCGCAATGCCCGCGCTGCGAAGAAGACGGTCAAGCGCAACGGCTGGGGTGTCCCGGGGCTCACCTGGATGCCGGGCGAGGTGGCCGACCCCTTCGGCCACGACGACGACTGACGACCTCCCGTCGTGGAGCCCTCGAGGTTGGAACCCCTGCCCGGTGACCGCGTCGTGGTCCGCTACCGCCTCGGCGCCGGCGGCCCGGACGACTGGCGGGCCGCGTCGGGCCCGAATCCGGCGTTCGAGCGGGCCCCGACGCTGTCGGATCTGACCGGCATCCTGGCGTCGGCGACCCCGGACGGGTTGGTGATCGAACGCGACGGCGTCCCCGAGCACGTGCCGGCGGCCGCGGTCACCTCGATCCGGCAGCTGTCGGCCCGCGTCGTCCGCAATTCGGAGATCCGCGCGGTGGAGCGGATCCTGACCGATGCCGTGGCGGCCGCCGAGCGGGCGGAGGTCGACGGCTGGACGGTCTCGGCCGATCCGTCGTCGGCGGCCGTGCGTGCCAACGCGGCGGTGCCCCTGGAGTTCGGCGCGAACGCCGCGGGCCTGGATCGCGTCCGCGACTGGTACACCTCGCGGGGGATCGCGGCGCGCGCCGTGGTGCCCGAACGCCTGCTGCGCACCGCCGAGGCCTCCGCCTCGGCGGGAGCGGCATACGAGGTGCTGGTGGCACCGGACGGGACGCCGGTGGAGGTGCCCGGCGTCGACCGCGGCGAACGGCTGCGCCGGCGCGCGGACGGGTACGCCCTGCATCACACGTTCCGCCTGATCGATCTGTGAGTTCGGCCCGCCGGTCGCCTACGGTGTACGACGATGACCTCCACGCCCGACTCCCCTCGTTCCGCGCGCCGCAGACTCTCCGCCGTCGCGAGCGTCGTCGCACTGATTCTGGTGGCGGTGCTGTCGTGGTGGCTGAGCACCGGCGACACCGACGGCAGCGACGGCACCGCGGCCGGCATCTCCGTCAGCCACTCGGCGCCGTCCTCCGCTGCCCCGTCCTCCGCCGCGCCGGCGCAGGGGCCCGGCGGTCAGGCGCAGGCCCCGGCTCGCGTGCTGGCCACCCTGGAGCTGATCGACTCCGGCGACTGGCCGGAGGCCGCGAACGCCCCCGGTACCCGCGGCGGCCAGACCTTCCGCAACAACGAGGGCCTGCTCCCGGCGACCGGTGCGAACGGCGCGCGTCTGCGCTTCCAGGAGTGGGACGTGAACCCGAAGGAGCGCGGCCGCGGCCGCGATGCCGAACGGATCGTCACCGCGAACGACGGTTCGGCCTGGTACACCTTGGATCACTACCGCACCTTCGTCCAGATTCGGGGGCCCGCACGATGATCACCATGACCACCGCCGCCTTTCTGCGAAACGCCGCCCGCGCCGGTTCCCCGGTCGGCCTGTGCACCTCGCAGGTGCGCACCTACGGTTCCGAGGTGGTGACCCGGCGGATCGACGGCGCCGCCGCCCGCACCCTCGACGGACTGTTCGCGGCCTTCGCCGCGGCGTGGGACTTCCCACCGCACTTCGGCGGCAACAAGGACGCCTTCGACGACTGCATCCGCGACCTGAGCCCGCATCTGCGCACCCCGACCGGCGCGCCGGCGACCGGCTACCTCACCGTCGTGGAGAACGCCCCCCAACTGCTCGCCGCCGCCCACGACCGCGATTTCCGCTGGTTCGCGACGTCGCTCAGCTTCTACCGGGACTCCTACCGCGACGACCCGGACCACCCGCGCGGCTTCACCCTGGTGCTCGTGTGCCCGCCCGCCGAGGCCGACGCGACCCGCGAGCGCTGGGCGGAAGCCGGGGTCCGGGTCGTCACCGTCCACGACCGAAGAGGATTCTGAGCCGATGCGGCTGGCCACCTGGAACGTCAACTCCATCCGCGCACGCAGCGAGCAAGTCGTGTCGTGGATGACCCGGCACGCCATCGACGTGCTGGCCATGCAGGAGACCAAGTGCCGGGACGACCAGTTTCCGGTGATGAGTTTCCTGGCCGAGGGCTACGACGTGGCGCTGCACGGCGACGGGGGCTACAACGGTGTCGCCATCGCGTCCCGGATCGGCCTCGACGATGTGCACCGGGGCTTCGACGGCCAGCCCTCGCTGCGTCCGGGCGAGGCACCCGAGGCCCGCGCGATCTCGGCCACCTGCGGCGGAGTGCGGGTGTGGAGTCTGTACGTCCCCAACGGTCGGGCCGTCGACGACCCGCACTACGCGTACAAGCTGTCGTGGCTGGAGGCGCTGGCCGGTGTCACCCGGCTCGAACTCGGCCACGACCCGGCCGCGCAGATCGCGCTCGCCGGCGACTGGAACGTGGCACCCACCGACGACGACGTCTTCGATCGCGACTTCTTCTCCGGCCGCACCCACGTCACCGACCCCGAGCGCGCCGCCTTCGGCGAGTTCCTGGACGCGGGCTATCTGGACAGCGCACGGCCGTTCGCCCCCGGCCCGGGCGTCTACACGTTCTGGGACTACACGGCCGGACGGTTCGCGAAGAACGAGGGCATGCGGATCGACTTCGCGCTGTGCTCGCCCGCCCTGGACGACCGGATCTTCGACGCCTTCATCGACACCGACGCCCGGGCCGCCGACGGCGCGAGCGACCACGCCCCGCTGGTGCTGGACTTGTCGTCGCCCGCCTTTCCCATCGAACTGTGACGGACACCCCTCGATCGGTTAGGTAAGCCTCGGCTACTGTAGCCACATGGTCACGCGCTTTCCCCGCCGTCTCGCGGTCGTCTTCGCCCTGCTCGCCTCGCTGGTGCTCGCCGTCAGCGCGTGCAGCGCACCCGACGAGGAGGGCGGCGAGGGCGGCCCGATCCAGGTGAACACCCCGCAGGGCCCGGTGATGATCCCGAGCACCCCGACGCGCATCGTCACCCTGGGCTCGCAGTGGATCGACACCGCGCTCGCCTTCGATGTCACGCCGGTCGCCTACCTGGACCAGAGTGAGATCCTGACCAAGAAGTCCTCCCCGTGGGTCGGCGACAAGCTCGAGCGTTCCACCTCGCTGAGCATGGAGAACATGGTCGCCGAGATCGCCAAGGCCGACCCGGACCTGATCCTGGCCGAAGGCTTCATGGCGACCGCGCAACCGGAGATGTACGCCAAGATCAAGGAGATCGCGCCGACCATTCCGGGCGTCACCGGCAAGCAGGTCGATCCGTGGGAAGACCTGGTCACCCTGTTCGGCACCATCACGAACAAGGCCGACAAGGCCAAGGAGATCACCGATCGGGTCAACGGCGCCATCGACCAGGTCAAGACCGACCTGCCGGGCCTCGAGGGCAAGACCTACTCGCTGGCCTACATGTACTCGAGCGAGCAGATCCAGGTGATGGCCGATCCGAGTGACGGCGCCGGGGTGCTGTTCGGTCAGCTCGGCCTGAAGGTGGCCCCGAAGCTCGCGGCCGCCTTCGCCAAGAACCAGCAGCCACGTTTCCCGATCTCCACCGAGAACGTGCCGATGCTCGAATCGGACTTCCTGGTGGTGACCACCGGCAATGAGGCCATGCATTCCGAGCTGGTGAAGCTGCCCGGCTACAAGAACCTCAGCTCGGTGAAGGACGGCGCAGTCGCCAACCTCAGTCTCGCGGAGATCACCGGCCTCAACCAGCCGACCCCGCTGGCGATCCCGTATCTGCTGGACCAGCTGCGGCCGCAGCTCGAGCGGGTCGCGAACACCCGATGACCCCGGCGGTGCAGACGCGCACCGCCCCGGTCGCCGTCTACCGCTGGCAGCCGCCGGCCTCCGCGGTGCTGGGTGCGCCGGGCACGGCCACCCTCCTGCCGTCCGGGGAACGGCTGACCGGGCTCTCCGGCGCCCAGGGAGCGGCACTGCGCGCGCTGGGCACCGGCCCGATCCGTTTCGATCAGCCGCCGCCCGAACCCGTGGCCGCCCTGCTGGACCGGCTGCTGACCGCCGGTCTCGTGACCGTGTCGGTCGGCGACGCCGGCCGCGAGACCGCCGAGTACACGCTGCGGCCGTTCCGCAGCGCCCCCTCGCCGCGGGCCGCCGCCGAGAGCGGCGTCCTGTCGAAGTTCACCGTGCTGCATCGGGTGGGCGACGAACTGATCGCCGAGAATCCCCGCGCCTGGTGCGACGTCGCCCTGACCGGGCCCCGTGCGATCGGCCTCGTCACCGGCCTCACCGGCCCCGAATCCGATGCGCCCGGCGACGACGACGGCTTCGCCGCGCAGCTCTGGTCCGATCTGCGGTGGGCCGGCCATGCGGTCGCCCCCGGCGACGACGAGGACGCCGACCTCGCCACCGCGGCCTGGCGTCCGCACGAACTATGGTTCCACCGGCGCAGCACGGTGGGCGACCGGGGCTCGTCATGGACCGCCTTCGGCCCCACCCGCTGGGCGGACGGGCGCTTCGAGCCGCTGCCCGCGCGCCCGGAGCCCTATCCGGGCGAGCCGGTGCCGCTGCCGGTGCCCGACCTGGAGGCACTGCGCACCGGCGATCGGCCGCTCACCGAAGTGGTCGAGGACCGGGTGTCCACGCGCACCTTCGACGAGGCGCACCCGATGACCGCCGCACAGCTCGGCGAACTCCTGTTCCGCTGCGCCCGCACCCGTTCGACGCGCGTCACCGATGCCGCCCGCCCGGTCCCGGAAGAGCTGCCGTCGCGTCCGTACCCGTCCGGCGGCTCGCTGTACGAGCTCGAGGTGTACCCGGTGATCCGCCACGTCGACGGCATCGCCGCCGGCATGTACCACTACGACACCGTCGATCACGTGCTCCGTCCGGTGGCCGCCTACGACGACGCCGCCGTCACGCGCCTCATCGCTCCGGCCGCGCTCACCCTGGCCGACGGCCGCGTCCCGCAGGTGCTGCTGGTGCTGGCTGCCCGCACGGGCCGGCTGATGTGGACCTACGAGGAGATGCCGTACGCGGTGATCCTCAAGCACGTCGGCGTGCTCACCCAGACGCTCTATCTGACCGCGACCGCCATGGGCCTGGGCGGCGTCGCCCAGGGTTACGGCGACACCGCCGCCTTCGCCGCCGCCACCGGCCGCGACGAGCTGGCCGAGTGCAACGTCGGCTCCTTCGTCGTCGGCTCGCTCCCCGCCTCCCCCTGACGCGGGTCGCGGCCGCACTACGACGACAGCGCGTCCACGGCCTCGGACCACAGCTCGCCCAGGCGGGTCACCTCCTCGGCGCTGATCGCGCCGGAGGCGTAGCGCCAGTTGGCGACCAGCTGCGGCCCCTGGGCCGTCGCCCGCACCACGCACACCAAGTCGATCGTGTAGCGCAGCGGGAGGTCGGGTTCGGGGTCGGTGGGCAGGGCCTCGTTGACGTCCAGGTCGGTGATCGGCGCCCAGTGGGCGCCCTCGGCCCCGACCGGGAGGCCGAGATCGAATCGGCCGAGGTAGTTGAACTCCAGCTGCGGTCCGGCGGCGGCCGCGAGGACCTCGTCTCGCCGTGTCCGTCCGTACCGCAGCAGTCCGTAGTCCAGGCCGCTGTTCGGCACGGCGGCCACCTGATCGGCGACGGTGCGCAGCAGGCCGGCCCGGGCCGCAGGATCCGAGCGCAGCCGGTCGAGACCGGACGCGTCGCCCGCACCGAGCCGGACGGGGAAGACGGTGGTGAACCAGCCCAGGGTGCGGCCGGTGTCCACGTCGGCGTCCAGGGGCTCGTCGCCGTCGGCGCCGACCACCCGGTCTTCGCGGCCGTGTCCTTCGAGCGCCACGAGCGCGCCCGCGCCGGCATCCTGCCCGCGCTCGGCACGCCACGCGGCGACGGTGGCCGTCACCGCACTGAGCAGGAACTCCCGCACCCCGAGCTCGCGCCCGGTGGCGGCCAGCAGCCGCGCGGTCACCGCGACCGGCGTCAGGACGGGGTGCGAACGCAGGTCGCTCCAGGTGTCGGTGCCGAGCGCGGTGCGCCGCGCGCCCAGGACCGGGTCGTCACCGGTCACCTGCTCGCGCCAGAAGTCCCGCTGCGCCGCCACCGCCTCGCTGCCGGCCCGTTCGGCCATCAGGACGGACCAGCTCCGGTAGTCGGTGTACTCGGCCATCAGCTCGATCTTCTGCCCGGTGCTGGCGGCGATGCCTGCCTCGAACAGGTCGGTGAACAGCACCTGCCAGCTGACCGCGTCGACCGCCAGGTGATGGATCGCGAGGAGCAGGACGTGTTCGTCGCCTGCCGTCAGCCGCACGGCCGACAGCATGGTGCCCGCCGCGGGATCGATGTGGTCGTTGGCCTGCCGCGCCGCGGAGGTGATCGCCTCCTTCGCCACCCGCCCGGTGCCGTCGTCGGCGCCCACCGTGTCGATCACTCCGGCCGCCATCAGCTCGGCGACGTCGACCGATCCGGGCTCCCGGGTCACCAGGGTCTCGCCGGTCAGGACCGCCCGCAGCATGTCGTGGGTGTCGACCACGGCCTGCAGCACGTCACGCAGCCCGCCCGGCGTCAGCGACGGCGGGATCGCCAACAGCACCGTCTGGGTGAAGCGGCGGTAGTCGCCGCCTTCGTACATCCACTGCACCACCGGCAGCGGCGGCACGGTGCCGTACTCGCGGGCGGCGGCCCGTCGCTCGGCGCGTTCGCCGGACTCGATCGCCGCGGCCAGATCGCGGACGGTGGGGTGCACCAGGACGTCGCGGGCGGCGACGCTCATGCCGCCGTCACGCAAGCCGGTCACCAGTGCCATCGCGACGATGCTGTCCATGCCCAGATCGAAGAAGTCGTCGTCGGGGCCCGGTCGTGATCCCAGGACCCGGGTCACCGCCTCCGCGACGGTCTCCTGCAGCGGTGTCAGCGGCGTATCACCGGGCCCGGCCGGGGCGAAGGCCGCTTCGGCCGACGCGGTGAGCGCGTGGACGTCGAGCTTGCCGTTGACGTTGGTGGGCAGCACCGGCAGCACCACGATGCGGGCCGGAATCAGGTGCGCGGGCAGGGTCTGCGCCAGGCGGCGGCGGACCGCCGCCGCCTCGAGTCCCGACCCGGAGACGAAACCGACCAGCGCCGGACCCGTGGGCCGCCGGGTGACCAGTACCGCCGCGGCACGCACCCCGGGCAGCCCCCGCAGACCGGTCTCCACCTCGCCGAGCTCGATGCGGTACCCGCGGATCTTCACCTGGTCGTCGCTGCGACCCAGGAATTCGATCTCCCCGGACGGCCGGTACCGCACCAGATCGCCGGTGCGGTACATCCGCGCACCCGGCAGGTGGGGGTCGGCGACGAACCGCTCGGCGGTGAGTCCGGGCCGGCCGGCGTAGCCGCGCGCCACCTGAGCGCCGGCCAGATACAGCTCCCCGGCCGCCCCGTCGGGGACCGGACGCAACGCCGAGTCCAGGACCCGCGCCGCCATCCGGTCGGTGGGTCCGCCGATGGTGGGTGACGGCGTGTCGGCGATCCGCGCGACCAGCGCCTCCACCGTGGTCTCGGTGGGGCCGTAGCAGTTGTAGACGGTCGTCTCGCCGAGCGCGCCGAGCTCGCGCCAGAGTTCGGGTCCGATCGCCTCCCCACCGAGGGCCAGGGCGGTGAGCCCGGCGGGGCCTGCGGCGGGGTCGGCGACGACGGGTGCGTCGCTGCCGGCGGCGCCGGCCACCAGCCCGGCCGCGGCCAGTTGGCCGAACATCGACGGCGTGGTGTCGATCAGGTCGATGCGCCGCTGCCGCAGTGTCTGCACCAGCCGGCCCGCGTCGCGCATCTCGCGCTCGCCGAACAAGTGCACCTCGTGGCCGTCGAGCAGCGCGGCCAGTGGCTGCCAGGAGGCGTCGAAGGAGAGGGTCCAGGCGTGCGCCACGCGGAGCGGGCGGCCGAGCCGGGCCTGCGCCGGCGCCAGCACCCGGTCCCGGTGATCGCGGGCGTAGCTCGCCAGCGCACCCTGCGTTCCCACCACGCCTTTGGGTTCACCGGTGGAACCGGAGGTGAAGATCACGTACGCCGCCGATTCGGCCGTCGGCACCCAGCCGGCGGGGGCGGCTCGTCGATCGAGCGGAGTGGAGATCGGGTCTCGGCCCGGGCCGGGTTCGACGATCGGGCGCCCGTCGGGGCCGGCGGTCAGCACCAGCGCCGCTCCGGAGCGTTGCCGCAGGAACTCGGCGCGTTCGGCCGGCAGCGCCGGATCCACCGGCACGTAGGCGGCACCGGCCGCCATCACCCCCAGGATCGCCGCGATCGACTCCGCCGACCGCGGCAGGCCCAGCGCGACGACCGTCTCCGGACCGGCTCCGGCGGCGGTCAGCTCGCCGGCCACCCGCCGGGCTTCCTCGTGCAGTTCCCGGTAGGTCCAGCGCTGCTCGTCGGTCACCAGAGCGACCGCCTCGGGGGTCGCGGCGACCTGCCGGTGGAAGCGGCCGATCGCGGTCCGCTCCCCGGCGGGCAGCGCGGCGCCGCGGGGCCCGGCGCCGGCGCGGGCCCGCTCGTGCTCGAGGAGGGCGTCGACCGCTGCCGGTGGACTGTCGGCGAGGCCGGGCAGCGCCCGCAGCACGGCGAGCAGACGCGCCACCACCTGCACCGGATCGATGCCGCCGAGCGCGTCGGCCACGGATTCGGTCATCACCACCAGCTCGCCGTCGAGCAGGTAGGCGGCCACCGTCAGCGGGTAGTGCGCCAGCGACTCCATCGCCAGCGGCAGGAACCGGGCGCCGTCGGCGGCGCTCACCGGGGCGGTGGCGGTGCCCAGGGGCGCGTTCTCGAAGACGAAGAGCGTGTCGAACAGGTTGCCGGTGCCCGTCGCGCGGGCGATGTCGGCCAGGCCGACGTGGCCCAGATCGCGCAACCGCGCCGAGGTGCGCTGCAGGTCCCGGCAGGCGTCGGCGACGGTGCCCGGGCCGTCGATGCGGATCCGCGTCGGCACGGTGTTGATGAACAGGCCGACCATCTGCTCGGCGCCCGGGAGCGACTGCGGGCGGCCGGAGATGGTGGTCCCGAAGATCACGTCGGACCGGTCGGCGAGGCGGCCGAGCACCAGTCCCCAGGCGTACGCGGTGACCGTCGCCGGGGTGAGGCCCAGGGAGGCGGCCCAGCCGGTCAGTCGCGCGGTGGCCTGCGCGTCGAGCGTCTCCCGGTGCCGCACCGGTTCGGCGGCCGGGGTGCCCGGGGCCCCGAGCAGCAGCGGCTCGACGCCGGCCAGTTCCTGCGCCCACGTCTGCAGGGCGGCGTCGCGGTCCTGCCGGGCCAGCCAGGCGATGTAGTCGCGGTAGGGCCGGGCCGGCGGCAGTGTCCGCGCGGAGCCGTCGGCGTCGTAGACGGCCAGGAGTTCGCGGAAGAAGATCGCGACCGCCCAGCCGTCCATGAGAATGTGGTGCGCGGTGAGCAGCAGACGGCGGCGCCCGTCCCCGAGTTCGGCGAGCACCACGCGCAACGCGGGACCGCGGCGCAGGTCGAAGCGTCCGGCCCGTTCGGCGACGGCGAGCGCGTCGAAGCCCGCCGGATCCACCTCGACGGTGCGCCACGGTACCTCGACGCTCGTCGGCACGATCTGCACGGGCTGCGGCACATCGGAGTCCCACAGGCTGACCCGCAGGTTCGGGTGCCGCTCCAGCATCACCTCGACGCTGCGGCGCAGCACCTCCGGCCGCAACGGCCCGGTGATCTCCACGACGAACTGCATGCTGTAGACGTCGAGGCCGTCCCCGGCCATCTCCGACAGCGAGAACATCCCCGCTTGCAGCGGGGAGAGCGCCAGGACGTCTTCGATCTCCGCGGTCATCGCCGGGCCTCCCAGGACGCGCCGAGCGCGCTCAGCGCCTCGGCGCTCAGTCCCGATGCGCTCATCGGCGCGCTCGGCGCCGGCTCGTTTGCCGGGGCGTCGGACTCGGCCGCGGCCTCGGTCGCCGCGTCGACGGCCTCCGCCAGCTCGGCGATCGTGTAGCAGTCGAAGACCTGCTGCGGGTCGAGCGCGATGCCGGCGGCGGCCGCGCGGGCACACCACTGGATGGAGATCACGCTGTCTCCGCCCACCGC
Organism: Gordonia caeni; assembly: GCF_039537105.1. NCBI lineage: Bacteria > Bacillati > Actinomycetota > Actinomycetes > Mycobacteriales > Gordoniaceae > Gordonia > Gordonia caeni. The sequence goes on from NZ_BAAAZW010000011.1 coordinate 29,685, forward strand.
GAAGAAGTTGTCGTCGACGCCGAGGCCGTCGGCGTCGACCAGTTCGGCGAGGATCGTCACCAGGGCGCGTTCGGTCGGGGTGCGCGGTTCACCGCCCAGGGCCGGCATCGCGGCGGCCGCCGCCGGCTGATGATCGCGGTGGTGGTTGTCGATCACCAGCGACTGCGGCGCCAGTGCGCGCAGCGTCTCGGCCAGGCCGTCGGCGGCACCCGGGCCGTCGACGATCCACGACTCCACCGACGGGCACTGGGTGAGCCCGCTGTGCGGGAGCGCCGCCAGCGTCGCCGGCCGGGCCTGGACGCGGCGCGGCGCACGCTCGGCGATCAGCGCGGCGAGCCGGGCCGGGTCGTCGCCGTGATCGGCGGGGTCCACCGTCGCGGGCAGTCCGGGCAGTTCCAGCTCGCTCAGGTGCGTCTCGGGCGCATCTGCGAGGACGGCGAAGATCGCGGCCAGCCGTTCGGCGACGGCCTGCACGGTGTCGTCGTCGTACAGGTCGGCGGCGCCGACCAGCCGCAGGTCCAGTCCGCCGTCGGCGGTCACCGAGGCGATCAGATTCAGGTCCAGGAACGACGTGTCCATCACCATCGGCAGCATGGCCAGAGTGACGCCGCCGTCGGCGGTCAGTGCCCGGGCACCGTCGTTCGCGCCGCGGTCCCGGAAGTGGATCATGCTCTGGAACAACGGATTCCGCGCCCGGGTCCGGCGCGGGTTGAGCGCCTCGACGAGCCGTTCGATCGGGGTGTCCTGGTGTGCGAAGGCCTCCAGCACCGCGTCGCGCGCGGTGTGCAGCACCGCCGTCAGCGTCGGATCGCCGGACAGGTCGGTGCGCAGCGCCACCATGTTGGCGAGCAGTCCCACCAGGTTCTGCGTGTCGGGGTCGTCCCGGCCCGCGGCGGGGGTGCCGACCACCAGATCGGTGCCGCCGCCGAGGGTGGCGAGGGTGACGGCGAAGCAGGCCTGCACGGCCATGAACTCACTGACGCCGGCGGCCTCGAGCACTCCGCGTACGCGGGTGCGCACCGGCGGCGCGATCGCGGTGTCGGCGATCACCGCCCGCCGGGAGAGTCCTCCGGGCCGCGGGCGGTCGATCGCCACCGCGATCTCGTCGGGGATGCCGGCCAGCCGCTCGCGCCAGTAGCCGAGCTCGGCCGCCCCGTATCGCCCGGACACGGCGGCCGGGTCGGCGTTCACGCCGAACAGCTGGTGCTGCCAGGTCGCATAGGCACCGTAGGAGGGCCCCTCGTACGGCGCGAGCCCGGGACCGCCGTCCACTTCGGCCCGGTAGGCGGCGACCAGATCGCCGACGATCAGCTCGATGCTGGCGTGGTCGACGACGAGGTGGTGGAAGACCAGCGACAGGCGCGTCTCATCGCCGGCGCGCAGCAGCTGCGCCTGCACCAGCGGCGGCCGTTCCAGGTCGAAGACGGTGTCCGCCGCAGCCGACAGCGCCCCGTCGAGGTCGTCCACCTCGAGCACCGTCAGGTCCAGGTCGGCACGGTCGGCGACCGTCTGCACCGGCAGTCCGGCGTGCTCGGTGAACGAGGTGCGCAGCGCGGGATGGCGACCGATCACGCCGTTGATCGCGGCGGCGAGCGCTCGTTGATCGACCGGACCGGTCAGGGTGAAGGCGAGCGGGATGTTGCCCGCGGCGGTCGGCCCTTCGAAGCGGTGCGCGAACCACATGGCCAGCTGTGAGAAGGCCAGCGGCGCCGGCGACTGCGCCACCACCTCCCCGAGTGGCGGCCGCGGTGCCGGCAGCGCGACCGGGTCGGCGGCGGCCACCGCCACCCCGCCGAAGTCGGCGTCCGCCCAGTCGCCCCAGTCGTCGGCGCCGACGGCCGGTCCGTCGAGCTCGATGCCGTGCGTGCTGCGGGCGAGCTCCACCAGCGCGGCCGCCAGGGCGGAGACCGTCGGATGGTCGAACGGCAGCCGCACGTCCACCGGCAGACCGAACTCGGCGGTCAGGGCGGTCACCAGGCGGGCGGCCAGCAGCGAATGCCCGCCGAGGGAGAAGAAGGAGTCGTCGGCGCCGATCCGGTCGGTGCCGAACAGGGTGCCGAAGACGGCCGCCACGCGCTGCTCCGTCGGGGTGCCCGGGGCGCGGAAGACGGGCTCGTTCGCGGCCGGAACCGGCAGCGCGGATTCGTCGAGTTTGCCGTGCGCGGTCAGCGGCACCTCGTCGATCAGGACGACGGCGTCGGGCACCAGCGGCCCGGGCAGCGCCGAGCGGGCATGGGCGAGCACCGCCGCCTCGTCGAGCTGCGGGTCGTCGGCGATCACGTAGGCCAGCAGGCGATCCCCGGTCTGGGCGCGGTCGAGGCGCGCCAGGGCCCGGGCGATACCCGGCTGCGCGGCCAGCACGGCCTCCACTTCGCCGAGTTCGATCCGGTGACCACGGATCTTCACCTGCCCGTCGGCGCGGCCGACGAACTCCAGGTCGCCGCCCGAGGTGCGGCGCGCGAGATCGCCGGTGCGGTACATGCGGGCACCGGGGACGAACGGATCGGCGACGAAGCGCTCGGCGGTCAGGGCCGGACGGCCGAGGTAGCCGCGCGCGAGTTGCGTTCCGCCGAGATGGATTTCGCCGACCACCCCGTCGGGCACCGGCTGCAGCGCCGCGTCGAGCAGGTATGCCCGCACGCCGGCGTTCGGCCGGCCGATGGGCACCACGCGCCCGCCCTGCGGACCGTCGATCGGGTAGTGGGTGGCGGCGACGACGGCCTCGGTGGGGCCGTAATTGTTGCTCAGCGCCGCGGTGAAAGCGGTGGTGAAGGCGTCGGCGACGTCACCGGCCAGCGCCTCGCCGCCCACCGGGACCGTGGCCAGCGTGGTCCACTGCTTCACCTCCGGGATCAGCAGCAACGTGGACAGCAGGCTGGGCACCATGTGCATCACGGTGACCTGTTCGCGGACCAGGATCGAGGCGATGTATGCGATGTCGGTGAGCGCTTTGGGCCGCGGCAGCACCAGGGTGGCACCCGCGGTGAGGGTGGCGAAGATCTCGAACATCGAGGCGTCGAAGCTGACCGACGAGGTCTGGATCAGCCGGTCGTCCGGGCCGACGATGCCGGTGACGCCGACGGCCCGCAGGTGTTCGGCGATCGCCCGGTGCTCCACCCCCACTCCCTTCGGGGTGCCGGTGGAGCCCGACGTGTAGATCACGTAGGCCAGCGAAGCCGGCGCTACCGGCCCCCCGCGTTCGGCGTCGGTGAGCGGGGAGGTGTCGCCGGCGGCGGGCTGGGCGGCGTGCTGGTCGAGCACCAGTTTCGGTGCGGCGTCGGCGAGCACGAAGGCGATGCGCTCGGCGGGGTAGTCGGGGTCGACGGGCAGGTACGCGGCCCCTGCTTTGAGCACCGCCAGGGTGGCGGTGATGAAGTCGGCACCGGCCGGCAGCACCAGGGCGACCACGTCACCGGGCCGCACTCCCTGCGCGAGCAGGTGCCGGGCCTGGGCGTTGGCCCGCCCGTCCAGGTCGCGGTAGGTGATCACCTCGTCGTCGGTGACGACGGCGGGGTGATCGGGGCGCTCGGCGGCAGCGGTGGCGAACAGGTCCACCAGGGTCTGCGAGCCCGTCGGCACCGCGGCGCCGACGGCGGCCGCGAGCGCGGTCTCGCGCGCGGCCCCGCTCAGCAGCGGGAGCGTTCGCAGCGGCGCTGCGGGTGCGGCGAGGGCCGCGGCCAGGAAGGCCACGTACGCCTCCACCAGCCCCTGGGCGACGTCGGTGGGCAGGCGGGCGGGGTCGTACTCCAGTTCCACCCGGCCGGCCGGACCGTCGACGAGCGCGAACTCCAGCGGCAGCTGACTGTGCACCGCCGTCAGCTCGGGAAGGTCGGTGGCGCTCACGCCGTCCAGGCGGAGGCCGTCGAGGCCGCCGCGCACCGACAGGCTCGCCGAGACCAGCGTGGACAGGCCGTTGCCGCCGGTCCGATCGTGGTCGAGGCCGGCGACCACCTGGTCGATCGGGGCGGACGCGGCCGCCAGCCCGGCGGCCAGCCGCTGCGCGGTGGCGGCGGCCAGATCGCCGAAGACCGTCTGCCCGGTCATGGTGCCGCGCAGCAACAGCGTGTTGCCGAAGTAGCCGATCAGATCCTGCGCGCCGGCCGGGCGGTCGGTGGTCGGCACCGCGAGCAGCAGGTCGTCGGCGCCGAACGCCCGATGCAGGAAGGCCATGGTGGCCGCGGCGGTCACCGCGAAGGGGGTGGTCTGCAGGCTGCGGGCCAGTTCGGCGGTCGCGGTGCGGATACCGGCCGGCACCGGGGCGCTGACCAGAGGGTCGGCGGCGCGGCCGTCGGCGCGGCGCCCGGCGGCCGGCAGGTCGAGGGGCGCAGGCGGCGGTGTCAGCTCGTCGCGCCAGTAGGCGAGGTCGGCGGCCACCCGGCCGGGATCGCTTTCGGGCAGGTCGGCGACGGCTACCGCCGGCGGCGTCAGCGACTGCCCGGCGTAGGCGGCGGCCAGGTCGTCGAACAGCACGCGCCAGGACTCGTCGTCCCAGGCGATGTGGTGCACGGTGAACAGCAGCACGTGGTCGTCGGCGCGGCGGATCAGGGCCACCCGCAGCGGCGGCTGCGTCCGCAGGTCGAACGGCGTCGACTGCTCACGCCGGGCGAGGACCCGCAGCCGACGGCCGGCGGCCTCGCCGGACAGGTCGACCAGATCGTGCTCGGTCCAGGTGAAGTCGGCGGCGGCGCGATGCCGGATCACCGGCGTCCCGGAGGCGTCGACGTCGTAGGCGGCGCGCAGCGGCTCGTGCTTGCCGACCACCGACTCGAAAGCGGCGCGGAGCCGCTCCGGGTCCAGATCGCCGGACAGCGCGAAGGCCACGCCGACGTTCAGGGAGGTGTCGTCGCGGTCGCGATGCCCGATGAACCAGAGCCGCTGCAGCGCGGCCGGCATGGGAGTCTCGTCGCCGTCCTCGCGCGCCGCGACGGGGACTCCGATGCGCTCCGGGCGGGCCGACTCGTCGAGTCCGCCCGCCCGGAGGCCACGACCTTCCAGACGCTGCCGGAGCAGTTCCTTCTTGCGTGTGGAAAGATCATTCGCCATTGGCGCAGTTTAGCAAAGGCTTACCTTATTGGGTTGTCCAGGCCCGGCTGATCAGCGCAGGTTACACGGGGCCTGGATGTAGGCGGCGAGTTCGCAGACGGACCGGTTGGTCAGCTTCCAGCGACCGTCCTTCCACACCCAGTACATCGTCGAGTACGCCGGCTCGTAACCGGGACCGGTGAGCTTGAAACGCGCCGTCGCCGTGGTGCCGTTCTGCTTGACCGGCCCGGTCACTTCGTACCGGACACCGGCCGCCTGGAACTGGTCCGCCATCTTGAACAGACTGTTGATCGGCCCCACTGCCGCGGTACCGCCCTCGAGGGCCTTGCCCTTCTCGGCAGTCGACGCACCGCTGCGCAGCAGCTTGAGGTCGGACTGGAACTGCCCCAGCGTGGGCGCGGTCGGTGTCGAACTCGCCGCCGAAGAGGTCGGTGCGGTGGCCGCCGGCGCCTCCGCGGCCGGGGCGTCCGCTGCCGGGGCGTCTGCGGCCGGAGCCTGCGCGGCAGGCGCCTCGGGCGCGGGAGCGTCCGCCGAAGGCGTCTCGGCCGCCGGTGCCGGTGCGGCCGCGGCCGGCGCCTGGGCCAGCGGCTGATTCGCCGCACCCAGGTTGACCACGGTCGGCGTCTGCTGCGCGGCGTTGTTGCCGCCCCCCACATCGGTCAGCAGCAGGCCCACCAGACCGATCGCCAGGACGATCGCCGAGACCACGGCGGAGATGCCGCTCGCCATCATCACCGTCGGCCAGTTGATTCCGCCCTTCGACGGCGTCTGCTCGGGTGCGGCCTCGGCCTGCTCGGTCCCGTCCCCCTCGGGAGCACCGTATTCGGCGCCGTAGTACTCATCCGTTGTCGACATCTCGCCCAACTCTCGTCGTCGATGGTTCACCGTCGGCACCGAAGTGCGGACGGTGTCGTCCACCCTCGGTCACCGTCGCCGGCGGTACAGCGGACCGCCGCCCCTTCTCACCGCAGGTTGCAGGGGATCTGCGCGTATGCGGCGATCTCGCAGACGGACCGATTGGTCAGTTTCCAGCGGCCGTCTTTCCACACCCAGCGCATCGTCATGTACGCGGGGTCGTACCCCGGCGACGTCAGCTTCAGACGCGCGGTCGCGGTGGTCCCGTTCTGGTTCACGGGCCCGGTCAGCTCGTAGCGGAAGCCCGCCGCACGGAACTGATCGGCGTAGTTGAACAGCCTCACGATGGGAGTCACCGCAGCGGCGCCGCCTTCGAGGACCTGCCCCTTCTGCTGGGTCGAACCGTTGCCGCGCAGGAGCGCCAGATCGGACTGGAACTGGCCCAGCGTCGGCGCGGTCGGCTGGCTGGACGCGGCCTGGGCCGGGGCGGCGGCCGCGGGCGCCTCTGCGGCGGGGGCGGCCGGAGCCGCCGGCGCAGCGGGGGCGGCTGGAGCATCCACCGCAGGTGCGGGGGCGTCGGCGGCCGGGGCCTGTGCTGCGGGCGCAGCCGGGGCCGCGGGCGCCGCGGCGTACGGCTGGCCGGCGGCACCGAGATTCACCACAGTAGGCGTTTGCTGCGCCGCGGTGGTGCGGCCGCCCACGTCGGTCAGCAACAGACCCACCAGCCCGATGGCCAGGACGATCGCCGACACCACGGCCGAGATGCCGGCCGCCGTCATCACGGTCGGCCAGTTGACTCCCTGGCCCGCCGACTCGTCGTCGTGCGCGACCGGCGCCGGCTCGTGCGCGGCCGGCGCGGGATCGCTGTCGTATCCCTGCGCCTGCACGACGTCGGTCTGACTGTCCTCATACATAGAGGTCATTGAACCAACTAAGTAGTAGGTAAGTCTAGCCTTATAAATCTGCTATGGGGCACGTCACTCCACCGGCGATCGCCGGACCCGGCGGAACTTCGGCGCTGTGACCGACCTCCGGGGTCGGTCGAAGCGCCGAAGCAGCCGGGCCTCATGCCATCAGGTCGACGACCTCGTCCAGGCTGGCCCCGCCCAGGATCGCCTCGACCGGCAGATCCCGTCCGAGGGACCCCTGGACCCGTTTGCGGAAGTCGAGCGCCTGCAGGGAATCCAGGCCCAGTGCGACCAGCGGAAGCTGCGGATCCAGTTCGCCCGCGGACATGCCCATCGCCGCCGCGAGTTCGGCGACGAGCGCCGTGACCAGGTCGGTGTCGACGGACTCGACCGGAGGGGGAGGCTCGACCGGCGGGGACAACTCGGCCGAGGGGGTGGACTCGGCAGGCGCCACCGGTGGCACCGCGTCGACCGCAGCGGCGGCCGGCACCGGCGTGCTGGGCTCCGGCGCGTCCACCTCTCCGAACAGGCCCTCGTGGCCGGCCAGCACCAGCAGCTCACGCAGCTGCGGCCAGTCGGCGCTCATCACGACCGGGTCGTAGTCCCGAAGCCGGGCACCGGCGGCCAGCGCCGCGTCCGGAGCCATGGGAATCACGCCGGTCGCGGTGACCCGCTCCACCTCCTCGGCCGTCAGCGGCCCCACCGCGCGCCACAGCCCCCACGCGACGGCGGTCGCCGGAATCCCGCGGCGGCGCAGCGCTGCCGCCTCGGCGTCGAGCAGGGCGTTGCCCGCGGCGTACAGCCCCTGCGCGCGACCGCCCAGAGTGCCCGCCAGCGAGGAGAACAACAGCACCCCGCGCAGAGCGCGGTCGTCACCGGCGTCTCCGGCGGGAGGTACCAGCGCCTCGAGTACCCGGTGCAGCCCGCCCACCTTCGCCTCCAGTGCGCGCTCGACGGTCGACCGCCCGCATCCCTCGAGCGGAGCGGCGACGTAGTCGAGCGCCGCGTGCACCAGCAGCGTGACCGGCTCGGCGAGCACCTCGGGGAGGGTCGCGACGTCGGCGGGTTCGGTCAGATCGATGCGGCGCACGTCCACCGGCACCCGATGGCGCCGGGCGATCCCGGCGAGGCGGCCGCGGACGGCCTCGTCGCCGCCGGACCGGGACACGACGGTGATCCGCCCGGCTCCCCGCGCGGCGAACCAGTCGGCGAACTCGACGCCGAGACGTCCGGTCCCGCCGGTGATCAGGACGTGTGCGAGCGCTTCGGGACCCCAGGAGTCGTCGCCGTCGTCGCCGGACGGCTCCAGCGTCTTGGCGTACAGCCCGTCGGCGCGGACGGCCAGTTCCGGCGCGTCCACGTGCAGCGCCGAGACCAGCGCACGACCGTCCACCGGATCGGCCACGTCCACGCGCCGGAAGCGCGTCCGGCCGTACTCCACTGCGCCGCAACGCAAAGCCGCCGCGAGCGCGGCGCCGACCGGATCGACCCGATCGTCGCTGTGCGTCGCGACGGAGCCGGTGGTCACGCAGATGAACTCGCGCGGCAACTGCGCGCCGTCGCGCCAGGCGTCCTCGGCGAGCAGGTCGGCGACCAGCCCGGTGACGCCGCCCGCGGCCTCCCCGGCCGGCGGCACCAGCAGCACCGCGGTGTCGACGTCGTCGGGCACCGCACCACCGGAATCCAGGACGGCGGCATGCGCACCCTGGTCGGCGGCCGCCGCGCACAGGGCAGCGGCCTGGTCGGCGCTGCGCCCGTGCGGATCGATCACCACCATGCGGCGCGGCGGCAGCAGCGTGCGCTGGGTGAGACGCCTCCACGAGGGCGCGAACACTCGGACGTCGCGGCCGGGCGCCGTGGCACCCCAACCGGGGGCGTTCACCTCGTCGGACAGGCCCGCGTCCCGGTCCGCCCACAGGTGCATCGCCCGCAGCGGCGTGTTCGGGAAGTCCTCGAGGGGCAGCCCGGGCCGCTCCTGCGGATCGTCCACAGCCAGTGCCGCCCAGTCGAAGTCGCGGTCGGTGACCGCCAGCGCCTGCACATTACGGGTGAAGACCGTCAGGTCCTCGCAGTCGCGCCGGCGGGTGCCGAGCACCGTGGTCGGCCGCGGCACGTCCGACAGCGTCTCGGCCATCGCCAGCGCCAGGGTCGGGTTCTCGGCCATCTCGATGAAGACCTCCACCCCGTCGTCGGCGGCAGCGGCGATCGCGAGGTCGAACCGCACGCGATTCCGCAGATTCCAGAACCAGTAGTCGCCGAGCGTCATCGACGAATCGATCGCCTCGCCGAGGGTGGCGCCGTAGCAGCCGATGGCGGTGTCGGCGAAGCACTCGCTCATCGGGTAGCGCGCCAGCGCGGTGAGGAACTCGCCCTGGAATCGGCTCACCACACTGGTGTGCGCCGGGTACTCGACGCGGATCTCCCGTGCGAACTTCCCCTGCTCCTCCAGTTCTTCGATGATGCGCAGGACCGTGTCGCGGGTGCCCGAGATGCAGATCAGGTGAGCAGAGTTGACCACTGAGAGCTCGGCCCAGCCGGAGTTGCGGGCGAGTATCTTCTCGCACTCCTCCTGATCGATGCCGAGGACGGCCATCGTGTAGCCGCGCGGCGACAGTTCATGCACCAGTCGCGCCCGTTCGGTGACGATCACCAGTGACTCGTCGAGCGTCATCGCACCGGCGCGCAACGCCGCGGCGATCTCCCCCTGACTGTGGCCGATCACCGCGCTCGGGCGGGCGCCGGCCGCGTCCCACATGGCCGTCAGACCGACCATGTGCATGAACAGCGCCGGCTGCACCACGCGCACGTCCGTGGCGCCCGGATCGTCGGCGGCGAGCGTGCCGAGGACGTAGTCGCGCGGCGACGACGAGAACAGCCGCAGCGAGGCCCGGTGGCACTCATCGACCGCGGCGCGGTAGGCCGCCGAGGTCCGGTAGTCCAGAGCACCCATACCGGGGCGCTGACTCCCCTGCCCCGGGTACACGTAGGCCACCCGCCGCCGCGCGGCGGTGCCGGCCACCGTATCCGGATGGGGGGCGCCGGCGGCGACCGCGTCCAGCGCGACGAGCAGATCGTCCCGGTCGCCGGCGGCGATCACCGCGCGATGCCGGAGCAGGCGGCGGGTGGTGAGCAACTGGTCGCCGACGTCGGGGACCGACACCTCCGGACGGGCGCGCACGTACTGCGCCGCCTCGGCGGCAGCGGTGGCCAGCAGTTCGGGACTGTCGCCGGTGATCAGTACCGGCACCCGACCGTCGGGGAGCCGGTGCGCGGCCCGCGGCACCGGCGCCGCCTCCACCTGGTCTCCGAGTTCCAGGATCACGTGGGCGTTGGTGCCCGAGACCCCGAAGCTGGACACCGCGGCAAATCGTCGGCCGTCGCGGGCCGGCCAGTTCCGGGTACCGTTCGCGAGGGCGAGACCCGCTGCCTCCCAATCGAAGTCGTCGGCGGGTTCGTCGGCGAAGCGGGTTCCCACCAGTTCTCCGTGCCGGGCCGACTGCAATACTTTGATCAGGCCGAGCATGCCCGCGGCGGCCTGCGCGTGACCGGCGTTCGACTTCACCGAACCGACCAGCGCCGGCGCCGTCCGGCCGTCGGCCGCGCCGTAGGTCTGGCCGAGCGCCTCGAGTTCCAGGGCGTCGCCGAGGGTCGCGGTGCCGTGCCCTTCGATGTAGTCGACCTGTGCCGGGTCGACCCCGGCGGCGGCGAGCGTCCGCTCGATCAGCCGCCGCTGGGCCTGCGCGCTGGGCACCACGATCGGGGCGCCGGCGCCGTTGTGATTCACCCGCGAGCCGCGCACGATCCCGTAGACGCGGTGCCCCCGCGCACGCGCGCGGGAGGCGCGTTCGAGCACCACTGCGCCCGCTCCCTCGCCCCACACCGTGCCCGCCGCCGAGGCCGCGTACGAGTGGCAGCGCCCGTCCGGCGCCAGCGCGTTGTTGCGGGAGAACTCGAAGAAGGCGGCCGGGGAACCCATCACGCACACGGCCCCGGCGATCGCCCAGTCGCACTCGCCGGCGCGAACCGCGTTGGCCGCCAGGTGCAGGGCGTTGATCGACGAGGCACAGGCCGAGTCGACCGTCATCGACGGCCCGACGGTGCCGAGCGCGTGCGAGATCCGCCCGGACACCGCTCCCAGCGCGGTGCCCGCGATGCGATGGCCGCTGAACTCGTTCACCGCCGCGGCCCGCGGTCCGTACTCGGTGATCGACGCCCCGAAGTAGACCCCGACCTCGGTGTCGCGCACCGACGACGGATCGATCCCGGCGTTCTCCAGCGCACGCCACGCGACCCGCATGGCGACGCGCTGCTGCGGGTCCATCGCGGCGGCCTCGCGCGGGCTGAGCCCGAAGAACAGCGGATCGAACTCGGCCGCCCCGGACAGGAAGCCGCCCGCGTCGGGTACCGCGCCCCAGCCGGTGACCGCGTCGATCGCGAGCAACTGGTCCACCGGCCAGCCGCGATCGCGCGGCAGCGGTCCCATCAGATCGGCGCCGTCGGCCAGCGCGCGATGGAACTCCTCGGGCGTCGTGATGCCGCCCGGCGCCTCCACGGACATGCCGGCGATCACGATCGGATCGTCGTGGTGGGCGGGCACGTCCGCGCCGGCGGAGGGCCCGCTCATGATGCGTAGTCCAGCAGGATCTGGGCGACGGTGCCGGGGTGCTCGTCGATGTGGAAGTGACCCCCGTCGACCACGGTGACCTCCACGTCGCCCGAGTGCGCCGACCAGGAGTGCAGCAGGTGCGGAGCGATCACCTGATCGTCGGCGCCGCCGATCACCCGGATCGGCACGTCCACCCGGACGTCGCCTGCGCAGCGGTAGGCGTCGAAGGCGGCGTAGTCGGCCCGCAGCACCGGCAGCGCCATCCGCATCACCGCCTCGTTGGCCAGGACGGTGCCGCCCGTCCCCTGGAGCATGCCCAGGTGCGCCAGCAGCGACTCGTCATCGCTCGGATGGCGCGGCAGATCGGCCACCTGCGACGGCGCGGTCGCCGCCGAGGCCACCAGCCGGGTGACCGGCGCCCCCGCCTCGGTCGCCAGCCGGGTGAACTCGAATCCGACGATGGCGCCCATGCTGTGCCCGAACACCACCGTCGGCCGTTGCCCGGCGCGGGCCGAGTACTCGGCGAAGGCTTCGGCGGCCAGGTCGGCCAGGGCCCCGGCCGCCGGCTCCCGCCCGCGGTCCTGGCGGCCCGGGTACTGCATGATCAGCACCTCGTAGCCGCTCGTCACCCGCGACGACAACTCCCGATACGCCGAGGCCCCGCTGCCCGCGTGCCCGAACACCAGCAGCAGCGGCGCCTCGTCGGCCGGCGGCCGGTGGAAGGCCCGCAGAACGGGAGCGGTGCGGCGGGGTGCGGCAGTGGTCATGAGAGATCCTCCGGTTCGGTGGGTCGGGGCAGCATGTGCAGGGCGATGCGGCGGTCCGGCCGGATGTCGTACTCGCCGAGATCGGTCCAGCCGTGTTTGGTGAGGGCCCGCCGGATGGGGCCGTTGTCGGCGGCCGGCTCGAGCGTGATGCGCGCGCAGTCGGGGTCCGCGGCGAACATCCCGTCGGCCAGGTCGCGGAGGAATCCGGAGATCACTCCCCGGCCGAGGAGTTCCGGATCGGCCGTCGCCACATGGAATCCGAGGTCGTGCGGGTGCGCGTCGTAAAGTTGCGCGATTTCGTCGCGAGCCACCCGGTACAGCTCCAGATAGCCCACCGGCCGGCCGCGGTAGGCGAAGATCACCGGCCGCACGTAGTCCCCGGCGAGCTTGTAAGCGGTGTCGGTGCGCCAGCGGTCCACCGGCCACACCTGCTCCCAGGTCTGCGCCAGGTGCGGCCGAGCGAACCATTCCGCAAGCAGGGCGGGGTCCGCCGAGTCCGGATCCACCAGCCGCAGCCCGAAGTCGCCCGGCACCGCCGGGAGCGGCGGCGGACCGGCCGCCGCGACGGCCGGATCGACGTCGGTGATCTCCCGGCCGATGCGGTAGCCGCTGAGGTCGGCGGCGCTCATCGGGCACCGGTTCCGGCGGCCGAGCGGTCGTGCACCCCGCGCTGCTGCGCCCCGCGCAGCACCCGGTTGGACAATTCCCCGAGGCAGCTCAGATTCGGGAATCCGGGCCCCTGGGCGAATCCTGCGAGGTTGGGCAGGTACAGCGGCGGATCCAGCCCCTCGACGGCCAGATCGTGACCGATCGCGTTCTCGGCGGCGACGGTGGTGGGCCGCGTCCGCAACGCCAGTTCGAGCAGATCCGCGGCGCCGGGAGAGAAGAGCTCCAGGAACCACAGCGGACGTCCGCCGGTGGCGTCGACGACCAGGTCGAAAGTGTGCTCGGAGACCGGGCGGCCCGGATTCTCCAGGGTGAGCCGGATACTGTCCCCGACACTCCGGGCACCGGTCACGCGGCCCTGCATGTGGTGGATCCTGTTGTCCTCCAACAGGTTCTCCTGGACTCGTACGGAGAAGACGCCCCGATCGGTGCGGCGGATCACGTCCCGGCGCTCGGCGGCGCTGAGCGCCGGCCAGCCCGTCGGGTCACTGAACATCGCGTTCTCGAAGTAGCTCTCGCCGCGCGTGTAGATGGTGGCGCCGGGTGAGATCGCCGAGATGGTCATGACGTCGTGGCGGGCGAGTTCGTCGAGCGCGGATCCGGCCGTCTCCCCGCCGCCGATCACCGCGGCGCGCGAGGATGCCGGAATCTCCCGCGCGGCCGACAGCTCCCAGAACCGGGCCACCGAGAGCATGCGCGGATGCTCGAGCATGGTCTCGGCGCTGGAACCGGGGCCGGTGATCATCAGGCCGTCGCCGGTCACCTCGTGCTGCGCCCCGTCCGGGGCGGTGAGTGTCAGCCGCCAGCAGTCGTCGTCGGCGTCGATCTCGGTGACCCGGCCGATCAGCACGTCGGTCTGCGCCCGGCGCGCCACCCATTCCAGGTACCGCGCCCAGACGTGGTGGTGCGGGTGCGGACGTCCCCGGTCGATCCATTCGGTGTACGTGTGATGCTCCACCAGGAACGACATCCAGCTGTAGTCGAGCATGCGGCGGTTCACCGCGGTGGCGTGCGCGCGGTCGGGGCCGTTGCGGTACGGAAAGCCGACGTCCTTCTCCGGGCTGGTGCCCAGCCGGTGCCGGCCGTCGGTCCAGCCGCCGACCGGGAGCCAGTGCGCGCCGACCGCGTGCTCGTCGATCAGCACCACCCGCGGGGCCGGCAGCCCGAGGTCGGTCAGCGCGCGCGCCTTGGCGGCGACCGCCACCCCCTTCGGGCCCGCACCCAGCACCAGCAGGGTGCCGCAGCAGGTGTCTGAACCGGGGGTGTCTGCACCGGGGGTGCCTGAGGTCATGCGCCCAGCCCCTCTTCCTCGTCGTCGATGGCGTCGTCGTCCAGGGCGGCGATCTCCAGATAGACGGCCGCCACCTCCTCCAGACGCCCCTGGCGCTGGTCCGCCGCGTCCAGCAGCTCGGCCAGCTCGGCCACCGTCCGGGCGGCGAACATGTCCGCGATCCCGGCCTGCGGGGCGTCCAGCAGTTCCCGGATCCGCGCGACCACCGTGGTCGCGAGCACCGAATCCAGCCCGGAGGCGAAGAAGTCGTCGGTCACCCCGAACGCGCCGGGGTCGGTGCCCAGGACACCGGTCACCAGGTCGGTCAGTGCGCGCTCCAGCTCGGTCCTGGGCGCCACCGTCCCACCGTCCGGGCCGGAATGCTCGGACAGCAGGCGGTCGATCGCACGGCGGTCGAGTTTGCCGTTGCCGGTCAGCGGCAGTTGCTCCACCACGAGGACGCGTGCGGGAATCATGTAGGCGGGCAGGTGATCGGCCAGTGCGGCGGTGATCGATTCGCCGGTGCCACCCGCCCCGCTGCCGGGCTCGCGGTCGACCACCGCGGCCAGCAGGCGGGTGTCGCCCTCGCTGACCACGGCCGCGACCGCGTTCCGGACGCCGTCGAGGCCGCGCAGTGCGCCCTCCACGTCACCGAGTTCCACCCGGAAGCCGCGGATCTTGACCTGATGGTCGGCGCGGCCGAGGAACTCGATGGTCCCGTCCGGCCAGTACCGCGCGAGGTCGCCGGTGCGGTACCAGCGCCGGCCCTGGTGGGTGACGAAGCGTTCGGCGGTGCGTTCCGGGTCGCCGCGGTAGCCGTGGGCCACCCCGTCGCCGCCGACCCACAATTCGCCGGTCACCCAGTCCGGGCAGTCGTGGCCGGACGCGTTGACCACCCGCGCGACCACATTGTTCAGGGGCGTGCCGAAGGGCACGGCCACCCAGTCCTCGGGTGGGGTGGCGACCTCGCAGACGGTGCAGTGCACGGCCAGTTCGGTGGCGCCGCCGAGGCCGGCGAACCGCGCCTGAGGCGCCAGCGCGCCCAGCCGCACCGGCAGGTCCACCCCCACCCAGTCGCCGCCCAGGAGAACGGCCTTCAGCCGGTCGCCGAGGCCGCGGGGATCGGTGGCGGCGGCGCTCTCGGCCGCGGTCAGCAGCATGTCCATGGCGCTGGGCACACAGGTCAGCACCGTCGCCCGGTGGTCGAGGAGGAGCCGGCGCCAGCATGCCGGGTCCCGGGCTTCGTCGGCGCCGACGGCCACCACCGCGCCGCCGGCGCTGTAGAGCCCGAAGACGTCGTAGACGGAGATGTCGAACTCCAGGGCGGCGACGGTCAGGGAGCGGTCGTCCGGACCCACGCCGAAGCGGTTGTTGATGTCGTCGATGGTGTTCATCGCCGCGCGGTGCGGCACCTCGACGCCCTTCGGCGTCCCGGTGGAACCGGACGTGAACAACACGTAGGCGACGTCTTCGGCGTCACCGAGGATCGGCGCGGCGGCGGGGGCGTGGGCGAGTGCCGCATCGAGAGTCAGGACCGTGCCCGGCGCCCCCTCGCGATCGGCCAGCACCACCGAGATCCGCCCGTCGCGCACGATCACGCGGCGGCGGGCCTCCGGAAGGTCCGCGGCGAGCGGAATCCAGGTGGCGCCCGCGGCGAACACGCCGAGAGTGGCGATCACCTGGCGGTGGCCCTTCGGCAACTGGACCGCCACCGAGTCGCCCGGCCGGACACCGGCGCCGGCCAGCGCGGCGGCGACGCGCAGGGCGCGGTCGGCGAGCCGGCCGTAGGTCAATTCCCCGTCACTCCAGATCAGCGCAGGCCGGTCGGGCTCATCGGCCGCCCGCTCGAAGAACTCCTGGTGCAGCAGCCGTCCGGAACTCGGCGCCGCGGTGGCGTTGACGGCAGTGCGCACCGCGCGCTGTTCGGCGGGCAGTTGAGGCAGCGCTTCGGCCTGCCAGCCGGCGGGGCCGGAGGCGAGCCGATCGACCGACGCCCGGTACTGACCGAACATGGCCTCCACCACACCGGGCGGGAACTGATCGGCGCGGACGTCCCAGTTGGTCAGCAGTCCGCCGTCGACCTCGGTGACCTGGGCGTCGAGCAGCACCTGAGGTCCCTGCGAGACGATCCACGCCGGTGCGCCGAGGCGGTCGGAGACCTCCGGGGCGAACAGTTCCCCCAGACCGAGGGCGCTGGTGAAGACCACCGGGGCGAGCACCTGCTCACCACGATGACGCCCCAGGTCGCGCAGCACGTCGAGCGCACCGTAGGCGCCGTGCGCGCCGGCCACATGCATGGTGCGCTGCACCTCACGGGTGAAGTCGAGGATGGATCCGGGATCGGTCACATCGACGTCGAGCAGGATCGACGAGCTGAAATCACCGGACACCCGGTCGATCTCCGGATGCACCGGGCGGCGCTGGAACAGCGGCACGTTGAGCAGGAAGCGGGGCTCGGCCGACCACGCCCCCACGGTCGCGGCGAAAGCGGCCGCGAGGGCGGCGGCCGGGGTGACTCCGTGCTCGCGCGCCGCGGCCAGCAGCCGCTCTTTGGCCTCCGGATCCAGCCAGTGGTTCAGCCGCTCGACGCGCGCGCCGGTGCTCACGGCCGGCGGTTTCGGCAGTACCGGTCCCCCGGGCAGCCGGTCGAGCCGCTGCGTCCACCAGTCGCGATCGGCCTCGGCGGCGTCGTCGGGGTGCCGGGTGCAGTGCGTCCGGTACTGGGCGTAGGTGACTGCGGGCGGCGCGAGATCGGCACCGTCGTAGGCGGCCACCAGCTCGCCCAGCAGGGTGCGGTAGCTCATCGCGTCGGCGGCCAGCATGTCGATGTCGAAGTGGACGCGATGGCCGCCGTCGGGCAGCAGAGTCAGGGTCAGATCGAAGACGCGGCCGGCGGCGACGTCGAGCAGCTGATGGCTCTTGTCCCCGCGCAGCCGGGCCAGCCGGGCCTGGATCTCCTCGGCCGGCGCGTCCCGCAGATCGACCACGGTGAGCGGCGGGTGGCCGAGCTCGGGCTGCACCACCTGTGTGCCGTCGGGCAGGAAACGTGCCCGCAGCATGGGATGGGCGGCCACCAGTGCGGCCGCCGCCGCGCGGAGCCGCTCGGCCTCGAGGCCGCCGCCGTCGAACTCCACGTACAGGTGCGCGGAGACCCCGCCGAGTTCGGCCGTCCGCGTCCGGCCCGCCCAGTAGGCGTGCTGCATGGGAGCCAGCGCGAACGGTTCGGCCGGATCGGTCTCCGGCAGATCGACCGGGGGCGGACCGGCGGCGGCCGGGCCGCCCGCGCCCTCCTGGTCGACGAGCGTGTCACCGCCCAGGAGCCGCGCCCAGGCCTCCAGGCTCGGTTCGGCCGACAGTCGCGCGAAGTCGATGTCGTGCCCGCGTTTGCGCCAGCCCCCGGCCAGCCGCATCATGCGGATCGAGTCCAGGCCCAGACCGATGAGGTCGGCGCCGTCGCCGACTTCGTCGGGTTCGACGCCGAGTTGCGCCGCGATGTCGGCACGCAATTCCTCGCGCAGCGGGGCGAGCAGGTCGCTGACAGTCATGCGAGTTCCTTCCTCACGAGGTAGCGGCGGCGCGGCGGAAGCCGCGGACCACCAGGGGGCCGAAGGCGGCGATCAGCACCACGGTCCAGGCGACGGTCCCCAGCAGCGGGGCGGTGATCGCGCCGCCCTCGGTGAGGGCCTTGATCGCGTCGACGGCGGGCGTCATCGGCTGATAGCGCACCACCGGCTGCAGCACGTCCGGGTATTCGGCGACGGGGGCGAAGCCGCTGTTGAAGAACAGCAGCAGCAGGGACAGGCCGCCGACCAGCTGGATGGTCTGCGCACCGTTGGTCCGCAGGGCCATCGCGGTGATCGGCGCGGCCAGCCCGGCGGTGAAGATCATCGGCACCGCGAGGGCGCCCAGTGCGGCGAGGAACCCCTGGTCGAAGCGGAAGCCCATGGTCATCGCCACCAGATAGAGCACCACGGTGCTCACTCCCACCCGGATCATCTCGGCGCACAAACGCCCGGAGAGGAATGCCGCGCGCGGCACCGGCAGCGTCCACTGCCGGGCCAGCACACCGGTCTCCCGCTCGGCCGCGAGTGCGATCGCAGTCGACAACCCGCCGAAGAGACCGCCGGTGAGCGCCACCAGACCGGTGTTGGCGTAGACGCTCTCGCCGCCGCCCATCGACGTCACCGTCTTGCCGAGCACCAGCTGGAACATGGCCAACAGGAACGCCGGGAAGACCAGGGACTGCACCACGATGCCCGGGTCGCGCACCCAACTGCGCAGCAGGCCACCGGCGATGCCGGCCACGGCGCGGGGCCACGGCACCCCGCGGCGCTGCACGGCGCGCTCGGTGCCGGCCGTCGGCTGCTCGGTGCGGGTCGTCGTCATCAGTCGACCTGCCGTCGTCCGGCGAGCACCACGGCGAGCACGCCTGCGGCCAGCAGTCCCAGCAGCCAGGCCAGCGGTGCGGTCCACTCGGCGGCCGTCCACTGCGCCGTCGAACCGTCGGAGAGCGCCCGCATGGTGTCGGCCAGGATCGACATCGGCTGATTCCGGACGAACGGCTGCACCCATTCCGGGAAGGCCGCCGCCGGCACCAGCCCGGTGGAGGCCATGGTCAGGATCAGCTGCGGAATCATCAGCACGTGAGCCACGCCGACGGCGTCACGCGCACCGGTCCCGGCCGCATCGGTGAGCATCGACAGGGCGATGGCGAAGACCAGCGGCACCACCACGAACGCGATCGCGGCGCCCACACCGCCGTGAAAGCCGAACCCGAGCGCCCAGCCCAGCAGCAGGCCCGCGGCCAGGCCGAAGGACATGCGCACGCCGGCCCAGCCGATCCGGCTCAGCAGCGGGGCGGTGCGGGGCATCGGCAGGCTCGCGAACCGTTCGGCGACGCCGGCCCGCGCATCGGCGCCGGCCACCTCGGTGGCCGCGATCGCCGTGAACAGTGCCGCCTGCAACAGGATGATGGGTGTCAGGAACTGGGCGTAGTCGCCGCCGCCGAGCTCGAAGCGACGGTGCAGCGGAATGTAGAAGCAGGCGAAGAACACCAGCGGACTGGCGGTCGCGATCAGCAGGTCGCCGCTGCGCAGCGCCGCGCGCGCCTTCTCGGTGAACATCACCCGCACCGCGCGGGTCAGCGGCACCCGCGCGCGGCCCGGCGCGGCGGCGAGCACCGGCACACCCGGCGGCGAGAGCAGAGTTCCGGTGCTCATCCGGCGTCCGTCAGTTGCAGGAAGACGTCGTCCAGCGACGGGCGGCGCAGACCGATGTCGGCGACGTCGACCTCCGCGGCGCGCAGCACGCCGATCACGTCGGCGACGGTCCCCATGCCGTCCGGGGCGCGTACGGCGAGGGCTCCGGTATCGGTGCGGTCCAGCAGCGTGAAACCGGTCAGCAATGCGGCCACGGCGTCCGGATCCGAACGCGGACCGACGGTCAGCTCGCAGGTGGGCGCACCGGCGGCGCTCTTGAGCTGTTCCGGCGTGCCGGCGGCCACCACGCGGCCCGACCCGAGCATCACGATCGAGTCGGCCAGCCGGTCGGCTTCTTCCAGGTACTGCGTCGTCAACAGCACGGTGATGCCCTGCTCCCGCAGGGTGGCGACGGTCTCCCAGACCGCGGTGCGGCTGCGTGGGTCCAGCCCGGTGGTCGGCTCGTCGAGGAACAGCACCGACGGACGGGTGACCAGAGCGGCGGCGATGTCGACCCGCCGCCGCATGCCCCCGGAGAGCTGCCCGACTCTGCGTGAGGCCACCTCGCCCAGGTCGAACAGGTCCACCAGTTCCCCGGTCCGCCGGGCGACGGCGGCGCCGCGCAACCCGGTGAGCCTGCCGAAGAAGGACAGGTTCTCCGCGGCGGTGAGCCCCTCCATGAGGGCCGCGTACTGCCCGGTGAGCGAGATCAGCTCGCGTACGCGGTCCGGCTCGGCGGTCACCTCGTGCCCGTCGATCCGGGCGGTGCCCGCACTCGGCCGCTGCAGGGTCGCCAGGATGGAGACCGTGGTGGTCTTACCGCTGGCGTTGGGCCCGAGCAGACCGAGGATCGTCCCCCGCGGCACCTCGAAATCGATGCCGTCCAGGGCGGTGACGCTGCCGTAGGTCTTGCCGAGGCCGGCGACCTCGATGGCCGGCGCGCTCACTGGGCGTCACCGGTCCGGGCCGGGACGACGAAGGGCGCGACACTGCCGAGCTTCTCGCAGGTCTCGGTGAACTCGCGCTCGGGCGTCGACTGCCCGACCACGCCGGCGCCGGCGCGCAGCCACGACCGGCCGTCCGCGGTGAAGATGCTTCGCAGGGCGAGGGTGGCCTCGAGGGCGCCGTCGGCGGAGGCCACCAGCACCGCCCCCGAGTAGAGCTCGCGGCGATCGGGCTCGAGTCGATAGATCGCCTCGACGGCGGGGGCCTTCGGAATGCCCGAGGCGGTGATCGACGGGAACAACACGGCCAGTGCGCGCCACGGCCCGGCCGTCGGCGCCAGTTCGCCGCGCACCGTCGAGGCCAGGTGCTGCACGCTGCCGCGGTCGCGGACCTGCATGAACTCACTGACCGCGGTGGTCCCGGGCAGGGACACGGAGGCGATCTCGTCGAAGCAGGCCCGCACGGACATCGCGTGCTCGGCGATCTCCTTCTCGTCGGCGAGCAGCTCTGCACGCGCCGCGGCGTCCGCGCCGGCCGAGACGCCGAGGGCGCGGGTGCCTGCCAGCGGCTCGGTCACCACCTCGCCGTCCGCCGAAGCGGCCACCACCAGTTCCGGGCTGAAGCCGGCCGCGGCGAGGTCACCGAGCCGCAGCAAGTACGACCGCGCCGGGTTGTTTCCCGCCCGGCCGCGGGCGTAGGTCTGCGGCATGTCGATGTCGAAGGGCACCTCGACGCGCCGCGACATGATCACCTTCTGGTAGTCGCCGCGCCGGATCTCGGCGATGGCGGTGCCCACCCGCCCCCGGTAGTCGTCGCGGTCGTCGTCCACGGCGATCGGCAGCGCCGCCTGCGGGGCCTGCGCCCGTGCGGCCAGTTCGGTGAGCCGGCCGGTGAGGTCCGGGTCGCCGCCCTCCACCTCCAGATGCACACCGTCCGGGCCGGTCGTGAGGTGCGCCTGCACGTGCGGAACGATGAAGTGCGCCAGCACCACGTCGGCGGGCACGTGGTCGGCGAGGCCGTGGTAGGGCGCGCAGAAGTCGAAACCCACCCATCCGTAGAGGCGCCAGTCGGGCAGCTCCAGGTCGGCCACCGCGGCCGCGAGCGCGGCGGCCGGGTCGTCGGTCCAGCCGTAGGTGCGCGTCCGGGCGCCGGTCTCCGGCTGCTCGAGGGTCACTTCCCCCTTGGTCAGCACCACGCGCGCCCGGGGGCGCGCCGCGAACGTCCAGCGGCCGTCCCGCTCGTAGACCACGTGGTCGCCGAACTCGCCCGAGGAGGCCCAGGCCGCACAGATCTGGGCGATCCGGGTCACTTGGTCGCGCCCGGTCGCCGCCACCGTGTCGGTCATCTGCAGGGGCACTGAGACCATGACCTGCTCTCCCTCGTACTCGTCGACTCCGTCCCACCCTCAGCCATTAGGGAAGGCTAATCTACTGATCAGATCGGATAGTAAAGACGATAGCTAAGGCTTCCCTAAAGACAACACTCAGGAGCAACGCAACCCGATGACCTCCACCACACGCCCCGACCTGATCGACGGCTATCTTCCGCCCGTCAGCGACGCGCAGCAGCGGTACCGCTCGGCGGGATCGTTCGACGAGGCTCCGCTCTGGTCGGCGGTGGAGCGGACCGTCGCGGCGACGCCGGCGGCACCGGCGGTCACCGATGCCACGACCGGCACCACCCTCAGCTACGACGAACTGTGGTCGGCCGCCGCCGCCCGCGCGGCCGGTCTCGCCGGCTCCGGCATCCGTCCCGGCGATCGAGTGGTGGTGCAGCTGAACAACTCCGCCGCCTTCGCGGTGACCCTGCTGGGTCTGCTGCGGGCCGGCGCCGCACCGGTGCTCACCCTGCCCGCTCACCGGATCAGCGAGATCGCCCACTTGGCGGCCGGCTCGGGCGCCGTGGCGTACTTCACCGAGGACGACCGCCGCGGCTTCGACTATCGCGCGCTGGCCCGCGACCTGCAGAGCCGGGTGCCCACGGTGCAGCAGGTCTTCGTCGACGGCGCCCCGGGCCCCCAC
This sequence comes from Gordonia caeni, assembly GCF_039537105.1. Classification (NCBI taxonomy): domain Bacteria; kingdom Bacillati; phylum Actinomycetota; class Actinomycetes; order Mycobacteriales; family Gordoniaceae; genus Gordonia; species Gordonia caeni. Next base: position 51,964 of record NZ_BAAAZW010000011.1, read on the forward strand.
TCCCCCCTGCCCGACGGCGACCCGCGGGACTGTCCCGACCACACCGCCGACCCGGACTCACCCGCACTGTTCCTGGTGTCCGGGGGCACCACCGGTCTGCCCAAGCTGATCCCCCGCTCGCACAACGACTACGCCTTCAACGCCCGCCGCTCCGCCGAGATCACCGCACTCACCGCGGACGACGTCTACCTCGCCGCCCTGCCTGCGGCGCACAACTTTCCGCTCTGCTGCCCGGGCCTGCTGGGCATGTTGCGAGTCGGCGGACACACCGTGCTGACGCCGAACCCGAGTCCGGACAGCGCGTTCGGGGTGATCGAGAAGCACCGAGTCACGGTCACTGCACTGGTGCCCGCACTCGCCCAGCTGTGGTGCGCCGCTACCGAATGGGAGCCGGCGGATCTGTCCTCGTTGCGCCTGCTGCAGGTCGGGGGCGCCAAACTCGCCGAGTCCGATGCGGCGGCCATCGACGCCGCCTTCGGGCCGGTGGTACAGCAGGTCTTCGGCATGGCCGAGGGGCTGATCAACTACACGCGTCTGGACGATCCTCGCGATCTGGTGCACCGCACCCAGGGCCGCCCGATGTCGGAGTTCGACGAGGTCCGCATCGTCGACGCCGACGGCGCGGACGTCCCCGACGGCACCGCGGGCGAATTGCTGGTCCGCGGTCCGTACACCATCCGCGGCTACTACCGGGCGCCCGAGCACAATGCCCGCAGCTTCACCGCCGACGGCTACTACCGCTCCGGCGATCGCGTCCGACGCCTGCCGTCGGGCCACCTCGCGGTGACCGGACGGATCAAGGACACCATCGTCCGGGGCGGCGAGAACGTCGCCGCAGACGACGTCGAAGAGAACCTGCTGGCGCACCCGGCGATCGGCCAGGTCGCCGTGGTGGGCGTCCCCGACGACGCGCTCGGCGAGCGGATCTGCGCCGTGGTGGTGCCGTCCGGCCCGCGCGCGGGGCTGGACCTGCCGTCGGTGCGCGCCTTCCTCACCGAACGAGGCCTCGCCTCGTTCAAACTTCCTGATCAGTTGGAGTTCGCGGGCAGCCTGCCGGTGACCGCCGTGGGCAAGATCGACAAGCCGGCGGTACTCGTCCTCATCGGCGTGGCCAGTGGGGAGTCGTAACGCAGTTGTGACTGGTGTGACTTGTGAACGCTCCCGCCGAGGGCTATACCTGATGTGAGGAACATCACAGGAGGTGAGCAATGCACCGGATATCGCGACGCCCCAAGCCGCCCCGGCCCGCCCGTGCGATCCTGCAGCAGATCTCCGAGGTCGTGCACAATCCGGTTCGGGAACGCTTCGAACTCTGGATCGCCGGCGACCTGGTCGGAGTGCTCGGCTACTCGGTCGACGAGACCGGCGGCCAACGGACAGCGACCATCCTGCACACCGTGCTCTACGACGAATACAGCGGCCACGGCCTGGCCACCAGGCTGACGGGCACCGCCGTGGACTTCATGCGCGAGAGCGGCATGCGCGTACGGCCCGTGTGCAGCTTCACCAAGCACTACCTGGCGTCCCGTCCGGGCGCGGCCACCTTGGCACCGGCCTGATAATTAGCCTAGGCTTACCTCGTTCAGCGACGAGGGAGCGGGTATGACGACATCGGTCAGCGGGCGCGGCTGGCAGGGCGCGGTGATGAAGCTCTTCAACGCCGACGACTTCGAGATCACCGTGACCCGCACCGAGGCGGTGACCGAGCACTACCTCCGACTCGGCTTCAGCGGCGGCGGCCTGCTCCAGAAGATCCCCGTGCATCCGACGATGTGGGTCCGGGCGTGGTTCGAAGCCGGCGGCTCCCTGCACCAGCGCGGCTACACGCTGGTGGACCCGGACCCCGAGTCCGACACCTTCGACATCGAGTTCGCCCTCCACGACGGCACCGCCGCGCACTGGGCGGAGCAGGCGGAACCGGGCGACGTCCTGCCGGTGACGGTGATGGGCAGCGACTTCGCGATCGGCGACCCGGCTCCGGCGGGGTGGCTGATCGCCGGCGACACGGCCTCGCTCCCGGCGATCAACTCGCTCCTCGACGCCCTGTCGGCGGCCGGGTCACCGGCGCCGGCGACCCTCTGGCTCGAGTACCAGCACGACTCCGACCGGGATCTGCCGCTGCATCGGCGGCCGCAGGACACCGTCACCTGGATCCCCCGCGAACGCGAGGGCGCGACGCTGGTGGAGACGGTGCGCGTGGCCGCCGAATCCGGAATGGACACCACCGGCTACCGCGGCTGGGTGGCCCTGGACAGCAAGAGCACCCGCGCGGTGACCGGAATCTTCCGCAGTGACTTCGGGCTCGGCCGCAAGGGCGTCAAGTCGATGGCCTACTGGAAGGTGGGCAAAGCCTTCGCGTAGGGTGGCGCTCACAACTGCACACACGGGGGCTCTCGCGAACCGAGGGCTGAGAGGGCGACAGGCGGTCGCCGACCGTACGAACCTGTCCGGATAATGCCGGCGTAGGGAGTTCCTCTTGAGCACGTCTGTCCCCTCTGCACGCCCCTCGGCCGATGAGCACACCACCGGTGGCGTCACCCTCGGCCCCATCGAGGGAAGCACCAAGCACTACCTGGCCGACGGCGACCTGCGTATCCCACAGCGCCGCGTCCACCTGACCAACGGCGAGCACCTCGACCTGTACGACACCTCCGGCCCGTACACCGATCCGGAGGTCGAGATCGACGTCGAACGCGGGCTGCCGCCGGTGCGCGGTGCGTGGCGACGGCCCGCACCCATCGACGGTGCCGCCACCCAGCTCGCTTGGGCACGAGCAGGTCTGGTCACCGCGGAGATGCGGTTCATCGCCGCTCGCGAAGGATGCGACGCCGAACTGGTGCGCAGCGAGGTGGCCGCCGGCCGCGCGGTGATCCCGGCCAGCCATCGGCACCCGGAGTCCGAGCCGATGATCATCGGCAAGGCCTTCGCGGTGAAGATCAACGCCAACATCGGCAACTCGGCGGTCACCTCCTCGATCGAGGAGGAGGTGGAGAAGATGGTCTGGGCGACCCGCTGGGGCGCCGACACCATCATGGACCTGTCCACCGGCAAGGACATCCACGTGACCCGCGAGTGGATTCTGCGGAACTCCCCGGTCCCGGTGGGCACCGTGCCGATCTACCAGGCGCTGGAGAAGGTCAACGGCGACCCGGCGGCCCTCACCTGGGAGATCTACCGGGACACCGTGATCGAGCAGGCCGAGCAGGGCGTGGACTACATGACCGTGCACGCCGGCGTGCTGCTGCGCTACGTGCCGCTGACCGCGCGGCGCGTCACCGGCATCGTCTCGCGCGGCGGCTCGATCATGGCCGCTTGGTGTCTGGCGCACCACACCGAGTCGTTCCTGTATACGCACTTCGACGAACTCTGCGAGATCTTCGCCCGCTACGACATCACCTTCTCGCTGGGCGACGGCCTGCGCCCGGGCTCCATCGCCGACGCCAACGACGAGGCCCAGTTCGCCGAGCTACGCACCCTCGGCGAACTCACCGCGATCGCCAAGAGCCACGGCGTGCAGGTGATGATCGAGGGCCCCGGGCACGTGCCGATGGACAAGATCGCCGAGAACGTGCGCCTGGAAGAGGAACTGTGCGAGGAGGCGCCGTTCTACACGCTGGGACCGCTGGCCACCGATATCGCACCGGCCTACGACCACATCACCTCGGCCATCGGCGCGGCGATGATCGCCCAGGCCGGCACCGCGATGCTCTGCTACGTCACCCCCAAGGAGCACCTCGGCCTGCCGAACCGGGACGACGTGAAGACCGGGGTGATCACCTACAAGATCGCCGCCCACGCCGCCGATCTGGCCAAGGGACATCCGCGCGCACAGGAACGCGACGATGCACTCTCCAAGGCGCGCTTCGAGTTTCGCTGGAACGACCAGTTCAACCTCGCCCTGGATCCGGACACCGCCCGGGAGTTCCACGACGAGACGCTGCCCGCCGAGCCGGCCAAGACCGCGCACTTCTGCTCCATGTGCGGGCCCAAGTTCTGCTCGATGCGGATCTCCGCGGACGTGCGCGCCTACGCCGAAGAACACGGCCTGGTGACCGCCGAGGACATCGACGCCAAGCTGGCCGCCGACATGGCCGCCAAGTCCGACGAGTTCCGCCGCTCCGGCGGCGAGGTCTATCTGCCGCTGGAAGCACTCTGATGATCCTCCCGGCGACTCCCCCCACCACTCCCACGCCACTGCCGCCACCGGAACCCGGCGCCGTGCCGCGCCGGGTGATGACCGTGGCCGGGTCGGACTCCGGCGGCGGCGCGGGCATCCAGGCCGATCTGCGCACCTTCGCGCTGACCGGGGTGCACGGCTGCGTCGCCGTCACCGCGGTGACCGTGCAGAACTCGCTGGGTGTGACGGGCGTGCAGGAGATCGATCCGGAAGTCGTCGCCGCACAGATCGATTCGGTGACCGCCGACATCGGCACCGAGGCGGTGAAGACCGGCATGCTGGCCTCGGCGCCGATCATCGAGGCGATCGCCGCCGCATTCGGCCGCGCCGGTATCGGGGCCGATGGGCCGATACCCCTCGTGGTGGACCCGGTGTGCGCGTCCATGCACGGTGACGCGCTGCTGGCGGCCGACGCACTCGGCACGCTGGTGGGCCGGCTCCTCCCGATGGCCACGCTGGTGACGCCGAACCTCGACGAGGTGCGGCTGATCACCGGGATCGACGTGGTCGACGACGCGACGCAGGAAGCCGCCGCCGCCGAACTCCATCGGCTCGGCGCCCGGTGGGCGCTGGTCAAGGGCGGGCACCTGCGCGGCAGCGAACGCAGTCCGGATCTGCTGTTCGACGGCGCCCGGTTTCACCGCTTCGACGCCCCACGCGTGGACACTCCGCACGACCACGGCGCCGGGGACACGCTCGCCGCGGCGGCCACCGCCGCACTGGCGCACGGACTCTCGGTCCCCGAGGCCGTGGCCTTCGCGAAGGACTGGGTGACCCGCGCCCTGACCGCCGCCTATCCGCTCGGCGCCGGCCACGGACCGGTCAGTCCTCTGTGGCGAGTGGCGGAATCGGCTGCCCGCTGAGCAGCAGCGCGCGGCACTCGGTGGGCCCGATGCCCACCTTGGCACGGAACCGGTTGCGGAAGGTCGCGACCGACGTGAAACCGGAACGCCGGGCGACGTTGCCAATCGGCGTGCGCGGTTCGGCGCGCAGCAACTCCAGCGCCGCCTGGATACGGCGGTCGGCGATGCGGGCGGCCAGCGACTGGCCGGAGTCCTCGAAGTACCGGTAGGCCTGACGTCGCGACAGATGCAGTTCGGCGGCGATGCTGTCGACTCCGAACTCGGGATCGGCGTAGCGCCGCTCGATCACGTCGACCACGGCCTCCCGGACGAAGATCGGGTTGTCGGTGAGCGAAGAACTGATGCCGGTCAGCTCACCGAGGGCCGAGACGATCAGATCGACTGCGGCCAACTCGGTCTCGGTACTCGGCTTCGGTCCCACCCCGGTCGCGGTGGGCACCGCGAAGCTGGTGATGAACGACGCCGTGGCGCGCGCCAGCAGACTGCCCGAGACGAACGGCTGCCAACTGCGCTCGATCGCCGCCCGGCGCTTGCCCAGCAGCCGCCGCGGGATCACCACCCCCACCGAGTCCACCGGATTGTCCGACAGCTGCACGTAACTGGTGGCGTTGCCGGTGAGGATCAGTTCGCCCGGCCGGTATTGGATGCGCCGGTTGCCCCGTTCAATGCGCGTGGTCGCATGGTCGATGACTGTACCGACCACCAGTTCGTCACTCGGCCGGGCCCGCGTCAGCGCTTCGCTGCGGGACAACGTCACCGGGCTCCGCAGCGCGGCGAAGGAGGAGCTGATCATCGAGAGCTTCGAGGTGTACATGTACACCTCGAACTCGTCGGGTTCGATGGTCTGCACATCCTGATCGAGCCGGTAGAGATCGATCGCTTCGCGGCCCACCAGATGCAGATCGGGGTCCCCTACCGGCGCTCCGGCGATCATGCTCAGCCGCTCCCGCCATGCGGCGACGGTGCGGTCGTCGAGGGCACCCGCGGTCGATCCCGCCGTCCCCCGTGTCGCCGTCCCGCGTGCTGTGGTCCCCCGCGTTGTTTCAGTGACCGGCGGGAGCATCGTGGCCCTCGCGGTTCCAGGGGAGCCGCGGCAGAGCGATCGCCGACGACACGAGGAAGCACAGGGCGCCGATGAAGGTCCCCCAATTGGCCATCGCCGCGTCCGCGGTGCTGCCGCTCTGGTTGATGAACGATCCGACGGCCGCCACCCCGAAGGCGATGCAGCCGAGCATATTGATGTGCCCGGCCCAGAAGTCGGGGCTGCCGGGCGACAGGAAGGCGTTGCCGGCTCGGACGAACGCGAGGATCACGAACGAGCCGCTCAGCAAGAAGGCCACCGAGCCGCCCGCATCCGGGTTCCACACCAGGTGCTGTTCGCCCTTGACGGTGTGGGCCATCAGCGCCGCGGTCGTGCTGACGTTGAACAGCAGGGTGCCCAGGAACTGCGTCGACCCGGCCAGCCATTCGGCGCGGAACATCTCGCCCGGCGAGTAGGAGACCTTTTTCATCATCGGGCCGCTGCGCACCAGCTGAACCAGCGCCGCTGCGGTGAAGAACCACGCGCCGAAGAAGTAGCAGAGGTTGGCGGCATTCGCGCCGGCGGCATCGGAGAAGCCCGGCGCGGCCCCCAGTGCGAACAGGGACGAACCGATGAGGAAGCCCCAGCACTGCTTCGCCAGGGTGGGGGTGAGGATGCGGCCGGCCAGGGCTGACTCAGGGTGCACCGCACTCGTCATGTCGTGAATCTCTTTCTACGGCGGCCCGCGCCCCCGCGATGCCGTCGTACCCGTTGCACACCGTGCCCGCCCGGTGCCGATCCGGGCGGGCACGGCAAGTGATCAGTGATGGAAGGACGCGCTCCGCTTCTCATGCGGCATGGGTCCGTCGAGCTGCTGCAGGAAGTCGACCTCGGTCTTGATGTCTGCCAGCAGTTTGGTGGCCAGGTCGTGGCTGAGCCCGTTCCGGACCACGATGCGCTGCAGGGTGACGTCGGAGAGGTTGTCCGACAGCGGGTAGGCCGGCACCTGCCAGCCCTTCATGCGCAGACGGTCCTCCAGGTCGTAGAGCGTCCAGTTGTCGCTGTGGTCCTTCTTCAAACGCCACGCGAAGACCGGAATGGTGTCGCCCTTGCTGATGAGCTCGAACGGCCCCATGTCGGCGATCGCGGCGGACAGGTACTGTGCCACGTCCAGGCACCCCTGCTGCACGGCGCGGTAGCCTTCCTTGCCCAGGCGCAGGAACTGGTAGTACTGCAGCAGCACCTGCGCGCCCGGGCGCGAGAAGTTGAGCGCCAGGGTGGGCATGTCACCGCCGAGGTAGGCGCAGTGGAAGATCATGCTCTCCGGCAGCCGCTCCTGATCGCGCCAGACGATCCAGCCGACGCCCGGGTACACCAGGCCGAACTTGTGCCCGGACGTGCTGATCGAGGCGACACGGGCGACGCGGAAGTCCCACTCGAGCTCGGGCTGACAGAACGGTGCGATGAAGGCACCCGAGGCGCCGTCCACGTGGATCTTCACGTCCAGGCCGGTGTCGGCCTGGATCTCGTCGAGCTTGGCGGCGATCTCCTTCACCGGCTCGTACGCGCCGGTGTAGGTCTGGCCCATGATCGCGACCACGCCGATGGTGTTCTCGTCGACGTACTTGTCCAGCTCGTAGCCGTCGAGGAACAGGTGCTCTTCGGTCACCGGGACCCAGCGCGGCTCCACCTCGAAGTAGTTGCAGAACTTCTCCCAGCACACCTGAACACCGGTGGACAGCACCAGATTCGGCTTCTCCACCGACTTGCCGGCCGCCTTGCGCGCCGCCTGCCAGTGTCGCTTGAGGGCCAGGCCGCCCAGCATGCACGCCTCGGACGAGCCGATGGTGGAGGTACCGATGGTGTCGCCGGCATCCGGCACGTGCCACAGGTCGGCCAGCATCCGCCAGCAGCGATCCTCGATGGCCGCGGTGGCCGGGTACTCGTCCTTGTCGATCATGTTCTTGTCGACCGTCTGGGCGTAGAGGAGCTTGGCCTCCTTGTCCATGTACGTGGTCACGAAGGTGGCCAGGTTCAGACGGGATGAGCCGTCGAGCATCGCCTGATCGTGCACGATCTGATAGGCGGTCTCTGCGGGCAGCATGCCCTCGGGGATCTCGTTGCGCGGCAGGCTCGTCGCCTCACCGCGCTGGGTGAAGACCGGGGGCAGCTTGATGTGGCTGCTGTCGAGATCGGTCATTTCTCTCTCCGTTCTGGGTGTGCTTTTGAAGAATTGATGTCAGTGAGGTGCGGCCGGGTACTCCAGAGGACGTCGTGGCTGGCGGTCAGACCTCCACCGGCGGATACAGGCGGTCCATGGTGTACTGCCGGTTGCGGTGCGCCGCCCACGTCGAGATCGCCAGGAAGATCACGATCAGACCGCTGATCACGGCCAGCGCCACCCACAGCCGGTAGTCGATGCCACCGACGGTCAACTGCCGCAAGCCGTTCACCGTGTACGTCATCGGATCGACCCAGTGGATGTACTGGAACGGTTTGGTGGTGGTCTGCACCGGATAGATGCCGCCCGCGGAAGTCAGCATGATCATCAGGAACGCCAGCGTCACCACTCGCCCGACCGCTGCGCCGAAGAGCGCGTTGAACATCTGGATCATCGCCATGAACATCGCGACCATCAGGACCATGAAGCCGTAGGTCGCCCACGGATGCACCGGCTTCAGCCCCACCGCGAAGACGGTGACCAGGAACAGGATCGCGGCCTGCAGAGCGCCGACCGCGAGGGTCGGTGCGAACGAGGCCAGCACCACGCGGAACGAGTTGAGTCCGTGCGCGATGGGCCGCGCCTGCAGTGGCGTGAACAGCATCCAGGCGATGATGCTGCCGACGAACAGCGCCAGACCGAAGAAGAACGGCGCGAACCCGGTGCCGAAGGTGGCGGCCCTGTTCTCGTAGCGCTCATCGAGGGTCACCGGCTGCCCGAGCACCTTGGCCAGCTGCTCCTGCTGCTGCTTGCTCCAGTGCGGGATCGCCTCGGCGCCTTCCTCCAGACCGGAGGCCAGTTCGTCGGCGCCGGAACTGAGTTCGGCCAGACCACTCGCCAGCTCGGCGGTGCCGTCGCTCAGTTCGGTGACGGCGCCGCGGACCTGCTCGATGTCGGTGACCAGGCCGCCGGACTCGAACAGGGTGAGCAGCGTCCGCAGCGGACTGGACGGATTGTTCAGCTGCTCCGACAGCAGGGCCGAATCGTTCTGGATCGCCGTCAGGTCGCCCGGGGCGTCGGGGCCGAAGCCCTGGGTGGCGAGGAAGTTCTTCACCGGTTCCAGCGCCGGCGCCAGGGACCGCACGGTCGGGTCCGGATTCGACCTGAGCTGTGCGCTGAGCGCGGTGATCGCCTGGTAGGCCTGCGACTGGGTGGTCGCCGCCGTGCCGAGGGTGGTGCTCAGTTCACCGATGTTCCGGCCCAGCCGGTCGGCGGTCGCATTGACCTCGGCGGCACTCGGACCGCCCTGATCGTGCGCCTGTGCCGCGGACAGCAGCGGATCGGTGGCCTCCATGACGCCGCTGGCGAGCTCCTGCACGCCGTCGTTCAACTCGTCGGCGCCGCTCTTGGCCTGCTGCAGGCCGGTGGCGAGCTCTTCGGCGCCGTCGGCGGCCTCGGTGATCTTGCCCATCATCGGGTCGACCTGCTGGAAGACCACGTCGAAGGTCTGTGCGCCCACCTGGGCGCCCACCATGTTGACCACCTGGCCGGCCGCGTCCTGGCCGATGATGGTCGCCAGGTAGTTGTTGGCGTCGTTGTAGGTGAAGATCAGGTCCGCCGACTTCGGGTCGTCACTCATCGGGGAGGCGAGCGACTCGCTGAAGTTCTCCGGCAGCGTGATCGAGAAGTAGTAGGTGCCGCGGGCCACGCCCTCGGCGGCCTCTTCGGGCGAGAGCAGATGCAGGTCCATCTGCTTGGAGGCGATCAGGCCTTCGGCGACCTGCTCGCCCGCTTCGAGTTTCTCGCCCTCCACCGTGGCGCCCTTGTCGGCGTTGACCAGGGCGACGGGCAGCTTGTTGACGTCGCCGAAGGGGTTCCAGAACGCCCACAGGTACAGCGCGCCGTACATCAACGGCATCAGGATGATGACGATGAGCGCGAGTCGGGGCATGCGACCGCGGTAGTACCGCTTGAAGTCGCTGCCCGGGGAGAAGGCTGCAAGCATCTTCACAGAATCTGGTCCTCGCGCTCGAGCCAGACGAACTCGTGGTCCGTCAGGTTGGTCACCTCGATGACATCGGTGATCCCCGGCCGGGGCACCACCCCGTTCACGTCGGCGGTGATAACGGTCTGTTCACGGCCCAGGTCGATGAGCCGGTCCAGCAGTCGCTCGGTGCTGGCATCCCGGGTCAGATTGTCCACCCCGCCGACCACCAGCAACGGGGGTTTGCGCATGTTGGCCATCGCGATTCGGAACAGTGCCGCGGTCAGTTCCGGGAGTTCCTCGACGTAGGCGTCGAGCGTCGGCAGCGTCAGGGGGCCGAAGGCCGGGCGGCACAGCCGCTCCAGGTCGTCCTCGTTGCCCACGCCGACGAACTTGTACCAGGGCGCCTTCCATCGGAGCTGCTCGGTCAGCACGTCGCGGACCCGGATGGTCTGTTCGATGCCGTCGACCTGGTCGATGAAGCCGATGGCGGCGTTGGTGAACAGGTTCTGCGCCTTGTTGGTGCGTCCGAAGGCCGTCAGCGTGCCGGTGCTGGGCTTCATCCGGCCGGCGAGAGTGAGCAGGAGCGCGGTGCGGCCCCGTCCACCCGAGCCGACCAGAACGCTCACCCCGCCGCGCCGGATCGTCAGATCGACGGGACCATAGATGTGGCCCCACGAGGCGTCCACCCCGATGCCCTCGGCATCCAACAGCACATCGTCCTCGCGCACCGGCGCGATGGGGGCCGTGTCTCCGGCGGCGTAGCCGGGATCGCCCAGTTCCCTCTCGGGGTCGGTCGACATCAGGTGTCTGCTCCTCGTTGTTCCCACTGTCCCCGGTGTGCCGTTGCGCCCGGGGCTGCGCACCATGCTAGTCAGCGCACCGCCCGGCACTGGCCATTACGTCACGAAGTCACCCGACTTCGAAACTTCCCCTTCACCTGCGGCGTTCCGCCTGCAATGATCGCCCGCTTCCATTCGTGACGCGCACGCTTTCGGTGCCGATGGCACAGAAGCGCGTCCACCTGGCACGAAATCCGGACTACCGCAGCATGATTCGAACTACCGCAGCACGCGCGCCAGCCAGGGGGTGGAGTCGGGCATTGAGGCGAGGACGGCGCTGGAGTGGTCGTCGTCGGGGTACACGTGCAACGTGACCGGCTGATCGTTGGCCTTCATCTGCGCATAGAGCGACAGTGCGGACGGGGCCGGGACGTCGACGTCGCGCAGGCCCTGACCGAGGAAGATCGGCCGGTCGTAGCCCTTGTACGGGGTCAACATGTACGACCGCATGGCCTGCGACAATCCGGGGATCGACATCAGCGGGGCGGAGAACCAGGTCTTGACGTCGTCACCGGCCAGCTGCTGCTTCAGCACCGGGTAGCAGGTGGACAGTCCCTGCTTGATCCGCTCCTTGCCGCGCGCCGTCATCACCCGGGTCAGGTGCAGGTCGGGGCGCGTGTTGTTGAGCCCGGCCAGGATGTACGCGGTGTAGGCGTTGAGGCTGCCGGGCAGGGTGACCGGAGGCATCGCCGGCCCCATCAGCTGGTAGAGGTTCTCCAGATTGGCCGGGATGCCGGTCGCGACCACGCCGCGGTAGTCGAGGCCGCGGCCGCGACTGAACTCGGTGGCGTAGCGGGCGCCGTTGAGGGCGGCGGCGGCCCCCTGCGACTGACCGATGATGGCCCAGCGCTTGCCCAGCTTCGCACCGGCCGGCAACTGCAGCTGCTGGGCGGCGACGGTGATGTCGACGATCGAGTGCGCAGCAGTCTTGCCGTTCAGGTAGGCCATGACGCCGGGGGTGCCCAGGCCGACGTAGTCGGCGGCGACCACCGCGTACCCCTGCTCGAGCCAGTGCCCGAGGTACTTCACGTCGCGGTCGCTGCGCGGGTGGGCCGAGGGCGTGCACTCGTCGTCCATGCCGACGGTGCCGTGTGCCCACGAGATCACCGGCCAGCCGCCGGCCGGAGCGGGCCCCTTGGGCAGGAAGACGGCACCGGTGCTGGTCGCCATCTTCCCGTGCTGGTTCTCACTGGAGAACTGGACGCGGTAGGCGGTGCTCGCGGCCGGCAGGGTCAGCGGCGTCGCCAACGGAACCTGCGCCATCAGCGAGCCCGCCCTGGCCGGGATCGGGCCCGAGTAGTCGGTGACGTCCAGGCCCGACCAGTCGGGGGTCCCGATGGAGACCACGTCGTCGGCGCGGGCGGGCCCGGCGGCGGAGACGGCGACCGGCAGCATCAGGGCGGCGGCGGCCAGGACGGCGATGGACCGGCGTCCGCGGCGGGGCGCCCGATTCGGCAGTTTGCTCATGGCGCGGACATTAGCGAGCGGTGTGCCCGGTTCCGTCGCTCCGGCGTGATCCTGGCGCTGATCGGCGCACCTCCGGCACGAATACCGTCTCCGGCGGGGCCCTGCGGCCCCGGGACGCCGGGCCTACTCTGGGTCCATGAGCCTGACCTACCTGATGGACATGGACGGCGTGCTGATCAGTGAGGAGAAACTGATCCCAGGCGCGGACGCCTTCGTCACCGAACTGCAGGACAACGACGTCCCGTTCACGGTACTGACGAACAACTCCATCCGCACGCCGCGTGACCTGCGTGCGCGGCTGCTGTCGACGGGGCTCGACATCGCGGAGGAGAACATCTGGACGTCGGCCCTGGCGACCGCCCAGTTCCTGTCCACGCAGCGGCCGAACGGCACCGCGTACGTGGTCGGCGAGTCCGGTCTGACCACGGCCCTGCACGACATCGGTTACGTGCTGACCGACGTGAACCCCGACTACGTGGTGCTCGGCGAGACGCGCACCTACTCGTTCGAGGCCATCACCACCGCGATCCGGCTGGTCGAGCGCGGCGCACGCTTCATCGCGACCAACCCGGACGCGACCGGGCCGTCGTCGCTGGGGCCGCTGCCGGCCACCGGGGCGGTGGCCGCGCTGATCAGCCGGGCGACCGGGCGCGACCCCTACTACGTCGGCAAACCGAATCCGCTGATGATGCGGTCGGCGCTGCGCCGGATGGGCGGGCATTCGGAGTCCACGTTGATGATCGGCGATCGAATGGACACCGACATCGTCTCCGGCCTGGAAGCGGGACTGCGGACCGTCCTGGTGCTCTCCGGTATCTCCACCGCCGAATCGGTGGAGGCCTACCCGTACCGTCCCACCCGGGTGATCCGCTCCGTCGCCGACCTGGTGGGGCACACCTCGGATCCGTTCGGCACCGACTGATCAGGCCCGGCCGGCCGGTTGCGGCGGCCGGGCGCGGTAGCGTGGACAACCGACCATGATCCCACCCGGTGCCCCGCCGGACGCGTGAGGAGTTTCCGTGACCACGCCCCCGCCACCCGAGCAGCCCGAAGGCTCGCCGTCCGGCGCCCAGCAACCGCCCGGGTCACCGACGGAGCCGCCGTACGGCGATCCGACCGTCAACTACGGCCGGCAACCGCTGTACGCCGACCCCGATCAGCAGCAGACCACGGCCGTCGCGGCGGCGGGCGCCGAAACCGCGATCCGCCGCTGGCAGGTGATCGCCGCCCTCGCGCTGGCCGCCGCGGCCGTGGTGATCATCGGCTTCTTCCTGCTCGGCCAGAACCGGGGCTCGTCCGCGGCGCCGGTCACCTCGACGGTCACCGAGACCTCCGAGATCGAGGGCGCCGAGACCACCCGTACCGACACCACCACGGTCACCGGCGAGCGGCAGACCGCGACGCAGACCGAACGCGAGACCGAGACGCAGACTCAGACGCGCACGGAGACCGAACGCGAGACGGTCACCCGCACGGCCACGGTGACCCGTACGACGACCGCGACCGTGACGGCCCCGGCCGACGACGAGGGTTAGCCGGGCAGACCGAGTTCCCGCAGCCCCGGCACCACCTCGGCGGTGAAGGCCTCCAAGAAACGTCGCTGGTCGGCGCCCGGATTGTGGAAGACCAGGTGGTTGAGCCCGGCGTCGAGGTAGGGCTTGATCTGCGCGATCGCCTCGTCCGGGGTGGAGGCCACGATCCACCGCTTGGCGACCTGCTCGATGGGCAGTTCGTCGGCCAGACGCTCCATCTCCACCGAACTGTTCACCGAATGCTTCTGTTCCGGAGTCAGCGACAGCGGCGCCCAGAAGCGGGTGTTCTCCAGGGCACGTGCGGGATCGGGGTCGTAGGAGATCTTGATCTCGATCATCCGGTCGATGTCGGCGAAGGGGCGGTCGGCCTTCGCGGCGCCTTCGTGCACGGCCGGAATCAGCTTCTCGGTGTACAACTCCATGCCCTTGCCGGAGGTGCAGATGAACCCGTCTCCGGCACGGCCGGCGTAGCGCGCCACGACGGGTCCGCCGGCCGCGATGTACACCGGGATCGGTTCGGCGGGAACGTCATACATGTACGCGCCCTGCGTGTGGTAGTACTCCCCGTCGAAGTCGACTTGTTCACCGGTCCAGAGTTCACGCATCAGCCGCACGGCCTCGCGGAGCCGCGCGAAACGCTCCTTGAACGCCGGCCACTCCCCCTGGAAGCCGGTGGCGTACTCGTTGAGCGCCTCACCGGTGCCCACGCCGAGCATCACCCGGCCCGGGTACAGGCAGCCGAGGGTGGCGAAGGCCTGCGCGATCACCGCCGGGTTGTAGCGGAAGCTCGGGGTCAGCACCGAGGTGCCGAGCTGGACGCGCTCGGTGCGCTCGCCGACGGCCGCCAGCCACGCCTGGGAGAAAGGCGCGTGCCCGCCGTTGTGCCGCCACGGCTGGAAGTGGTCGCTGACCGTCACCGAGTCGAGGCCGAACTCCTCTGCCGCGACTCCGATCTCGACCAGGTCGCGCGGCCCGAACTGCTCCGCCGATGCCTTGAGTCCGAGCTTGAGTTCCGCTGCCATGTGTTTCCTTCCGAAGGTCTGTGATCCACCTTACGACGGCCCCGTCAGCGTTCACGCCGCCACCCGGCGCTGCCTCCGGAGCAGCGTCCGGCGACCGGTGGACGCGGCCGGTGAACCGCACGAAGTCCGGCCTCCTGGTGCACAATCGACGCTGTGCCGATTCCACCGGAATTTCTGCGCGCCGATGAGGCGACGCCGCCGCGCACGCTGATCGACATCCTGGCCGCCACCGCCGCGGCACACCCGGACGCACCGGCGATCGACGACGGCGATCAGATCCTCTCGTACTCCGAACTGGTCGCGGTGGTGCGGCGGACGGCCGGGCGGCTGGGAGCCCTCGGCATCGGCCGCGGAGACCGGGTGGGTATCCGGATGCCGTCCGGGCACCGGGACCTGTACATCGCGATCCTCGCGACCCTGTACGCCGGCGCCGCCTACGTTCCCGTCGACGCCGACGACCCCGACGAACGCGCCGATCTGGTCTTCGGCGAGGCCGAGGTGGATGCGGTGATCGATGTCGACGGCATCGACTCGCGCGCCGGCCGGCACCGCGCGACCGGCTCCGGGGAGGCGCTGGAGCACTCCCCGGCCACCGTCGACGACGACGCCTGGATCATCTTCACCTCCGGGTCCACCGGTAAACCGAAGGGCGTCGCGGTGACCCACCGCAACGCCGCAGCCTTCGTCGACGCCGAGGCCGTTCTGTTCCTGCAGGACCGGCCTCTCGGACCGGGCGACCGGGTGCTGGCCGGGCTGTCGGTCGCCTTCGACGCCTCCTGCGAAGAGATGTGGCTGGCCTGGCGCAGCGGCGCCTGCCTGGTGCCCGCGCCGCGGGCTCTGGTGCGCAGCGGCATGGACCTGGGGCCGTGGCTGGTGATGCGCGACGTCAACGTGGTCTCCACGGTGCCGACGCTCGCCGCGCTGTGGCCGGCCGAGGCGCTGGAGGCCGTACGGCTGCTGATCTTCGGCGGCGAGGCCTGCCCGCCCGAGCTGGCCGACCGACTGGTCACCGACGACCGGGAAGTATGGAACACCTACGGCCCCACCGAGGCCACCGTGGTGGCCTCGGCCGCGCTCATGCACAGCGGCGAGCCGGTGCGCATCGGCCTTCCCCTCATCGGCTGGGACCTGGCGGTGGTCGACGCCGCCGGGCGGCCGGTGGCCGTCGGCGACACCGGCGAACTGGTGATCGGCGGCGTCGGTCTGGCGCGCTACCTGGATCCGGAGAAGGACGCCGAGAAGTACGGGCCGCTGGAATCGCTGGGCTGGCAGCGCGCCTACCGCAGCGGCGACCTGGTGCGCCTGGATCCGGCCGGACTCGTGTTCGTGGGACGGGCCGACGACCAGGTGAAGATCGGCGGGCGCCGCATCGAACTCGGTGAGATCGACAACGCGCTGCAGAACCTGCCCGGCGTGAGTGGCGGTGCCTGCGCCGTCCGCGAGAACGCCGCCGGCCACTCCCTGCTGGTCGGCTATCTGGCCTCCACCGACTCGGCCTTCGACCTGACCGCCGCGCAGGCACGGCTGCGCGAAGAGCTGCCGGCGGCGATGGTGCCGCGGCTGGTTCTGCTCGACGAGTTGCCCACCCGCACCTCCGGCAAGGTCGATCGGGCCGCGCTGCCGTGGCCGGTGCCCGGTGACGCCGGGGCCGGTGAGGACGCGGATGCGGCCGGCGATCTGACGCCCACGCAGGCGTGGCTGGCCGAGCAGTGGGCCGCGGTGCTCGGCACGCCGGCACACAGCGCCGACGCGGACTTCTTCGCCGCCGGCGGCGGGTCGCTGTCGGCGGCCCAGCTGGTCAGTGCGCTGCGCACCCGCTACCCGCAGATCACCGTCGCCGAACTGTACGACCATCCGCGTCTCGGCTCGCTGGCCGAGTTGCTCGATTCGACGGCCCCCGCCGAGGCGGCAGCTCCGCGCGCGGTGGCCCCGATCCCGGCCCGCGCCGGGATCGTGCAGCTCCTGGCCGCGGTCCCGCTGGCGACCCTGACCGGTTTCGCCTGGATGACCTGGCTCGGGGTGGCCAACAACATCGGCCGCGCGATCGCCGACTCCCTCGGCTACGCCGCACCGTGGCTGGTGCCGGTGAACTGGTGGGTGCTGGTGGTCGCCTTCCTGATCTTCGTGACCCCGTTCGGCCGGCTGCTCATCGCCGCCGGCGGGGCCCGGCTGCTGCTGCGCGGCGTGTCCCCCGGCGACCATCCGCGCGGCGGCGGGGTGCACCTGCGGCTGTGGATCGCCGAACGGCTGATGGTGGCCAGCGGCGCCCACAACATGTCGGGCGCCCCGTGGATGCCGTCGCTGGCTCGCGCCCTCGGCGCCACCCTGGGACGGGGCGTGGACCTGCACACTCTGCCGCCGGTCACCGGCATGCTGACCGTGGGCGACGGCGCCGCCATCGAACCCGAAGTGGATCTGGCGGGCTGGTGGCTCGATGGGGACGTGCTGCACCTGGGGGCGGTCGAGATCAAGTCCGGGGCCACCGTCGGCGCGCGTTCCACGCTGCTGCCGGGTGCGATGGTCGGCCGGGACGCGATCGTCGACCCCGGGTCGACGGTGATCGGGAGAGTCAAGGCGCGCCAGCGCTGGGCGGGGTCGCCGGCCACCAAGATCGGCAAGGCCAAGTCGCACTGGCCGCGGGAGCGCCCGCCGGTCCGACGCCATTGGGTGCCGATCTACGCCGCCAGCGCTTTGCTGATCGCCGGGATCCCGCTGATCTCCCTGGCCGCAGGCCTGGTGGTGACCTTCTCCTGGGCCCTGTCCGCCGACGACCTCGCCTCGGCGACACTGCGCGCACTGGCGCTGAGCCCGGCCGGGATGCTCGCCGCGCTCGCCGTCTTCGCGCTGGTGACGCTGATCGTCGTGCGCGCGTCGTCGATCGGACTCACGCCCGGCTGGTACGAGGTCCGCAGCCGTGTCGGCTGGCAGATGTGGCTGACCGAGCGGGTGATGGACGCCGCCCGGATCTACCTGTTCCCGCTGTACGCGAGCCTGCTGACGCCGTGGTGGTTCCGGGCGCTGGGGGCGCAGATCGGCAAGGGCACCGAGATCTCCACCGCGCTGGTGGTCCCCAAGTTCACCGTCGTCGGCGACGAGTCGTTCCTGGCCGACGACACCCTGATGGCCTCCTATGAGCTCGGCGGCGGCTGGATGCGGATCGGGCAGGCCCGCGTCGGCAAACGCGCTTTCCTGGGCAACTCGGGCATGGTCGCCCCCGCACGCAAGGTCCCCAAGGGCGGCCTGGTCGCGGTCCTGTCGGCGGCGCCGGCGAAGGCCAAGTCCGGCTCCAGCTGGCTGGGCAGCCCGCCGCAGCGACTGCGCCGCACCGCGGGCGAGGCCGACAGCGCCCGCACCTTCGCCCCGCCGCTGAGGCTGCGGCTGGCGCGGTCGGTGGTCGAGACCCTGCGCCTGGCCGCCGTGTGGGTGTCGTTCCTGATCGGGACCGGCGTGCTGCTGGCCCTGCAGGCGGTCGCGACGGCCTCGAATGCGGCGGTCGCGACGGCGGTCAGCGGGCTGGTGCTGCTGACCGCGGGCGCGGCGGCCGGGGTGATCGCGGCGGCGGCCAAGTGGATGGTGATCGGCCGTGTCCGGGCGGGCGAGCATCCGCTGTGGAGTTCGTTCATCTGGCGCAACGAACTCTCCGATGCCTTCGTCGAGACGGTGGCCGCCCCCTGGTTCGCCAACGCCGCCACCGGAACCCCCGTGCTCAACTGGTGGCTGCGCGCAATGGGTGCGCGGATCGGCCGCGGCGTCTGGTGCGAGTCGTACTGGCTGCCCGAGGCCGACCTGGTGGACCTGGGAGACGGCGCCAATGTGCAGCGTGGCTGCGTGGTCCAGACGCACCTGTTCCACGACCGCGTGATGGCCATCGACTCGGTCCGGCTCGAAGCCGGCGCCACCCTCGGCCCGCACTGCGTCGCGCTGCCGGCCGCGCAGCTCGGCACCGCCGCGACCGTCGGTCCCGGATCGCTGGTGATGCGCGGCGATCACGTGCCCGATCACACGCGCTGGCAGGGCAATCCGATCGCCCCGTGGCCACGCTGAACCAACCGCCCGACGCCGCGTCCGCACCGGTAGGGTGAGGACTGCGGAAGGAGACGAGAACGGAGGATTGAGTGCCGAGCAAGGGTAAGGACGTCAAGCACACCCCGACCCTCAGCGGCACCTCCCACGAGCTCGATCCGTATCTGCCGCGCAACGGGAACCTCGGCTACCGCATCTCCCGGTACGAGCTGGATCTGACCTACCGGGTGTCGTCGAACCGGCTGCGCGGAACCGCCACGATCACGGCGACGTCGTACCAGCAACTCAGTCGCCTCACCTTGGACCTGGCCGGTGGCATGCGCGTCGAGCGGGTGTCGGTGAACCACAAGCAGGCCCGGCATTCGCACCGCTCCGGGAAGCTGTCGATCACGCCGGCCCAGCCCATCCCGCCGGGCGGCGCCATCACTGTCGTGATCCGCTACGGCGGCAACCCGAGGCCGCTGCGCAGTCCGTGGGGGACGGTCGGCTGGGAGGAACTGGAGGACGGCTCCCTGTGCGCGAACCAGCCGAACGGTGCGCCGTCGTGGTTCCCGTGCGACGACCATCCCGAGGCCAAAGCGCCGTTCCAGATCAGCATCACCACCGACAGTCCGTACTTCGCCCTCGCCAACGGGGTGCTGATCTCCAAGAAGCGGTCGGCGGCGCAGACCACCTGGGTCTACGAGCAGGTGGAGCCGATGGCCACCTACCTCGCGTCGATCCAGATCGGCCAGTACGAGCACCGTCGGCTGGCGACCGCACCGGTCCCGGTCTACGCACTGGCGCCGCGGCGGCTGCACCGTCAGTTCGGCGAGAGCTTCGCCAACCAGGTGCCGATGATGGAGTGCTTCACCGAGTTGTTCGGCCCCTACCCGTTCCCGCAGTACACCGCGGTGGTGGTGGACGACGACCTCGAGATCCCGCTCGAGGCGCAGACCTTCTCCACGTTCGGCGCCAATCATTGCGACGGCACCCTCACCAGTGAGCGGCTGATCGCCCACGAACTGGCCCATCAGTGGTTCGGCAACTCGGTGACCGTCGCGCGCTGGCGCGACATCTGGCTGAACGAGGGATTCGCCTGCTACGCCGAATGGCTGTGGAGCCAGCGCAGCGGGGGACGCTCGGCCGAGGAGTGGGCGCGGCACTACTACGCCAAACTGGCGGCGGCCCCGGTGAAGGTGCCGCTCGCCGACCCCGGCCCCAAGGAGATGTTCGACGACTGGGTGTACAAGCGCGGCGCCATCACGCTGCACGCGCTGCGCCTGCGCCTGGGCGACGGCTCCTTCTTCGCGTTGCTCCACCGCTGGACCGACAAGTACCGGTACCGCGCCGCCACCACCGAGGACTTCATCGCCCTGGCCAGCACCTACATCGGCGAATCGCTCAACGACTTCTGGCGGGTCTGGTTGTTCGTCCCCGAACTCCCGCCTTTCCCCGAGCCCGGTGTCCGGGCGCGCTGAGGCCCGCCCCGACACCACCGGCGTCCGCACGACAGCGGCGCCACGGCCGCCACAAAGGGAGATTCTCCGTTTGTCGGCGCCATACGGCCGCTCTCCGTCCGGGTCAGCCGCGCAGGTCCCGCAGGTAGGCCTCGACCCGGTCCGCGCGCGGGAGCAATCCGGCCTCGGCGGCCTCCCGAAGGTTCGGCGCATCGCGATCCTTCTCCGACAGCACCAGTTCCAGCGGTGCCCCGTCGCGGCCCACCGACGGCCAGCCGATGCCCAGTTCCTCGTCGAGCGGGCTGACCCCGTGTTCGCCCGTCGGGTTGTAGCCGGTGGAGCACAGGTAAGTGACGGTGGAACCGTCCTGCAGCGAGCAGAACGCATGCCCGAGGCCTTCGGAGATGTACACCGCCTTGCGGTCGGCGTCGTCGAGCAGCACGGCATCGTGAGCACCGAAGGTGGGCGATCCCACCCGCAGGTCCACCACCACGTCGAGCACCGCACCGCTCGGGCAGGTGACGTACTTCGCCTGTCCGGGTGGCACGTCGGCGAAGTGGACGCCGCGGATCACCCCGGCCGCCGACACCGAGGTGTTCGCCTGCGCGAGGGTGAACGCGTGACCGATCGCCCCGGCGACCTCTTCGGCCTTGAACGCCTCGAAGAAGAGACCGCGATGGTCCTCGTGCTGGGCGGGGGTGAACTCCCAGGCGCCGGCGATCGACAGTTCTCGTACCTGCATGTGGTCCTTCTGTGGTCGGGGGGAGGTTACAAGTCCGGGCCGCGCTGGAGGAGATGCAGCAGGTACGTCCCGTATCCGGACTTGGTCAGGGTCTGGGCGCGGGCGCGCAGGTCGTCGTCGCTCAGATAGCCCAGGCGCCAGGCGATCTCTTCGGGCACGGCGATCTTGAGGCCCTGCCGCTGCTCCACGGTGCGCACGAAGTTGCCGGCATCCAGGAGCGAGTCGAAGGTGCCGGTGTCGAGCCAGGCGGTGCCGCGCGGCAGGACGGTGACGCGCAGTTTCCCGCGGCGCAGGTACTCGGCGTTGATGTCGGTGATCTCGTACTCGCCACGCGCCGACGGGGTCAGGCCGCGGGCGATGTCGACCACGTCGCCGGAATAGAAGTAGAGCCCGGGCACCGCGTAGTTCGACTTGGGCTCCGCGGGCTTCTCCTCCAGGGAGATGGCGTGGCCGGTCTCGTCGAACTCGATGACGCCGTAGGCCGACGGGTCGGCGACCCGGTAGGCGAACACGGCGCCGCCGTCGACGTCTTCGAAGCCCTGCAACCGACTGCCCAGTCCGGGGCCGTAGAAGATGTTGTCCCCCAACACCAGCGCCACGGAATCGTCGCCGATGTGGTCGGCGCCGATCACGAAGGCCTGCGCCAGACCGTTCGGCTCGTGCTGCACCGCGTACGACAGCGAGATCCCGAACTGGGAACCGTCCCCGAGGAGTTCCTCGAACGCCCGGCGGTCCTGCGGGGTGGTGATCACCAGGATGTCGCGGATCCCGGCGAGCATCAGGGTCGACAGCGGGTAGTAGATCATCGGCTTGTCGTAGACCGGGACCAGTTGCTTGCTCACCCCCTGGGTGATCGGGTGCAGGCGGCTTCCGGTGCCCCCGGCCAGGATGATTCCGCGCATGCGATCACCCTATCGGTAGAGTCACCGGCAGTGACGGACTACCAAGGGGAACCTTAGATGCGCGTACTGGTGACCGGTGGTGCCGGTTTCATCGGCGCCAACTTCGTGCTGACGACGCTGGCGAACCGGCCGGACGACCGGGTCACGGTGCTCGACAAGTTCACCTACGCCGCCAACCCGCACACGCTGGACCCGGTGGCCGACCGGATCACCGTGGTCCGCGGCGACATCGGCGACGCCGCCCTGGTCGACCCGCTGGTGGCCGCCTCGGATCTGGTGGTGAACTTCGCCGCCGAGTCGCACAACGACCGCTCCCTGGACGACCCGTCGTCGTTCGTGCACACCAACCTGGTCGGCACCTACACCCTGCTGGAGGCGGTGCGCCGCCACGGCGTTCGGCTACACCACGTCAGCACCGACGAGGTCTACGGCGACCTGGATCTCGACGATCCGGAGCGGTTCACCGAATCGACCGCCTACAACCCGTCGAGCCCGTACAGCTCCACCAAGGCGGGCAGCGATCTGCTGGTCCGGGCGTGGGTGCGATCGTTCGGGGTGACGGCGACCATCTCGAACTGCTCCAACAACTACGGCCCGTATCAGCACGTGGAGAAGCTGATCCCCCGCCAGATCACCAACGTGCTCACCGGGATCCGCCCGAAGGTCTACGGCGACGGCGCCAATGTGCGCGACTGGATCCACGTCGACGACCACAACGACGCCGTCTGGACCATCATCGAGCGCGGCATCCCCGGCCAGACCTACCTGATCGGCGCGGACGGCGAAGTGGACAACCGCACCGTCGTGGAGTCGATCCTGGAGCTGATGGGCCGGCCGGCCGACGCCTTCGACTTCGTCACCGACCGGCCCGGGCACGACCTCCGGTACGCCATCGACTCGACACGGCTGCGGACCGAGCTGGGCTGGAGTCCCCGCTACACCGATTTCCGGTCCGGGCTGGCCGCCACGATCGACTGGTACCGAACGCACAGGGACTGGTGGGAACCGGTCAAGGCGGGCGTGGAAGCCTCGTACGCGAAGACGCAGACGACACTCGACTAGAGGGAGACCACATGCGCGTTCTGGTCACCGGCGGCGCCGGTTACATCGGCTCGCACACGGTGCTGCAGTTGCTGGCCGCCGGACACCACGTGGAGATCGCCGACGATTTCAGCAACGCCAAATCGGCGGTCGTCGGCCGGTTGGAGGCCCTCGCCGGGCAGACCATTCCGGTGCACCGCGTGGACCTGACCGACCGGGAGGCGACCGCCGCACTCCTGGCCGCCGAGCCGGTGGACGCGGTGATCCACTTCGCCGGCTTCAAAGCGGTCGGCGAGTCCGTGGCCAAGCCGCTGGACTACTACGAGAACAACCTCGACAGCACGTTCTCGGTGCTGCGCGCGATGGATGCGGCCGGCGTCCGCAAGTTCGTCTTCTCGTCGTCGGCGACGGTGTACGGCGAGAACCCGGTGCTCGAGCGCACCGAGGACATGCCGACCTCGGCCACCAACCCGTACGGGTGGACCAAGGTGATGATCGAGCAGGTGCTGCGCGATCTGGCGGCGGCCGACCCCAGCTGGCGGATCGCGGTGCTGCGGTACTTCAATCCTGTGGGCGCCCACACCAGCGGCGACATCGGCGAGGACCCGAGCGGCTTCCCGAACAACCTGATGCCGTTCATCACACAGGTGGCCGTGGGACGGCGTGATCGCCTGTCGGTGTTCGGCGACGACTACGACACCGTCGACGGCACCGGCGTCCGCGATTACATCCACGTCGAGGATCTGGCGGCCGGACACATCGCGGCGCTGAACCGCCTGGACGAGATCACCGAGGCGTGGTCGGTGTGGAATCTCGGCACGGGGCAGGGCGTGTCGGTGCTGCAGCTGGTCGATGCCTTCGCCCGCGCCAGCGGCCGGGAGATCCCGTATCAGATCGCGCCGCGCCGGCCCGGCGACCAGGCCGCGAACTGGGCCGACCCGGCCAAGGCGAACGCCGAGCTGGGCTGGCGTGCCGACCGCACCGTCGACGACATGTGCGCCGATTCGTGGCGCTGGCAGTCGCAGAACCCGAACGGCTATCCGGACTGACCGACCCGCTCGGCCGGATTCTGCGCGCCGAGCACATCCTCTTCGTGGTGGCGTCCGATACCCAGCCGGGCAGCGACCGGGCCCCGCGAGCCGCCGAGCACCACCGCCAGGCCGATCAGCGCGATCACCGCGCCGAACAGCAGCATGGCCGGGTAGCCGATGTCGAAGCGGCCGTTGACCCACGCCAGGATCGCCGGGCTGGCGAAGCCCAGATACGTGAGGCCGTAGAAGACCGCGGTGAGGCCGGCCAGGTCGTCGGGTCCGGCGATGCGCTGGACCTCCAGCAGACCGGAGATCAGCGTCATCCCGTAGCCGCAGCCGAGCACCGCCGCCGCGAGGAGAGCCATCGGCACGGTGAGCACGTTCACGGCGACCGCCGCCAGCACCATGCCGGTGGCGACGAGGACCATCGAGATCGCCAGGGCGCGCGGCGAGCCGGGCCGGTCGACCTTGCGGCCGAGGGTCTGCACGAAGAACCCGGCCGTCAATCCCACCAGACAGCAGATGCCGGCGAAGACGATCTCCCAGCCGCCGGTGAACGGCGTGAGCAGCGCCGGCAGCACCGCGTAGGCCACCGCGCAGGTGCCGAACACCCACGGCGCCGTCGGCGCGATCAGCACCCAGAAGCGCAGTTTCCGGACCGACGGGATCTTCAGGTCGTCGACCAGGCGCCCCTGCCGGGCGCCGGTCCGGGTCTCCGGAGTGGGCAGCAGCAGCACCAGCGCGACGGCGGCAAGCGCGATGTTGACCAGGTACGCGAACTGGTTGGGCCACGGCCCCCATTGGGCGAGCAGCGCGGCGACCGCAGCGCCCAGACCGAAACCGGCGGTCAGGCTGAGGGCGGCCCGGCGGGCGCCGGCGGTGACGCCCGCGCCGTCGCGGTCGGACAGTTCCTTGATCCAGCTGCCGCCAACGGCCATGGCCAGCCCGAGGGCGATACCGCTGCACACGCGACCCACCGCCAGCAGCGCCACCGAGTGCGGTCCCGCCGCCAGCAGCGCCGAGCCGATCGCCGCGATCACCGGTGACGGCAGCATCAGCGGCCGGCGCCCGAAGCGGTCCGACAGCGGGCCGCCGATCAGCAGCGCCGGGACGATGCCCAGCACGTAGGTGAACAGCAGCGTGTCCACCACGACGGTCGACATGTGCGAGTGCTCGCGGTACATCACCAGCAGCGGGGTGAACTCGTTGCCGCCCCAGGCCGCGGTGAAGACCGCCAGGGAGACGCCGGGCCAGCCGAAGCGGGTGGCCGAGGCCAGTCGCTGTCGCGGGTTCATCGGCCCACCCCCGGAACCTCGTGCACGCCCGACAGGTGCGCGGTCAGCAGAGCGTCGAATCGAGCGGCGTCGCCGTCGTCGATGGCTTCCACCAGCTCCGCGTGATCGGTGTGGATCCGGTCGACGACCCGTTCGTCGCGGTGCATGCTCGCCGCGGTCATGCGGCGGCGGCGCTCGCCGAGCGAAGTGTAGAACTGCTCGAGCAGGCTGTTGCGGCCGGCTTCGACGATCAACTGGTGGAACTCGGTGTCGATGCGGGCGAATTCGTCGCTGCCGTGCGCTGCGCGATGTTCGGCGAGATTGGCACGCAGCCGGACCACCAGCGCCGCGGCAGCGTCCGGGCGGTCGACGATGCCGCGCACCGCGTGCCCCTCGATCAGCAGCCGGGCCTCGAGCACCTCGCGCGACTCCCGCTCGCCGACGGGCACGATGAGCGCGCCCCGCTTGGGGTACAGGCGCATCCAGCCCTCGGCGGACAGCCGCAGGAAGGCCTCCCGCACCGGGGTGCGGCTGACCTGGCAGCGCTCGGCGATCTCGCCCTCGCTGATGAGTTCTCCGCCGGGGAGTTCGCAGGTCAGAATGAGTTCCTTGACCTGGTCGTACACCCGCTCAGCGGCCGAATACGTCTTAGACACAAGATGTATTTTGCACGTTCGGCGCCGCTGGTGTCCACCGAGTTCTCCCCGTGCGCGCAGAACCGCGCGGCCACAGGTGCAGAATCAGAGGATCGAGAACCACTGATCGACCACCGCATGGCGGGCGCACCCCGCCGGAAGGAGTGACCGTGGCCAGTTCCGCGAACGCGCCCCGCACCGACATCCCCATCACCGATGAGCAGATCTTCGACGCCCATCAGGGCGGCAAACTGTCGGTGGAGTTGCGCAGCCCGATAGCGACGCAGCGCGACCTGTCGATCGCCTACACCCCCGGCGTCGCCCAGGTCTCCCGCGCGATCGCGGCCGACCGCGCACTGGTGGACGAGTACACCTGGACCGACCGTCTGGTCGCGGTGGTCTCGGACGGCACCGCGGTCCTCGGCCTCGGCGACATCGGCCGCGCGCCTCCCTTCCGGTCATGGAGGGCAAGTCGGCGCTGTTCCGTACCTTCGCCGGCCTCAACTCCATCCCGATCGTCCTGGACACCACCGATCCCGACGAGATCGTCGAGACGATCATCCGGCTGCGCCCGAGTTTCGGCGCGGTGAACCTGGAGGACATCTCCGCTCCCCGCTGCTTCGAGATCGAGCGCCGCCTGATCGAGGCGCTCGACTGCCCGGTGATGCACGACGACCAGCACGGCACCGCGATCGTGGTGCTCGCCGCACTCAAGGGCGCCGCCCGGCACCTCGACCGCGACGTCGCGGGCCTACGCGTGGTGATCTCCGGCGCCGGCGCCGCGGGCGTCGCCTGCGCCAAGATCCTGCGGGCCGCCGGTGTCGCCGACATCGTCGTCCTGGACTCCAAGGGCATCATCGCCGCCGACCGCCCCGACCTGAACGAGTTCAAGACCGACCTGGCTACCTGGTCCAATCCGCGGAACCTGCACGGCGGCGCCGCCGAGGCCCTCGACGGCGCCGACGTGTTCGTCGGTGTCTCCGCCGGCACCGTCGCCGAGTCCGCCGTGGCCACCATGGCCGACGACGCCGTCATCTTCGCGATGTCGAACCCGGATCCGGAGATCCACCCCGACGTCGCCGCCGAACACGCGGCGATCATCGCGACCGGCCGCAGCGACTTCCCCAATCAGATCAACAACGTGCTGGCCTTCCCCGGCGTGTTCGCCGGCGCCCTGGACGCCGGCGCCCGCCGGATCACCGAGGGGATGAAACTGGCCGCCGCCGAGGCGATCCTGGCCGTGGTCGGCGACGACCTCGCCGCCGACTACATCGTTCCGAGCGCCCTGGATCCCCGCGTGGCGCCGGCTGTGGCCCAGGCCGTGGCCGACGCCGCCCGCACCGAAGGAGTGATCGCCTGACCCGTTTTGCCCCCGCCCCGGGCTGCTCGGTACCATCGTGAGCGCTGTCGCACGCGACGGCACGCCGCCTTAGCTCAGTCGGTAGAGCGATTCACTCGTAATGAATAGGTCAGGAGTTCGATTCTCCTAGGCGGCTCCGACAAGGCCAGGTAGAAGATCTGATCGCAGATCTTCTACCTGGCTTCTCTCGTATCCGGGCACTGAGACCCGATTCGGCACGCTCCGGCACCATCGACGTCGATTCTCCAGCACCCTGCCTTGACGACCCGTCCGAACATATGTTCG
The DNA here is from genome assembly GCF_039537105.1 of Gordonia caeni. Lineage (NCBI taxonomy): Bacteria > Bacillati > Actinomycetota > Actinomycetes > Mycobacteriales > Gordoniaceae > Gordonia > Gordonia caeni. The sequence continues at coordinate 79,765 of NZ_BAAAZW010000011.1, forward strand.
GATTGAGGCATGCGATGGGCGAGCCAGGCGGCCGATGCCGACGACGGCGCACTGCCCGGCCTCGATCGGGCGGGGCTGGTCCGTTCGGTCCAGACGCCCGAGTTCGCCGGAATCACCTTTCACGAGGTCCTCTCGCGCAGCGCGCTGAACAAACTGCCCGAGGGCGCGCAGCTGCCGTTCCGGTACACCGTCAACACCATGCGCGGCTGCAGCCACGCCTGCCGGTACTGTTTCGCCCGGTCCAGTCACGAGTACCTGGATCTGAATCCCGGCGACGACTTCGACTCGCAATTGGTGGTGAAGCTGAACGTCGCCGCGGTCCTGCGGAAGGAACTGCGCCGGCGTTCCTGGCAGCGCGAAACCGTGGCCCTGGGCACCAACACCGACCCCTACCAGCGCGCCGAGGGCCGCTACCGGCTGATGCCCGGGGTGATCACCGCACTCGCCGAGTCGGGAACCCCCATGTCGATCCTCACCAAGGGCACTCTGCTGCGCCGTGACCTGCCGCTGCTGCGGGCCGCACGGCAGGCCGTCGACGTCCGGGTCGGCGTCTCGCTGGCCATGCTCGACGACGAACTCGGCAAGCAACTCGACCCCGGCGCCCCGTCGCCGCGGGCGCGCCTGGACCTGATCACGGCTTTGGCCGAGGCCGGCTTCGCCCCGCACGTCATGGTCGCGCCGGTGGTGCCCCACCTCACCGACGACCGGGCCCAGCTCGACGCGCTGCTGGCCGCACTGGCCGACGCCGGAGCCACCGGGGTCACCGCGCTCCCGCTCCACCTGCGCGGCGCCACCCGCGGCGTCTTCCTGGAATGGCTGGGCCAGACGCACCCCGCACTGGTGCGCCGGTACCGCACCCTCTACGGCCGCGGCGGCTACGTGCGGCCCGAGTACTCGGCACGCCTGCGCGAGCGGATGGCGCCGCTGGTGGCCCGGCACGGGCTCAGCCGGCCCGCCCCGCCGGCACCGGCGGCCGCACCCGCTGCCCCCGCTGCTCCCGCGCCGGCACTCACCCTGTTCTGACCGGGACTCGGCGCGATCGTCGGACGACGGGCATCATGGGCCGCATGGATCTCCGCATCTTCACCGAACCGCAGCAGGGCGCCACCTACGACGACCTCCTCCGCGTCGCGAAGGCCACCGAGGACCTCGGTTTCGACGCCTTCTTCCGGTCCGATCACTACCTGGCCATGAACGCCGACGGCCTGCCCGGCCCCACCGACGCGTGGCTCACTCTCGCCGCGCTGGCGGTGCAGACCGAGCGGATCCGGCTGGGCACCCTGGTCACCTCGGCCACCTTCCGGCACCCCGGTCAGCTGGCGGTGCAGGTGGCGCAGGTCGACCAGATGAGCGGCGGCCGGGTGGAGCTCGGGCTGGGCGCCGGCTGGTTCGCCGAAGAGCATGCGGCGTACGGCATCCCGTTCCCGGATCTCGGTGAACGCTTCGGCCGCCTCGAGGAGACCTTCGACATCCTCACCGGCATGTGGGCCACCCCGGAAGGGCAGACCTACGACTACTCCGGCGGGTACTTCACCATCGAGAACTCGCCGGCGCTGCCCAAACCGCGCCAGCATCCCCGTCCGCCGCTGATCGTCGGCGGCACCGGCCGCAAGCGGACGCCGGCGTTGGCCGCGAACTACGCGACCGAGTTCAACGTCCCGTTCGTCAGCCGCGCCAAGGCCGCCGAGATGTACGAGCGCGTCGGCGACGCCTGCGAGGCGGTCGGGCGTCTTCGCTCCGGCCTCACCTATTCGGCGGCCCTGGTGCTGTGCGTCGGCCGCACCGAGGACGAGTTCCGCCGCCGCGCCGCCGCGATCGGCCGCGAGCCCGACGAGCTCCGCGAGAACGGCGTGGCCGGCACCGTCGACGAGGCGCTGGCGGTGATCGAGTCCTTCCGGCGGATCGGGGCCGGCCGGATCTACCTGCAGACGCTGGACCTGTCCGACCTCGACCAGCTGGAGCTGGTCGCCGCCGAGATCGCACCGCACCTGCCCTGAGACCCGGCGCAGTCCTCACCGCACGCGACGCTTCCGGGCAGACTCCCTATAGTCGATGGCAACCGGCTGAGGATGCCGGGCGACGTCCAGGAGGGGCCATGTCCGACTTCACCGACAAGCTGAAAGAGAAGGCCGAGGCCGTCTCCGCCGCGATCGACAACGAACTCACGGTGCTCGAAGGCGCCGGGGGCGACGATCCGCTGGCCCACGAGGACTCCGACGACGACGCCGACAGCGACGCCTGAGCCACCTCAGGCCGGTTGGGAGCGCCGCGACAGTTCCTCACTCAGCCGCACCATCAGTGCGTCGACGGCGAACCGCGGTTTGACGTTCCGGTCGAGCTCCTCGCGGCACACCAGCACGGCCTCCACGCAGCCGAGGAGCCGCTCGGGGGCGGCGTAGGACGCCATCGGCGCGGACAGGTCTTTCGCCCGGTCGGGGTGCATCATCGCCACCGAGGCCCCCATCGACAGCGCCAGTGCGTCCCGGAACAGCGCGGCCAGGTCTACCAGCGCCCGGTCGAGGGTGTCGCGCATGATGCGCGTGTGCCGGGTCTTCTGGCGCTTCTCGAGTTCCTTGATCACCCCCGCGGTGCCGCGCGGCGGGCGGGCGGTGCCCTTGCCGGTGCCGCCGGCGCCGAGTGCGGTCATCAGCTCATCGTGTTCGGGGGCGTTGAGTTCGGCGGCGATCGCGTCGGCGGCCGTCTTCGCCGAGTTCACCAGCGTCTCGCCGGCCGCGTACATCTGGCCTTCGCGCACGGCGGCGCGCGCCAGCGACAGGGCTTGTTCGCGCTGCGCGCGGGCATGCTCGTCGGTGGCGAGCCGGCGGGCGCGCCCGATGTGGCCGCCGGCCACCCCGGCCGCCCAGCGCGCCTGCTCGGCGTCGATCCCGTCCCGCTCGATCAGCACCTGCGCGATCGCGTCGACCGGCGGCGCCGTCAGCGCCACGTGCCGGCACCGGGAACGCAGCGTCACCGAGATGTCCTCGGGCGAGACCGACGGCGCGCACAGCAGGAAGATCGTCCGGGCCGGCGGCTCCTCCACCGCCTTCAGCAGTGCATTCGCCCCCTGTTCGGTGAGCCGGTCGGCGTCTTCGACCAGAACCACCTGCCAGCGCCCCGTCGTGGGGCGTCGCGCCGCCAGCTGCACGATGTCGCGGATCTGGGCGACGGAGATGGTGAGGCCCTCGGGCACGATGTGCCGCACGTCGCCGTGGGTGCCGGCCAGCACCGTCGTGCAGGCCCGGCACTGCCCGCAGCCGACCTGATCGGGATCGCTGCACTGCAGGGCCGCGGCGAAGCTGGTCGCGGCCACCGATCGGCCGCTGCCGGGCGGACCGGTGAACAGCCAGGCGTGTGTCGTCGCCGAATCGTTGGCCGGGGGCAGATCGCCGTCGCCGAACATCGAGACCGCACCGGACTCGGCGTGGTCGAGCTCGGCGGCCGCGCCGCGAGCCGCTGCGGCGGCGGCGGTCAGCTCGGTGGCCAGCGCCTCCTGCCCGATCAGACCGTCAAAGACATTAGTCACAGTGTCCAGGGTAAGTCCCTGTTCAGACAGAGCCACTCCCGGCAATCTGTTTAACTATTGCAAGCACGCCGGTACGTTTGTTTTGTGGTCAAGCATCGGTCGCGACTGGCTAAGGCAGCGCACACTGCGCGCTGGCTCTCGCATACGCCGTGGCCCATTCTGGCCCTCGATCTGCTGCGCGCGAACCTGATCGGCGCCCTGTTCACTTTCGCTTTCCTGCGTTTCGGCATGCCGGCCCCCGACACGGTGTCCCTCAACCAGATCGACGCGCAGAACCAGCTGTATTTCGTCCTCTACCTGTTGGCGGCCATCGTGATCGGCGGCTGGGCGTCCATCCAGCTGTCCATGCCGGTGCTGATCTGGCATCGGCGCCGGACCCGGCTCGACGATGAGGCCGCCCGCCGGCGGGCCCTGCGGCTGCCGACCCTGCTGACGCTGGTGATCATCGCACTGTGGGTGATGGGCGGCGTGATTCTGTCGCTGCTGAGTCTGCGCGAGTCCGGCAAGGACGCGATCCTGGTGGCGCTGGCCAGCCTGGTCGGCGCGCTGGTCACCGGTGTCCTCAGCTTCATGCAGGCCGAGAAGGTGCTGCGCCCGATCACCGTCGCCGCCATGGCCAACGACCCCGACTCGGCGAAGGCCCCGGGCATCACTACCCGGATCGGCGTCTTCTGGGTGATCACCGTGGCCTTGCCGATGGTGGTGATCATCCTGCTGATCGTGCTGCAGCGCTACGGCGTGATCGACGCGACCCCGGCCCAGTTGCAGCGCCCGATCATCTGGATGGCGGCGGCGGCCATCATCTTCGGCCTGCTGGCCTTCCTGCGTCTGGTGCACTCGATCACCGACCCCATCAAGCAGTTGCGGATGGCGCTGAGCCAGGTCCGCGCGGGCAACTTGAACGTGGCGGTGAAGATCTACGACGGCAACGACCTCGGCCTGATGCAGGCGGGCTTCAACGAGATGGTCGACGATCTGCGCGAACGGCAGGAGCTGCGCAACCTGTTCGGCCGGTACGTGGGCGAGGACGTCGCCCGGCGCGCCATCGAGACCGGTACCGAGCTCGGCGGCGAGGAACGCTACGTCGGCGTCCTCTTCGTCGACATCGTGGGCTCCACCCGGCTGGCGGTGAACCGGCCGCCGCGCGAAGTGGTGGAGCTGCTCAACGAATTCTTCCAGGTGGTGGTCGAGGTGGTCGGGCACCACGGCGGCTTCGTCAACAAGTTCCAGGGCGACGCGGCGCTGGCGATCTTCGGCGCCCCACTGGATCAGCCCGACTTCGCCGGGGCCGCCCTGGCCGCCGGCCGCGAGCTCCGGGTGGAGCTGTCGCGCAGGCTCGGTGACGTCGACATGGGGATCGGCGTGTCCGCAGGCAAGGCCGTGGCCGGGCACATCGGCTCCCAGCAGCGGCTGGAGTACACGGTGATCGGCGATCCGGTCAACGAGGCCGCCCGGCTCACCGAACTGGCCAAAGACGAGCCGACGCGCGTCCTGGGCTCGGCGCGCGCGGTCTTCCTGGCCGACGACGCCGAGGCCGCGCACTGGCGGATCGGCGAGGGCGTGGAGCTGCGGGGCCGCGGCATCGAGACCCTGCTGGCCCGCCCCAATCTGGTCGAGACCGCCCCGGACGTGATCGCCAACTGACCCCAGCCTGACGTATGCCGCCGGGCCACGCCTGCCAGTGGACGCACCTGCGCATACGCAAGGGTAGGGACAAGGCCGCTGTGGACATCGCCGGACGTCCACAGTCTCCCGGCCGGGCTGGTCATCCCCCGGCGGCGGAAGCCGAGGGTGAAGTCATGGACGTCAACTCACTTCTCGCAGCCGAACACGGGGTCGCCAGCTGGGCCACGCTGCGTAAGGCCGGTGTCACCCGGACCGACCTGCGGCATGCTGTGCGTGACGGGGGCCTCCGCCTGCTGCGGCGCGGGTGGTACGCCACCGCCACCGCGGACGCGACGGTCGAGTCCGCCGTCAAGGCAGGTGGGGTCTGCAGCTGCGTGTCCGCACTGAAGCTCCACGGCGTATGGATTCCCGAAGGCTACGGGCGCACTCACCTCCGGGCCCGGCCCGAAGCTCACAATCAGAAGATGCCCGGTCTCTGCCTCCGACACGGCCGCCCGCTGCGCGAGGGGCGCGCCGTGGACGACGTCCCCACCGCCCTCACCCACGCGGTGCGCTGCCTCGACCCGGAGGGGATCGTGGTGGTGCTCGACTCGATCATGAATCTCGGGCTGATGTCGCGGGACGCCTTGGAATGGACGCTGCGCACCACCCCGAAGTCGATCCAGCGCCTGCTGGACCGGTGCGCGGCCGCCGAGTCCGGTACCGAGACGATGGTCAGGCTCCGCCTGCGCCGACACAACCTGCCGATCCGGACGCAGGTTCAGATCCCCGGCATCGGGCGCGTGGACCTCCTTGTCGGGAAGCGCTTGATCATCGAGGTCGACGGTCAGGAGCACCACCACTCCACCGAGCAGTTCCACAATGACCGCGAGCGAGATCTGGAGGCATTCCGGCTCGGCTATCTCCCCATGCGGCTCGCCTACCGGCATGTGGTCCACGAGTGGGAAGTGCGGAAGGGGGCCATCCTCGCGGTGGTCCGGCGTGGCGAGCACCTGGCCGCCCTGCCGACGGCGGAGCTGAATTCGGTCCCGGAACCGGAGTTCCCCTGACGCGCTGTCCCTACTCTGACGTATAGCGGCGGGCCCGCCTCAGCAGGGCCTGGTCAGCCGGATACGCCAGGGTAGGGACAAGTCCCTCAGTCAGCCGTCTTCTTCGCCGCGGTCTTCTTGGCAGTCGTCTTCTTGGCAACCGTCTTCTTCGCCGCGGTCTTCTTGGCAGCCGTCTTCTTGGCGACTGTCTTCTTCGCGGCGGTCTTCTTGGCCGGCGCCTTCTTGGCGGTCTTCTTGGCCGCCTTCTTCGCCGGTCCGCGCGCACGGCGCTCGGCCAGCAGTTCCATCGCCCGCTCCGGGGTGATGTCGGCGACCTCGTCGCCCTTGCGGAGGCTGGCGTTGGTCTCGCCGTCGGTCACGTACGGCCCGAAACGGCCGTCCTTGATCACCATCGGCTGGCCGCTGACCGAGTCCTCACCCAGCTCCCGCAGCGGCGGGGCGGCGGCCGCCCGACCGCGGCGCTTGGGCTCGGCGTACAGCTTCAGCGCCTCCTCCAGGGTCACCGTGAACAGCTGCTCCTCGGTAGCCAGCGACCGCGAGTCTGTGCCCTTCTTCAGGTAGGGCCCGTAACGACCGTTCTGTGCGGTGATCTCGTCGCCGCTGTCCGGGTCCACACCGACCACCCGGGGCAGGGACAGCAGCTTGAGTGCGTCCTCCAGGGTGACGGTGGCGATGTCCATGGTGCGCAGCAGCGAGCCCGTGCGGGGCTTGGGACCGGCCGCCTTCTTCTTGGCCGCCGTCTTCTTGGCGGCTTTCTTGGCCGGGGCCTTGGTGGCCACGGTGCCCGCGGCGACGTCGTCGAGGGCGACTACCTGATCGCCGCCCGCCGCCGCAGCGGGCACCGCGCCACCGTCGCGCGGAGTCGGCCCCGTGGGGATGGTGGCGGGAGCACCGGCGTCGCCGTCGTCGTCGTCCTCGGACGGCAGGATCTCGGTGACGTACGGGCCGAAGCGGCCCTCCTTGGCGACGATCTCGTGACCGGTCACCGGGTCGACGCCCAGAACCCGGCCTTCCTGCGGGGTGGAGAAGAGCTTCTCGGCCACCTCCACGGTCAGCTCGTCCGGGGTCATGTCCGACGGCAGGTTCGCGCGCTGCAGGTCCGGTTCGGCGTCCGGGGCGGCGACGTTGCGTTCCAGGTAGGGGCCGTACCGTCCGACGCGGACGTACACCGGCCGGCCTTCGAGGTCGTCGAGGATCTTGATGGAGTTCACCTCGCGGGCGTCGATGCCCTCCAGGTTCACGCCGACCAGCTTCTTGAGGCCGCCGAGGCGGGCGATCGCGTGGGCCGCGGCGTCGTCGTCCAGGTGGCCGTCGTCGCCGAAGTAGAACTCACTGAGCCAGCGGGTGCGGTCGGCGTCGCCGTTGGCGATCTGGTCCAGATCGTCTTCCAGCGAGGCGGTGAAGTCGTAGTCGACCAGGCTGTTGAAGTACCCCTCCAGCAGGCCGATCACGGCGAAGGCCACCCACGACGGCACCAGCGCGTTGCCCTTCTTGAGGGCGTAGCCGCGGTCCTGGATGGTGCCGATGATCGACGCATAGGTCGAGGGGCGGCCGATGCCGAGGTCCTCGAGCATTTTGACCAGGGAGGCTTCGGTGTACCGGGCCGGCGGGTTGGTGGTGTGCCCGTCGGCGGTGAGGTCCGAGGCGGTCAGCGCCTGGCCTTCGCGCAGGTTCGGCAGCCGGTTCTCGGCGTCGTCGGCCTTGGCATCGCCCTGGTCCTCGACGCTCTCGACGTAGGCCGACAGGAAGCCCGGGAAGGTGATGGTGCGGCCGGACGAGGCGAAGACCACGCGCTCGCCGCCGGCGGCGGTGCCGCTGATCCGCAAGGTCATCGTGGTGCCCTTGGCGTCGGCCATCTGGGAGGCGACGGTGCGCTGCCAGATCAGCTCGTACAGGCGGAACTCGTCGGTGTTCAGCGCCGATGCCAGCTGGCCGGGGGTGGCGAAGGTGTCGCCGGACGGGCGGATCGCCTCGTGTGCCTCCTGCGCGTTCTTCACCTTGCGGGTGTACTGGCGCGGTGAGGGGCTCACGTACTCGGCGCCGTACAGCTCGCGGGCCTGGGTGCGGGCGGCGTTGATGGCCGACTCGCTCAGGGTGGTCGAGTCGGTACGCATGTAGGTGATGTAGCCGTTCTCGTACAGCCGCTGCGCGGTGCGCATGGTGCGGTCGGACGAGAAGCGCAGCTTGCGGCCGGCCTCCTGCTGCAGCGTCGAGGTCATGAAGGGCGCGTACGGGCGGCGGGTGTACGGCTTGGACTCCACCGAGCTGACGGTGAGCTCGGCGTCGGCCAGACCAGTGGCGAGCGCGGTCGCCTTCGCCTGATCCAGGACCACCACGCCTTCGGTCTTGCGCAGGGCGCCGTCGGGGCCGAAGTCGCGGCCGGTGGCCACGCGGGCGTCGTCGACCGACAGCAGCCGCGATCCGAAGGTGCGCGGCGAGGCCTCCGCTCCGGCGTCCAGGGTGGCGGCGATGTCCCAGTATTCGGCGGAGACGAAGGCCATCCGCTCGCGTTCGCGGTCGACGATGATGCGGGTGGCCACCGACTGCACGCGGCCGGCCGACAGCTTCGGCATCACCTTCTTCCACAGCACCGGCGAGACCTCGTAGCCGTAGAGGCGGTCGAGGATGCGGCGGGTCTCCTGGGCGTCGACCAGGTCGATGTCCAGGTCGCGGGGGTTCTCGGCGGCGGCCCGGATGGCCGACTCGGTGATCTCGTGGAAGACCATCCGCTTGACCGGGACCTTCGGCTTCAGCGTCTCCAGCAGGTGCCACGCGATGGCCTCGCCCTCGCGGTCACCGTCCGTCGCGAGGTAGAGCTCGTCGACGTCCTTCAGGAGCCCCTTGAGTTCGGTGACGGTCGACTTCTTGTCCGCGGAGACCACGTACAGCGGGTCGAAGCCCTCGTCGACGTTCACGCCGAGCCGCGCCCACGACTGTCCCTTGTACTTGGCGGGCACGTCGGCGGCACCACGCGGCAGATCGCGGATGTGACCGCGGGAGGATTCCACGACGTAGTTGGCGCCGAGGTAGCCCGCGATCTTGCGAGCCTTGGTCGGCGACTCGACGATGACGAGTCGCCGCACGGCGGTGGAATCAGAGTCGGTGGCGGCCACGGGTGCCCTTCGGTAAGAGAATCGCTACTCGTTGCCGTTGTACCTTATATATAGGGGCTTCTGCACATCGGCGGTTGCCCATGTCTCGGTGATCACAGACCGCCGGTCGCCGAACACAGGCGACTGCTGTCAGCGCGCCTCTCCCAGTTCCCTGAGTGCGGTGGCCAGGTCCGCGCGAAGGCTGCCGCCGACCATACCGAGGTCGACCACCACCTCGTCGATGCCCGCTTCGTCGCGCTGCAGGGCCACCACGAGCTCGGCACTGCGGACCTGCTGACCGTCGGCGGCACCGAGGGCTTCGTCGAGCACCGCAAGCACCCGAGACAGCGTGAGGTCTGCGCCTGAAACAACCAGGTGCTGGGCTGTCGGACCGTCGGAGTCGTCGAGGTCGGCGGCCGCGGGCGCGAGCCGTTCCACCTCGTCGAGCAGTTCGGCGACAGTCCGGCCGAGCGGCTTCAAATACTCGAGCAATTCGACGACGTCCAGCCGCCGCTCCCTCGATTCGACCTTCGAGACGAGTGTCTGCAGGACGCCGAGCCTCTCGGCGAGTTGCTGCTGAGTGAGCCCGGCCTCCAGCCGATAGGTCTTGAGGATCCGGCACAGCGCCTCACTGCGGCGCACGTACCCGTCTCCCCGCAAGGCCATCCATTGATGATCCCCTCCCGCTACGGGGTACCCCAAGATCGGTTCCCCGTATGTTGTCGGCGGTCAGTCGCCTCGCTTCGACCGCCAATGTTCTCCCCGCCGGCGAATCCTTATAAGGCTCAACAACCGATTATCGGTTGTGCAACTCTATACCCGATCGCCCGATCTGAACGGATTGCCTGGCCGGGGGGCCGTGCGGAAGCACGCGCCAGACAGGGGGAGTACAAGCATGCCGCGATTCACTGGCTCGCCCAGTGTCAACATCTTCCGGCGAGAGCTCATCGGCGCGAACCCACGGTCCGACAATCGCCCGTCGCCCCGATATCCTATTATCGGATATCGGGGGGGGAGGTGCACCTCCGATCCGGGGAAGGGGGCCAACCAGTGATTCCACCTGCGCGACCGCTCGTGCCGATCCTGACCCAGGACGGCTTGGTGCAGTTGACGCCGGCCATGGCGCCACCGATGCCGCCACAGCCTCGGGCGCCAGGAGAGATCTTGCTGCCTGGCGCGAGTGAAGTCGAGCAGAATCTCGCATGGGTGTTTCCACAGTTCGCCCGAGCTCCTATCAGCCCGTCCACAGTGCGATACGGGCTGTACCGTGCATGGGACTGGGCGGTGGGCACAGCCTGTCATCGGGCGATCATCGAGACAGTGCGTCTCGACCCTCGCACCATCGACGACGACGTCCGACGTGTAGTCGACCGGATCGATCCACTCATCACCGAGTTCGGGACCAGCGGTCTCCCGCCCGCCGGGCTGCTCGCTGCACAGCTCGACCAGCACATCGACGTCTTCGGGCCGGCCGACGAATTGCTCTTCCAAGCCGTCCGGTGGGGACGCCTGGCCGAGTTCTCGCTGGCCACCGACCGAGGGCCGGAATCCTGGCAGGCCAGCACGCACGATCGCGTTCGCTATGAATCGCTGGAGGCCCTCCTCACGCTAGACCGCCAGTTCCTGTTGTCTCGAGCGAGCAACCAGGTGCAGTACTACGCTTTGCACGCCTACGACATCGCCGCCCTCTGGCGGGGTGCCCCCTCACTCGCCGAACTGGCTCGCGAAGGAAGCCGGTTGGCCCGCAACGCGAGCCTCCGGAAGGGCACAGCGGTCGCCGCCGGCTTCGTCGGTTCCTATCTCGAATCGAAGGCAGACCGGCGAGACAAGCGCCTGCACGACAACTACCTGCTTGCCAAGACGCGCTACCTCGACCGCCACTAGCGGGCGGTCGAGTATCCACAAGACCGATCAGCACCGGAGAAGCGAGTGCCAACGATGAGTTCACCATTCGACAACCCCTTTGGCGCGAGCCCGACTCCGCCCCAGCTCCCCCACGACCCGCGGCTGCCGGCACCGCAGTCCCACAGCCCCTATCCACGAGCCGCGTCACCCCTTGCGCCCATCCCCCAGAGCTATCTGCCGCACCAGCAACCCAAACCGGTGATGCCGCCGGTCGTCATCGCGGTCGTAACCTTCGGCTTCTTCTGCGGGCTGCTTCTCCTGGCCGCGTCGCTGTTCGCGACCCGGGAGTCGGGCGCAGTACTGATGTGGATTCTGACGGCTGTGACCCTCGCGGCCTCGATCGCCTTGATCGTCCGTCCCGGGAAGGAATCCCGGCTTGCGATGTCGATTCTCGCCGGGCTGTGGTGCTTGACGCTGGTCCTCGCCGTGTTCGGTATCGCGGTCATCTTGGCGCTCTGGCTGCCTGAATCGAGCAAGCGCTACTTCGCCGCCTGCGAGCAACGACTTTCTACGAAAGCCTGAGCGCCCGCCTTGACCACTCCTCCGTCGAATGACCCCAGAGCCAACGGCGACCAGACGCGTCCCCCTCAGCCGGGCCCCCGTCACCGACCACCGCCGCCTCACGGCCCCCACCTCCCGGCCCCGGTTCACTGGCTGACAGGCCTCCCGGCCCGGGTTGGCAGCAGAATTCACCTCCCGGCCGCGGAACGCCTGCAGGTCCCGCACAGCATCGTCCTCCGCCCCCGCCACACGCCGCTTACGGACGGGGCCGCAATCACCCGCCGCCCGGATACCCGGGCGGGGGATTCGCGCCACGGCCGCAGCGCCAGAACCCGTTCAGCTGGTTCCTGCACACGAGCAGGGGGCTGTTGACCGCGATCGTTGGATTGCTGGTTGTCGTGGTGCTTGTGGTCGTGACGGCGGTGAGCTGCACCGGCAGCGCCGAAGCGCAGTACGGGCCAGTGACGACCTACGATCTGGACACCTATTACTCGGTGCGCTTCGGGGCCCCACCGGGCTGGCACGTCTATCAGGAGACTCGCCATGCCCGTGTCCTACTCCTACCGGAGGGGGAGACGCGCAGCGCCAAGGACTACGACATAGACATCGATGCCGCCGTCCAGGGGCGTTCCAACAAGAATCTGACGCACATCGCGATCTTTCTCGACTGCCTCGACGGTGAGTCGACAGGCGACGACAACCCGGACATGATCAACGGCTGGCAGGCCTTCGAGACGGTGCAGGACGGCTCGGCCGAGCGCGATTACACCATGAACATCCTGACGGCGAAGCGACCTGATCTCAAGTGCAGAGTAGGTCTGCCGATAGTTCAGGCGGTGGACGGCGCACACGGCGACAGGGCACCCCTGACGGCGGTCGATACCGCCCGCACTCAGCTTCTGCCACAGCTGGAGATGCTGCCGTAGGCAACAACTCGATGCGTCTGGTCAGCGAGGGGTGGGCCAGGCGGCTTTCGCCTCGGAGTCGTCCGGCGGGCCGCCGACCGTCTCCAGCAGCCGGGTGCGGCGTTTGCGGCCGGTGACCCGGAGCGCGGGCTGACTCCCGCTGGAGCCGACCAGCGTGGGCGCGATGCCCACCCGCATGAGGGCGGTGGCCAGCGGTCCATGAGTCTCCGGGGCGTGCGGATCCAGGCCGAGGACGTAGTGCACGCCTTCGGGGCGGCCGGCGGCGAGCACCCAGAAGCGCAGCGCGCGCGGTGACGGGGTCCAGCCCTCCGGCACCGATTTCACCGCGCCGCTGGACCAGCGGCGGTGCAGTGCGGTCAACCGCGGGTTGGCTTCGGTCCGGGCGAGGGTAGAGCCCTCCTCGGAATGCGCCGTCTCGGCCTCGATACCGGTCTCCAGGATGTCGGCGCGGATGGCCTCGGCCCGCCATTGGGCGGTGACGACCACCGATACGCGGGCACCGACTGCGGTGTGCAGTGATTGGCCCTGTGCGGCAAGCAGTCCCGCCAGATCATCGATGGCAGGGTCCTCCGTCTCGGCAGAGAACAACGACATCTGGCTCACACACTCGACTTTACGGTGAACGGCAAACAGATTCCTTTCCGACAGGCACTATCCCCTCCGACCGTGACCTCCGCCGGTGCGCACCTAGGATGGACAGTCGGGCGCAACGAGGGGAAGGCGGGAAGCGATGGAGCATTCCACCTACGGCTCCGAGCTGCTGTCGAGGACCCTCGCCGGCGAGTCAGACCCGGAGACCAGCCCCCTCACTCATATGGCCGTGATCGACAGGCGCACCGCCGAATTCGCCGACTGGCCGGACTGGGTCGACGACGCGGTCCGGGCGGCATTCGCCGAGCAGGGCATCGCCAGGCCCTGGCGTCACCAGGTCGAAGCGGCCGATCATGCGGTCGCCGAACGTCACGTCTCCATCTGTTCCGGCACAGCGTCCGGGAAGTCGCTGGCGTACCAAGTACCGATTCTCAGCCGGTTCGCCACCGATCCCACCGCGACCGCCATGTACCTCTCGCCCACCAAGGCGCTCGGCACCGATCAGCTGCGATCGGTGGCCGGGCTGATCGCGGGCAATCCGGTCTTCGCACATCTGCAGCCGGCCATGTACGACGGTGACACCGACCACGAACTGCGGCAGTGGGCACGCCTGCATTCGCGGTGGATCTTCACCAACCCCGACATGCTCCACATCGGGATCAACTCGACCCACGCCAAGTGGCGCCAGTTCCTGGCCCGCCTGTCCTACATCGTCGTCGACGAATGCCATCACTACCGGGGTGTCTTCGGCTCGCACACCGCACTGGTCCTGCAGCGCCTGCTACGCCTGGCCCGCAGCTACGGCGCCGATCCCGTGGTGATCGGGGCGAGCGCCACCGTCTCCAACCCCGCCCAGGCGCTGTCGCGGCTGATCGGCGACGAAGTCGTCGCCGTCACCGAGGACACCTCGCCGCACGGCGAGCGCACCGTGGCCCTCTGGGAGCCGGCGCTACTGGAGGAGACCGGGGGCGAGCACGATGCGCCGGTACGACGTGCGGCCGCCGCCGAGGCGGCCCGCCTGCTGGCCGACTTCGTGATCGAAGGCGCCCGCACCCTCTGCTTCGTCCGCAGCCGGCGCGGCGTGGAGGTGACGGCCCTGCGCGCCCAGCAATTGCTGGACGAGGCTGCTCCGGCGCTCTCCGGGCGGGTGGCGGCCTATCGCGCCGGCTACCTGGCCGACGACCGGCGCCGTCTGGAACGTGCCCTCGCCGACGGCGAACTGCTCGGGGTCGCCACCACCAACGCGCTCGAGCTCGGAGTGGACATCAGCGGCCTGGACGCCGTGATCGTGGCCGGATACCCGGGCACCGTCGCCTCGTTCTGGCAGCAGGCGGGCCGTGCCGGCCGGCGCGGCGAGGGCTCATTGGTAGTGCTCGTCGCCCGCGACGACCCCCTCGACACCTATCTGGTCCACCACCCCGAAGCACTGCTCGAGCGCCCGGTGGAAGCGACGGTCACCGACCCCACCAATCCGTACATCCTGGGGCCGCACATGCTGTGCGCCGCCACCGAGGCACCGCTCACCGAGGCCGATCTGGACGCTTTCGGCGCCCACCGGGTAGTCGATGACTTGGTGGCCCAGGGACTGCTTCGTGCACGCAAAGCCGGTTGGTATCCCGCGCCGGGCGTCGACCCGCACGGCGACATCGACATCCGCGGCGGCATCGGTGGTCAGGTCCTCATCGTCGATTCCACCACGTCGCGCCTTCTCGGCACGATCGATACCGGGCGCGCCAAACGCAGCGTGCACCCGGGTGCGGTGTATCTGCACCAGGGCGAGAGCTTCGTGATCGACGAGCTCGACCTCGACGAGTGCCTGGCGCTGGCGCATCCGGAAGAGCCGGACTGGACGACGTCGGTCCGGGAGACGAGCGACGTGCAGGTGCTCGACATCCTGCGGTCGCAGTCGTACGGCCCGTTGACCGTGTCGTTCGCCGAGGTGGAGGTGACCGATCAGGTGATCGGCTATCTCCGCAAGGCCCGGTCCGGCGAAATCCTCGACTCGGTATCCATGGTGCTTCCCGAGGAGGTGCTGCAGACCCGGGCGGTGATGTACACCCTGGAGCCCGACGCGTTGACCGCCGCCGGGATCTCCCCGGAGGCCTTCCCCGGAGCTCTGCACGCCGCCGAGCACGCCGCGATCGGCATGCTGGGCCTGGTGGCCACCTGCGACCGCTGGGACATCGGCGGCCTGTCCACCAACCTGCACCCGGGCACCGGACTGCCCACTGTCTTCGTCTACGACGGCTATCCCGGGGGTGCCGGCTTCGCTGAACGCGGTTTCGAGGCGTTCGCCACCTGGATCGATGCGACCGCCGATGCCGTGTCGTCATGCGAATGCCGTAGCGGCTGCCCGTCGTGCGTGCAGTCCCCGAAATGCGGCAACGGCAACGAGCCCCTCGACAAGGCCGCCGCCATCACCGTGCTGCGGCTCATCTCTGCTCGCCTGCCACAGCCGGACTAGTCGGCGCCGGCCAGCGCGAGAGCGTCGCCGGCCTCCGTATGGGATGCGAAAGACCCCCTGAACTGGTGTGTTCAGGGGGTCTTTCAAGTGGTGTTCG
>NZ_BAAAZW010000012.1:0-93363 GCF_039537105.1 Gordonia caeni
TCAGATTACGCCGCACATCTTGGTGGGTCAAGCACTTATTCGAAAATCTTTTCGACGAATCTTGCATGCGGCGGGAAGGGGTCTTTGTCCTGGTCAGGGCGATCCAGGCGGGAGAGTGCGGGCTGGCCTAGAGCTACTCGCAGGCGATGCCGTCGCCGTCGCGGTCGAGTTTGGACGAGTAGCCCGGCTGGCCGCGATACAGGGGTGCGGCGCCGGCCGCCCGCGCGGCCGAGCAGTTGCGGTAGTAGACGTCGCCGCCGGGGGCGGGTGTCTCCACCAGTGGCTGGGGGCGGTGGGTCGTGGTGCGCGGGGTCGTCGTGCGCGGGGTGGTTCGCGGCGTCGTCGTCTCGGTGGCGGTCTCAGCGGCCCGCTCGGTCTCGGTGGGCTGTGTGCCGCCGCAATCGGTGAGCAGTCGCGTCATCGCGTTCTGCTCGGCCTGCGTCACCCAGAGCCGGTAGGCGGCCTTCACCTCGATCTGCCGGGCCACATAGGTGCAGCGGTAGCTCCGGTTGGGCGGCAGCCAGGTCGCCGCGTCGCCGTCGCCCTTCTTCTGATTGCTCGGGCCGTCGACGGCCAGCAGGTTGCGCGGGTCGTTGGCGAAGTTCCGACGTTCGTCCGAAGACAGCTGCTGCGCGCCCTTCTGCCATGCGTCCGACAGTGCGACGACGTGATCGATCTGGACCGCGCTGGACGTGGCCGAGCCGCGCACGAAGTCGATCTTCTTCCCGGTGTACGGGTCGTCCAGCGTGCCCGACAGGACCACGCAGTCGCGCGTCCCGGCCTTCACTGCGGTGACGGTGAGGTCGCGGCGCAGGATGTCGTTGCGGGTGTCGCACCCGTTGTGCCCGAACTCGACGGTCACGTCGTCGCTCCACCTCTGCCCGAACATGTCCCGGGAATAGCCGGTCTTGGGGGCACGCCCCTTCACCGCCAGACCCGCGAGCGCCTGCAGCGCGGCACTGGAGCGCTGATCGAGGCTGCCGCCGGCGGAGTCCCGTCGGGTGGTCGGGGGCCTGGAACCGGTGGTGTGGTCCGTGTCAGGCGCAACGGCCGGTTGCGTCGTGGTGGACGCGGCCGGCTCCGGCTCGCTCGCACTCGCCGAGTCCAGCGGTTCGCACGCGGTGACCGCCATCGCGACGGCCACGGCAGCGGCCATTGCCGCGCAGGCACGCTGGGATCGCACTCGCACTCAGCCCCCTCGGAGAATCGATCAGCACATCGGCCCCAGTATGTCCGATCCGCGCGTAGGGTCCGAATGCGTGAGCCAGAACGTAGCGGGAACGTCGTCCGATCGTCCGACAGTCCACGTGACCGGAGGTGAGATCCGCGGAGTCGCCACCGACGGTGTCGCCGCCTTCCTCGGAATTCCCTATGCCGCACCGCCGGTCGGCCGCGCCGCCTTCGAGGCCCCGGCGCCGGTGGTCCCCTGGGACGGGGTGCGCGAGGCAGACGGCTACGGCCCGACCGCACCCCAGGTCTCTTACCCGGAGCAGATCGCGGCGATCCTCGACAACGTGATCGAGCCGGGCGAGGACTATCTCAATCTCAACGTCTGGACGCCGGATCCGGGCGCCTCCGGCCTGCCGGTGATGGTGTGGATTCACGGCGGTGCGTTCAGTCGCGGCTCCAACCGGATCGCGATCTATGCCGGCGACACGTTCGCCCGCGACGGCGTGGTGCTGGTCGGCATCAACTACCGCCTGGGGGCGCCGGGCTTCGGAGCGATCGACGGTGCGCCGGAGAACCGAGGACTCCTCGATCAGCTGGCGGCGCTGGAGTGGGTGCAACGCAACATCGCCGCATTCGGCGGCGACCCGAAGCAGGTGACGATCTTCGGCGAGTCCGCCGGGGCGATGAGCGTCGCCTGTCTGTTGTCGTCGCCGCGAGCGGAAGGTCTGTTCCGCCGGGCGATCATGCAGAGCGGGGGTGGCGGCACCGCCGCCGACCCGGCCGATGCGCGACGCGTGACCGCGCGGATCGCCGAGATCGCCGGCGTCACCGCAGACGTGGACGGCTTGGCAGGGCTGTCGGCGCAGGAGCTCCTGAACGCGCAGACCCAGGCGGCGCTGGAGCTGACCCTGAATCCGGATCCGGCGATCTGGGGCCGCACCGTCGTCGGCCAGGGGATGGGCATCATGGGACACTTCCCGGTGCTCGACGGCGACGTGCTGCCCGAGAGGCCCGTCGAGTCGATCGCGGCGGGGGCCGGTCGCGGCATCGGCTTGCTCGCCGGCTGGAACGCCGACGAATTCCGCTTCTTCCTGGTCCCGACCGGCGTCGCCGCGATGACCACCGACGACGTGGCGCGCGGCGTGCTGCAGCGCTCGGGCCTGGACACCGCCGACCTGGATGCGCAGCTCGCCGCGGGCGCCTCCCCGGGCGATGCACTGTGCGCCGCGCTGACCGAGATCGCTTTCGCCGGTCCCACCCGGGCGATCGGCGATGCGCGCCCGGAGTCGTCGACCCACCTGTACCGCTTCGACTATTCGAGTCCGGTCGCCGACATCCGTGCCGGGCATGCGGTGGAGATCCCGTTCGTCTTCGACCATCTCGAGCAGGCCGCAGCACTCACCGGTCCCGACCCCGATCAGGCCGTCGCCGACCAGATGCACGCCGCCTGGGTCCGCTTCGCCGCCACCGGGGATCCCGGCTGGGCTGCCGGCACCGTGCACCACTTCGGCTGATCAGGGCACGGGCAGACCGGGAGCGCGGGGCAGTCGGAGTCCGTCGCGGACAGCGTCTTTGACCAGATCTCCGAGGATCTCGCCTCCGGCGTCGCGCATTCGGCGGGCCTGCGATTCGGGCGCCTCCGGGAGATCGGGGGCGCGTTCGACGTAGGGCGCCGGCTCCCTCCCGGACAGCACTGCCACCAGATTGCCGAAGGCGGTGGAGCCGGGATCGTCGAAGTAGTTCGAATGCCCGTCTTTGCCCTGGATCAGTTGCCCCCGCGAGTCGAAGCCGGTGTCCAGCCGCTGGACGCCGGGCGCGACGTCCGGGTCGCCGCCGTGCACGGTGGCCCCGAAGCGCTGCGCCCAGTGGATCGGATCGCCGGGAGCGGTCATCGAGTAGCGCCGCACATCGGGATTGGGGTCGCGCCACGGGCCGTCTCCGGCGCCGGTTCCGGCAGACGAGGCGAACACCACGTTGTCCGCGCGCAGTCCGTACTGCTCGGCGGTGCCCACCACCGAGCCGCCGTAGGAATGCCCGATGTAGGTGGTGCGCGCGCCCGGCGCCGCGGCCGACACCTCCGCATCGAGGTCCTGGCCGAAAGCCGCCAGGCGACGGCCGAGCACTCGTGCCGGGGCGCCGTCCATGGCCGTGCCCTTGATCGGATCGGTGGTCCGCAACGACCGGCTCTCCGGCAGGACCGTTTGCGGCACGCGGCCGTCGGAGTAGACCAGGATCGGCACCCCGGACCGGCGGGCCAGTTCCAGGGCTCGGCGACGCTGGTCGTCACTGTTGGCCAGGTTGGAGCCGGTGCCGGGCACCAGCACCCCGACACCGGAGGCGTCCGGCGTCAGGTCGCCGACCTGCTCGATGTACCGGCCGTAGCCGCGGTGGTCGAAGGCTACGAGCTTCCGCAGCGTCGGCCGTCCGTCGACACCCGGCACCGGCCGGAGCAGGGCCGCCAGCTCCTCGACCCTCCTCGGGTTGCCGCGCCACGTCCCCAGGTGTGCGCGCTCGGCCTCCAGTGCGCGCTGAATGCTCAGCCGGTTGGCCGTGATCCGGTCGGCGAAGGGGACTCCGTACAGGTTGCCGATGGTCTTCGGGTCGGCGTCGATCAGGGCCTGGATCTCGCCGGGCGAGAGGCTGTCCCAGTACGTTCTCCGCTGATCCTGGGAGAGCTTGCGCAGCACCGTGATCGCCGTGCTTGGATCGGCCGTACCGCCGCCGGGCAGGGGGATCAGCGAACCGTCGCCGTCGAGCAGCCCGGCCAGGCGCATCAGCTTCTGCGCGAGCAGATCGTCGGTCTGGCGCAGCCGTGCGAGCAACTCGCCGATCCGACTGCCGAGGTACTGGGCGTCGGTGCGCCGACGCGGCGACGGATGGGTGACGCCGCCGTCGTCGGCGACGCGGAAGCCCGCGCCGGTGGCGGTGTCGACCAGTTGCAGCAGTCGGGCGCGCATGGCCGTCAGCTCGGTGCCGGCCTCGCCGCCGGCCGTCGCCGTCGACTCCAGGAGCCGGACGAGCCGCTTGGCCGTCGCGGTCTGGGCGGCGATCCGGCGCACGACCGCATCGCGGGTGGCGCCCTGCCAGGTCGGTGCCAGCTGAACCGAGTTCTGCACGCGCGCCGACGCCTCCAGGATCTGCCCGGCGCCGGCGCCCATCGACCGCGCGGTGGCGGTGAACTGGTCCAGCGGCCAAGCGCGGACGGCGGCGATGCCGGTCATCGCCGGCTCGCCGCGACGATCCCGGCGGCCGCGTCGGCGTCGGCAGTCTGCGTGAGATCGCTGAACCGGTGCACGGCCGCCCCCACGCCGTTCAGGTCGCCGCCGTACGCGCCGGCCGCGGACTCGGCCGCCTGCGCACACCGCAGCAGAGCGTCGGCGCTGGCGCTGCCGGCCGTCGGCGTCAGCCCGGTGCCGAAGGCCAGCGCCCCGACCGCCCGGCCGTGCCGCTGCCAGTCCGCCGCGAGATTCCGCAGCTGCTCCGGAGTGAGGCTGAAGTTCGACATCGGTGCTCCCGTCCGCGCGTCGGAGATGTCCTCCCATTGACGCGCGGAGCGGTGGTCACCGCGGCGGCGGTGTCCACAGTGCGGGGCCCGATGGCCAGGCTGTCCACAGCCTGGGCGGGCGGATCAGCGGCGGGCGGCGACGTCCGCGAGCAGGTGGTCGACGGTCTCCCGGGAGTCGGTCTTGTTGGTCCCGATGAAGCCGGACGGGCCGCGCTTGATCCAGCCCGTCACATACATTCCCGGCACCGGCAGTCCGTTCTCGGTGACGCGGCCGCCGAGGTTGGCCACCGTGCCCCGTTCGGCGTCGAACGGCAGCCCCGGAACGGGCCGGCCGCGGTAGCCGATGGCCGGCAGCACCAGACCCGCGGTCAGCTCCACCGCGTCGTCGGTCCCGGTCCGGAGCAGCCGGACACCGGCGGCCCGGCGGTCGCCGCACACCCGGTCGGGGGTCAGCCCGAAGGCGAGCCGGATTCTCGGACCGGACGGCCGGGGGCGGGCGGAGATCTCGCGCAGCAGCGCGAGCTTCTCCGAATCCGGATGGTCCACGTGCGCCAGATCGGCCGGATCCACCCAGACGTGCGCCGGGCCGTCGGCCAGGCCGATCAGTTCGGGAAGCGTGAAGGCGGCGTGCTCGGGTCCTCGCCGGCCGACCACGACCACCTCGCGGACCGCCGATCCCCGCAGTGCCGCAAGCGCATCGCGGGAGATGTCCGTGGCGGCGAGGCGGTCCGGGTCGGAGGTGAGGATGCGGGCTACGTCGAGGGCGACGTTCCCGTTGCCGATCACCACGGCCCGCTCGGTGTCCAGGGCAGGTGCCGCGTCGGTGAAGTCGGGATGACCGTTGTACCAGCCGACCACGGAGGTGGCGCTCTGCACGCCGGGGAGGTCGGCGCCGGGGATCTCGAGCGGCCGATCGGTCGGAGCGCCACCGGCCCAGATCACCGCGTGGAACTGCTCGCGGAGCTGCTCCAGCGTGACGTCCCGGCCGATCTCGGAGTTCAGCAGGATCTCCAGCTGGGGATCGCCCGCGATGGCGTTGAACAGATTCACCACGCTGCGGGTGGACTGGTGATCCGGTGCCACGCCGAAGCGGGCCAGGCCGAATGGCTCGGACAGGCGCTCGAACATGGTGACCCGGGCCTGCCGGTGCTTGAGCAGTTCGTCGGCCGCATACATGGCTGACGGCCCGGAGCCGACGATGGCCACGTGCAGCGGATCCGGGACATCGGCGAGTGCTTTCGGCCGGTCGACCGGTGCCAGCGGTTTGCGCCAGCGCGCGTCGACGGGGAAGCGCGCGGCCGCCGGATCGGGCTCGGCGTAGCGGGCGGCGTTCACCGCGGTGAAGCGCTCCTGCGTTTCGGGGATCCGGTGACCGGGGACGATCGCTCCGACGGGGCAGGCGGTGACGCAGGCGCCGCAGTCGACGCACGTCGCCGGATCGATGTAGAGCATCTCGGCGATGCCGAAATCGGGTTCATCGGGCGTGGGGTGGATGCAGTTGACCGGGCAGGCGTAGACGCAGGAGGCGTCTCCGCAGCACGCCTGGGTGACGACGTGGGGCATCGGCGGTCAGTGGGCCTCGTAGGCGGGTTCGCTGCGGTACCGCGAAGCGCGACCGTCGATGCCGAGCGCCTTCCAGACGCGGCGCGAGACCGGATTCATCAGACCGCACTGCTCGGCGAGCATGCGCACGTCGCCGAAGACGTCGCTCAAGAACTTCTGCGAGTCCCGGGACTTCCAGAACATCTCCTTGAAGACGTCGGAGGGCACGTCGAACTCCTTGCGGAAGGCGGCCGGGGGCCGGGCGATCGCGCTGCAGAGCACGCGCATGGCCACCGGCATCACCAGCGACAGCACCATCCGGGTGGGCAGGGTGCGGGTCGGCACGGTCTGACGCAGATGGTGGTGGGCGAAGGAGATGTGCCGGGCCTCCTCGGCCACGTGCAGTTCCATCACCGCGGCCATCACCGGATGGACGTTGGCTCCGGCGCGCAGGAAGTCCTTCTGCAGGTGGTCGATCGGCTCCTCGCCGGCCAGGACTCCGAAGAAGAAGACGGTCGGGAAGATGGTGGAGAACAGCGGGACGATCGGGTCGAGCAGTCGCAGGGGACGGGGCATGCCGGGGACGTCGATACCGACCCGGTTGACCATCTCCTGGAACATCAGGGTGTGGTTGCACTCCTCTTTCGACTCGTGCGTCACGTACCGGAATCGCTTGTCGCCGTTCGGCAACTTGGAGGCGTACTGGAGTAGACCGCGGATCAAGATGGATTCGAACTGCAGGCCCACCTTGGCCACGTTGGCCTGGCGCCACATGCCGATCTGGATCTGCTTGTCGACCGGCAGTGCCCGGTACCAGGGGTGTTTGCCCACCGGGTCCACCTCGGGGTCGAGGATCCAGCGCTCGTCACCGGGCACGATCGCCATCTCCGGTGCGTCCCAGGCGATGTGCACGTACGGATCGAAGTTCCGGTGCACCGAGGCGGCCGACAGGTCTTCGACGATCTGGTCGTAGTCTGCGTCGGTTCCGGCCTTGTCGGCGGGCGGCTGATAGGCGATCGGCTTCGGGTGTGTGCTGGTCATCGTCATTCCCTTTCCTGGGCCGCGCGAGGGTGCGCGATGGGGGAGAAGCGTGTGATGACTCAACGCTGACATCAAGCAATGACATTGTCAACGCGCAATGACACGTTTGTCGGTGGAATCGTTGTGGGCCCGGCCCGTTGCCTGCGTCATTGAGAGGTCAGCCACAATGGGCGGCGTGGATGCGATCGAGATCGCCGCGGTGGCAGTGCTGTGTGTGCTGGCCATCGCCGCGGCCAACACCCTTGCCGCTCGTCTCCGGGTCGCGGCGCCGCTGCTGCTCGTCGGGTTCGGGGTGGCGGTGAGCCTGCTGCCGCAGGTGCCCGAGTTCCACGTCAGCCCGGAATTGATCCTGGTGGGGCTGTTGCCGCCGCTGCTCTACGCGGCCGCGCGCGCCATGCCGGTGATGGACTTCAAGCGGGACTTCCAGGCCATCGGTGCGCTGTCGATCGTGCTGGTGATCGTCTCGTCGCTGCTCCTGGGCCTGTTCTTCAACGCGATTCTGCCCGAGGTGGACTACGCGCTAGGCGTCGCGCTGGGGGCCATCCTGAGCCCCACCGACGCGGTGGCCACCGGCACCATCAAGCGGCTTGGCGCCCCCAACCGCATCGTGACGGTGCTGTCCGGGGAGAGTCTGTTCAACGATGCCAGTGCGCTGGTGCTGCTGCGTGCGGCGATCGCCGCCAGCGCGGCCAGCATCTCGTTCGCCGGCGTGGTGGTCAACTTCGTGTGGTCGTTGCTGGGCGCGATGGTGGTGGGTGCGCTGGTCGGCTGGCTGCTCAACCGTCTGCGTGCCCGGATCCGGAACCCCGCGGTGGCCACCGCCGTCTCGTTCACCGCGCCCTACGTCGCCTACCTGCCGGCCGAACTCATCGGATCGTCCGGCTTGGTCGCTGCGGTGGCCGCGGGACTGGTCGGCGGCCGGCTGGCGGTCCGGCGGCTCTCGGCCGCGCATCGGCTCTCCGACATCCAGAACTGGCGGATGGTGGAGGTGATCCTGGAAGGCGCCGTCTTCCTGCTGATGGGGCTCGAGCTCTACACGCTGCTCGAGGACGTGCACGACAGCCACGAGACCTGGCTGCACGCCCTGTGGCCGGCCGCGGTCGCCCTCGTGATGGCGCTGGCGATCCGCTGGGTGTTCGTGATGCCGCTGGTGTGGCTGCTCGATCGTCGTGCCCAGCGGATGATCGCCCGCGAACCGACGCTGGAGGCGCTGCGCGAGGAATTGCCCGACGATCCGAACGACGACGACACCGCCGGTTTCCGCTACCGTCGCCGGCTCGATCGCAGTCTTGCCGACATCAACTACTACCGGACCGAGGCGATGGGCTCCCGGGAGGCGATGGTGGTGGTCTGGGGCGGACTGCGTGGCGCGGTCACCTTGGCGGCTGCGCAGACGCTGCCCGCCGACACGCCCTACCGGTCGCTGCTGATCCTGGTGGCGTTCTTCGTCGCGGCGCTCTCGCTGGCGATTCAGGGTGGACTGATGGAAACGGTGCTGCGCCGCCTCAAACTCCCCGATCAGAGTGCCGACGTCCGGGCCGAGAAGATGCGCCTGCGCGGGGAGATGCTCGGGGTGGCCCAGCAGATGCTGACCGATCCGCAGGTGACCGGCGACGATCCGATCCTGGCTAATCAGGTACGACTGGTGCGCGAACTGGAGGTGCCCGACGTCGACGACTCCGACAGCGAGATCGACGCGCTGGACCGGCGCCTGCAGACGGCCCGCGAACTGCGCCGGGTGCGCAGAATGGTGATCGACGAGCAGCGCCGCACCCTGCTCGCGCTGCGTGACCGGGGCACCTACAGTTCCAGCGCCCTCACCGCCGAACTGGACAAGCTCGACGCCGAGGAGATGAGCCTCAACGGCTGAGCGCCGTCACCGTTCCACCTGGACGTCCACCGCCGGATCCGGATGCGACAGGTGCCCGTCCGGGTTGGTCTCGCGGGCCAGCACCCACAGCACCAGGGCCACCGCCACCACCGCGCCGGTCAGCAGGAACGCCGGGCCGTAACCGAAGACGGTGGCGACCGCACCGGCCGCCAGCGGGCCCGTCACCGCGCCGAGGTCGGAGGCCATGCCGTAGGCGGCCAGCGCCGACCCGCCTCGCTGGCGGGTGCCCAGCACGTCGCCCAGCGCCGCCTGATGGGTGGGAGCGAACAGACCCGACCCGAGGCCGGCGACGGCGGTGAGGATCACCGCGACCGTCAGGTTGGGCGAGTAGCCGAGCGCGGCCGTCGACACCGTCGCGACCGTCAGCCCCGGGATCAGGATCGGCCGGCGCCCGAAACGATCGGAGAGCCGCCCGGCCACCAGGATCGCGATCATGTTGCCGGCCGCGTAGAAGGCCAGGATCACCCCGGCCCACGCGTCGGATTGCCCCAGACCCTGGGTGATGAACAGGGGGACGAGTGCGATTCGCACGCCCATCGTCGCCCAGCCCTGCGCGAAGTTGGAGGCCAGGATCGCGCGGTAGGCGCTGTCCCGGCAGGCGCTGGCGAGAGTGACCACCTGGACCGGCGCGCCGGGCGTGGCACCCCCGTCCGGTCCGGTCTCGGCGCCGTGCGCGGGGATCGGCGGCATCAGGGTGGCCACGCCGATCGCCGCGATCACCAGGGCGATGGCGTAGACGACGAAGGGCATCTTGAGGCCGAAACCCACCAGTGCGGCGCCGATCAGCGGACCGGTGAGATTGCCGATCAGGAAGCCGGCCGAGAAATAACCGGAGGCGCGGCCGCGGATCTGCGGCGGTGCGAGCCGGATCAGCAGCGCCATCGCCGAGATGGTGAACATCGTCGAACCGACGCCGCCGGCCGCCCGGAACAACAGCAGTTGCCAGTAGATGCCGGCGAATGCGCAGGCGAGAGTGCTCGCGGCGACGATGAGCAGGCCGGTCAGGTAGATCCGGCGTTCGCCGAGCACGGTCACCAGGCGTCCCGTCGCGGGTGCGAACAGCAGCCGCATCACGGCGAAGGCCGAGATGACCGCCGACACCGCCGTCACCGAGACACCGAAGGTGCTCGCGAAGATCGGCAGTGCCGGCGCGATCAGCCCGTAGCCGAGCGCGATGACGACATTGGCCGCCAGCAGGACCCAGAGACCGCGGGGAAGATGTTTCATGCCGCGGAATCAGGCTTTCTCGAAATGACTCAGTGACGCACGATCATGACGGGGACCTTGGCGTGGTGCAGCACCTTCTGGCTGCGCGAGCCCAGGAGCAGACCGGTGAAGCCACCGCGTCCGCGGCTGCCCATCACGATCAGCGACGCGGTGTTGCCCGCGGTGTCCAGAATGGCCTTGCCCGGCTCCTCCGGAATCACCACGCGCTTGACATCGACGTCCGGGTAGTCGGTGGAGTAACCGGCCAGGCGCTCGGCGACGGCCTCGACGGCCTGCTCGCTCATCTGGTCGATCTCGTCGGCGCTGAGACCGAAGCCGTGCAGCGCGTCGGCGTCCAGCGGCGTCCAGGTGTGCACCGCGATCAGCTCGGTCTTGCGCAGGTCGGCCTGCCGGTAGGCCTCGGCCACCGCCGGATCGCTGATCTTGGAGTCGTCGACGCCGACCACCACGGGGCCGTCGTTCAGCTTGGCATCGGTGGGCACGATGACCACCTTGCTCTTGGCGTGCGCGGCGACGCTGGTGCTCACCGATCCCAGGAACAGACCCTTCAGTCCGCCCAGGCCGCGGCTGCCCAGAACCACCATCTCGGAGTCCTCGCTGAAGTCGATCATCACGTGGGCGGCGTCGCCCTCGGCGATGGAGCCGTGGATGGTGATGCCGGGTGCGGTCTCCTCGGCCACCTTGGCCGCGTCCTGCACGTACTTGCTCACCTCGCCGCGGATCGCATCGATCACGTCCTGCGGGATCACCAGACCCGGGGCGTAATCACTCGTGGTGGTGGTGTAGGCCGAGACGATCTTGAGGTCGGCGCCCTCAAGCTTCGCTTCCTGCGCCGCCCAACGCACCGCGGTGACAGCTTCGGCCGATCCATCGACACCGACAAGAATCACGCTCATCGCGAATCCCACATCCTCGCTTGCTCCGGCCCGGACCCCAGGATGGCGCATCCGTATTTCAAGCCTCACCTTCATTCTGTCGTACCGCCAGTGAGGATGCACGGCCGGTGGGACTTTAGCCCCGGCCCGGTATCGTCGACGGCATGAGTACTCAGGACCACCCCCGTTATCTGCAGGAAGCACCGGGTGACGACGAGCTGCTCGAGCCGGAGATGCCGCGCACCGAACTGCGGCAGACGGTTCTGATGGTGATGATCACCTTCGGGTTCGCCGTCCTGTCGTTGGCCGGGGCGCTCGCGACCGACGGCACGCTGAACAAGGTGCTGATCCTGGCCGCGCCGGCGGTGCTGTTCATCGGTGCTGTGGCCACCGGGGTGCGCGCGTTGGCGTCCCGCCGGGAAGGCGGCCGCTGGCACGTCTATCAGGGCGGCATGTGGTTGCTGCTGTTGATCTTCCTGCTGTGGGTGTTCCAGGCCATCGCCGCGGCGATGGCCTGACCCTCACGCCCAGCTGGGCAGCCAGAGCTGCAGGTTCCACAGCTGATCGCTGATCGGCGCGCCGACGAGGATCGGCCAGTGGAAGGCGAAGTTGGCCACCACCAGTCCGACGTAGAGCGAGACCGCCAGCACCGCCAGCACGCGTGTCTGAGACAGTCTGCCCCTTCCCGCCGCTGCGAGCATGTCGCCGCAGCACAGGGCCAGCCCCATCACCAGGAACGGCGCCATCGCGGTGGCGTAGAAGAAGTACATCTGCCGGTCGATCTCGAAGAACCACGGCAGGATCGCCGCGGCGTAGCCGGTCAGCACGGCCGCATAGCGCCAGTCGCGGCGAACGATCATGCGCCACAGACCCCAGACGATCATCGGCAGCGCGAGCCACCACAGCGCCGGAGTACCCACCAGCATCTGGGCCCGGATGCAGTCGCCGCCACCGCACTGGTCGGGGCCGTAGGAGATGGCGTACAGCATGGGCCGCAGCCCCATCGGCCACGTCCACGGCTTGGATTCCCACGGATGCGCGTTGCCGGCCGCGTTGGTGAGACCGGCGTGGAAGTCGAGGATGCCGGTCTCGTAGTACCAGAACGACCGCAGCACTCCGGGCACCCAGGCGAACGGGCCGCCGGTGCCGACCTCCGTACCCACCACGTAGCGGTAGACGGACGTCTCCGCGCGGAACCAGACGGCGAACGTGGCCAGGTACAGGACCACCGGGAGCACCGCCAGTGACGAGACCGACGGCACGATGTCCCGCCGCAGGACACCCTTCCAGGGCTTGGACACCCCGTAGGCCTTGCGCGCGGCGACGTCGAACCCGAGCGCCAGCACCAGGAAGAAGATGACGAAGTAGATGCCCGACCACTTGGTGCCGCAGGCCAGGCCGAGCATCACGCCGGCGGTGAAGCGGTACCAGCGGAAGCCGAGGCGGGGGCCGTAGGGGCTGTCGTTGATGCGCCCCTCCCGCCAGACCCGGTCCAGGCGGGCCCGCACTTGGTCGCGGTCGGCGATCAGGGCCGCGAACGCCAGCACCACGAACAGCGCCTGGAAGATGTCGAGCATGCCCATCCGGGACTGCACGAACAGCACGCCGTCGCAGATGGCGAACAGGCCGGCCAGCGCGCCGATCAGCGTCGATCGCGCCATCCTGCGCACCGTCAGGTAGATGGCGAGCACGATGATCACGCCGGACACGGCCGCCGAGAAGCGCCAGCCCATCGGGCCGTACCCGAACAGACCTTCGCCGATCGCCAGCATCCATTTGCCGACCGGCGGATGCACCACCAGCCCGTAGGCCGGGTTGTCTTCGATCCAGCCGCCGCCGGTCAGTACCTGCCAGCCCTGCGGAACGTAGTGCTTCTCATCGAAGACGGGGGTGCCGTCGTCGGTGGGGTGCGTCAGATCCCAGAAGCGCGTGATGATCGCCAGCAATGTGATGACGACGCCGACGACGGTGCCGCGGGTCCGGTCGGTGGCGCCGAAGACCGGGTCGGGCACTGTCGCGCCGGGGGAGGTGCCGAGGTCCTCGACTGCTTCGCGCGGCGCAACGGTGGCGCGATCGAGGACGGCGGGACTCACCAGGCCGATGGTAGAGGAAGGTACGTTGACGGGGTGACTGGAGCACTGGTGTTGGCGGGGACGCCGATGGGGCAGCCCGGCGACGCCTCGCCTCGCCTGCGCGAAGCCCTGGCCTCCGCGGATATCGTGGCCGCCGAAGACACCCGGCGCGCCCGCGGCCTGGCCGCCGCGCTCGAGGTGACCATCGGGGGCCGGCTGGTCAGCTACTACGACCACGTGGAAGCCCAGCGCGCCCCGCAGCTGGTGGAGGCCATCGCGGACGGGTCCACCGTCCTGCTGATCACCGACGCCGGCATGCCGTCGGTCAGCGATCCGGGTTTCCGGTTGGTGGCCGCCTGTGCTGCGGCGGGATTGAAGGTGACGTGCCTGCCGGGCCCGTCGGCGGTGACCACGGCGCTCGCACTGTCGGCGCTGCCGTCGGAACGCTTCTGCTTCGACGGCTTCGCCCCGCGCAAACCCGGCGCCCGCCACGACTGGCTGGCGTCGCTGCGGACCGAGCCGCGCACCGTCGTCTTCTTCGAATCCCCGCACCGGCTGGCGCAGACCCTGTCGGATGCGGCCACGGTGCTGGGCGACGAGCGTCCCGCGGCCGTCTGCCGGGAGCTGACCAAGACCTACGAGGAAGTGCGCCGCGGCGGCCTGCGTGAGCTGGCCGACTGGGCCGCCGACGGGGTGAAGGGTGAGATCACCGTCGTCGTGGCCGGGGCGTCGGAGATCGACGACGACGCCGACCTGGACTCGGTGGTGGCGCAGGCCGCCGAACTCGCCGATGCCGGAACCCGGTTGAAGGACGCCTGCGCGCAGGTCGCCGCCGGCACCTCGTTCAGCCGCCGGGAGATCTACGAAGCCGTCCTGGCCTCCCGCCGCCCCTGACCCCTCCCACCCTCCGCCGCCTGAGCCGGTCTCACCCTCCGCCGCCTGAGCCGGTGCCGAACGTAGTGAGGGGCCGTGTCGAAGGCTTTGTGTCGTTGTGGCTTCGACTAGGGGCTCCTTCGTCGCCCCGGCTCAGCCGGCGGTTGTTTGTTGCCTGAGCCGGTCACCCGGCTCAGCCGGCGGGCTTGTTGTTGCCTGAGCCGGTGCCGAACGTAGTGAGGCGGCGTGTCGAAGGCTTGCCGTCGGGCTGGCTTCGACGCGGGTCTCCTTCGTCGCCCCGGCTCAGCCGGCGGATGGGTGCGGCGGGTTCACGCCCTTCCGCGGCGCCCACGACGGCGCGACAGTTCGGGAAGAAGGTCGAAGCGGCCGGCGATGAGGGCCTCCTTCTTCGCGCGCGACCACCCGTGCAGCCTTCGTTCGATCGCCCACGCTTCGCTGACCGACTCACATTCCTTGCTGAAGACGAGTTCGACGGGCATGCGCCTGGACGTGTACGATGCGCCCTTTCCAGCGAGATGCTGGTCCATCCGGTGCTCGATGTCGCGTGTGCTCCCGACGTAGTAGCTGTCGTCGCCGCAGCGGAGGATGTACACGTAGCCGTTCATGAAGTCAGTGTCGGCAGCTGCCGCGGATGGAGCAACGGCGTTGTCCACAGCCGGGGACGCCTTTGTCTTCGCCGCCGTTGTCTTCGACACGGTCCTTCACTTCGTTCAGGACCGGCTCAGACGGCGGGGGCGGGGACCGGCTCAGACGGCGGGGGCGGGGACCGGCTCAGACGGCGGGGGTGGACCGGCTCAGACGGCGGGGGCGGGCTCAGACGAGGGGCAGCTCGGGGGAGGTGGTGCGGGAGACGATGGCGGCGGCTTTGTCGAGGCACTCCTGCCACTCGGCTTCGGGGACCGAGTCGTAGGTGATGCCGCCGCCCACGCCGAGGGTGGTCTGGCCGCCCGGGGTGATCTGCACGGTGCGGATGGCGACGTTCAGGTCGAGGAGGCCGCTGGGGCCGGCGAGGCCGACCGCGCCGCAGTAGACGCCGCGCGGGAACTGCTCCCACTGCGAGATCAGTTCCGCCGCACGGATCTTCGGGGTGCCGGTGACCGAGGCGGGCGGGAAGGTGGCTTCGAGTAGGCAGTGGTTGCCGACCGCGTCAGGCAGGTCGGCGGCCACGGTGGACACCAGATGCCAGACCCCGGGCGCCCCGACCACGGTGAGCAGTTCGGGGACCCGGACCGACCCGGTCACCGCGACGCGGCCGAGGTCGTTGCGGACCAGGTCGACGATCATCACGTTCTCGGCGATGTCCTTGCCGGACTCGGCCAGCACCAGGGGATCGACGTCGAGGGGGACGGTGCCCTTGATCGGCGACGAGGTGACCGTGCCGTGACGCCGGGAGAGGAACGACTCGGGGGACAGGCTCACCACCGAACCCCACTCGCCGCCCAGAAAGGCGGCCTTGGCCGGCTTGGTGGCGGCCGCCAGGTCGGCGAAGTAGTCGGCCGCGCGCCCGTGCAGCGTGCCGGTGAAGCGGGTGCAGATACAGGCCTGGTACACCTCGCCCGCGGCGATCGCCTCCCGGCAGGCGGCCACCGCGGCCAGATGCGGTTCCCGCTCCGGCGGGGTCCAGGCGACCGACCAGGTCCGGCGGGCGTCGCGCGGGTCCGGTCCGGGCCGCAGCGACGACAGCACCCCGGCGACCCAGTCCGGGCAGGCGGCACCGGCGACGTCGACCCACGACCACCGGCCCGACCGCAGGATCAGCACCCCGTCGGTGAGGCCGCCGGCCGTCTCCGGCAGCGGCCCGTCGTCGCCGCGGACGTCGAAGCCCAGGTAGCCCAGCCAGAAGCGGTCCGGCCGGTCCGGCGGGCGCAGCCCGGCACGCACCGCCAGCGACGGGGCGATCACCGCGTCGGCACCCCACCAGTCACCGACCAGTGCGGCCGGTCCGGGGCGGCCGTCGGCCTGCGCGCGGGCGGCCAGCGCCCGGAAGAGGTCGAGCGCCGCCGGACTCATGCCGCCGCGATCATTCCGCTTCTGCGAGCTCGATGCGCGGAAAGACCGGCACCGGCTTGGGCAGCGGGGTGCCGGGCAGCAGACGCCGCTCGATGGCGGCGAAGTCGCGGTCGTCGTCGCCCACCGCCAGCAGATCCAGGATGCGGCCGGTCGAGGCCGGCATCACCGGCTGCGCCAGCAGGGTGACGATGCGGACCACCTCGGCGCAGACGTACAGCACCGTGGCCGTCCGCTCGAGGTCGGTCTTGGCCAGCTTCCACGGCTCCTGCGACGAGATGTACCGGTTGGTGGCCGCCAGCGTCGACCACAGCGCCTCCAGACCGAGGTGAATGGCCTGGGTGTCGAAGTGCCGGCGGACGGTACCCAGCAGGGTGCCCGCCGCATCGAGCAGTTCGCGGTCGGCGGCGGTGAACTCGCCCGGGTCCGGGATCGCCCCGTCGAAGTACTTGCCGATCATGCTCAGCGTGCGCTGGGCCAGGTTGCCGTACTCGTTGGCCAGGTCGGCGTTGGTGCGGGCGACGATCGCCGGGGCCGAGTACGAGCCGTCCTGCCCGTACGACACCTCGCGCAGGAAGAAGTAGCGCACCGGGTCGACGCCGAACTCGTCGATCAGCGCATCCGGATCGATCACGTTGCCGATCGACTTGCTCATCTTCTGGCCGTCGTTGAACAGGAAGCCGTGGGCGAAGACCCGCTTGGGCAGCTCGATCCCGGCGCTCATCAGGAACGCCGGCCAGTACACGCAGTGGAACCGGATGATGTCCTTGCCGATCACGTGCAGGTCGGCCGGCCAGAAGCGGCCGAAGGTCTCCGGATCGTCGGGGAAGCCGGCGCCGGTGAGGTAGTTGGTGAGCGCGTCCACCCAGACGTACATCACGTGGTCGTCGTCGCCGGGCACCGGAACGCCCCAGTCGAAGGTGGTGCGCGAGACCGACAGGTCCTTGAGGCCGCCGGCGACGAAGCTGGCGACCTCGTTGCGGCGCACATCCGGCCCGAGGAAGTCGGGTTCGGTGCGGTAGAGCTCGAGCAGCTTGTCCTGGTAGGCCGACAGCCGGAAGAAGTAGGTCTGCTCCTCGGTCCAGGTGAGCACGTGACCGTTCTCGGTGGCGATGCGGTCGCCGTTCTCGTCGACGCCGGTGTCGTCCGCGTTGACGAAGGTCTCGTCGCGCACGTCGTACCAGCCCGAGTACGAGTCCAGGTAGATGTCGCCGTTGGCGACCATGCGCCGCCAGATCTCTTGCGAGGCACGGTGATGGTCGTCGTCGGTGGTGCGGATGAACCGGTCGAAGCTCGAGCCGAGACGATCCTGGAGCGCCTGGAAACGGTCGGAGTTCCGGCGCGCCAGTTCGCCGGTGGCCACGCCCTCGCTCTCGGCGGTCTGCTGCATCTTCTGGCCGTGCTCGTCGGTGCCGGTCAGGAACCGGACGTCGTATCCGTCGAGGCGCTTGAAGCGGGCCAGGGTGTCGGCGGAGATGTACTCGTAGGCGTGCCCGATGTGTGGCGCGCCGTTCGGGTAGGCGATGGCCGTGGTGATGTAGAAGGCAGGACGCATAGTGGTTAGCAGACTACCGGCCCGGCCCGTTCACTCCCGGCGGTAGGGCTCGCAGGCGACCGGGGCCGTCGGCGGCTCTCCGGCGGTCGGCTCCGGGATGGGCTTGGTCACCGGCGTGTCGCTGAGGGTGAAGTTCTCGCCGTAGTGAGCCAGCTCGATCGGCGGGCCGTCGAGCAGCCGGTAGGTGGCCTGCTCCTTGTCGATCGCGACGACGATGCGCGACTCGCGCACCACCATGCGGAAGGACATGTAGTTCAGGCGCGACGGGAGGTGCGGTGCGAAGGTGATGTTGCCGCCGAAGTCGCGCATGCCGCCGAAGCCGGCCACGCAGTCGGTCCACGCGCCGGCCAGCGCCGCGATGTGCAGGCCGGAGGAGACGTTGTTGTGGAGGTCGTGCAGGTCGGTGAACACCGATTCGCACATCAGGTCGTAGGCCAGGTCGAGGTAGCCCACCTCGGCCGCCGCGACCGCCTCGCAGCAGGCCGACAGCGACGAGTCCCGGACGGTGATCGGGTAGTAGTAGTCGAAGATCGCGCGCTTCTCGTCGAGGGTGAAGCTGTCGCCGAACAGGTAGCTGGCGAAGACGAGGTCGGCCTGCTTCACGACTTGCTTGCGGTACAGGTCGAAGTACGGGTAGTTCAGCAGCAGCGGATAGCGGTCCCGGGACGACTCGAAGTCCCACTCGTCCAGCAGAGTGAAGGCCTCGCACTGCTGGTGAACGCCGGCCGCCGAGTCGTACGGGATGGACATGTGGTCGGCGCACGAGGTCCAATGCTCCACCTCTTCGTCGGTGACGCCGAGTTCCCGGGCCACCGCGGGCTGGCGGTGCACCACCGTCACGGCGTCCCGGAGTGCTTGCTGCGCAGCGAGATTGGTGAAGACGTTGTTGTTGATGATCGCCGTGTACTCGTCGGGGCCGGTGACGCCGTCGATACGGAAGTTGCCGTCGACGTCGTGGTGGCCGAAGCCGGCGAAGAAGCGGGCCACCTCCACCAGCAGCTCCACGCCGCACTCCACCTCGAAGGCCTCGTCGTTGGTGGCGCGCAGATAGCGGCCGGTGGCGTTGGCGATGTCCGCCGAGACGTGCACCCCGGCGGTGCCTGCCGGCCAATAGCCCGAACACTCGTCGCCGTCGATGGTCCGCCACGGGAACATCGCGCCCTCCTGCGCGAGTTCGGCGGCCCGCGCCTTGGCCTTGTCGAGGGTGGCGTGCCGCCAGCGCAGCTCTTCGCCCGCGGCGGCCGGAACGGTGTAGGTGAGCATCGGCAGCACGAAGCTCTCGGTGTCCCAGAAGGTGTGGCCGTCGTAGCCCGGGCCGGTGAGGCCCTTGGCCGGAATCGACCGGGTCTGCCCGCGGGCACCGGCCTGCAGCACGTGGAACAGCGAGAACCGGATCGCCTGCTGCAGCTCCGGGTCGCCGTCGATCTCGATGTCGGCGTCGCGCCAGAACTCGTCGAGGTACTCGGCCTGCTCGGCTTTCAGTGCGTCCCAACCGGTCTCGCCGGCCATCGCCAGGGCGGCCTCCACCTGCGAGCGCAGTGCGGGCACGCTGCGCCGGGCGGACCATCCGTAGGCGACGTATTTGGTCAGCACCAGTTTGCTGCCCTGCGGGACGGTGGCGGCGACGGTCATGCGGGCCAGGTCGCCGTCGGCCCGGATGGTGGTCTCGGCGTTGCCGGGCAGGTCCAGCTCGTGGTCCATCGCGGTGGCGACGGTCAGGCCGGACCGCTTGGTGTGGTGCACCAGCACCGCGCTGCTGCCCTCGCAGTCGGCCAGCGCGGACACCAGGGGGTTGTCCAGAGCGGCGGCCAGCCGCGGATCGTTGCCGGGCAGCGGCACCGGCTCGTTGGTCAACAGATCCGACTGCAGAACCAGCTTCATGTCCTCGCCGATCGGTTCCACCTCGTAACGGGTGGCCACGATGGTGCGCTTGGTGAAGCTCACCAGGCGTTCGCTCTTGATCCGGACGGTGCGGCCGGTGGGGGAGGTCCACAGGGTGCTGCGGCGCAGCGTGCCGACGCGGAAGTCCAGGACGCGCTCGTGATCGACGGTGCGGCCGTACCGCAGGTCCATCGGCTCGTCCTCCACCAGCAGGCGGATCACCTTGCCGTCGGTCACGTTCACCACGGTCTGTCCGGCCTCGGGGTAGCCGTAGCCGCTCTCGGCGTACGGCAGGTCGCGCAGCTCGTAGAAGCCGTTCAGGTAGGTGCCCGGCTGTTCGACCGGCTCACCCTCCTCGAAGGTGCCGCGCAGGCCGATGTGGCCGTTGGACAGCGCGAACAGCGTCTCGGTGCGGCCGATCATGTCGATGTCCATCCCGCGCCAGCACAACTGCCAGGGGTTGACGTCGAAGCCGTGCACGGGATGGATCCCGTGGTGGGGGACGTTGGTCGGGTCGGTGTGGCTCGCCGTGTCGCCGTGCGTGGTGTGCGTCAGTTCGCCGTGGGTCTCGGCCATGGTGGATTCCTAGCGTGATCTTCTACGCGGACAGAAGGACATCGAGATCGGTGACGACAACACTGGCGCCGGCCTCGGTCATCGCCTCGGCCTGTCGACCGCCGACGCGGTCGATCCCGACAACGTATCCGAACTGTCCGGCGGCCCCCGCCTGCACCCCGGAGATGGCGTCCTCGAACACGGCCGCATGCTCGGGACCCACCCCCATCAACTCGGCCCCGCGCAGGTAGGAGTCGGGTGCCGGCTTGCCCCGCAAGTTCTCGGTGACGATGGTGTTGCCGTCCACCCGGTGTTCGATGAACGGGCTCAGGCCGGCGGCTTCGAGCACGGCCGCACCGTTCTTGCTGGAGGTGACCACCGCGATGCGCAGACCGGCCTCGCGGGCGGCCTCCAGGTAGCGCACCGAACCCGGGTACGGCGTCACCCCGTCGCGCTCCAGGGTGGCGACGAACTGCGCGTTCTTCGAGTCGGCGATCTTCTCCACGGTCGCGTCGTCGGCGGCGATGTTCCGGGAGGCCAGGAAGGCGCGCACCCCGTCGAGCCGGGGGCGGCCGTCGACGTGGTCGAGGTAGTCCTGGTCGCTGAACGGCTCCAGGTTCTCGCCGGGGCGCGACCCGGCCTCACCGCGAGCGGTCAGGAAGCCGTCGAAGGCGTCCCGCCAGGCGCCCATATGCAGGGTGGCGGTCGTGGTGAGGACACCGTCGAGGTCGAAGAGGGCGACGGTGATCTGAGCAGGCAATCCGAGCACGATCGAAACGCTACCCGCCCTGCCCTATCCTTGCTGGCGTGACGGTGCGGCGATTTCTCCAGGTGGACGTTTTCGGGGCGGGCCCGGCGACCGGGAACCCGGTGGCGGTGGTCCTGGAGGCCGAGGGCCTGACCGATGAGGACATGGCGCGGTTCGCGCGCTGGACCAACCTGTCGGAGACCACCTTCGTGTTGCCGCCGACCGATCCGGCGGCGGACTACCGGCTGCGGATCTTCACCCCCGGCGGGGAACTGCCGTTCGCCGGCCACCCGACGCTGGGGTCGGCGCACGCCTGGCTGGCCGGCCGTACGCGTGGCGAGGCCGACCTCGTCCAGGAGTGCGGCATCGGCCTGGTGACCGTTCGGCAGGGCGACGACGGTCCCGGTCGTCTGGCCTTCGCCGCGCCGCCGCTGACCCGGAGCGGACCCGCCGACGAGGAGACGCTCGAACGCGTACGCGCGGCCATGGGGCTGCGCCGCAGCGACGTCGTGGACGCGCACTGGGTCAGCAACGGGCCGCCCTGGCTGGGACTGCTGCTGACCGACGGGCAGCGGGTGCTCGACGTGGAACCGGACATGGCGGCGCTGGGCCCGGACGACTTCGTCGGGCTGATCGGGCCGTGGCGCTCCGAGGGTGGACCCGACTACGAGGTCCGCGCCTTCGTGCCCGGGATGGGCGTGCCCGAGGATCCGATCACCGGCAGCCTGAACGCGGGACTGGCGGTCTGGCTCCGCGGTGCCGAACTGGCGCCGAGCGAGTACGTCGCCGCGCAAGGCACCGTGCTGGGCCGCACCGGGCGCGTCCGGATCCACGATGACGGCGAGGCGATCTGGGTCGGCGGACTGTGCACCACGGTGATCGAGGGGACGGTAGATCTGTGAGCGGGGAATCTGTGAGCGGGGACGCCAAGGAGCTTTCGGCCAAACAGATCCGCAAGCGGAAGCGGCGCGAGCCGCCGCCGGACCCGGAGCACACTCGTGGGCTGGTGGACGCGCACACCCATCTCGCGGCCTGCGGCGGCCGCACCGCCGAATCGGTGACGGAGATCCTCGATCACGCCGAGCGGGTCGGGGTGGAGCAGGTGGTCACCGTCGCCGACGACATGGTGGATGCGCGCTGGGCCGTGCAGGCCGCGCACTGGGATGATCGCGCGTTCGCGGCCGTGGGACTGCATCCCACGCACGCTGCCGACCTCGACGAGGCGGCGCGGGCCGAGTTGAACGAGATGGTCGACGACGACCGGGTGGTGGCCGTGGGGGAGACCGGTCTGGACTACTACTGGACCGTGCACTCGGAGAGCTGCGCCGATCCGGTCACGCAGAAGGACGCCTTCGCCTGGCACATCGACCTGGCCAAGCGCAGCGGGAAGCCGCTGATGATCCACAATCGCGACGCCGATCGCGACATCCTGGACGTGCTCGCCGCCGAGGGCGCCCCGGAGACGGTGATCCTGCACTGCTTCTCCGGCGACATCGAGATGGCGCGCGAATGCATAGCGCGTGGCTATCTGCTGAGCTTCTCGGGAACTGTGACGTTCGTCAATGCCGCGGAGCTACGCGAGGCGGCCGCGCTGACCCCCGAGGATCAAGTCCTGGTTGAGACAGATGCGCCCTTTTTGACGCCGCATCCCTACCGTGGCCAGCCCAATCAGTCCTATTGCCTGCCGTACACGGCGCGCGGATTGGCCGAGGTCCGCGGGGTGTCCCCCGAACGGATGGCCGCCGTCCTCGGTGCGAACGCCCGGCGTGCGTACGGGCTCCCGTTGCGGTAACGACCATCGGTTCGTTACCGTACTGTGACCCCGCCGCCTGAATGACGGGGCTGAGTGGTAAGCAGGTAGTTCTTTTGTCAGTGTTCAAGCGCATCAACGCGACCAACTCCATGGGCGCCCGTCTCGCGACCGGCGCCCTTCTCGCGACCGTAGCCGCCGGTGGTGTCACCGGCGTCGTCATGCACAAGGAACTGACGCTGGCCGTCGACGGTCAGCAACAGCAGGTCTCCACCATGGCCTTCTCGGTGGAGCGGGTGCTCGCCGAGAACGGCATCGAGCCCGCCGAGGGCGACCAGGTGAACGTCGACCTGTCCAGCTCCCCGAAGGACGGTCAGGTGGTCTCCATCGATCGTCTCAAGAAGGTCGAGCTCAAACTCGACGGCGAAGTCCAGGTGGTCCAGACCCACAAGAACAACATCGGGGAGATTCTGGCAGAGCGCGGCCTGACCGCTGCCGCCGTCTCCACCTCGCTGGATCAGCCGGTGCCCGTGGAGGGCGCCGATGTGGACGTGACTCTGCCCAAGCCGGTCGTGGTGACCGACGGCGGCAAGACCGAGCGCACCGTCGTCGCCGCGAAGACCGTCGGGGAGCTCTTCGAGCGCACCGGCAACCCGCTGGCCGACACCGACAAGGTGGTCCCGGCCGCGAGCACCCCGGTCAGCAAGGACATGAAGATCAAGGTCACCCGCATCCGGGACGAGAAGGTCACGGTGGACGAGAAGGTGGCGCCGCCGGAGGTCAAGAAGGAAGACCCGACCCTGGTCCGCGACCGCAAGGTGGTCGAGAAGAAGGGCACCCCGGGCAAAGCCACGGTCACCTACAAGGTCACCAAGGTGAACGGCAAGGTGACCAAGCGCGAGAAGCTCGAGGAGAAGATCCTCGTCGAGCCGAAGCCGGCCACCGTCCGGATCGGCACCAAGCCGGGCGCGCCGCACGTGGAGAACGGCGTCTGGGACGCCCTCGCGCAGTGCGAGGCCACCGGCAACTGGGCCATCAACACCGGCAACGGCTACTACGGCGGCCTGCAGTTCAACCAGAGCACCTGGGAGCGCTGGGGCGGTACCGAGTACGCGCCGCGCGCCGATCTGGCCACCCGCGAAGAGCAGATCGCCATCGGCAAGAAGACCCAGGCCGCACAGGGCTGGGGCGCGTGGCCGACATGCACCTCCAAGCTCGGACTGCGCTGAGCGTTCGCCCGCTCTCCGGCCGGCTTGACCGACCGGGGACAATGACCGGATGACTGATTCGTCCGGTGTTCGGCTGCTGGGTCCCACCGAGATCCGCGGCCTGGCCGCCGAGCTCGGGGTGCGCCCGACCAAACAGCTCGGCCAGAACTTCGTGCACGACCCGAACACCGTGCGGCGCATCGTCGCCACCTCGGGGGTGGGACCCGACGACGTGGTCCTTGAAGTGGGGCCGGGCCTGGGGTCGCTGACCCTGGCGCTGCTGGCGACCGCCGGGCGCGTCGTCGCCGTCGAGATCGATCCGGTGCTGGCCGGGCGGCTGCCGCAGACCATCGCCGAGTTCGCGCCGGAGCGGGCCGCCGACTTCGACGTGGTGACCGCCGACGCGATGACGGTGCTCCCCGCGGATCTGCCGGTCGCCCCCACCGCGCTGGTCGCGAACCTGCCCTACAACGTCGCCGTGCCGGTGCTGCTGCACCTGATGGCGCACTTCCCGACGCTGAACACCGCGCTGGTGATGGTGCAAGCCGAGGTCGCCGACCGGCTGGCCGCCGGCCCGGGCAGCCGCACCTACGGGGTGCCCAGCGTCAAGGCGCGGTACTTCGGCGACGTGAAGCGTTCGGGTGCCATCGGCCGCAATGTGTTCTGGCCCGAACCCAAGATCGAGTCCGGGCTGGTACGGATCGACCGGCGTGACCCGTACGGCACCGACCCCGAGCACCGGGCCGCGACCTTCAGCGTGATCGACGCCGCATTCGCGCAGCGCCGCAAGACCATGCGTTCGGCGCTGGCCACGTGGGCCGGGTCGGCGCCGCGCGCGGAGGAACTGCTGCGCGAGGCGGGCATCGATCCGGGAGTGCGCGGGGAACGCCTCGGCGTGGACGACTACGTGCGGCTGGCCGCCGTGGCCGGAGCTGCCCGATGATGGGCGGCGCGTCGGCCCGCGTCCCGGCCAAGATCAACCTGCACCTCGGCGTCGGCCCGCTGCGCGAGGACGGCTACCACGAGCTGAGCACCGTCTTCTGCGCGCTGTCGCTGTACGACGACGTGACCGTGCGCGCCGACGACTATCTGTCGGTCACGGTCACCGGTGACGGCCGGCGCGACGTGCCCGCCGACCGGAGCAATCTGGCGGCCCGCGCCGTCTTCGCCCTCGCCGAGTACGCCGGGTTGCCGGATGCCAACGTGGCCATCGAGATCGCCAAGCAGATCCCGGTCGCCGGCGGCATGGCCGGGGGCTCGGCCGACGCGGCCGGGGCGCTGCTGGCGGCCGCCAGGTTGTGGCGACTGGACATCGAGCGCGAAGCGCTGATGGAGATCGCGGCGACCCTGGGCAGCGACGTCCCGTTCGCGCTGCTCGGCGGCGCGGCGCTGGGCACCAATCGCGGCGAGAAGCTGCTGCCGATGCTCCACCGCGGGGAACTGCACTGGGTGATCGTGGTGGCCAAGGGCGGCCTGTCGACGCCGGCGGTGTACCAGGAACTGGATCGGCTGCGCGCCGGGCGCGGGGAGGCGGTGCCGCCGCCGCAGCGGCCCGACGAGCTGATGGTGGCGCTGGCCTCCGGTGACGTGCACGCGGTGGCGCCGTTGCTGCACAACGACTTGCAACCGGCCGCGCTGTCGCTGCAGCCGCTGCTGCGGCGTACGCTGCGAGCCGGTAAAGAAGCCGGTGCGCTGGCGGGGATCGTGTCCGGTTCCGGACCCACCTGCGTGTTCCTCTGCCACGACGAGGACGCGTCGATCGCGGTGGCCGCCGAACTGTCCGGACTGGGCGTGGCCAAGGCGGTGCGGACCGCGCACGGTCCCGTGCCCGGCGCGCGACTGACCCCGATGCACTGACCCGAACGAACGGAGAGACATGGCACCGCCCAGAACCGGTGCGGGCACCAACACGTCGCTGGTGATCGCCGAGCGGGTGAGCAAGAGCTTCGGCATCAAACCGCTCCTCGACGAGGTGAGCGTCGGCGTGCACGAGGGGGAGCGCATCGGCGTCGTCGGCCTCAACGGCGGCGGCAAGACCACGCTGCTCGAGTTGCTGGCCGGGATCGCCGAGCCCGACACCGGCCGGGTGACCCGGGTGGGCGGCATCGAGGTGGTGACGGTGACCCAGCGCGGTGAGCTGCCGGCCGGCGCCCCGGTGGCCGATGTGGTGCTGGGGGAGGACGTCGCCGAACACGAATGGGCCTCGGACGCGCGGGTGCGCGGCATTCTGAACGGCCTCGGCGTGGACGCCCTGCTCGACCGCGACGTTTCCGCGCTCTCCGGTGGGCAGCGGCGGCGTGTGGCCCTGGCCGCGGCGCTCATCACCGACGCGGATCTGCTGATCCTCGACGAGCCCACCAACCATCTCGACATCGAAGGCGTGCACTGGCTGGCCGACCACCTGCGGTCGCGGCGCAGCGCGCTGGTCGTGGTGACCCACGACCGCTGGTTCCTCGACACCGTCGCCGACCGCACCTGGGAGGTGCACTCGGGACGGGTGGACGAGTACGA
Organism: Gordonia caeni; assembly: GCF_039537105.1. Taxonomy (NCBI): domain Bacteria; kingdom Bacillati; phylum Actinomycetota; class Actinomycetes; order Mycobacteriales; family Gordoniaceae; genus Gordonia; species Gordonia caeni. Next base: position 26,433 of record NZ_BAAAZW010000012.1, read on the forward strand.
GGGCGGCTACAACGACTGGGTGTACGCCCGGGCCGAACGCAGTCGCCTGGCCGATGCCGCCGAGGAGCGGCGCCGGAACCTGGCCCGCAAGGAGCTGGCGTGGCTGCGCCGCGGTCCGCCCGCCCGCACCTCCAAGCCCAAGTACCGCGTGGAAGCCGCCGAGAAGCTGATCTCCGACGTGCCGCCGCCGCGGGACAGCGTGACCCTGTCGGCCTTCGCCAAACGGCGACTCGGACGGGTCGCGATCGAGCTCGAGGACGCCCGCGTGTCAGCGCCGGAGGCGGCCGACGGCACGCCGGGCCGCGTGCTGCTGGAGGACACCACCTGGCGGCTCGCGCCGGGTGAGCGCATCGGTCTGGTGGGGGTCAACGGCTCCGGCAAGACGACGCTTCTGCGTGCCCTGGCCGGGGAGGTCCCGGTGGAACCGGGCCGCCGCATCGTCGGCAAGACGGTGGCGCTGGGCTGGCTGCGCCAGGAACTCGACGACCTGGACGAGAGCATGCGCGTGCTCGACGCCGTCGAGGAGGTCGCCGGCCACGTGATGCTGGGGGACAAGGAGCTGTCGGCGAGTCAGCTGGCCGAACGGCTCGGCTTCTCGCCGGCCCGCCAGCGCACCCCGATCGGCGACCTGTCCGGCGGTGAGCGGCGACGCCTGCAGTTCACGCGTGTGCTGATGGCCGAGCCGAACGTGCTGCTGCTGGACGAGCCGACCAACGACCTGGACATCGACACCCTGCAACAGCTGGAGGACCTGCTCGACTCGTGGGCGGGGACGCTGGTGGTGATCAGTCACGACCGCTACCTGATCGAGCGCATCTGCGACAGCACGTGGGCGCTGTTCGGCGACGGGAAGCTGACCAACCTGCCGCGGGGCATCGACCAGTACCTGGAGCGGCGCGCCACCGAGGCGAAGGCTCCGGCGCGCAAGGCTGCTCCGGCTGTACCGAAACCGGCTGCCGCCCAACAGGGTTCGGCGCAGCAGGGTTCGGTACAGCAGGGTTCACCGTTGACTCCGGCCGAGCACCAGGCGGCACGCAAGGCGCTGGGGCGCGCCGAACGGCAGATGGAGAAGCTGGGCAAGCGGGAGAAGCAGTTGCACGCGGCGATGGTGGAGGCGGCGGTCGACGCCGACCGGCTCGCCGATCTCAATGCCGAACTGCAGCAGGTGATCGCCGACAAGGAGGCCGCCGAGCTCGAGTGGATGGAAGCGGCCGAGCGCCTGGAGTGAGCCGGCCGGGATCTGCGTCACCTGTGGGCCGCTTCCCCACGGTCCACAGAGTGCCGATTATGACAAGAAGCGACGGGTGGGGCGGGTGAGGTTATGAAACGGCGGCCGAACCGTGACGTGGATCCTCGACGATGACGGTGCGGGTCAATCCCAGCCGCTCGAGGAAACCGGTGTCGTGCGAGACCACCAGGAGGGCACCGGTCCAGTCGGTGAGCGCGGTGAGCAGACTCTCGACGGTGGCGATGTCCAGGTTGTTGGTCGGCTCGTCCAGGATCAGCAACATCGGCTCGCCGGTCGCCAGCAGCGGCAGCGCCAATCCGGCGCGCAGACGCTCGCCCCCGGACAGGTCGGCCAGCACCCGCTGCGAGGAGTCCCCGGTGAAACCGAACCTCGCCAGGTGGGCGTGCACCTGCTCCGGGTCGGCGCCCGGCGCGGCCGCAGCGGCCGCCTGGGCGACGGTGCGCGTCTCGTCGCCGAGTGAGATCACCTGCGGCACAAAGGCGTACGGGACGACGATGGCGTCCGGGGCGGCGATGAGCGCGGCCAGCAGCCGGGATTTTCCCGCCCCGTTCGGTCCCGTCAGCGCGACTCGTTCGGCACCGGTGATCGGCAGCCGCTCGTCGACGATGATCTGCGTTGCACTGCCCACCTCCGGCGCCCGAAGGCGTAGCGGGGGAGCCGTCGGATTGCGGCGGCGCTGTCGGAGATCGTCGAGCTCGGCGCGGGCCGCCACCACCGAATCACGCTGTCCGCGTTCCAATTTCCCGGCCGAGACCTGAGCTTTGGAGGCGCGCAGTCCGGCGACGATGGGCGGCACCCGCTTCTCCACCTGTGCCTTGTGCGCGGTGCGGCGGCGACGGGCCAGCGCGGTCTGGGCGTCGTCGAACTGCCGCTGCTCGCGGCGCACCTGGGCGGCGGCGGTCGCCGTCTGCTCGGCGTGCGCCCGCTGCTCGGCCTCGAGCACCTCGCGATAGTGGGTGTAGTTGCCGCCGAACGACCGGACGGCGCCGTCGCGCAGTTCCAGGGTGTGTCCGACGCGGTCGAGGAGTTCCAGATCGTGGCTGACGAGGAGAATCGGGCCGGCGAAGTCGTCCAGCGTGCGGTGCAGCAGGCGGCGGGAGGCGGCGTCGAGGTCGTTGGTCGGCTCGTCCAGGAGCAGCACGTCCGGATCGGTCAGCAGTGCCCGGGCCAGTGCCAGGGTGCGGTACTGCCCACCCGAGAGCTGGTCGAGCGGGCGGTCGACCTCGGCGGGCAGCCCGAGGCGATCGAGCCGGGCGACGGCGCGGGCCTGCAGATCCCAGTCGTCGCCCACGGCGTCGTAGTCGTCCGGGTCCACACTGCCGTGCTCGATGCGATGCAGCGCCGCGAGCACCCCGGAGATGCCGAGCCCGTCGGCGACGGTGCCCGCGCCGGGGCGGGCTGACGCCTGGCGTACCAGGGCGACGTTGTCGGGGCGGCGCACAGATCCGCCGGTGGGGGCCCGCAGACCGGCCAGAATCTCCAGGAGAGTGGTCTTGCCCGCGCCGTTGGCGCCCACCAGCGCGGTGTGGCCGGCCGGCAGCGTGACGTCGACGCCGCCGAAGTCCGGGCCGCCGAGCACCACGTCGCCGTCCGGCCACGCGAAGAACAGACCGGTGGCGGCGAGGACGGGGGTGGCGGGGGAGGCCTGGGTACTCATGACCGCTCCGACGGTACGGACCGGGCGCGGCGGCCGTCCACAGGTTTTTCGGGCTGAGCTAGCGTGAGCACATGTCTTACATCCGTACCAGCGTGCGCAACGGTGTCGGCGAGATCGTCCTCGATCGCCCGAAGGCGCTCAATGCCCTTGACCAGTCGATGATCGACGACATGTACGCCGTCCTGAAGCAGTGGGGTGACGACGATGCGATCGAGACCGTGCTGGTCACCTCGGCGAGTCCCCGCGCCTTCTGCGCCGGCGGCGACATCCGCCAGATCCGGGACAACGCGCTGGCCGGCGACACCGCGGCCGTCACCCGCTACTTCGCGAGCGAGTACGGGCTGAATCAGCTGATCGCCGAATACCCGAAGCCCTACGTCGCGCTGATCGACGGCGCCGCGATGGGCGGCGGCCTGGGTATCAGCGTGCACGGAGAGCTGCGCGTGGTCACCGAGAAGGCGCTCATCGCCATGCCCGAGACGGCGATCGGCTTCTTCCCCGACGTGGGCGCCACCTACTTCCTGCCCCGCCTTCCCGAGGGCGTCGGCATGTGGCTGGGCCTCACCGGGGCGCGGCTGCGCGGCAGCGACGCGGTCGCGGTGGGGCTGGCGACGCACTTCGTGCCGTCGGACGAGTTGCCCGCGGTGGCGCAGGCGATCCGCGAGGGCATCGGCCTGCGCGATGCGCTCGGCGGGCATCGCGACCCGGTCACCACGGATCTGCCGCTGAGCAAGATCGCCGGCTACTTCCCGATCGATGCCGGGCCGATGAGCATCCTCGGCGGGCTGAGCGGTGCGGTGGGCGACGAGTGGGCCGCCGAGATGGCCGGGTTGATCGAACAAGCGTCGCCGACCAGCCTGGACGTGACCGCCGCGATGCTCGCCGCGGGTGCGCAGTCGTCACTGGATCAGTGCCTGGAGCGGGAGCTGCACGCCGCAGAGCAGATCACCGCGACACACGATTTCGCCGAGGGGGTCCGCGCCGTCCTGGTGGACAAGGACCGCACGCCGTCCTTCGATCCCGCCACCCTGGACGCGGTGGACCCGGCCGAGGTCATCCGCATCGTGGGCGTGTGACCGTGGGCGTGTGACCGCGGGCGTGTGATCACCGGCTGAGTTCGAACCAGCCGGAGAGGGTCGCGGTGGGCGGCGGGGCGACGGTGTCGTCGGCGTCGTAGTCGACGTCGTCGGACGGGGCGAACGGATTGGCGGCCTGCACGGCCGCGGCCGGGCAGTCGAAGCGGCCGCCGGCACCGTTCGCGGTGACCGTGGTGAGCAGCAGCGAGCACTGGTCGGCGACGTAGTAGGTGCCGCCGACGGCGGCGCCGACGCGGGCGGTGATCGGGTGGTCCAGCGGCCCCACCTTGGGCACGTAGCCGTTGCCCAGCGGCGGCAGGACACCGCCGGTCAGGGCGACCGAATCGAACTCCACCTGCGCGCCCTCCCCGTCCGGGCCGGCGAAGGTGAACAGCAGGGTGTCCGGGGGTACTTGCGGATCGGCGGGCCCGGTCTTGGCGAACTCCACGCACACCGCCCCCTCGCCCGAGTACGGCGCCACCGCGACGTGCACCGCTCCGGAGGAGTAGTTGAGGCCGTAGCCGGTGCGCACCACGCGGCCCGACGCCGGCGTCTTGGCGCAGTCGGCGAGCGCGTGCCGCTGGGCGGGCTCGGGCGATCGCGGCGCCGCTTCGCTGTCGGAGACGGCGCGGTCGTCCCGGTCGATCGGTGGCTCGCCCTGTTCGGCGCAGCCGGCCAGCAGCAGGCCCGCGGCGGCCAGCCCCGCGGTGGCCCGTGCCGTCGTGGTGTGCCGACCCATCAGTCCGCGGCGGCGACCAGGGGAGCCAGCGTCAGGTCGCTGAACTCCTTCTCGATGAACTGCAGTCGCCACTTGTCGCTGAAGAGGGCGAGCAGAGCCCCGTCGCTGCGGCTGAAGACCTCCACGCCGCGCTGGCGCGTCAGTTCCGGGGCGCTGGCCTCGTCGGTGCGCCGCGCCAGCGAATAGCCGAGGGGCTCGAGCACGGTGTCGACGTTGAATTCGGCCTTCATCCGCGCGGTCACCACCTCGAACTGCATGGGGCCCACGGCGGCCAGCACCGGGGAGGCATCACCGCGCAGGTCGTTGCGGAGTACCTGCACCACGCCCTCGGCGTCGAGCTGGTCGATGGCCTTGCGGAACTGCTTGTACTTGTCGGCGGTGGTCACCCGCAGCGCGGAGAAGTGCTCGGGGGCGAACGACGGGATCGGCGGATACTCGATCCGCGGATCGGTGAACAGGGTGTCGCCGGGGGCCAGGGCCATCGCGTTCACCAGGCCCACGACGTCTCCCGGGTAGGCGGTGTCGACGGTGGCGCGGTCCCGGCCGAAGACCGCCTGCGCGTACTTGGTGGCGAACGGTTTACCGGTCTGGGCGTGTGTCACGACCATGCCGCGCTCGAACTCGCCGGAGACGATCCGCATGTAGGCGAGCCGGTCGCGATGGCTGGTGTCCATCCCGGCCTGCACCTTGAACACGACGGCGCTGAACGGATCGGTGACCGTGCGTTCGGTGCCGTCGACGCCGACCCGGCCCTCGGGCGGTGGGGCGAACTCGACGAGTGCCTCGAGCAGTTGGCGCACACCGAAATTCAGCATCGCCGAGGTGAAGATCATCGGTGAAGTCTGGCCGGCCAGGAACATCTCCTGGTCGTGGTCCTGGCCCATCTCGGCCAGCAGTTCGCTCTCCTCCACCGCGGAGGTCCAGGCGTCGCCCTCGCTCTCGGCGGCCGCGTCGGCGCCGAAGATCTCCTCGGGGGCGATCTTGGAGCCGCCCGCGGTGCGGGTGAACCGGATGAACTCGCCGGTGCGTCGGTCCAGCAGGCCGCGGTAGTCGCCGGCGATGCCGACAGGCACGTACAGCGGGGTGGGGATGAGGCCGATCCGGTCGGTGATCTCGTCGATCAGCTCCAGTGGCGTCTGCCCAGGGCGGTCCCACTTGTTCACCACGGTGATCACCGGGATCCCACGGTGCCGGCACACCTGGAACAGTTTCAGCGTCTGCGGCTCCAGACCCTTGGCCGCGTCGATCAGCATGACGGCCGCGTCGACCGCGGTGAGCACGCGGTAGGTGTCCTCGGAGAAGTCGGCGTGGCCGGGGGTGTCGACCAGGTTGATCACGTTGGGCGCGCCGTCGCCGTGTTCGGCCTCGTAGGCGAACTGCAGGGCGGTGGAGCTGATGGAGATGCCGCGGGCCTTCTCCATCTCCATCCAGTCCGAGACGGTGGAGCGTCGTCCGCCCTTGCCGTGCACCGCGCCGGCCTCGCTGATCATGCGGGCGTGCAGCGCCAGCGCCTCGGTCATCGTCGACTTACCGGCATCCGGGTGGGAGATGATCGCGAAGGTCCGGCGGCGCTTCACCTCGCGTGCGATGGCCTCTGAACTCACCCGCCAACGCTAACCGTTTGCCGACGTCAGACGCAAAAGCGGTATCCCTTCCCTGAAATAACGGAAATCGTTACCATTAGACGATGAGGCGTAGCTGGACATTCACCCGTCGCAGCGAGATCGCCGGCCCGGCGCCGGCGGTCTGGGCGCGGGTGGTGACCCCCGAGGGCATCAACGACGAGATGCGGCCCTGGATGAGCATGGCGGTGCCCCGCGGCGCGGGCGACATCACCATCGACACCCTCGAGGTGGGCCGTCCGCTCGGGAGGGCCTGGCTGCGACTGTTCGGGCTGCTGCCTTTCGACTACGACCACCTGACCGTGGCGGAGTTGGACCCCGGACGCCGGTTCCGCGAGGAATCGACGATGCTGAGCATGCGCGCGTGGACGCACGAGCGCACCGTGACGCCGGCCGCCCACGACCGCACCGAAGTGACCGATGTGGTCACGTTCGCCCCGCGACTGGGTTTGGTCGCCGCCGGGCCGCTGCTGCGGCGGATGCTGGCGGCGTTCTTCGGCCACCGCCACCGGCGTCTCGCGGCCCACTTCGCCTGAACGGTCCCGGCGAAAACCGGTTGAGCCCGCTGCGGCCCGATCCGTACACTCGGTCGTCATGCAGTACTTGTTCTTCAGCTGAGGTGATCGTCGCCCGCCGCGCACCCGGTGCGCGACGCCGGGCCACGCCCATCACCGTCGACCGCGCCCGATCCGGGGCGCGCCCTGAAGGACCCCACACCATGTCTCGCACGAACCGTGCGCGCGGAGCTCAGATCTCCGTGCGCGAACTCACCCTCACCCGCACCGGCCGGCCGATCGTCTCCGGCCTCGACCTGACCGTCTCCACCGATTCCCGGCTGGCGATCGTCGGCGAGAACGGCGCCGGGAAGTCGACTCTGCTCGCCGCTCTGGCCGGCGTCCTCGCCCCGCAATCGGGGAGCATCGTGACGCACGGCCGGATCGCCGTCGCCGAGCAGGAGCTCCCGGTGGTCGACGGCCGCACCGTCGACGACGCGATCGCCTTCGCGATCGCCGACTCCCGCCGGGCGCTCGACGATCTGGACCGGGCCGCCGCCGAGCTCGCGGACGGGGGTCGCGGCGCCGGCGACCGCTACGCCGACGCCCTCGACCGGTCCACCGTCCTGCAGGCCTGGGACGCCGAGCGCCGCGTCACCACCGCGCTGGAGGCGCTGGGTGCCGAGACCGAGCGGACGCGGCCGCTGACGGAGCTGTCGGTGGGCCAGCGCTACCGCGTGCGTCTGGCCTGTGTGCTGGGTGGCGACGCGGAGATCCTGCTGCTGGACGAGCCCACCAATCATCTCGATGCGCAGGGGCTGGACTTCCTCACCGAGAACCTCCGCGGCCGGGGTGGCGGCTATGCGGTGGTGAGTCACGATCGGCGGCTGCTGGCCGATGTCGGCGAGACCTTCCTCGATCTGGACCCCAGCGCCGACGGACGCCCCCGCCTCTACGGCGGCGGTTACGAGGGCTACCGCGCGGGTCGGGCGGCCGAACGGGAACGCTGGGAGCAGCTCCACCTGGCGCAGAAAGCCGAGGCCGGCCGACTGCGGGAGCGTTTGCAGGAGGCACAGAACCGGCTGGTCACCGGCTGGCGTCCAGAGAAGGGCACCGGCAAGCATCAACGTGCCAGTCGCGCTCCCGGGGTGGTGCGGACCGTCAAACGCCGGCAGGAGGCCATGGACGCGCAGGCCGTGCCGGTCCCCGCGCCGCCCGCGCGGCTGACGGTGCCGACCCATCCGGTGCGGGTGGGCGGCACGCTGCTGGCTGCGGACGAGGTGACCGTCGCCGACCGCCTGAACACACCCGTCACGCTCTCGCTCCGCGCCGGCGAGAAGCTGGTGGTGTCCGGGCCGAACGGGGCGGGCAAGTCGACTCTCCTCGCGGTCCTGTGCGGCCGGCTGACACCGAGCGGCGGAACGGTGCGACGGCACAGCGCAGCGAGGCTGGGTGTGCTGACTCAGGAGACGGAGGCGGCCGGGGAGACGAAGGCCGGCCGGGAGCTCTCGGTGGGGCAGCGGCGTCGCCTCGCGCTGCTGACCATGCTGGCCGAGGAACCCGACGTCATACTTCTGGACGAGCCGACGAACCACCTGGCGATGGCACTGGTCGACGACCTGACCGAGGCCTTGCGCCGGCAGTCCGCGGCGGTGGTGGTGGCCACCCACGACCGCGCGCTCCTGGAGGCGCTGTCGGACTGGCCCCGGGTGTCGATCGGCGGCGACTGACCGCTGAGGCCGACTACTCGAACGGGATCGGCGGCATCTTGACCACCTGCGCGGCGTAGCTCAGGCCGGCGCCGTAGCCCAGAAGCAGGGCGGTGTCGCCGGGCTTGGCGGCACCGGTCGACAGCACCTCTTCCATGGCCAGCGGGATGGAGGCGGCCGAGGTGTTGCCGGTGGTCTCGATGTCGTTGGCGACCACCGTCTCCGGCCGGAAGTGCAGGTTCTTGGCCAGCAGCTCGTTGATCCGCGAGTTCGCCTGGTGCGGGACGAAGACGTCGATGTCGGAGGCGTCGACCTTGGCGACGTCCAGGGCGCGCTGGGCGGCCTTGCCCATCTCGAAGGCGGCCCAGCGGAACACCGCGGTGCCTTCCAGGCGCAGGTAGGGCCGTTGCACCCGGTCACCGTCGAGGAAGGTGATCCAGTCGATGTCCTGGCGGATGGCGTTGAACTGGCTGCCGTCGCTGCCCCAGACCACCGGGCCGAGCTCGAGGGTGTCGGTGGGGCCCACCACCACGGCGCCGGCGCCGTCGCCGAAGATGAAGCAGTTGGTGCGGTCGGTGGGATCGAGGGTCACCGACAGCTGCTCCGCGCCGATCACCAGCACGTTGGTGGCGCTGCCTCCCTTGATCAGGTCCCCGGCCTGCGCCATCGCGTAGCCGAAGCCGGCACAGCCGACGGTCACGTCGAAGGCGGGCACGCCGTTGGCGCCGATCTCGGTGGCGATCTTGGTGGCCCCGGCGGGCGTCAGCAGCAGGTGCGTGTTGGTCGCCAGGATCACCGCGTCGATGTCCGAGCCGGACAGCAGGGCGTTCGCGATCGCCTTGCGGCCCGCGTTCACACCCATCTCGACCACGGTCTCGTCGCGGCGCGCGAAGCGCCGGCTCTTGATGCCCGTGCGCGTGTAGATCCACTCGTCCGAGGAGTCGATCTGCTCGCAGATCTCGTCATTGGTCACCACGCGTTCGGGACGGTACGCACCGATCCCGAGCATGCCGATCGTCGAGATTCCGGTCTGTGCCGCGATTTCCACCATGAAATCAAATGTCTCACGGCCCCGTCGTTACTGAAAAGTAACCATCCGGCGGGGAGTGTCGGCCCGTCGTCAGCGGCCTTCGACGGCCGCCAGATGCGCCGGCAGCGGACCCGTCGGCTGCTCGTCGAGTCCGTCGAAGCTGGAGATCTTCGGTGCCGGCGGGAGCGTCACCACGGCGCCGGCATAGCTCAGGCCCGCGCCGAAGCCGAGCAGCAGCGCGGTCTGGCCGCCCTTCGCCTTGCCGGTCGCGAGCATCTCCTCCATGGCCAGCGGAATGGAGCCGGCGGAGGTGTTGCCGGTGTTCTCGATGTCGTTGGCGGTCGGCAGATCGTCGGCGAAGCCGAGGTTCTTGCGCATCAGATCGTTGATGCGGGCGTTGGCCTGGTGCGGGATGAACACGTCGATGTCGTCGGGGCCGGCCCCGGACTCGGTGAGCAGCGTGGTGAGCGCCTTGGGCAGGGTCACCGCGGCCCAGCGGAAGACACGCGGGCCCTCCATCTCGATGATCATCCGGCCGACCGGATCGGTCTCGGGGTTCTTGCCCTGGTACTCGACCGCGCGCGCCATGTAGTCGACGGTGTGGTGGTTCTGTTTGATCGCCTCGGCGTTCACGCCGTCGCTGCCGGAGACGATCGGAGAGATGCCGTTGCGCTCGCTGGGGCCGATCACCACGGCACCGGCGCCGTCGCCGAAGATGAAGCCGGTGCTGCGGTCGGTGGGATCGAGGCCCACCGACATGGTCTCCGCGCCGATCACCACCACGTTGGTGGCGCTGCCCGAGCGGACGGCGTCGGCGCCCACGCCGAGCGCGTACCCGAAGCCGCCGCAGCCGGCGGCCACGTCGAACGCGGAGATGCCGTTGAGGCCCAGGTCGGCGGCGATGATCGGCGCGCCGTGCGGGGTGTTCCAGGGCCAGGTGCTGGTGGCGAAGACCAGCAGATCGATCTGCTCGCGGTCGACGCCGGAGTTCTCGATCGCGCGCTCGGCGGACATCCGGGCGATGTACCGCATGTCCTCGTCACCGGTGATCCAGCGCCGGTTGCGGATGCCGCTGCGTTCGTAGATCCACTCGTCCGAGGAGTCCATCACGGTGCAGAGTTCGTCGTTGCTGACCAGCCGGGCCGGGCGGTAGGCGCCGATGCCGAGGATGGACACGTTCTGATGGCCCCGAGGGGCGACGAGGTCGGCCACGGGTCAGTCCTCGAGATCGTCGAAGCTGGTGACGGCCGGTGCCGGGGGCAGGGTGACCACGGCGCCGGCGTAGCTCAGGCCCGCGCCGAAGCCGAGTAGCAGGGCGGTCTGGCCGCCCTTCGCCTTGCCGGTCGCGAGCATCTCCTCCATGGCCAGCGGGATGGAGGCCGCCGAGGTGTTGCCGGTGTTCTCGATGTCGTTCGCCATCGGCAGATCGTCGGCGAAACCCAGGTTCTTGCGCATCAGTTCGTTGATGCGGGCGTTGGCCTGGTGTGGGATGAAGACCTCGATGTCGTCGGGGCCGGCCCCGGATTCGGTGAGCAGCGTGGTGAGTGCCTTGGGCAGGGTGATGGCCGCCCAGCGGAAGACGCGCGGCCCTTCCATGGTGACCACCATGCGGCCGACCGGGTCGGCGTCGGGATCCTTGTGCTGGAACTCCTCCGAGCGGTCCATGTACTCGGGGATGTCGTAGTTCTGGGCGATCGCCCCGGAGTTCTCGCCGTCGCTGCCCCACACCACCGGCGAGATGCCGTTCTCCTCGGACGGGCCCACCAGCACGGCCCCGGCGCCGTCGCCGAAGATGAAAGCGGTGTTGCGGTCGGTGGGATCCATCACCACCGACATGGTCTCGGTGCCCACCACCAGGACGTACTCGGCGCTGCCCGCGCGGACCGCGTCGGCGGCGATGCCCAGGCCGTAGCCGAAGCCGCCGCAGCCGGCGGCCACGTCGTAGGCCGGAATGCCGTTGAGGCCGATGTCGGTGGCGACGATCGGTCCGCCGTGCGGGATCTTGGTGCGCCAGCTGCCGGTGGCCAGGATCAGCGCGCCGATCTTGTCCTTGTCGATGCCGGAATTGGCGATGGCGCGTTCGGCGGCGACGGCCGCCATGCTGCGGGCGCTCTCGTCCCCGCTGATCCAGCGGCGATTCCGGATGCCCGATCGTTCGAAGATCCACTCGTCGCTGGAATCGAGGACCTCGCAGACCTCGTCGTTGCTGACCAGCCGTTTGGGCCGACAGGCACCGATGCCGAGCATCGCCACGTTGGGATGGCCCTGAGGGATGACCAGTTTCGCCACGGATGCAGTCCTGTCTGTCGTGGACCGGCGCACGGGTACGTCGTCCTTTGTTACGGGATAGTAACCAACCGGGTGGGGGCGTGTCGTGGGCCCTACGTCCCAATGGTGGTGACAGTCTCGAGCACGCCGGGGCGCTCCCGTGCGAGCAGGGTCAACGCTCCGCCGATCACCGACACCACCGTAGCCGTGAGGAACAGCAGCCAGAAGCCGCCGACCGCGGCCACCAGGCCGGCACCGAGGATGGGGCCGAGGAGTTGGCCGAGTGCGGCGGCCACGTTCACCACCCCCAGATCACGACCGTGGTCCTCCTGGTGCGGCAGCAAGTCGGTGGCGAACGCCAGGCCCACGGTGGAGAAGGCGCCGTAGCCCACCCCCATCAGTGCGGCGGCGATCAGCGTGGCCGTGAACGACGGATGGATCACGATCATCACCCCGGAGACGGCCTGCACCATCGCCGCGAGCACCGTCGGAATGCGGCGCCGGCCGCTGCGGTCGGAGTAGATGCCCGAGATCACCGAGGAGATCACCACGAAGACGGTGTAGACCACCACCAGCAGCAGCAGATTGCCCTCGGCGGTCTCCGTCGGCTGGAAGAGGCCGTAGAGCAGGAAGAACAGGAACAGAGACGTGCCCAGTGCGTTGCCGATGTTGGTCACCAGCCGGCCGAGCAGCATCCACGCGAAGTCCCGGTCGCGCAGCGAGCGCAGCGGATCGCGTTCGGCGACCGCGGCGCGGACCTGCCCCGGTGACCGGGGATCGGGAAGCCCGAGGGCGGCGACGGTGCCGACGACGGCGATCAGCGCCGCCAGGAACAGGTAACCGGCCAGCACGCTCAGCCCGAGGGTCACCACCACACCGACGCCCAGGACGATGCCTGCCGCCTGCGAGGAGCCGACCGAGGCCGCCGCCGCGCCGCGCTGATCGGGCGGCAGCTGATCGGCGATCAGTGCGGTGAAGGCGGCCGCGGCCACCGCCACGCCCCCCGAGACGCCGATCCAGGCGAGTCCAACCAGCAGCGGCTGGTGGGCGAAGCCGGTCAGCACCAGGCAGACGGTGGTCAGCCAGATCCCAGCGAGCGCCCAGACGCGCCGCCGCCCGCCCAGCCAGGCCGGGAACCGGCTCGCCCGGGTCCGGTCGGACAGCGCCCCGGCCAGCGGACCGGCGATCACGCCGACGAGTCCGCCCACGCCCAGGATCAGACCGGAGATCACCACCCCGCGCACCCACTGATCCCCGTCGCCGGAGATCTGCGAGTCCAGCTGCAGGGGCAGCAGCAGCTGCAGCGGGGTCAGCTGCACCATCCAGATGATCAGCCAGGCCAGCGTGAACAGCGTCAGCCAGCGCCGTCCGACCCGGGGAGTGTTCACGCGCGGGCTCGCGCGATGACGTTCCGGTACCAGTCGTAGGAGGCCTTCGGGGTGCGTTCACCGGTGGCGAAGTCGACGTGCGTCAGCCCGAATCGCTGGGTGTAGCCGTCGGCCCATTCGAAGTTGTCCAGCAGCGACCAGACGGTGTACTCGCGCACGTCCGCGCCGTCGGCCATCGCCGCGGTCACCGCCCGCAGGTGGCCGTCGAGGTAGGCGATGCGGTCGGTGTCGTCGACGCGGCAGGCGTCGTCCGGTTCGGCGAAGGAGGCACCGTTCTCGCTGACGATCAGCGGCGGCAGTGCGCCGGAGTAGCGGCGGCTGAAGTCGGTCAGCAGCGTGGTGAGTGTGGACGGCATGATCGGCCACTGGTCGCCGAAGCCGGTGACCGGCACCCCGGGCGTGGGGAGCAGGTCGAACGGGATCGGGCTGTCGGCGGCGGGCGCGCCGATGGTGGTCGGGTTGTAGAAGTTGACCGCGTAGAAGTCCGGGCGCGCGGAGATCAGTTCCAGGTCGCCGTCGCGCACGGGCAGCTCCGGTGCGCCCAGCGGCGTCAGATCCGGGTAGGCGCCCAGCAGGATCGGTTCGGCGAAGAGCCGGTTGTGCAGCAGGTCGTAGGCGGCGGCCGCCTCCCGGTCGGCGGCCGCGTCGGTGGCGGCCAGCACTTGCGTGTGGTTGTTGGCCAGGCCGACCGCCTCGGCGCCGGCCGCCCGCAGGATCGGTTGTGCCAGACCGTGTCCCAGGAGCTGGTGGTGCACGGTGGGCAGCGCATCGAACAGCAGGAACTGTCCGGGGGCCAGCGCACCGATGGCATAGCCCTCCAGAGTCGTCATCGCCGGCTCGTTGACGGTGTACCAGTGCCGCACGCGATCACCCAGCCGATCGGCCACCAGGGCGACGTAGTCGGCGAAGCGCTGCGCGGTGTCCCGGTTCAGCCAGCCTCCCCGGGCCTCGATCGAGCTGGGGAGATCCCAGTGGTAGAGCGTGGGAAAAGGGGTCACCCCGGCGGCCAGCAGTTCGTCGACGAGTCGCGAATAGTAGTCCAGCCCAGCGGGATTGGCCGCTCCTCGGCTGTCGGGCTGTACCCGCACCCACGAGATCGAGAAGCGGTATCGGTCGAGGCCCAGACCTGCAGCCAGTGCGACATCGGACCGGTACCGGTGATAGCTGTCGGCGGCCGGGTCGGCGGTGGAGCCGTCGAGCACCTTGCCCGGGGTGTCGACGAAGTCGTCCCAGATACTGCGGCCGCGACCGTCCTCGGTGCGCGCGCCCTCGACCTGGAAGGCGGCGGTGGCGGCCGAGAAGCGGAGGCGGCGCAGCTGTTCGACGGGGAGTTCGGCAGGGGTGGTGGACACGGCGTCAGGCTAGCCGACACGACGACAACTCGATGCGAACTTGTATCGAGTGCTACGGAGCGGTAACTTGCGACCTGACGTAAGTCGATGTGACTCAAGCTACTTCGGGGAGTAAGCAGTGATCCGTTCCACTGTCGTTCGATTGTCGATTCTGCTGTGCGCTCTGACGCTGGCGCTGTCGTTCGGGTGGGCGGCGCCCGCCGCGGCGATGCCCGACCCGGGTCCACGGGGCGCGGAGTACGTCTCGCTGGGCGACTCCTTCGTCGCCTCCGGGTCCATGTCCACCGCCACCGGTGAGGCCTGCGGGCAGGCGACCGACAACGTCGGTCGCCTGGTCGCCCAGCGGATGCGCGGCGTGAGCTTCGCCGACTGGGCCTGTGGGGGCGCGGACACCGCGGACTTCACCGAGGTGACCGACAAGGGACCGCAGATCCGCGGGCTGAGCGAGAAGACGAAGTACGTGTCGATCTCGATCGGTGGCAATGACGAGAATCTGTTCGGGGGAGTGGTGCAGGACTGCCTCGTCGGCGCACTCTGCACCGAGCAGCACACGCGTGCCGCCCTGGACAAGCTCGACCGCCTCGGCCCGAAACTCGATCGCGTCTACGCGGCCGTCCGGGAGAGCGCACCGAATGCGAAGGTCGTGGTGCTCGGCTACCTGCGTCTGCTGCCCGATACTCCGGCGGGGTGCTTCGCCGACGTGGTGACCGGCCCCAGCGTCGTCAGGTTCGCGAATCGGCTGCAGGCCGGGCTGAACGGGACCATCGCCGAGGCCGCCGAGCGCGCCGGGTTCACGATGGTGAATCAGGAGCCGCCGGCCGGGCGTTCGATGTGCGCCCCGGACGGCCGGCGGTACGTGTCGCTGACGGGTGTCGGGCCGCGGGATGCGGGCGTTCCGATCCACCCGACGCTCGCCGGGCGCAAGTACACCGCGCGGCTGATCGCGGACGCCCTCGCGGCCTGACCACGTGCCGGGGCATCACATCTAGACCCGCGCGGCGGTCGCCCGGGCATCCGGCAGCGGCACGGGCTCCTCGGCCGGGTGGACCGGGTGGGCGATGTGCACGCGCAGCAGCGCGAGCGAACCGACCAGGGCCACCGCGCCGCCGAGCACCAGGAAGCGCCAGTCGGCCAGCCACGTCCCCACCAGGGGACTGCCGGCCCGGGCCAGCGCCAACGGGATGCTGATGGTCGCGAGGACGCTGGCGAACTCGGCGACCCCGAAACCGTCGGCGACGATCGACGGCCGGGCGATCACCGAGACGCCCTGTCCGAGCCCCACCGCCGCCACGCACAGCAGGGTGAGGGCGATGGACAGGCCGACCAGGGGCAGCACCAGCAGTCCGATGCCCTGAATGCCGATCGCCAGGGTCGCCGCCAGGGTCATCGGCATCCGCCGTGCCACCGTCACCAGTGCGAGCCGGGACAGCACCTGCAGGACACCGATGGCGATCGGTATCGCGGTGGCCACCGCCTCGGAGTGCCCGATGTCGCGCAGATAGGTGATCACCAGCAGCAGGAACGCCGACACCGACGCCGACTGGGCGACGAAGGCGAACATGATCAGCCAGAGCCTGCGCTGGCGCAAAGCCTCACCGACCCGGATACCCGGCAGCGTGCGCACCCGGCTCCGATGGACGGCGCTGGACGGGATCGCCCACAGGTGCCCGGGCACCGAGGTGACCGCGAGCGCCACGGCGAGGATCACCAGGGTGGTCCGCCAGCCGTACGTGGTGTTGAGCCACCCGAGCAGCGGGTAGACCAGATAGGTGGCCAGTCCGGCGATCATGGTGACCGCGAGGATCGTCCGGTCTCGATGCGCGGCGTCGTCGACCACGACGATCACCGCGAAAGCGGCCTCGTACGTGGACATCACCAAGGCCATGCCGATCACGGCGAAGGCCGCATAGAGGACGACCGGCGAGGTGGCCTGCGACCAGATCAGCACCCCCACCGCACCGATCCCGGAGCCGGCCGCCATCAGCGCACGTCCGCCGAACCTGTCGAGCAATCGGCCGACCGGAAAGGCCGCGAGGGCCCCGACCAGCGTCGAGACGGTGGACGAGGCGGCGATCGCCGTGCGGGAGACCCCGAGATCGTCGGCCATCGGAATCAGGATGACCGGCAGGATCTGGATCATCGCGATGTACCCGACGCCGCTGCTGATCGAGAACATCGCGATCAGCAGCGGCCGGGAGCCGGGGCGGAGACAGGCCGGTGGGCGCCTGCGGGCCCTCATTCGCGCAGCAGGGGCAGGAGAGTGGCGCCCTGGCGGCGGATCTCCCGTTCGTACGGGGTGTCGGAGAGCACGAAGTGCGTCACGCCCAGATCGCGGTAGCGGCGCAGCGACTTGGCCACCTCGTCGGCCGAACCGACCAGCCAGGTGCTCGCCGCGCCGCCGGCGCCGACCGTGCCCGGGGTGGTGTAGAGGTTGTCGTCGAGGACCTCGCCGCGGGCGGTCAGGTCGTACAGCCGTTGCTGGCCGACCGCCGTGCGCCGGTGCGGGTTGTAGCCGACGGCGGCCGCGGGATCGGCGGCGGCACGACGACGAGCAAGTTCGGCGACCTTGGCCTCGGCGTCGGCCCACGCCTGTTCCGAGGTGTCCCGCACCACGGTGGTGATGCGCAACCCGAACTCCAGGGCCGGCAACTCGCGGTGCTCCTGTTCGGAGAGGGCGCGCAGCCGGTCGATGCGCGCGGCGATGTCGTCGAGCGGCTCACCCCAGAACAACTGCACGTCGGCCTGTGCCGCGGCGACCCGCTCGGCCGCCTCGGAGGCGCCGCCGAAGTACAGCGTCGGATGGGGACGGCCCGCCCGGGCCGCCAGGCGCGGAACGACCGTGGAGTCGGTCACCGAGTAGTAGTCGCCCGCGAAGGTGACGTTCTCCTGCGTCCAGAGCCGCCGCAGCAGAGTGAGGAACTCGCGGGTGCGGGCGTAGCGCTCGGGTTGGTCGAGGTCGGTGTCGCCGTAGGCGCCCAGATGGTCTTTGCCGGAGACGATGTTCAGGCGCAGGCGGCCGCCGGAGAGCCGATCGAGGGTGGCCGCGGAACTGGCCAGGTTGACCGGATGCCAGTAGCCGGGGCGCACGGCGACCAGAGGCTGGAAGTCCGTGGTGCCGGCCGCCAGCGCGGTCGCGACGGTGAAGGTGTCGGGCCGTCCCCAACCGGTCCCGATCAGTGCACCGGACCAGCCGCTCTCTTCGAGCGCGTGCGCCTGACGTGTGAGGGTGGCGAGGGTGTTGTGGCCGGGATCGGTGACGTCGCCGCGGTGGCCCGGGGCGATCTCGTTGGGGATGTACCAAAGGTAGTCGGAACTCATTGCGATGCTTTCGATCGGGAGGACGGGGGTCAGCGGGGCAGCGGCGAGTCGGCCAGCGCGCGCAACTGCGCCTCGCGGACATCGGGGCGTTGCCCCTGTACCAGCACGAACAGGGCGTTGCGGACGTACAGCTGCGCGGTGTCGTCGCGGCCGAGGCCGCGTCCGGACCGGGCCACCAGGAGGGCGCGGGTGATGGTGTTCAGGGCTTCGCCGCTGGCCACCTTGAGTGCCAGCCGTTCGTCGATCCGGTGCGTGCCGTCGCCGGCCGCGGTGGCCTCGTCGGTGAGTGCGTACGCCCGGGCGCGGATCTCGGCGATCCGCGGGCGCCACGTGCGCGCGACGGCGTGGGCCGGTGGATGGGGGTCGTCGTCAAGTTCGCGCAGCACGGTGTCGGCGAGCCCGAAATGGTGCGATCGGGCGTCGCCGGCGGTGCCGATGTCGGTCCGCCGCCACTGGTCGAACGGCACGTCGGAGATCACCTGGTCGTCGGGGACGAAGACGTCCTGCAAAACGACGCGTTCGGTCCGGCTGCCCTCCAGCGCGGTCAGATCCAGGGGATGCGCGATGGTCTTCTCGCTCACCTCGACCAGCGCGGTCACCACGTGCTCGCGGGCGGTGTCGACCGCGCCGATGGCCAGGGCGGTGTTCAGGCCCCAGCCGCTGACCCACGACACGGTCCCGTTGAGGCGCCAGCCGCCGGGATGCCGTTGCGCGGAGATGTAGTCGTGCGGATACCGGCGGATGTCGCTCACCCCGGCGCCGAGCAGCCGGCGTCCGTGCAGGACTTCGGCGGACAGTGCCGACGGGACGGTCGTGGCGGCGGTCTCGGCCAGACGGCCGGCCAGCGGGGCGTGCTGCGCCCAGACCAGCCAGGTGTTGAAGCACGCGCCGGACAGGATCTCGTGGATACGCCGGTCGGCGGCCCGGCCGGCGCCGGCCCCACCGTATTCGGCGGGCGCGAGGTGATTGAGCAGCCCCAGGTCGGCGAGCTCGGCGATGCGTTCGGGGGTGACGCCGGTGCGATCGGTCTCCAGTGCGGACGGCGCCAGCACTGTGCGTGCGTAGGCGGCCACACGGGTCACGAAGGGATCCCGATCGGCGTCGTCGACGGCTTCGGCCGCAGATCTGACGCCGGTCGTGTCGAGGACGGTCATGGATCTTCGCACTCCTCTCGGATTCGGTGCGGGCTCGCAGACGGCCCGCCGTCGTGAACCTACGGACGGGCGGGTGAAGACACCCCCGTTGCGTTCGGCCTGGTGTCAACAGGGCGATTAACACCGCTCTGAGCAGAAGGTGCCGTGAAGAAATCACCGTGGCGGTAAGCGATGACCCCGCGGTCCGGGCGCTGTTTGACTGCACGGCAGTGCCATCGACCAGCTGTACGAAAGGACGTCCCCGACGTGTTCCCGAATCGATTCCGCCGACGACTTCTGGCGACCACCATCGCGGCTGCCACCGCAATGACGATCGCCGCGTGCGGTGGTCAGAGCGGTGACGGCGCGTCCGGTCCGCCGGTCTACGGCGGCACCCTCACCTTCTACGACCCGCTGGAGTACAGCGCCTGGGCGCCGACCAACTCGATCTGGTCGAACAGTCAGGTGAGCAACAACGTGGCCGAGCGACTGGTGTGGCAGGACCCGGAGACCGGAGAGTTCAAGCCGTGGCTGGCCGAGTCGTGGGAGATCAGCGACGACCGGCTCACGTACACGTTCAAACTGAAGCCGGGCGTCACCTTCTCCGACGGCAGCCCGCTCGATGCGGCGACGGTCAAGGAGAACTTCGATCAGCACGGCACCGGCGACGAGGCCAAAGGCATCGTGCCCGATCCGTTCTGGACCGACTACGTCGGCACCGACGCCCCGGACGCCCAGACGGTGGTGGTGAAGCTGTCGAAGCCGAACTCCGGCTTCCTGCAGATCCTGTCGAACTACCGGGCCAGCTCCATCCTGGGCTCCTCGTTCCTCGCCCACGACCTCAACGGTCAGAGCGACCTGCGCAACTGGGTGGGCACCGGACCGTTCGTCGTCGAATCGGTCGACGGCACCACCGGGGTCACGCTGAAGCGGCGCGACGACTACGACTGGGCCCCGGAGGGGACCGGTCAGAGCGGCAAGGCGTATCTGGAGCGCATCGTCTTCAAGGTGGTGCCCGAGGCCTCCACCCGGGTCGGGGCGCTGCAGTCGGGGGAGGCGCACATCGCCCGCAACATCGCGCCGTACGACGAGGAGACCGTCAGCGCCGGCGGCGGTGAACTGCTGCCGATCACGGTCCAGGGCGAGACCAACGACCTCACGGTCGATCTGCGGAATCCGGATTCACCGGCGCAGGACAAGAACGTCCGGCTGGCGCTGATCGCGGCGACCGACCGCGAGGCGATCAACCAGACGGTGCTCTCGCCGAATTACCCGATCCCGACCGGGGCCCTCACCCAGGGGACCCCGCAGCGCGGCGACTCCAGCGAGTACCTGCGCTACGACCTGGACAAGGCCAAGTCGCTGCTGGATCAGGCCGGCTGGAAGCCGGGACCGGACGGCATCCGCGTCAAGGACGGCAAGCGCCTGTCCTTCCACCTCCGGGTGGCGCCGTTCTATCAGGTCTCTCAGTCGGTCCTCGAGGTGCTGCAGTCGCAGTGGAAGCAGGCCGGTGCCGAGATCCGCATCACCAATCCGGCGCTGACCGACTACCAGGCTCAGCTGGCCGAGGCGAAGGACTGGCCCTTCACCCAGGGACAGACGTCGACCGCGGACGCCACCGTGCTGCGCACCACCTACGGCAGCGACCGGCAGGACACCCTGCATGCGACGACGCCCGATGCCGAACTCGATCGGCGGCTGGCGGCCATCTCCGCCGAGTCCGACCCGGGCAAGCGTCAGCAGGCCGTGCAGTCGGCCGAGGACCACATCTTCGCGCAGGGCTACTCCAACCCGCTCTACGACGAGACGCAGGTCTTCGGTCTCAACTCCAACGTGCACGGATACACCACCGAGTCCACCGGCCGGTCGTGGTTCCACGGCACCTGGATCGCGCAGTGAGTGGGAGGAGGAAACAGCCATGACCCGATACATCGTCGAACGCCTGGGGCAGGCGGTGCTGGTCCTCTGGGCCGCCTACACCCTGTCGTTCCTCCTGCTGAGCGCGTTGCCCGGTGACGCCGTCAACAACCGGATCCAGAATCCCGATCAGCAGATCTCGCCGGAGGCCGCCGCGGACCTGATCGCCTACTACGGTCTCGATCAACCGCTGTGGCAGCAGTACCTGCAGAGCCTGCAGCACCTGCTGCAGGGGGACCTCGGATTCTCCATCACCACCGGACTGCCGGTGGCCGAGCTCATCGGTGCCGCATTGCCGTCCACGCTCGCGCTCACCTCGCTGGCCCTGCTGATCGGCCTGGTCCTGGCCGCGGTGATCGGCGTGGCCGCGCACTACGCGCCGTGGTCCTGGCTGCGGTCGGCCGCGACTTCGGTGCCGCCGATGTTCGGCGCGGTGCCCACCTTCGTCGTCGGCATCCTGATCCTGCAGTACTTCTCGTTCACGCTGCACGTGATCCCGTCCACCGACGACGGCACCTTCCTGGCCCTGATCGGACCGGCGACCACCCTGGGCATCCTCATCGCGGCGCCGCTGGCGCAAGTCTTCGTCGCCGCGATCGGCCAGACGCGCAAGCAGTCGTTCGTGCACGTCCTGCTCGCGTGGGGCGCCGGACAGCGGTACGCGTTCGGGCGCGGGGTACTGCGCAACTCGGCCCTGCCCGTCGTCACCCTGCTGGGCCTGGCGGTCGGCGAACTGATCGCCGGTTCGGTGGTCACCGAGGCGGTCTTCGCCCGGCCCGGCATCGGTCAGCTGACCGTGACCGCGGTGAACACCCAGGACCTGCCGGTCCTGCAGGGGGTCGTGGTGGTGGCCACGGTGGCCTTCGTGCTGGTGAACCTGGCCGTCGACCTGGTCTATCCGTTCCTCGATCCGCGGTTGTCGTACGTCCAGGACGGTCGCACCCGCGTCCGCGCCGGCCTGTTCGGCCTGTGGCTGGGGCCGCTGGCCCGTCGCCGGTCCCGGCAGGTGACGCCGACCGAGGCGCTGCCCGCGGAGGTGGTGATGCCGTGAGTACGGCCGTCGTCGAGAAGACCGCAGCGGCGTCATCGCCCACAGCCGTCGCCCTGCACTATCTGCGCCGGTACTGGGCGCTCGGGCTGGCCTCGGCCGTGGTCCTGGTGGCGCTGTCGTGGGCAGTGCTCCCGGGGGTGTTCACCGCTTACGATCCGCTCGCGGTGAACCAGGCGCAGCGTCTGCTGCCGCCGTCCGGAGAGCACTGGTTCGGCACCGACCTGCTCGGGCGTGATCTGTACAGCCGCGTCGTCTACGGAGCCCGGGCCTCGCTCGCCGGCGCCTTCCTGGCCGTCGCCGTGGCGGTGGTGGTGGGCTCGGCCCTCGGGGCTCTCGCGGGCTGGTTCGGCGGTGTCGTCGACCATGTGGTGATGCGGGCGGTGGACGTGGTCCTGTCGATCCCGAGCTTCCTGCTGGCGATCAGCGTCGTGGTGCTCTACAGCGCCAAGACCGGAACCTCGGGACTGGTGCCCGCGGCGATCGCCGTCGGTCTGACGGCCTCGGCGAAGTTCGCCCGGCTCATCCGGTCCGAGGTGCTCAAGGTGCGCGCCAGCAACTACGTAGAGGCGGCCGTGACCAGTGGCTCCTCCACCTCGGCGATCCTGCGCCGGCACGTGATCCCCAACGCCCTCGGGCCGACCATCTCGCTCGCCGCGGTGGAAGTCGGCTTGGCGATCATCTGGATCGCCTCGCTGAGCTTCCTCGGTCTCGGTGCGCAGCCGCCGGACCCGGAGTGGGGCCTGCTGGTGGCCGACGGACGCAAGTACATCGCCACGCGCGACTGGCTGACGGTGTATCCGGCGCTCACCATCGTCGCGGTGGTGCTGTCGGTGAACTACCTGGCTCGTCATCTACGGAAACGGAACGAACTATGAGCAACGACCCCGTCTTGACGGTCGACGGACTGACCGTCGGCTACCGCTCCGGCCGGCCGGAACCGTCCGCCCTCGCCGGGCGGGTGCTGCCGGTGGTTCACGACGTCTCCTTCGAGGTGCGGCCCGGCCAGGTGCTGGCGCTGGTCGGCGAATCCGGCTCGGGCAAGACCACCACGGGGCATGCGATCCTCGGGCTGCTGCCGGAGAACGGGGAGGTGATCGGCGGCCGGATCGGCTTCGCCGGCCGCGACCTCACCGAGCTGTCGCCGAAGGGCTGGCGCACCGTCCGCGGCAGCGCGATCAGCCTGATCCCGCAGGATCCGACGGTCTCGCTCGACCCGCTCCGGCGGGTGGGCCACCAGGTGGAGGACGTCCTGCGGCTGCACACCGATCTGGATGCCGCCACCCGCCGGGAGCGGGTGTACGAGCTGTTCCGGATCGTCGGCTTCGACGAGGTGGAACGCCGCTACCGGCAGTACCCGCACCAGCTCTCCGGGGGCATGCGGCAGCGGGTGCTGATCGCCGCGGCGGTGGCCTCCGAACCGGACCTGATCATCGCCGACGAGCCGACCTCCGGGCTGGATGCGACGGTGCAGAAACAGGTGCTCGATCTGATCGACGAACTGCGCGACCGGCTGAACACCGCGGTGGTGCTGGTGACCCACGACCTCGGTGTCGCCGCCGACCGAGCCGACACCCTGGCGGTGATGCGGCACGGGCGGATCGTCGAGATCGGCCCCACGGCCCGGGTGGTGGAGGCGCCGCAGCACGAGTACACGCGCGAGTTGCTGGACAGCGTCCCGGCCCGCGCCGCGGCGCGGAACCGGTTCGGCCACCGCATCGATTCGGCGGCCGCACCGGTGATCGAGGTGACCGGACTGCGCAAGGTGTACGGCTCGGCGCCGCCGGCCGTCGACGGGATCTCGTTCGCGGTGCAGCCCGGTTCCACGTTCGCGATCGTCGGCGAGTCCGGCAGCGGGAAGTCGACCACGGCGCGGGTGCTCACCGGTCTCACCGAGGCCACCGAGGGACGGGTGTCGCTGTTCGGCACGGACGTGACGGGGTTGAGCCGCAAGCAGTTCCGGCCGCTGCGCCGCCGGGTGCAGTTCGTCTACCAGAACCCGTACGCCTCGTTCGATCCGCGGTTCGACGTCTTCGACGTGGTCGAGGAACCGCTGCGCGCCTTCGCCACCGGCGTCGCCCTTCCGCGGCGGCAGCGCGCTCGGCACCGCGATCAGGTGATCGCGGCACTGGAGGCCGCGGCCCTGCCGGCCGAGTTCGCCGACCGACACCCGCGCGAACTGTCCGGCGGACAGCGCCAGCGCGTCGCCATCGCCCGGGCGCTGGTGGCCGATCCGGAGGTGCTGGTGCTCGACGAGCCCATCTCGGCACTGGACGTCTCAGTCGCCGCGCAGATCATCGCGCTGCTGCAGAGACTGCAGGCCGAGCGCGGCCTGACCTACGTGTTCATCTCGCACGACCTCGCGGTGGTGGAGGCCTTCGCCGATCGGGTCGCGGTGATGTCGCGGGGACGGATCGTCGAACAGGGGCCGACCGCCGAGGTCTTCGCCTATCCGCGGCAGGAGTACACGCGCCGGCTGCTCGACGCCGTCGCCGGCCGGGAGCTGGCACGGAACGGAGTCTTCGCATGAGCGCCGTCCCGTACGATCGCTTCCGGGCGGTCTTCGCCGAACTCGCCGCGGGTGCGGCGCAGCGCGACCGATCCGGGGAGCACCCGTACGCGCTGGTGGCCGAGTTGGTCGCCGCCGGCTTCGGCAGGCTGCGCGTGCCGACCGAGTACGGCGGGTACGACGCCGACCTGCCGACGCTGTTCGGGCTGCTGGCCGAGGCCGGCGCCGCCGACTCCAATGTGCCGCAGATCCTGCGCGGTCACTTCACCACCACCGAGATCCTGCGCCGGGAGCGCGATCGGGCGGTCCGCGACCGCTGGTTCTCCGCGGTCGGGGAGGGGGCGGTGTTCGGCAACGCCCAGTCCGAGCCGTCGGCGCTCGCGGTGGATCCGGCGACGGCCACGCGCATCCATCGCGGCCCGGGTGGGCGAGCGGTGGTGTCGGGGACCAAGTTCTACTCCACCGGCGCGCGTTTCGCGGACTACCTCCGGGCGGCGGCCGTCGACGAGACCGGGCGCAAGGTGTTCGTGGTGCTGCCCGCGCGGCACGAGGGGGTCGAGCACGTCGACGACTGGGCCGGTATCGGTCAGCGCCAGACCGGCAGCGGCACCACGATCCTGACGTCGGTGCCGGTGGAGGACGACGGTCAGATCGGCCGCGAACTCGATTCGCTGCGCGGCCTGGACTCGTTCGTGCAGATCGTGCACCTGGCGAATCTGACCGGGATCGCCCGGAATCTGGTGGCCGAGACGGTCGAGGTGGTCCGCGGCCGCACCCGCACCAGCCGGCACGCCCTGAGCGAATCCGCCGCACAGGACCCGGACGTGCTGGCGGTGATCGGCCGCCTGCAGGCACGCCGGGTCACCGCCGAGACGCTGCTCGAGCATGCCGCCCGGCGGCTCGAGGAGGCGCACGCGCGAGACGACGAATCCTACTTCGCCGCAACCTATGTGGAGACCTCGACGGCGCAGATCGCCGTGATCGAGGCGGTGCTGCACGCCGCCTCCGAAGCGTTCGACGCCGGCGGCTCGTCGACGGTGCGGACCGGAGTGAACCTGGACCGCCACTGGCGCAACGCCCGGACCCTGGCCTCGCACAATCCCGTGATCTACAAGCCGCGCGTCGTCGGCGACCACCTGGTCAACGAGGTGCTGCCGGTGTCCGGCTACTACGGCCAGTTCGCCGGCCCCGTCGAAAGGACTGCTTCATGACCCTGCACATCAACGTCAACATCCTCAACGCGGGGGTGTTCGGCGGCTCCTGGCGGTTCCCGGGCACCGATCCGCTGGGGTCGTACACCATCGATCACTATTCGTCGATCGCGCGCAAGGCCGAGCAGGCCAAGCTCGACGCGGTCTTCCTGGCTGACGGCCCGGTGCTCGATCCGAACATCCGGCACCGCACCGGCAACAACCTGGAACCGACGACGGTGCTGGCCCGCCTGGCGGGGGAGACCGAACGGATCGGCCTGATCGGCACACTGTCGTCGTCGTACAACGATCCGCTGGAACTGGCGCGCCGTCTCGGCGATCTCGACGTGCTCAGCGGGGGCCGGTTCGGCTGGAACGTGGTCACGACGGCCGGGTCGGCGGCGGCGGCGAATTTCGGGCGCACCGCCGAGCCGCACCACGGACTCCGCTACCGGCGCGCCGAGAGCCTGACGCAGCTGGTGGTGTCCGAATGGGCGCGGCGCGGCGACTCGCCGCAGGGTCGTCCGGTGGTGGTGCAGGCGGGCGGCTCGTCCGACGGCAAGCGGCTGGCCGCGCGGGTGGCCGAGGTGGTCTTCTCCGCCGATCAGGATCTGGCCAAGGCGCGGGCTTTCCGCACCGGGTTGCGCGACGAGGCACAGCGTTTCGGCCGCCGGCCTGAGGAGATCGTCGTGCTGCCCGGTCTGTCCACCGTGCTGGGCAGCACCGAAGCCGAGGCGGCGCAGCGCCGGGAACTGCTCGACGAGCTGCTGCCCGACCCGTACGCGCGGGCGCGGCTGGCCGGTCAGCTCGGCTTCTCGCTGGACGGGCTGTCCGACGACGAGCCGATCCCGGCCGAACTGCTCGGCGACCCGGACCAGGCGGGCGGCTCGCAGACCTTCTACCGCGTGGTCCGCGAGATCATCGACCGCGAGAACCCGACGCTGCGGCAGCTGCTCAAGAAGCTCTCCGGCGGTGGCGGCCACCGCATCGTGGTGGGCACGCCCGAACAGGTCGCCGACGACATCGAGCGCTGGTACCGCGGAGGTGCTGCCGACGGCTTCAACGTGATGCCCGACGTGCTGCCCTCCGGCTTCGACGACTTCGCCGATCACGTGATCCCCGAGCTGGTGCGCCGCGGGCTGTTCCGCAAGGACTACGAGGGCGACACGCTCCGCGGTCATCTGGGGCTCGGCCTGCCGGCCGCCCCCACCCACATCGAACCGCTGTTGAGCGCGGGATAGGAGAGAACCACGATGAGCGTGTTCATCGAGATCGCCGTGGGCACGGGGCCCGGGCAGATCACCCCGGCCGAGGCGGACACCGTCGCCGAGCGCGCCGCCGTCACCGGGACGGCCGGGTTGCGCCTGGTCGACGAGGCGTGGGGGGTCCCGGCGATCGATCCGACGGTGGCCGGAGCCTATCTGGCCGGTCGGCATCCGGCGCTGAACTATCTGGTAGATGCGCCGACGACCGGGAACGCACCGTACAACCTCGCGCGCCGGGTGGCCTCGTTCGACCGGGCCACCGGCGGCCGGTCCGGACTGGTCCTGCGTGCGGGCGGCGGGGACGAGATCAGCGACGCGGTGGCGCCGGAGACGGAGCCGGCGACCGAGACCGGCCCCGAGCCGGCCGACCGGTGGGCGGAGTACGCCTCGATCCTGTCCGCGCTCTGGCGGTCGTTCCCCGCCGACGCCCTGCTGGGCAATCAGTCCGCGGCGATCGTGGTCGACGGCGACCTCGTGAAGCCGATCGACCATCGGGGACAGCGGTACCGGGTGGCCGGACCGCTCGACGGTCCGCCGTCGCCGGCCGGGCCGCCGCCGCTGGTGGCGGCAGATCCGGAACTGCTGGGGTGGACGCGGATCGCCGCGGTCGCCGACGCGGTGATCGTCGATGCCGGCCAGCTGGAGCAGGCGCGGACGGAACTGCCGGCCGCACTCGAACTGGTCGACCGCTCTGCCGCCGAGGTTGCGCTACTGGTGCGCGTCGACGCGAACGACATCGACCGGATCGGCGATCCCGCCGACCTTCCGCAGTGGGCGGTGACGGCCGGGGCCTCGGGGGTGATCCTCTCGGGTGCGGGAGATGTTCCGGCGCTGCTGGAGCTGCTGCGGAGGATCGCCGCACCGGTCACCCGGTCCGCGACGCTGCGCGACGCGCTCGGGCTGGCCACCGCTGCGACCGACTCGAGCACCGGTGCGGAGGCGCTGCGATGACCGCACTGGCCGATCGGGAGGAGTTGACCGTCGACGGCATCCGGTCCGCGGTGGCGCCGGTGCTGGTGCGGCTCGCCGCGTCGGCGCGAGACCGGGAGGCCGACCGCGCGCACGCCTTCGCCGAGGTGGCCGAACTCGCCGAGGCCGGCTTCGCCCTGATCGAGATCGACCGCAGCGAGGGCGGCGCCGGCGGCTCGGTGCGCGATGCGGTGGAACTGATCATCGACATCGCGCGTGCCGATTCCAATGTCGCGCAAGCGCTGCGGCCGACCTTCCTGGCCGCACATCAGATCGCCGAACGTTCCGACGGGGCCTTCCGCGAGCAGAACCTGGCCCGGTTGCGGTCGGGCGCCCTGTTCGTGGGCACCGGCAACGAGCGCAACGGCGGCCCCGGCGGCAGTGTGTCCACCACCGCCCGCCGGGTGTCCGGCGGCTACGTGGTCGACGGCCGCAAGTACTACTCGACCGGCGGATTGTATGCGTCGTACTTCTCCACCCAGGCGGTCACCGAGGAAGGGACGGTGATCCGGTTCACCATCCCGGTGGACCGGCCGGGGCTGGAGCGGCTCGACGACTTCGATGCCGTCGGGCAGCGCCTCACCCAGAGCGGGTCGACGGTGCTCGCCGGGGTGCACGTGTACGACGACGAGGTGGTCGTACCGGCGGAGGAGGTGCCGGACAATCCGTGGCGGGGCGCATTCGCACAGCTCTACCTGGCGGCGGTGCAGGCCGGGATCGCCGCGGCCGCCGCCGACGACGCCGTCGCCGTCGTTCGGGAGAAGGCGCGGCCGATCAAGCACAGCACCGCGGACAAGAGCGTCGACGATCCGTACGTGCGCGAAACGGTCGGTCAGATCGTGGCACGGGCGCAGGCCGCCCGCGCGGTGGTGGTGGTCGCCGCCGAGCAGCTCCAGGAGCTCCGGGGGCTGCACGGCGCGCGGGCGCGGGAGGCCGGAGCTGCTGCCGCTGTGCACGTCGCCGGTGCCGGCGTCATCGCGATCGAATCGGCACTGGCCGCGGCCGAGGCCTTGTTCGACGTCGGGGGCGCGACCCTCACCGATCGCTCCCTCGGCCTCGACCGGCACTGGCGCAACGCCCGGACGGCCGCCAACCACAATCCGCGTCAGTGGAAGGCGGCGGTGGCCGGAGCGTTCCACCTCACCGGCGAGGAGCCGCCGACCACCGGACTGTTCTGACCCCTCACCCCGCACCGAACTCCCCAGAAGATCTCGACCGAGAACCACAAGACAAGGAACCCACATTTCATGACCATTCGACCCGACCGCGTACTCGGCCGCACCGGCGTCAAGGTGACACCGCTGACGCTGGGCACGATGAACTTCGGCCGCTGGCAGGAGGAGGACGAGAGCCTGCGGATCTTCGGCGCGGCCCTCGAGGCGGGCATCACCGTCGTCGACACCGCCGACGTCTACGCCGACGGACGCAGCGAGGAGATCACCGGAAAGGCACTGGCGGGCCGGCGCGACGAGGTCTTCCTGGCCACCAAGTTCCACGGGCAGATCGGCGACGACCCGCGGCACGCGGGCAACTCGCGCTGGTGGATCACCCGTGCCGTCGAAGACAGCCTCCGCCGGTTGGGGACCGATCACATCGACCTGTACCAGGCGCATCGACCGGACCCGGAGACCGATCTGCTCGAGACGCTGACCACGCTCGACGGCCTGGTGCGCTCGGGCAAGATCCGCTACTACGGCACCTCGGCGTTCCCCGCGCACGAACAGGTGCGCGCGCACTGGCTCGCCGAGAAGCACGGACTGATCGCACCGCACACCGAGCAGCTTCCGTACTCGCTGCTGGTGCGCGGAGTGGAGCGTGAGGTGTTCCCGACCGTCCAGCAGTACGGAGTGGGAGTGCTCTCTTACGGCCCGCTGGCGGCGGGGTGGCTGTCCGGGCGGTACCGGATCGGCGGCGAGCAGCCCGAGTCTGCGCGTGCCGACCTGATTCCGGGCCGCTTCGACGTGGCCGCCGAGCAGAACCAGCGCAAGCTCGCCGCCGCCGATGCGCTCGCGACGCTGGCCGAGGAGAACGACCGGTCACTCGTCGACCTGTCGATCGCCTTCGCGCTCAATCACCCGGCGGTCAGCAGCGTGATCGTCGGACCGCGCACCCGCGAGCACCTCGATGCTTATCTGGCGGCCGCGGCCCGCGCCGGAGACGAGCCGCTCACCGACGAGATCCTCGACCGGATCGATCAGATCGTCGCGCCCGGCACGCAGTTCCTCGAACGCGACACGGGCCGGGACACCCCGTCCCTGCAGCCGGCGGCACTCCGCCGCTGACTCTCTGCCCCATCACCTATCCCTCTGAAAGGCGACAAACCATGTCCAATCGCACTCCTGAGCCCAACCGCACCCCCGAGTCCAAGCGCGTGTACGAAACAGCCTTCGCCGCGGACCCCGAGCGTTACGAGAACGCCGCCTTCCGGCGCGCCGGAAGCTCCGGCCTGGATCTGCCCGCCTTCTCCTTCGGGCTGTGGCAGAAGTTCGGCGCCGACTACGCCTACGAGACGCAGCGCGAGATCATCCTGCACGCCTTCGACCTGGGCATCACGCACTTCGACAACGCCGACCGCTACGGGCCGCCGCACCGGGCCGCCCAGCAGAACTTCGGCCGCGTCCTCGCCCGCGATCTGGCCCCGTACCGCGACGAGATCCTCCTGTCGACCAAGGCCGGCAATCCGATCGGTCCGAGTCCCTACCTGAAGGGCTCCTCACGCAAGTCGCTGCTGACCTCCCTCGATCACAGCCTCCGCGACCTGGGCACCGACTACGTCGACATCTTCTACAGCCACCGCCAGGACGACTCGGTGCCGCTGGAGGAGACCGTGGGCGCGCTGGTCTCGGCGGTGCAGCAGGGCAAGGCGCTCTACGTCGGGATCTCGAACTACCGGCCCGACCGGGCGCACCAGGCCGCCGAACTGCTCCGCGACGCCGGCGTACCGCTGCTCGTCCACCAGCCGCGCTACTCCATCTACGACCGCACCATCGAGAACAACGGCCTGCTGGAGGTCGCCGAGCAGGACGGCTTCGGTCTGGTGGTCTACTCGCCGCTGGCCCAGGGGCTGCTGACCGACAAGTACCTGGAGTCGATCCCGGACGGCGCCCGCGCCACTGCGAGCACCTTCTTGAGCCCGGACCAGATCACCGAGACCTACCGGCAGCGGACCGCCGAGCTCAACAAGCTCGCCGAGTCACGCGGGCAGTCGCTGGCCCAGTTGGCGCTGCAGTGGGTGCTCCGCAAGCCGGAGGTCACCTCCGCGCTCATCGGTGCCAGTTCGGTCTGGCAGCTCGACCACAACGTGGCCGCGCTGGACTTCGCGCCGCTGACCGATGCCGAGCTCGCCCTGATCGAGGAGCACGGCGTGCACGGGACGGGGCTCAACCTGTGACCGGCGCGCCGGCGTGGGCCCCGGCGGTCGGGGCCGGAGTGCCCGACGGCCGTCCGTTCCGGCTGAACTTCCTGCTGCATCTGGACCGGGACCAGCCGCCGGAGGAGGCGTACGCCGAGGCCGTCGACCTGTTCGTGGCGGCCGAGGAACTGGGCTACGACTCGGGCTGGGTGATCCACCGGCACTTCCGGCAGGGCAACGAGCACGTCTCGTCCCCGCTGGTGCTGTTGTCGGCGATCGCGCAGCACACGCGGCGGATCCGGCTCGGCACGGGTGTCTACGTGCTTCCGCTCGACGATCCGCTGCGGGTCGCCGAGGACGCGGCCACCCTCGACGCCCTCAGCGGCGGCCGTCTCGAACTCGGTATCGGCTCGGGCCCGTTCCCGAGTGCCTGGGAGGCGTTCGGTGCCGATCTGGACGACCGGCACCGCCGCTACTCGGCCGCCGTGGACGGTCTGCACCGTGCGCTGGAGGGCCGGCCGGTGAACTCGCTCGGCGAGACCGTCCATCCGCCGGGCGGCCGGGTACGACGGCGACTGTGGCAGGCGACCACCAGTGATCCCGACCACGCGCTCGCCGCGGTCACCGCGGCGGCGCGCGCCGGAGACGGTCTGCAACTGTCCCGGGCCAGTGCCTGGCGCGGCGGCAGCGTCGCCGATGCGCTGGCCCGCCAAGCGTCCTGGATAGCGGCCTACCGAGAGGCGTGGGCCGATCCGGTCGCGCCGCCGCGGGTTCAGGTCTCGCGTGCGGTGTACCCGCACGAGGACCGGGACGAGGCGGTCCGCCTGGTGACACCGGGCGTGCGGCGCTGGCAGAGCTGGAGCACCTCGGGAGCGCCCAAACCAGCGGAGTCGGTCGAGGCCTATCTGGCGGCTGACCGCGCGCTGATCGGTCCGAGTGCCGAGCTGGCCGCCGAACTGGCGGCCGACCCGGCACTCGCGCAGGCGACTGATCTGCTGGTCAGCTTCGTCCCGGGGGTGCCCGGGCACGCCGAGCATCGGCGCCTGCTGGAGACCACGGCGCGCGATCTGGCGCCGCGACTGGGCTGGAGGCCCGCGGCATGAGTACGTTCCATCTGAATCTTTCGCTGATGACGCCCGGCCACTTCCGGCAGGCCTGGCGACTGCCGGAGCGCGATCCGCTGGCCTACCTGGACGTCGACCGCTTCGTGTCACTCGCGCGACTGGCCGAGGAAGCCGGGATCGACGCGGTGTTCCTCGGTGATGCCCCGGCTCTGCGCGGCGAGATCGACTCGGCACCGGGGACCGGCCTGGACCCGGTGGTCCTGCTCGGCCACCTCGCGGCGGTCACCGAGCACCTGGGCATCATCGCCACCAGTTCGACCACCTTCAACTCGCCCTACAATCTGGCCCGCCGGTTCCAGGCGCTCGACCACGTCACCAAGGGGCGCGTGGCGGTCAACATCGTGACGACGGCGGCACCGGCGGCGGCTGTCAACTTCGGGCTGGCGAGCCATCCGGACAAGCAGACGCGCTACCGGCGGGCGTGGGAGTTCCTCGACGTCGTGACGCGCCTGTGGGACAGCTGGGAACCGGACTGGCTGATCGCCGACAAACAGGCCGGCCGGTACGCCGATCCGGACCGCATCCGGCCGATCGATCACGTCGGCGAGTTCTTCTCGGTGGCCGGTCCGCTGCCGGTGCCGCCGGGTCCGCAGGGGCGTCCGGTGGTGGTGCAGGCGGGAGGTTCTTCGGGCGGGCTACGGCTGGCGGCCGACTTCGCCGATGTGGTGTTCACCGTCGCGCAGACGCGCGAACGGGCAGTGGCCTTCCGGGACGAGGTCCGCAGCCGGGTCGCCGGCGCCGGACGCGACCCGGAGGCGGTGAAGGTGTCCCTCGGCGTCGTGGTCCTGATCGGGAAGAACCGCCGCGACGTGCAAGAGCGCCTGGCCGAGCTCGCCGAGACGCTGCCGACCGAGGCGATCGCCGCGCGGCTGTTGAACGATCTCGGTCTGGACCCCGACTCCTTCGGCCTGGACGATCCGATCACCGCGGCCGATCTCCCGGCGGAGCTGCCGGGCAGCGAGTTCTCGACCGGCTTCGGGCTGGCGCTGCGCGGACTGATCACCCAGGGGCCGATCACTCCGCGGGAGCTGGCGGTCGGCAGCGCGGGCGGGTCGGGTCACCGGCTGCTCGCCGGGACGCCGGCGCAGATCGCCGACGATCTGGCGGACTGGTTCGCCGCCGGCGCCGCCGACGGATTCACCATCATGCCGGCGGACACCGACGTCGATTTCGAGCGGTTCACCCGGTGGGTGGTTCCGCTGCTCGCCGAGCGCGGGCTGTTCCGGACGGACTATCCGGCGGGAGGTCTGCGCGGGCGGCTGGCACCGGTACCGGTCGGCTGACCTCCGGGGCGCCACTCACCAGGCGTGGACGACGTTCTGCGCCGCTTCCAGCCCCTGCTGCACCAACAGCTCGGTGGCGTCGGCGCCGTTGCGGATCAGCAGGTCCACCTCGGCGCGATCGGCGGAGGGGAACGGTTTCAGGACGAAATCGGCGGGGTCCTGCCGCCCGGGCGGGCGGCCGATACCCAGCCGCACCCGCTGATAGTCGCGGGAACCGAGGGCCGCGGTCAGCGACCGCAGGCCGTTGTGACCGCCTTCGCCGCCGCCCCGCTTGAGCCGGACCTGACCGAAGTCGATGTCGAGCTCGTCGTGCAGCACGATCACGTCCTCGGCGGCGACGCCGTAGTACTTCGCCAGCGGGCCGATCTGGCGGCCGGTGACGTTCATGTAGGTCCGCGACTTCGCGACCAGCACCGGGTCGCCACCGATCCGCAGGGTGGCCACCTCGGCGCCGGACTTGCGGTGCGCGGTGAACTTCTCGCCGTACGAGAAGACCAGGCCGTCGGCGACCATCGCGCCGATGTTGTGCCTGGTCTTCTCGTAAGCGGGACCGGGATTGCCCAGTCCGACGATCAGTGCCGGAATTACTCCGCGGCTTCCTCTGCCGCGGTCTCCGCCGCGCCCTCTTCGCCCTCTTCGCTCTCGGGCTCAGCGGCCTGCTGGGCCTCGTTCACCGAGACCACGAGGGTGTCCTCGGCCGAGATCAGGGTGGAGCCCTCGGGCAGCTCGAGGTCGCCGGCGTTGATGTTGGTGACGGCGGGCAGACCCTCGACCGAGACGACGATGTTCTCGGGGATGTTCATGGCCTCGGCCTCGAGCTCGATGTAGCTGGCGTCCTGGATCAGCAGGGTGCCCGGGCCGGACTCGCCCTCGATCAGGATCGGGACCTCGACGACCACCTTCTCGCCGCGGCGGACGATCAGCAGGTCGACGTGCTCGATGTAGTTGCGGACCGGGTGGACGTCGACCTGCTTGGTCAGCGCCAGCTGGCTGGTGCCGTCGATGTCGAGATCGATGACGGCGTTGGTGCCGTTGGCGCGCAGGATGGCGGCCAGCTCCAGGTTCGGGAGCAGCAGGTGCTTCGGGTCGGTGCCGTGGCCGTACAGGACGGCGGGGACCAGGCCGTCGCGGCGAGCGCGGCGGGCCGCGCCCTTGCCGGTGCCGGTGCGGTCGGTGGTGGTCAGCTTCATGAACTGGGCCATGGGGGCTCTCCTCTACTCGTGCGGCCCGATCTCATTCGGGCCCGCTGGGTGGTTACGCGGCAGACGACGGCCGAGACGATCAACCACCCGCCGAGCGGGGAGAATTCTTCCTCGTCGCGCCGATAACGGTGATCGAGTCACCCTCGCCGAGACAACGGCAGCCAGACTACCATGAGGCGATGACCTCCCAGAAACCCGTAGACCTGGTGAAAGACTTCTTCACCAACCTCGCTCAGGGGCGGGTGGACGCGGCGCTCGCCGACGTCGACGACGCCATCGTCTACACCAATGTCGGCACGCCGTCGGTGCGTGGCAAGGACCTCTTCGCCAAAGTGATGCGCGGCCTCAACGGCAAGTACATCGCCTTCGACGCGGAGATCCTGGCGATCAGCGCCGACGACGACGGCGTGGTGCTCACCGAGCGCATCGATCAGCTGTCGATCGGCCCGCTGCGGATGACCTTCTGGGTGTGCGGGCGCAACGAGGTGCGCGACGGGCGGATCACCGTCTGGCGCGACTACTTCGACTTCTGGAACGTCACCCGCGGATTCGTGCGCGGCGTCGCCGCGCTGATCGTGCCCGCGCTGGCGCGGCCGCTGCGCGATCCGATCTCGCGCACGCCCCTGTCTGCCTGAATCAGCTGTCCGCCTGAACGTCCCCGCCGGTCAGAGGATCGCGTCGACGTCGTCGATGGGGCGCGCCAGCACGGTGCCCTTGTCGGTGACGACGAACGGGCGTTCCACCAGCACCGGATGGGCCACCATCGCGTCCAGGACGGTGTCGTCGTCGGCGTCGGCCAGGCCCAGTTCGGTGTACAGCTTCTCGCGCTTGCGGACCGCCTGACCGGGGGTGAGGCCCGCGTCGGCGAACAGCTTCTGCAACTGCTCGCGGGTCCAGCCGGTGTCGAGGTACTTCACCACGGCCGGTTCCACGCCCGCCTCGCGCAGTTTGTCGAGGGTCTTGCGGGAGGTCGAGCAGCGGGGATTGTGATAGATCGTCGCGTCCACATCCTCACCGTACCGCCGCTACGGTGAGACACATGACTGATGGTCGAGTCGTCGTGATCGGCCGCCGGATCGCGGCGGTCGTGTTGCTGGGAGCGGTCGGCCTGCTGGGCTCGGTAGTGCTGGCGCCCGGCATCGCCTGCGCCTGCAGTTGCATCGCCCTCGCCCCCGAATCGGTGGTCGAGCGGGCCTCGGCGGTGGTCGTCGGGACGCCGGTGGCCGTGGAGGAGTCCGGGACGCGGGCGCGGTACACCGTCGACGTGGCGCGCAGCTACAAGCAGGCCGTGCCCGAACGGATCACGGTGAGCAGTCCGTCGACCTCGGCCGCGTGCGGGCTGTCGCCGGAACTGAACGTCGAACGGGTGATCGTCCTGGCCGGCCCCCTCGAGGACACGAACCCGGAGGCGGCCCCGGACGCCGACTGGCACACGACGCTCTGCCAGAACCTGGGGGCCACCGAGGAGATCCTGGCGCACGCGGGTGAGCCCATCGCCCCGACCGCCGCCGATGCCGACGACCCCGGCGGACTGTCCGCGGGCGCACGCGCCGGGATCGTCGCCGGGGCCGTCGGTGGACTGCTGGTCCTGGCCGCTGCCGGGTGGCTGCTGGTTAGGCGCTTCCGTTGAACAGGCTGGTCACCGACCCGTTCTCGAAGACCTCGCGGATGGTCTGAGCCAGCAGCGGCGCCATCGACAGCACGGTCAGGTTCTCGAACTGCTTCTCCGGGCCGATCGGCAGGGTGTCGGTCGCGATGACCTCCTTGGCGCCGCACTTGGCCAGGCGCTCGGCGGCTGGGTCGGAGAAGACGCCGTGGGTGGTGGCGATGATGACGTCACCGGCGCCGGCCTCCTTGAGGACGGTCACCGCACCGGCGATGGTGCCGCCGGTGTCGATCATGTCGTCGATCAGCACGCAGGTCTTGCCGGCCACGTCACCGACCACGCGGTTGGACTTGATCTCGTTCGGCACGTCGGGGTCGCGGGTCTTGTGCACGAAGGCCATCGGGGCGCCGTCGAGCGCGTCGGCCCACTTCTCGCCGACCTTCACGCGGCCGGCGTCGGGGGAGACCACGCAGATGTTCTCGGTGCCGTAGTGCTCGCGCACGTACTCGGCCAGCTGGCCCTGGGCGTGCATGTGGTCCACCGGGCCGTCGAAGAAGCCCTGGATCTGGTCGGTGTGCAGGTCGACGGTGATGATCCGGTCGGCGCCCGCGGTCTTGAGCAGGTCGGCGATCAGGCGCGCGGAGATGGGCTCGCGGCCGCGGTGCTTCTTGTCCTGCCGGGCGTAGGGGTAGAAGGGGAGAATCGCGGTGATGCGCTTGGCCGAGCCGCGCTTGAGCGCGTCGATCATGATCAGCACCTCCATGATCCACTCGTTCATCGGTGCCGGGCAGCTCTGCATCACGAAGGCGTCGCTGCCGCGCACCGACTCCTCGAAGCGGACGAAGATCTCGCCGTTGGCGAAATCGCGCGCGGTCTGCGGGGTGATCTTGACCCCGAGATGCTCCGACACCGCCTCCGCCAGTTCGGGGTGAGCGCGGCCCGAGAACAGCATCAGGTTCTTCTGGGCGTCGGTGGTCCACTTCATGAGCTGCTCTCCTCTTGGGCTGTCCGGGCCGCCTGGGCGGCACGGCTGGTGGGTCGTTTCTGCAGTACCCAGTTCTCGATGTTGCGCTGCCGGCCGGCCGAGACGGCGAGCGCCCCGGGCGGTACGTCGTCGCGCAGCACCGATCCTGCGCCGGTGTAGACGCCGTCGCCGACGGTCAGCGGCGCGACGAACATGTTGTCCGACCCGGTCCGGCAATGCGAACCGATCACGGTGCGGTGCTTGTTCTCCCCGTCGTAGTTGACGAAGACGCTGGAGGCGCCGATGTTGGTGTACTCGCCGATCTCGGCGTCACCCACGTAGGTGAGGTGCGGCACCTTGGTGCCGGTGCCGATGCGGGCGTTCTTGGTCTCCACGAAGGTGCCGATCTTGCCGTCCGCGCCCAGGTGCGTGCCGGGACGCAGGAACGAGAACGGGCCGACGGTGGCGCCGTCGCCGATCACGGCCCCGCCACCGTGGGTGCGGATCACCTGCGCGCCGTCGCCGACGACCACGTCGGTGAGGGTGGAGTCCGGGCCGATCACCGCGTCCGCGCCGATCGTCGTCTCGCCGTGCAACTGGGTGCCCGGGAGGATCCGCGCGTCCTGGCCGATCTCCACGTCCACGTCGATCCAGGTGGTCGCCGGATCCACCACGGTCACCCCGGACAGCTGGTGGCGACGGATCACCCGACGGTTCAGTTCGGCGCCCAGCTCGGCCAGCTGGACGCGGTCGTTGCAGCCGGCCACCACCACGGGGTCGTCGACGACGTGCGCGCGGACGGTGCGGCCGGCCTCGCGGGCGATCTGCACCACGTCGGTCAGGTAGAGCTCGCCCTGCGCGTTGTCGGTGGACAACTCGCGCAGCGCCGCGCGCAGCACGGTGGTGTCGAAGGCGTAGATCCCGGCGTTCACCTCGGTGATCTTCCGCTGCTCCGGGGACGCGTCCTTGTGCTCGACGATGGCGGTCACCTCGCCGTCGGTGCGTTCCACCCGGCCGTACCCGGTGGGGTCGTCGACGGTGAAGCTGGTGAGCGTGACCGCGGCGACCGGGTCGGCGGTGTGCGTCTCGACCAGTTCGCGCAGCGTCTGCGCGTCCAGCAGCGGCGCGTCGGCGACGGTGACCAGCACGGTGCCGGCGAAGTCGTCGGGCAGTCCGGTCAGGCCGGCGCGCGCGGCGTCACCGGTGCCGAGGGGCTCGTCCTGGACGGCGACGGTCACCGGGCGGCCGAGGTCGGCGGCCACGCGCTCGATCTCGGCGCTGACCCGTTCGCGTTCGTGGCTGACCACGCCGACCAGGTGGTCGGGCGTGATCCCGGCGGCGCCGTGCAGGGCGTGACCGACCAGGGAGCGACCGCCGATCTGGTGCAGGATCTTGGGCGTCTTCGACTTCATCCGGGTGCCCGCACCGGCCGCCAGAACGATGACGGCGAGTCGCCCGGGGTTCGGGCCGCTGGGCTTTCCGGTCATCCAAGTCCTCCGCGGGGCCGCGACGATGTCGCAATGTGAAGCGTGCGGGGGAAATCCTACGCAATCGCAGTAGGGTTCCCGGCATGAGCACACAGAAAGTAGCAATTGTCACCGGTGCGGCCCGTGGAATCGGCGCCGCAGTCGCCCGCCGTCTCGCCGAGGACGGTCTGGCCGTCGCGGTCCTGGACCTCGACGCGCAGGCGTGCGCCGAGACCGTCGAGAACATCAACGCAGCCGGCGGCAAGGCCATCGCCGTGGGCTGCGACGTCTCCCAGGAAGACGACGTCGCCGCCGCCGTGGATGCGGTCACCGCCGAGCTGGGCGCCCCGACGGTGCTGGTGAACAACGCCGGCGTCCTCCGCGACAATCTGCTGTTCAAGATGAGCGTCTCCGACTGGGACACGGTGATGGCCGTGCACCTGCGCGGCGCCTTCCTGATGAGCCGGGCCTGCCAGCGGCACATGCTCGACGCCGGCTGGGGTCGCATCGTCAACCTGTCGAGCACCTCGGCGCTGGGCAACCGCGGACAGGCCAACTACTCGGCCGCCAAGGCCGGCATGCAGGGGCTCACCAAGACGCTGGCGCTGGAACTGGGCCGGTTCGGCGTCACCGCGAACGCGATCGCCCCGGGCTTCATCGAGACCGACATGACGCGTGCGACGGCCGAGCGCATCGGCGTGCCGTTCGACGACTTCATCAAGGCCTGCGCCGACGACACCGCCGTGAAGCTGGCCGGCCAGCCGGACGACATCGCCAACGCGGTGTCCTTCTTCGCCGACGAGCGCGCCCGGTACGTCTCCGGTCAGGTGCTGTACGTCGCCGGCGGCCCCAAGGCCTGACCCGCGGGGCCTCACCGGCTCAGCGGTACTTCGGGTTGTTCTGCTCCGGGATCGTGATGTTGATCGGCATGCGTAGCTCCGCCATGTACAGCAGCACGAACTGGCGCAGGAACTCGTCGAACAACCAGTAGGTCTGCCTGGGCAGCCCGACGTCGAGAAGGCCTTCGCGCACCATCACGTACGGGCCCCAGGAGGTCTCGAGTAGCGGCGACCACACCGGTTCGCGAGGGATGCGGAGCCAGCCCGCGATCTCGTCGCCGAGCATGTAGCGGGTGATGGCGCCGAGCACCCCGCGGGACAGGATCGTCAGGTCCAGGTTGTTGCCCAGATCGAGCAGCATGTCGGCGAGCTTGCGGCCCTCCGGGGTGGGCGCCAGGATCGGGTCGAGCACCTGGCGCGCCTGCGACTCGGCGGTCGTCCAGTTCGCTGGGATGTACTCGTCCCGGATGCCGAGCATGTGCGCGCTGAGCTGCCACGAATGCAGGAAGCCCGCGCTCTCGGCCGGGTCGACGGGCACGCCCCACTTGCGGAACTGACGCATGGCGCTGGTCGGCAGGCTGTGCCAGGTGACCATCATGTCGGCCTGGCTGATGGGCAGCTTCTCCTGGTCTTGCGCGCCGTTCTGCCAGTGCGGCGACTTGGGCAGCAGGTAGCGCACCCCCGAATGCGCCATTCGCGTCTTGACGCAGGTGATCATCATCTCGCCGTCCGGCGCGAAGGCGTTGTGGGTGCCGATGTCGTAGCCGAGTTTCGCCGTCTTGGTGATTCTGTCTTTGAGGTCGTGACCGCCCTTGGAGTAGTAGACGGCGCGGGCCTCCCGTGGGATGACGGTGCTCATCATGCCGCTGACGAAGCCGTAGATGACGCCCAGATAGGTGCCGCGCTTCTCGTTGAAGCGGGTGGCCGCGGCCAGTTTTCCGTGGTCGGCCCACGACGGCAGGCGGCGCGCCTGGGTGAGGAAGTCGCGCAGATCGGTGGGCAGGCCGGTCGGCAACGGCTGGCCGTTGCGCGTCCACGAGCGGAGGATTCCGTTGACCTTGCCGATGTCGCCGCGGGCGGCGATGTCGGCGATCACCTGATCGCAGTCGGGATCCCACACTCCGGCCGGATCGGCGCCGGTGCCGCTGCCGGGGACCGAACCCGCTGGGGACCAGGTCCACGGGAGGGCCTGCGCGGCCGTCAGTGCTCCGGTGGCGCCGAGGACGGCTCCGCCCTTCAAGACTGTTCTGCGGTTGATCGGCTGCATGTGTGACTCCCTGGGATGGCCCGACTCGCTCCGGATGTGACAACCATGTGAGGTTTGTAACACTCTGACACGGCGTGGTCTGGATCACAAGAGGTCGATGCTGCCGCTGCGGGGTGACGTAGCGTGGTGCGGAGGTCGGGGTGAAAGAGACTGAGGTGTGGCAACTGAATTGACGCCTGTGAGACAGGACTCGCTCATCGAGCGGGCCCTGCGCGAAGTGGCGCGCGACGGCGCCGAGCCGGCCGGTGGACGAGAAGACAAGACGCGCACCAAGCTCCTCGACGCGGCCTACGAACAGTTCTGTGCGACGGGGATCGCCCGTGCCTCCATGGAGGAAGTGGCGCGCCGGGCCGGTACCGCGCGAATCACCATCTACCGCAAGTTCGACAGCAAGGACGCGCTGGTCGACGCGGTGATGCTGCGGGAGTTCCAGCGGTACTTCGGCGAGTTTCGCGCCGAGATGGCCAAGGCGCAGACCGCCGCCGACCGGGTCGTCGCCGGGTTCGTCACCTCGCTGCGCACCATCGGCCGCAACCCGCTCATCACCAAGCTGCTGGAGATCGAACCCGCGTCCGTTCCCGGCCTGGTCGGAGGCGGCGACAGCCGCACGATGTTTCAGGTGCGCGACTTCGTCGCACATCAGATCCGGATCGAGCAGGAGGCCGGGACCATCGGCGCGGAGGTCTCGACGATGCTCGCGGCCGACATGATCGTGCGGATCACCGGTTCGTTCCTGACCTCGCCCAGTGATCTGATCGAACTGGACGACGAAGCGACGCTCACCGAGGTGGCGCGCGAGTTCATTCTGCCGCTCGTTGGTCTCGGCGCTCTTTCGTAATCGGCCGGCCTCTGGCACCATCGCCGACATGAAACATGTCGGGATGTTTTGTAACGTCGCGCTCGTCGTCGCCTTCGGGGCGGGAACGACGGTGCTGGGGGTCGGTGAGGCCTCGGCGGCGCCGGTGCCGACCGTCGCGGTCACCACCTCCGGGGCGGCGGACTGGCAGGTCACCTTCGATCGGGGCAGGGCGCCGTCCTCCGCGCGGTGCGTGGTGGCGGTCGGCGGCCGGACGACGACGCCGCCGGAGCAGGTGCGCACGGTGGTGCTGCCGGGCCGGTCGGTGCGGGCGGGCGCGCATCCGGTCCGCGTTCGCTGCGGCCGGTCGGTCAGTCCGACCGTGTGGCTGCACGCGCCGCGCAACCAGGTGAACGACATCGGGACCTGGCTGTCGAACGGCACCGCCGGAATCATCGGCTACTGACGGGTGAGCGCGAGCCGGTGCGTCGGCTCGCGCTCACCGGAACCGCGGTCTGCCTGCCGCTGGTGATCAAAGACTTCGCCGAGTGCTTCGTGATCGCCGGCGACCGCGTCGAGTGGTCGATCGCCGGTTCGCTGCGCTGGGTGGGCCGGCTGCCGTGGCGGCTGCTGGTGCCGCTCGCCCGCCCCGTGTTCGCATTCGTACTCCGGCACGCGCTGCGACCGGGCACCTTTCGGATCCGCTGACCTCTACCGATGAAACACGTGACGAGGAAGTGTCACATTTCATATTTGATGTATGTTACGTTCGGTTCGTGGTTGTAACATCGACCACGTGAGGTCGGGGGACCGCGACGCCGCATCCACCGAACCCGCGACCACTGGGTCGTCACCTTCGATGGGGGTCAAAGATGGCGTTCGAACTGCCCGAAGCCAAGGGGCCGGTACGTGATCTGGCGGTAGAAGCCGGTCACACCCTCGGGTTCGCCCTGCAG
The DNA here is from genome assembly GCF_039537105.1 of Gordonia caeni. NCBI lineage: Bacteria > Bacillati > Actinomycetota > Actinomycetes > Mycobacteriales > Gordoniaceae > Gordonia > Gordonia caeni. The sequence goes on from NZ_BAAAZW010000012.1 coordinate 69,221, forward strand.
TCGATCGGTGCTCTGGTCGTCGCGGTTCTCCGACTTCGCCTCTCGATCAGCGAGACCCTGAATCAGACGGTCTTCATCGGCCGGGTCAGCACCGGTCCTTCACTGCTTCTGATGATTCCGGTCGGCGTCTTCATCGCGGTCTCGGTCGGCGAGCTCGCCGGGCGTATCGGGGCCGGCGGCTACTCCGGTGCGGTGGTGGCCTTCATCATCGTCGGACAGGCCGCCGCTCTGGTCTGCGCACTCATGATGGCCGGTGTCGCCGGCTCGGCGATCTGCACCGACCTCGGCTCCCGCAAGATCCGCGAAGAGATCGACGCGATGGAAGTGATGGGCATCAACGTCATCGAGCGTCTGGTGGCGCCACGGATCGCCGCGGCGATCATCGTCTCACTGGTGCTGTGCTCGCTGATCACCGTCGTCGGAGTCGGGGCCTGCTACCTCTACCACCTGTACGTGCAGCATCTGCCCGCCGGCGCCTTCATGGCGACCTTCAGCCAGTACGGACGCACCAGCGACTTCGTCATGGCGCTGGTCAAGGCGACGATGTTCGCGCTGCTGTCGACCATCGTCGCCTGCTTCAAGGGCCTGCACGCGCGCGGCGGCCCCAGTGGTGTGGCCGACGCCGTCAACGAGGCGGTGGTGATCGCCTTCGCGCTGGTCTTCGTCTTCAACACCATCCTGTCCGGGTTGTACTCGGTCATCGTTCCTGCGGTGGGGGCCTACTGATGGTCGGCGCAGACATGTCCTTGCGGGTCCGTACCGGCTATCAGCGCCGGTACGACGCGCTGACCGGCGGCGTGGTCCGGTTCGGCGAATACGTCACCTTCATCGCCCGGGCGATCGGCGCGGTGCCCTACACGCTGGTCCACTACCGCAAGCACGTGGTCCGGCAGGTCGCCGAGATGACCTTCGGCACCAAGTCGCTGCTGTCCGGCGGCGGCACCATGGGGATCGTCCTGGCGATGTCGCTGGCGGCGGCGATGATGCTCGGCGTCGAGACCTACCGCGGCCTGCAGCTGGTCGGCATGACCTCGTTGTCGGGCATGCTCGCGGCCATCGCGAACACCCGCGAGCTGGCGCCGGTGGTGGTGGCGATCGCGCTGGCGGCCAAGGTCGGCACCGGATTCACCGCGCAGATCGGCGCCATGCGCATCTCCGACGAGATCGCCGCCCTCGACGTCATGGCGATCCGGTCGATCCCGTTCCTGGCCACCACCCGCATGATCGCCGCGATGGTGTGCGTGCTGCCGATCTACATGATCGGCCTGCTGGCCAGCTACCTGGCCACCCGGCTGGTGGTGGTCTGGTTCCACGGCGAATCGCCCGGCACCTACGACTACTACTTCCACCTGGCGCTCACCCCGACCGATCTGTTCTATTCGGCGATCAAAGCGGTGGTCTTCGCCGCGATCGTGACGCTGGTGCACTGTTCGTACGGCTACTTCGCCTCCGGCGGACCCGAAGGGGTGGGCCAGGCCGCCGGCCGTGCGCTGCGCACGTCGATCCTCGCCATCGGCATCTTCGACGTCATCTTCACCTTCGGTCTGTGGGGCCTGGTCCCGCAGATCCCGGGATTGGGGTTGTGACGCGATGACGGTGATGCTTCCGGGACAACCGGTCTCCCGCGCCTCCTATGCGGTACGCGCACTGATCGCGGGCGTGCTGATCCTGACGTTCTCGGTCTGGATGGTGGCCCGCAGCACGGGAGTGCTGTCCTCCGATCCGAAGGTCTACGCCGAGATCCCGGTGTCGGCCGGACTGATCCAGGCCGGCGCGCCGGTCCGCTACCACGGCATCAAGGTCGGTGAGATCACCGCGATCGACGCGGGCACCCGTTCGTCGAGGGTGAGTCTGACGATCGATCAGGAAGCGATCGGCGACATCGATCGGTCGGTGATGGTCCGGGTCCTGCCGCGCACGTTCTTCGGCGACATCTACCTGCAACTGCTCCCGATACCGGGATCTCCTGCGCAGCAACAGGAGACGCTGACTCCGGGCTCCACGATCGTGGTGGACGACGGCCCGGAAGCGGTGAACCTCTACGGGATCTTCACCAAGATGTCCGAGCTGATCTCCGAGGTGGAGCCCGAGCAGCTCAATGTGGCGCTCGCCGCGGTGAACCGGGCCATCGGCGGCCGCGGTGACGAGTTGGGCCTGATGATCGACGACTGGTGGGCGGCCTCGCAGGAACTGGAGGACACCGTCGAGGACTTCCTCGCGGCGACGCCGAAGTTCCGGCGCGTCGCCGAGTCGCTACGGCGTGCGACACCGGACGTCCTCGCGACCCTGGACTCGGTCACCAACATCTCCCGGGGCATCGCCGAGCACGACGAACAACTCGCCGCCTTCTTCACCGCCGCCAGCGGATTCGTCTCGGCCACCGGCACATTCGTCGCCGAGCAGCAGAAGAATCTGATCACCGTTCTCGACTCGACCGGGAAGATCCTGGCCACCGTCGCGCAGAACCCGGCCGGCATCACCCGCACGGTGCGTGAGGCCGGCAAGTTCGGTGCGGCCGGCACCGTCCTGTTCGCCTCGGGACGCTTCAACATCACCGCCGTGCCCACCTTCTCCGAGCCCATGCCGTACACCGCGGCGGACTGCCCGACCTACGGCAGGCTGCGCGGCGCGCAGTGTTTCGGCACCGGCTCCACCGCCGGGGTCGGTCCGGTGCGTGAGCCGGGGGAGGGCAACGGGACGGTGCTGCAACGCCGGCCGACGGTGAAACCGTCGTCGTACACCGCACCCGAGGTGATCGACGGTGCCGCCGAAGCCCCGGCCATGGGCCGGCTCGAAGGCGCGGTGGCGCCCGGAACGTCGCCCGATTCGCCGAATCCGGCGACGGTGCTCATGCTCGGACCGATGGTCCGCGGAAATCAGGTGGTGCTGCCGTGACCACGCTCTCGTACCGGACGGTCTTCAAATCGCTCGTCTTCGTGGTGGTGGGGATCGTCGCCGCCGTTCTCACCGTGAACACGCTCCGCGTGCCGGTGCGCGGACCGGTGCACTCGTACGTGCTGATGTTCACCGACGCCGAAGGGCTGGTGGAAGGAAACCCGGTCAAGATGTCCGGGGTACGCATCGGCCGCGTCGACAAAGTCGACCTCGACCCGCAGTCCGGCGGCACCGCCCTCGCCCGCGTCACCGTTCAGATCGAGGCGTCGCAACCGGTGCCCGATCGCGTGCACGCGGTGGTCCGGTACGGCGACATGCTGGGGGCGCGCTACATCGATCTGTCGCAGGCGGGGCCGGACTCCCCGCGCCGCGACGGAAACCGGATCCCGGTCGCCGCGACCAGTGCCCCGGTGAACCTCACCGCTCTGATGAACGGCTTCGAACCGCTGTTCTCCTCGCTGGAACCATCCCAGGTCAACGACCTGGCTCAGGGATTCGTCGACACCTTCGCCGGGCGCACCAAGTCGGTGGATCTGCTGCTGCGACAGATCGGCTCGATGGGCGCGAACCTGTCGGCCAACAGCGCCGTCTTCGCGCAGCTGGTGACCAACCTCAACACCCTGATGACCACCGCCGATGCGCGCAGCGAGCAGCTGAACGAGCTGTTCGTGGGGCTGGGGCAGCTCACCTCCGCGATCGTCGGAGACAACGGTGAACTGGCCCGGCTGCTCGACTCCGGGGATCGCGCGATCGGCTCGCTCGCGACGATGATGACCACGGCCGGCAGCGACTTCGCCGATTCGCTCACCGGACTGACCGAGGTGACGCAGGCGTGGATCCCGCACACCGACCAGTTCGACACTTTCCTGACGCGCTTTCCGGTGCTCGCCGACCGGATCAACCACAGCGGACGCTACGGGGGCTTCATGATGCTCTATCTGTGCAACTTCACCCTCAAGGGATTCGACCTCGAGGCGAACATCTTCGGTCCGCTGCATTCACCGGTGTGCAGGTAGGGGGCCGGCATGTTCCTCGTCAGACTGATCGACGTCTTCGTCGGCGTCCTGGAATTCGTCTTCAGGTCCGACAAGCGCGGCCAGGGCGCATCGCCCGCCGTGCTCGGTACCGCGGGCATCGTCACCCTGCTGGTTCTGGTGCTGGTCGCCATCGGCGTCCCGCAGATCTCGTACCAGGCCAAGACCGCGCCGTACGCCGCGGAACTGGCCAACGCCGGAGGCCTCACCACCGCCGATCCGGTTCTGGTCGCGGGGGTGCCGGCGGGTCGTATCGAGTCCATCACGCTGGCCGGGGACCGGGTGCGTGTGGGCTTCCGGCTCGACGACGATCAGCCGCTGGGCGACCAGACCCGCGCCACCGTGCGGCTGCGCACGGTGCTGGGCAAGCGCTACTTCGAGGTGATCCCGGCCGGCAGCGGTTCGGTGGGAGAGGACGACACGATTCCCCTGGCGCGCACCGATTCTCCGTACTCGCTGGACGACCTGTCCTCCGATGCCCTCGACTCCTCGACACAGGTCGATCCGCAAGTGCTGCGCACGATGATGGCGACCATGCGCTCGCTGGTCCCGGAGGCCGACGACCTGTCCGGGGCGATGGAGGGCGTCGGCGGCGCGGCGCTCGCCGTGTCGGGCACCGGCCGGCAGCTCGACCAGCTGCTGCGGGTCGCCAAGCGGCTCGCCGAGGTGACGGCGAGCCAAGCCGATTCGCTGTCCGGCGCGCTGAGCAGCACGCAGGCGATCGTGCAGACCCTGGTGGTGCGCAAAGTGGTCCTGACCCGACTGGCCGACAACCTCCGGCTGGTCCTGGACCGCATGGCGCAGACCTTCCCGACCATCCCGATGGGAGAGTTGATGACGAATCTGGTCTCGGTGACCGGCACGCTGAACGACAACGTCGGCGAGATCGAGAAGATCCTGCACACGCTTCCCCCGGCCATGCGGACCATCACCGACGCGACGGGCAACGGCAACTGGGCGGACGTGGTCTCACCGTCGGCGGTGATCCCAGACGGGCTGCTGTGCGTGCTGGGCGTCATGCAGGGGTGTAGCTGATGACATTCCGGCAAGTGCGTGAAGTCAAGCCCCGCAAGCGGTACGGCGGCAAGATCCTCCTGGCGCTGCTGCTGGTCGCCGCCCTCGTCACCGGTGGCTGGTACATGCTGCTGCGCGACCCCGACACCCGCACCGTCCACGCCGACTTCGCCTTCGTCAACGGCCTGTTCACCGGATCCAAGGTGACCGTGCTCGGGGTCCCGGTCGGCCGCGTCGACAAGCTCGATCCGCAGGGCGATCACGTCCACGTGACGATGACCGTCGACGGCGCCGTCGATCTGCCGGCCGACGTCTCGGCGTACGTCCTCAATCCGTCGGTCATCAGTGAGCGGCACCTGGAACTGGGCCCGGCCTACACCGGCGGCGACAAGCTGGCCGACGGCGCCACCATCCCGCTCACGCGGGCCCATTCGCCGATCGGCTTCGATCAGCTGCTGGGCAGCCTGGGCACCCTCACCGACATCCTCGGTCCCGGGGACGACACGGACTCGACCGACCTCGGCACCCTGGTGGGCAAGACCGCCCAGGCGTGGGAGGGACGCGGACCGGAGTTCCAGCGAGCTCTCGATCAGCTCGCCTCGGCCAGCGGCATCGTCGGGGCGCGCAGCGAGGACGTGGAGGGGCTGATCGCCGGGCTCAGCCAGTTGATGAACTCGTTCCAGGCTAAGCAGGTGTCGCTCGACGGCCTGATCCGCTCGATGGGCGAACTGTCGACGCAGTGGTCGGGGACCGATCAGGACATCGCCACTCCCATCGCCGATCTGAAGGTGGTCTTCGACCAGATCAACACTTTCGTCATGCAGCACGGCAACGACGTCGGGGTGGTCGCGGAGAACCTCGAGGCGCTCGGTGGCGTCCTGGCCGAGAACCGTTCCTCGCTGGCCGAGTTCATGGACCTGGCGCCGCTGATGATGCAGAACCTGTCGGGCACCGTCGGGCCCGACCGGCGCGGACGGATCAGGCTGAACGTGTCCACCACGCTGACACAGTTCAAGACGCTGAAGCCGCTGTGCGACCGCTTCCCGATGCCGATCTGTATCGGCGCCGGCCTCACCAATCCGATCGCCTTCCCGGTCTCCGCCTCCGATCCGCTGGGCATAGTCTCGGCGATCACCGGTGGACAGTTGCCGCCGAAGGAGGGGCCGCGATGACTCCGAAGCGCCGCATGCGCTGGGAACGCGCCCTGGCGGTAGCACTGGCGGCCGTTACCGTGAGCGGCTGTGCCATCGGACTGCAGGACCTGCCGACGGCCGGGTTCGAGGAGACCTTTCCGGTGACCGCCCAGCTGGTTTCCGCCGACGGCATGGTCGACGGTGCCGACGTGCGCAGCGGTCAGGAAGTGATCGGCCGGGTGACCGGGATCAGTCTGTCCGACGGCCACGCCGAGCTGACGCTGTCGCTGCGCGCCACCACCGATCTGCCCGCCAATGTGACTGCGGCGGTGGAGCTTCCGTCGGCACTGGGGACACCGTTCGTCCGCCTCGCCCAGCCGGAGGATCCGGCCGGGCGGTTGACCGCGGGTTCGGTGATCGAGGTGGCCGACACCTCGCTGGGGCCGCAGGTGGAGAGCACACTGGCCACGCTGGGCAACATCGTCACCGGCAGTGGTATGGGGCAGTTGCAGTCGGTGATGCACAGCCTCAACGAGGCCTTCGCGAATCGCTCGGACAAGGTCGGTGATCTGATCGACACGCTCAACCGCCTGCTCAGCAAGTCCTCGCGGTACACCACCGACTTCACTGCGGCGATGGAGGCCGCAGCCGAAGTGAGCGCGCTGCTCGCCGCGCAGGACCAGACCGTCGCCGAGTTCCTCGACCAGACCCCGAAAGCGGTGAACGTGCTCGCGCAGCAACGGGAGCGGATCGCCGGCCTGATGAAGCAGACCAGCGGCCTCGCGAAGAATCTGGACGCCATCACCTCCGGTACCGACGCCGACCTGAATCAGCTGGTCCCGGACGCCAAGACACTGGTCGACGCGCTGGCCGGATTCAACGGAGACGTGGGCGAGACGCTGGCGAACATGAACTCGTTCATGGCGAACATGACCCGCGCCATCCGCGGCGACTACCTGGTGTTCGACGGTGCCCTCGACATCCCCGGCGGCATCGACAAGGTCCTCACCGGCGGGTTGCTGCTGTCGGGACAGCCGCTCCCGACCCCGGGCGAGCTGGGCGACCTGCTCAGCGGGGGACTGGGTGCTCCCCAGAAGAAGGAGCCGCGATGAGAGACAGATTCCCCACCGGCACTTTCCAGTTCGTGCTCTTCGTGCTCGTGGCAGCCCTCGTCATTCCGTTCGGTATCGACTACATCGCCGGACCCGAGGGATTCCGGTCCAAGCTCCGCCTGCACGCGCAGATGACCGATGATTTCGGACTGACGCCGGGAACGGGTGTCACCGTGCGCGGCGTCGACGTCGGCACCGTCTCGCAGGCGCGTCTGCGTCCGGGCGGTGCGGGCGCCGAGGTGGAACTGGTGGTCCGCGGCGACACCCGGATCCCGCGCGACTCGTTCCTGCAGGTCACCATGGCCTCGATGGCGGGTATCCAGAGCGTCGACATCGTCACCGGCCGGGATACCGGCGTCTACCTGCGCGACGGGGACTCCATCGCCGCACCGCAGGACAAGCAGCCGATGCAGATGGACGTGCTGATCGGCGAGGCCGCCAAGCTGCTCGGTACGTTCCGGACCGGCACACTCGCCACCGTCGGGACCGAGCTGGCGGAGGCCTTCGGCGGCGACCAGGACTCGCTGACCAAGGTGATCGCGAACGGCTCGGCCCTGGCGACGATGGTCCGGAAGAACGCGCCCATGCTGAAATCGCTGCTGGGCGACTGGCTCGACGTCCTCGACGCCATGGACGACACCCGCGGCGGGTTCGAGTCGGGCATGCGCTCGGCGGCGAGCTTCACCGACCAGCTGGACGCCTCGCAGCCGGTGTTCGTCTACCTGCTCGACCATTCGCCGGAGGGATTGGACCGGGCGACAGCACTCTTCGACAAGTACCGCGGCACCTTCGGCGGGGTGCTCGCCAACCTGGTGGCCGTCGAACCGATCATCAGCGACCGCACGCCCTCGCTGGCCACCGGGTTGAAGACCATCCCGCAGGGCCTGCTGGACCTGCGGTCCATCGTCAAGAACGACCGTGCCGACTTCGCGCTGATCGGTACGCAGGGCCCGGTGTGCTTGTTCTACGACGAGCCGCGCCGCGCGGTCGGCGATCTGTCACCGTCGGATCCGAATCTGACGCGATACTGCCCGCCGGGCGACGGCTACGGCCAGCGCGGCGCGGTCAATGCGCCGCGCCCCGACGGACTGGGTACGCAGAACTGGCAGTCGCCGGGCGGTGTGTCCGGACCGCCGGCGGTCTCCGACCCGCTGTTGATTCCCAACGGCACCGAACTGATGCAGATGTGGTCAGAACTTCTGGAAAGGGCTCGCAATGGCAACTGAGACCGTCGACAAGGACGTCGAACGAGACGTGGAGAAGGACGAGGTGCCGCCGGTGGTGCCCCCGCGCAAGTCGGCGCCGGTGACCAGTCGCGGCCTGGTGCCGCGCGCGGTGGCGGCCGTGGTGATCGCCGCGCTGATCGCCGCTGCGGGCTTCTTCGGCTACCAGTACTTCGCGGGCGACTCCGGTGAAGGCGCGTCGCCGGGGATCGACGCCGCGATTCTGCGCGTCGCCAACGACTACGCGGTCAAACTGTCGAGCTTCGACTACCGCGATCTGGACAAGAACCGGGCTGAGATCACCGCGATGTCCACCGAGGACTTCGGCAAGAAGTACGGGGAGATGGTCGCCGCGCTCACCGAGATCGTCGCCAACGGCAAGGGGGAGGCCAGCGCGGAGGTCTCGCACGGCGCCGTGGAGTCGATCGACGGCGATGAGGCGACGGTGCTGCTGTTCGTCGACCAGAAGGCCAAGAACGTGGTTGCCCCCGAAGGCCGGAGTCAGCCGTACCGAATGGTCGTGAAGCTCAAGAAGGTCGACGACAGCTGGCTCGTCGACGACGTCCAAACAGTGTGAGGAGTCCGAGATGAAGTACGCGATGAAGTATCTGCCCGACCTGGACCATGAGCAGCCCGAACTGCGCACCGCGGACACGCGGATCACGATCACCACACGCAAGCGCCGGGTGACCAGCATGCGCAAGCCTGCGGTCGTGCAGGAAGCGCTGGACTTCTGGTCCTTCGCCGGCGCTGCGGCCAACGTCGTCATGCAGCTCGGCTGGCCCGAAGTGGGCTACGGCGTGATGGAGAGCAAGGTGGAATCGGGTGCGCTGATGAAGCATCCGTGGAAGCGGGCACGCACCACCTCGCAGTATCTGGCGGTGGCGATCCTCGGGAGCGAGGAGGAACGGGCCGCGTTCCGGGAGGCGGTGAACTCGGCCCACCGGCATGTGAAGTCCGACGACCGGAGCCCGGTGAAGTACAACGCCTTCAACCGTGAACTGCAGCTGTGGGTGGCGGCGTGCCTGTTCGTCGGCGTCGAAGACAGCCACCAGCTGCTGCACGGGAAGATGAGCGAGGAGGAGGCCGAGACCTTCTATCAGTCGAGCAAGACGCTGGGCACCACGCTGCAGGTCCCCGAGGACATGTGGCCGGCCACGCGCGTGGAGTTCGACCACTACTGGAATCTGGCCTGCCAGCGCGTGGTGATCGACGACACCACGTGCGACTTCCTCAACGACCTGGTGGATCTGCGCATGATCAACCCACTGATCCGGCTGCCGTTCGTCAATCTGCTGCGCTTTCTGACCATCGGCTTCTTGCCTCCGCTGTTCCACCGGCAGCTGGGCCTGGAGTGGACCGAGAACGACCGGCGCCGCTTCGAGCACCTGTTCACCTTCGTCTCGGCAGTCAACAAGTTCTTGCCCAAGTCCATCCGTTTCGGCGGCTCGCGGGTACTGATGAAGGACTTGCAGATGCGGATGAAGCACGACCGCGAGATGATCTGAAAACGCTGGGGGGACAACGTGTCCGGGAAATCGCGGCCGAGCCTGCAGCGGGTGCTCGACGAGCCCAGCAGCTACCTGCTGTGGCCGCGGGCCGCCCTCATGCAGCTGGCGCATCCGTCGATCGCGCCCACCGAGGTGCACAGCGGGGCTTACGGCAACCGCGGCGCGCAGCGCTGGCGGGCGACCATCGAGTACCTGCGTCTGCTCGCGGGGACCGACGACCAGACCCTTCGGCTGCTGATCCGGGAGGTGAATAGGATCCACGCGTCGGTGCGGGTGCCCGAGGACCGGGAGGCGGCGGGCCCGAGGCGGCCGGTCTTCGATTCGGCGAACCAGTCGTGGGTGGCGCGACGTGGTTTCAGAGCATGGTCGACACCTACCGGCTGCTGATCTCCGACATCGACGCCGATGTCCTCGATCAGCTGGTGGTCGACTTCGGTCGGGTGGGCGGGGTCCTGCAGATGGACGTTTCCGACTGGCCCGGTGACTACGCGGAGTTTGAGGGGTACATCCGCGACGTCGAACAGCGCTATCCGGAACGGTTGCCCCGGTCCGCGTCGGGGGCGTCACCGGAGCAGGTGTTGCCGGGCGACGTTGCCGCGCAGGTCTTCTCCACGTACTCGCTGCCGCGCCGCTACGTGCGGTGGGCGCCGAAGGTGCGACTGCTGACCTGGGGCATGGCCGGAGAGAACGTCCGCGGCGTCTATGGAATCGAGTGGACGGACGAGCAGCAGGAACGCTTCGAGCGCCAGGCCCGGCGGTGGCGCCGCACGCTCGCGATGTGCCCCGGGGTGCTGCGCCGGAGGAATGGGCGCAAACAGCGTCGCCGGTCGGCGACCCGGCTGCGGGAGCACCAGAGCATGGCCTATACGGAGGTGAAGGCTTTCCAGCGCCGGGCCCAGATGAAGGAGAACGCGTGAACAGTACGCCAGTGCGCCGGACCCAGCTGACCGACGAGGTCGCCGACCGGCTGCGGAACAGGATCATCACCGGTCAGGTCCGGCCCGGGGAGTTCATCCGGCTCGACGAGGCCGCCGCGGAGTTCGGCTGCAGCGTGACGCCCGTGCGCGAGGCGCTGGTGACCCTGCGCGGGGAGGGGTTGGTGAAGTCGTCACCTCACCGCGGCTTCATCGTCGACGACCTCGGCCGCGCCGACCTCGAAGACATCTTCTGGATGCAGGCTGAGTTGTCCGCGCGTCTGGCGAGGCACGCGGTCCGCAGCGAGCGACTGGAGAGCGAACTGGCCGCCCTCACAACGATCGTGGACGACCTCGAGCGCAGCGTCGGTGCCGGTGACGCGGACCGGGTCCGCGAGCACGAGTTCGAGTTCCATCGGCGCGTCAACCTGGCCGGCGGCAGCAAGAAGCTCGCGTGGTTCCTGTTCGCCGCCACGCGCTACACCCCGCACAGCCTCTACACGCACGACGAGGACTGGGGCCGCCAGGCCGTCGCCAGTCACCGCCGGCTGATCGCCTACCTGGCCGGCGGCGACACCGAGGCCATCAGCATCGAGATTCACAGCCGCTTCGTCGACGCCCGCGAACGCCTGGTCCGCAGCCTGGACGCCATCGGCTTCTGGGAGTCCTCACCGGCTGTGGCAGAATCGATCGCGCATTGATCCGCCGTGGTGTAATCGGCAACACTCCTGATTTTGGTTCAGGCATTTCAGGTTCGAGTCCTGGCGGCGGAGCAACATATAAGCGCTGTTCACAGCGCGAAAGGCGAATCTCCAGAACGGATACCGTGCCCTATGCGTGCACGAACGGCCAGGGTACTCGCCCTGGTAGCCCGTGATCGCACGACCGCGCTAGAGATGATCAAATCGCCGGTCTTCGTCGTCGGCGCATTATCCTGCCAGTCATCGCAACCGTGTCGGTACCGTCCTTGCTGCGAGACATTCCGCCGCGACTACGACCGTGAACACTGTCCTGCAACATCTGCTCACGACTGCCCTAGATCGTCCCGACCGGATGTCCCGACGGAATCTCCCGTCCCTGTGCGTATAAGCCATGCTCGTCATCCCATGACGGCGCATCGACAGGGCAGGGGCGGTTACCGGCAGGCGGGCGTGATCGCCCCTGACTTCATCCAGCAAGCGCGGGTAAGTCAGCGACCAAATCGTTGCATTGCTTCGCCTAGCGCTAGACCGCCTATTGCCACGACCGCAACGGGCGCTCCGATCCAGAACAACGGATAGGCCCACCACGGCCAGTCTGTAAGAAATGGGATCAGCGCGATGGTGGGAACTGCTGCGGCGATCGCGACGATCATCGCGCCATGCGTAATTTTGTTCCGCCAGTCTTGAGTGGCCTCCAGGCTCCAAACCCCGGCCGCTAGGAACGAGATAACACCACACCAGACCACGACACTTTCCATGCGACGGATTGTCGCACCGTGCTATCGCGCCGACCTTCGCTTTCTCGGCACGGCCCCGGACCTCCCAGGCATAGCAAGCATGGGAGGCGATCGAACTGGTGGTCCAGCAACTGCGCGAGTACAGGGCGGCGTTGAGCAGACCGCCCCGATGGCTGACGCTGCTCGGCTACGGTCCTGATATGGAACAGCGGTCGGCCCGGTTTAGTGAGATTCGCGTCGGTGATCAGGTCAAGACGAACGGTGTCTGGCGCACGGTCACCGCGGTCAGCGACACACACCTGACCTTCGACAGCCGGACACGCCTGGCGAGGCCGCCGGCCGGGGTCGACGCCTTCACGGTCTGCCGATAGTCACCGTGTCCTTCCTGGTCGCATGGCTGCCGTTCCTCGGCTCCTGCGTCGTCGCCGTTGCCGCGTTCGCCGGAGTGATCAAGAGCAATAACACGAACCGGGCCGCGATCACCGCAGCCGACGCCCGCGAGTTCGTGCGGTGGCAGCGCGAGTCGTTGACGGACCTGACGAACACGATCACCGAGACCGCCCAGCAGGTCGTCGCCATGTCCGGCGGTTGCGGCACATGGCCACGCGGCGAGAGAACCCAACGTCAAGTCCACAACGATCACGCGAAGTTAGCGATCCTCGCGCTGCGGCTGGAACTACTCGTAGGTGACGCACTCTCCGAATTGATGTCGCTCATGCAGGGGGCTACATGGAAGTGTCTTCAGACGGCAGGCGAGATTCACAGTGAACTCATGAACGGCGGACGCGCAGAGGATCTGCAGCCGGTGATCGAGGGTGAGTGCGACCGCGCCACCGAGACGATCCGGGCGTTCATCACCGCGGTGAGAACCCACACCGAGACCATCGGCCGCAGCGCAACTAGACCGGCCAGGCCGTACGGAAGTGTGAACAATGCCGCGCCAGGATGATCGGTCGCGCGCAGGGCCCAGAATGTCGTGTCTGCCGAACCATTGCCGGCTGACTCCCCCCAAGCGCCGGTAGCCTGCTTCACCACGGATCGCTGCCGGATCACCTGATCGCCCCTATCACGCGCAGACACGTTCCAGCGATCGCGCTGGGCGTCGAGGTAGGAGACCAGGATTGACCGGTAACCGGTTGTGTACTGCCGGCGAGCCACTACGCACCACCCCGCCGGCGGGCGTTCGCAGCCTTCAGGCGGTCGTCCCGGTGTGCCCCGACCTTGCCGATAGCTCCGGCGGGGCAAGCTCCGGCTTGCCCGGCAACGCGGCTCGCTTCTGCCTCGCAGATCCTGTCCGCCAGCACCACTGCCGCATAAGCAGCCATAATCGTCACCGTTGAAGTGCTGCGTACATTCGACAGCCGCGCGTCCAGCCCCCACGCACGCCCTCCCCACGGGCCCAGTCACGCTCCGTCGAAGTGGCAGGTCCCCGATAGCCGGTCCAGGCAGTTCTAGAGCCAGTTTCTTCTAGCTGTCGGTCAGTCGATCTCGCAGCCCACAGGGTGGTGCTGGTGGGTGCATCGGGCAGCGTACTCGGCCGGGGTCTGGTAGCCCAGCGCCGAGTGGCGGTGCCGGTGGTTGTGGTCGTGTTTGAAATCGTCGATCACCACGCGAGCTTCGAGCAGGGTGGGCCAGCAGTTGCGGTTCAGGCACTCGTCGCGAAGCCGGTTGTTGAACGATTCGATGAACCCGTTGTTCCACGGCGTGCCGGGCGGAATATAGGAGATGCCTACCGACCCTGCACAGAACGCCTGGAGCGCCTCTGAGATGAACTCAGGGCCGTTGTCCATGCGTAGCACCATGGGTGGGCCACCCCAGATCGCGAAGGTCTTCTCCAATTCCTCGACCAACCGGTCGGCGGTGATCGAGCGATCCACGATGTTGAGCAACGACATCCGGGTGTGTTCATCGACCATTGATGCGATCTTGACCTTCTTGCCATCCACGGTCGAGTCAAACTGAAAGTCCAATGCCCACACCACCTTCGGCGCATCCGCCGCCACGATCGGCACTGACGATTGCCCGGCTCGTTTGCGCCGCGGCGCCCGGCGCACCTGCAGGCCCTCCTCCGTCCACAGCCGATGCACCTTCTTCTTTGCGAGCCGTGGTCGCGGCGACCACCGCGATGCTCGAAACGCTGCGGCTCAGATCGTCCATCAACTCAACTGCCTCCATCAGTGGTTAAATTGAACCTCGAATAAGTGCAGTTAACAGGTCAAATGGCCTCTGGCGCGGGGTGTGTCGAATGCCGGTCGAGAGCGCCAATTACGTTTCCTCGGCCCTCGTAGGGAAGTGCCTGGTGGTGAACGGATGGTCCGGGTGGGTCACTGCGGCGAGCTGGACGGCGATCTCGCGGCGCTGTTGCTGGGTGAATCCGGTCCCCACCTCGCCGAGGTAGACCAACTTGTCTGAGGACCGCCCACGCAGGGCCCGCCCTGATGTCCCGTGCCGGGCGTAGCGACATAACCGGAAGCTGTCGGCACTTTCAAACCGGTTGCTGGGGTTAGTTGATTCGCGCCGGACGGGTGCCCGCGCCTGCCCACCTGGCGTAACGCGCATTACCCGCGCGCGAACATCTGGGGGAGAACTGTCTCAGCACAGCTTGGTCGGTGCAGCGTGTGACGTCTGGATCGCAGCTCATATAGAATTGCGGGCGTTCTCGGTTAGGTGGTCAGTTTATAGAACTTGATCTTTCGGTAGATGCTGCTGCGTGACATTCCGACGTGCTCGGCCGCAGCGGAGCGATTGCCGTGGTGGACGCGCAAAGCCTCGATGATCGCGTCTCGTTCGGCAATCTCGACGGGGCTGAGGCGGCGCTCGGTATCGCGTGTGTGGCAGTAGCGGGGGAGATCGACTTCTTGAATTTCACCTACTGGTCGGGTCTTCAGGGCGTGTGCGAGAGCGCTTCGAAGCTGCGGTATGTTTTCCGGCCAGGCGTAGGTGCAGATGGTCCGTTCGGCCGCACGGGAGAGACGGACATGGCGAGTGGGCGCGAGCTCGCTAGCGAGTCGGATGGCGATGGCAGGCAGGTCCTCAGTTCGTAGCCGAAGTGGTGGGACGCCGATGGCAGTGTCGAACTGCGAGAGCACGTTGTGGAAGGGTTCGGGCTGCTCTAGGTCTAGCTCGGTGGTGGTGGCCACGACGGCGATCGCCCGGGTTCGCAGAGCGGCATCGTGGAGAAGTCGGGCGAGGTTTGCCGCGCCAACTGTGTCGAGTTCGTTGATGTTACGGGCGACGATGAGGGTGAAGCTGGTGGGCTCGATGTCGCCGAGTGTGCCGCCTTCCGGGTCAATGCCGTGAGCGAGGTCGCTGGGATCGATGCTGATGCTCCGTGCTTGGGGATGGAGCGCGTGGAATAGTTCGACCGCCAGTGTGAAGCGTCCGGTACCCTCCTCGCCTGTCAGCAAGACAGGCGACACTTGGGGCCGGCCGATTGCGTCGGCGAGTTGCTCACGGGCGCGCTTCCATGCCGGGGACCTGTCCGGGCTGGTCGTTCTCCGGGACCGCGACCGCATGTCAGTCACGATCGACTGCGTGTGTTCGGTTGCGGTGGCGACGTTGGGCAGAATCTCTTCAGCGAACCCAGGCTTGCCAGCCCTCTTCGGAGGTAGCTCCTGCTCGGTGCACTCTGCGATCGCGACGATGCCGGCGGCGACTCCACCTGCCACGATTCGGGTGCCGTGGACGTTGACATGTTGCCCGGAACTGAGGACGACTGTGTCGGATACGTGGCTGCGTCGGCCGATCATGAATGTGATGTGATCACGGATAGCGAGTTGTTCGTTCGGCGAAAACAGTTTCTGGGCCGCAGCATTGGCCATGGTGACCGACTCGCCGAATCCGAATACTGCTCGTCTGCTGGAACGAGCGTCAGTCCGGAGGTAGGTGTCGAAGAGTGCCTGCTGAGCCTGGCTGCGGTCGAGGAGCAGGTTGCGAGCGATGTCGTTGGCTGCTGACTTGACGAGGGTGTGCATGAGTGGGCTCCAGGACTGCGCGACTGTCGACACGTCGAGGATTCCCTCGAGTCGACCGGTGATGGGATCGACAACCGGCGCTCCGGTACAAGCGAACTGCTGGAGATGTTCGGAGTAGTGTTCGGCGCCCACGACCGAGATGGCCTGCCCAGATTCGATCGCCGTTCCCACCCCATTGGTGCCCACGGTGTCTTCGGCGTAGGTGAAGCCGGGCGCGAACTCGACGCGATCGAGCAGGCGACCCATTCCGGAGGAGACGTCGATGCGTTGGATCAATCGGGCGCGATGGTCGGTGAGCGCAATCACTAACGCCATGTCCGCGATGTCGGCACCGAGCTGGTCGAGCACCGGCCGGGCACTGCGCACCAGTCGTGACGATGCGTCGATGTCTTCGGTGTAGCTCGGCACCGCTCGATGCGCGCTGACACCCGCCGACTGGCTGCGCTCCCAAGACGCGGCAACAACGTCGGGTACGCCCGCTGCACCGGGTTTGCCGTTCTCGAGGAAGTCCGCGCGAGCAGCGGCGGTGCGCAGAAATCGGTTGGCGGGGTCATCGGTCAAATCAACCACCTCCTGTGATTCAGAGCACATATCTAACTAGCAATGATCCCTGACCGGCCAAGGTGTGCCAACCCGGTTCACCGGTCCCGTATGGGTCATCCTGTGCATCCGCAGGTGGCGCGTGGCCGGGTGTTTGCGCATGACCGGCCGAGCCCCTGTCTGTGCTAGCGCGCCCGCTCGAGCCGGACTCTGGCGATCCTGCGCCACGACGCGTACTCGGAGTTCCAGGTCAGAGCCGGCGGCGGGCGGTCGTCGAGGATTGACCAAACGCGATGGAAGAACTCGCGTTCGCTCACTCCGAAGGTGACGAAGATGTCCTCGGCGGAACCGCCGCCGAACCGAGCCCATGTGCGGAAGAAGTCCAGCATTGCTGGGAGGTCTTTCCGCCATTCCTTCGGCGGCGGCGGTGTCGATTGAGCCTCGTGTCGGCACCTGAGCGGCTGGTGACGCTCGGGTCGGAGCCGTTGCCTTGGTGTGGCCCGCGACGATGCCGGTGTATTCATCCGTCTGCCCGATCTCCGATAGGTGGGTCCGTGTGTCAGCTAGAACGTGATCAGGGGTTTGATCACGTTGTCTTCTTTGGTCTGCATCAGCTTGAAGCCCCTCTCGACATCGTCGAAGCTGAACGTATGCGTGGTCATCGAGGTGGGATCGACTCGCCCGGTGCCGAGGACCGCAAAGATCCGCTGCATTCGGTCGTTGCCGCCTGGGCAGAGTCCGGAGTGAATTGACTTGTCCGCCATTCCCAAGCCGAACGCATCGAGCGGTACCTGTAGGGGATTCGGGTTCTCGCCGTGGTAGCCGATGTTGGAGATTCGCCCGCCCGCCTTCGTGACGCGCAGGCATGCCTCCCACGTTTGGGGGAGTCCGAGCGCTTCGATCGCGGCGTCGACACCCTCGCCGGTCGCGGCGAGGATCTGCTCCACAGCATCTCCCTCGCTGTAGTCGATAATGTCGGTGGCCCCAAAGCTTTCGCGAGAGCTTGTCGTTGGGGAATCGATTCGACCGCAAAGATGCGGCCGGCGCCCTGTAGAGTCGCGCCGATCGTCGCGCTCAGGCCGACAGCTCTCTGCGCGAAGATGGCGACTGAGTCTCCGATGCGGAGATGGCAGTGCTCGGCGCCCATGAAGCCGGTGGACAGCATGTCGCATGCATAAACGGCCGCTTCGCTGCTCACCGCATCGGGGATGGGGGCGAGGTTCGCCATCGCGTGTGGCACCACAAAATACTCGGCGAGGTTGCCGTCATTGACTGCGGTGTACTTGTATCCGCCGAGCGGACCCCCGCACTGGCTGGTGTAGCCGGTCTGACAGTAGCGGCACTGGAAACACGGAGTGATCGCGTTGACCGCCACGCGCTGACCCTCCACGAAACCTGTCACATTCGACCCGGTTGCGTACACAACTCCGAGGGCTTCGTGGCCGAGGATGACGCCCGGGTTCACTGGTAGGACGCCGGCGACCGTGTGCACGTCGGAGGTGCAGATGAGCGCGTGAGTCGTCTTCACGATGACGTCGTCCGGGCCGGGATCGGGAATTGGCTTGTCGACAACCGCGGTCTTGCCCACCTCCGGCATGACGAACGCCTTCATCGTGGATGAACTCATCGAAGTCTCCTGTGTTGCAGATCGCATCGCAGCTTGTTTGTGAATGATGTAACACTTGGAGAGGGGGTGGGGTGTCCCAATTTGACACGGCCGCCGGAGTCCGGTCGCGTCAGGTTTTGTTCCAAACTGGGACACGTCACGTCGGTTGAGACACGCCAACACTGAGGTTGAACAGTGATCACAGTCACAGTCAACCGAGGAGGCAAATTATGACGGCTCAGAGTCTCGACGCAGTCATCATCGGCGCTGGAGTCGCCGGGCTGTACCAGCTCCACCAGTTACGAGAACAGGGCTTCACGGTCCGCGCATACGACGCCGCGACCGACGTCGGAGGCACCTGGTACTGGAATCGATACCCCGGTGCGAAATTTGACTCCGAGGCCTACATCTACCAGTACCTGTTCAGCGAGGATCTGTACAAGAACTGGAGCTGGAGCCACCGATTCCCCGAGCAGCCCGAAATCGAGCAGTGGTTCCACTACGTTGCCGACGCGCTCGACCTCCGCAAGGACATCCAATTCGAAACGACGATCACAGCGGCGGTCTTCAATGACGACACTGGCCGGTGGACGGTCAGCACCAGCACGGGCGAGACGATCGATGCCCAGTACGTGGTCGCGTGCACCGGCATGTTGTCGGCGCCGATGTCGAATCTCTTCGCCGGGCAGGACGACTTCCGCGGCGACATCTTCCACACGGCACGTTGGCCACGGGGAGAGCTCGATCTCTCGGGAAAGCGCGTCGGTGTGATCGGCAACGGCGCCACCGGTATTCAGGTCATTCAGACGATCGCCGACACCGTCGACCACCTCAAGGTGTTCATCCGGACTCCCCAGTATGTGCTGCCCATGAAGAACCCCAGCTACGGCCCGGACGAGGTCGATGGCTACAAGGAACGCTTCGAAGAACTGCGGCAGACCCTTCCCCACACCTTCACCGGTTTCGAGTACGACTTCACCAGCGCATGGGGAGACCTGACGCCGGCCGAGCGCCGAGCCCGGCTCGAAGCCGACTACGACAACGGCTCCCTCAAACTCTGGCTCGCTTCGTTCGCTGAGATCTTTTCCGATGAGCAAGTTAGCGAGGAGGTTTCGGAGTTTGTCCGGGACAAGATGCGTGCGCGGCTCAACGATCCTGAACTAGAGGACTTGCTGATCCCCTCCGCCTATGGGTTCGGCACCCACCGAGTGCCCCTCGAAACCGACTACCTCGAGGTGTACCACCGTCCCAACGTCGAAGCAGTCCGTGTCAGCGACAACCCGATTGGCCGCATCGTCCCGGAAGGCATTCTGCTTGAGGACGGCACCGTGCATGAGTTGGACGTGATCATCATGGCCACAGGCTTCGATGCCGGAACCGGTGCGTTGACTCGCATCGACATTCGAGGCCGTGACAACCGCTCCCTTAAGGACGACTGGTCGCGCGACATTCGCACCACAATGGGCCTCATGGTCCACGGCTATCCGAACCTTTTCACCACCGGCGCGCCGCTGGCGCCATCAGCTGCCCTCTGCAACATGACGACCTGCCTTCAGCAGCAGACGGAGTGGATCACCGGTGCAATCCTGCATCTGCGCGAGAACGGCAAGGCTGTCATGGAGCCCACGCAGCAAGGACAAGATGATTGGGTCGACCACCACGACGACCTTGCCGACGCCAACCTGATCTCGAAGACCAACTCCTGGTACACGGGATCGAACGTTCCAGGCAAGCCTCGCCGGGTCTTGTCGTACGTCGGTGGAGTTGGCGCCTATCGCGAGCGCACACAAGAGGCCGCCGCCGCCGGTTACAAGGGATTCGACCTGCGCTGACCCGCAGTCTGAGAGGAGTAAGTCATGACTTCAGTAGTAGGGCGGCTTGACGCCGCCGCATTCAAGCAGTCGGCCGATGCGACCCTCGATAGCGCAGTCGCCGGAGACCAGGGTGTCCCAGGCGTGGTCGCCATGGTCACCGACCGTGACAGTACCGTGTACTCCAACGCCGCCGGACGCCGCAACAGCAACGGTGATGCAATTACCACCGACGACGTGTTCGCCCTGTTTTCCACCACCAAGGCGATCACTGCGACCGCCGCACTACAGCTGGTGGAAGAGAACCGGCTCGATCTCGATCGCCCTGCGGGCGACTACGTTCCCGAGTTGAACGAGCTGCAAGTACTCGAGCGTATCGGCAGCTCCGGGCCAGTACTCAGACCGCCTCGGAGTCAGGTAACAACCCGCCAACTACTCACGCATACAGCGGGATTCGGCTACGACTTCTTCGACGACAACTATCGTGAGCTCGCAGACAGCTACGGCCAGCCCAGCGTGATCACCGCGACCAAAGAAGCGCTCACAACGCCGCTTCTCTTCGATCCCGGGCAACGCTGGCAGTACGGTTCCAACATCGACTGGGTCGGCCAGGTCATCGAACGAATCACCGGGCAGCGACTCGGCGAAGTCTTTGCCACCCGCATCTTCGAGCCGCTCGGCATCGAGGCAATGAGCTTCGAACTCAACGACAATCACCGCAACCGACTCGCGCAGATGCACGCCCGCAACGCAGACGGTTCCCTGACGCCGATGGACTTCGAGTTGCCCTCCCCGCCCGATGTCCACATGGGTGGGCACGGTCTCTACGGCACGGTGTCCGACTACATGAAGTTCATCCGGATGTGGCTCAACGATGGGTTGGGCGAACATGGACGAGTTCTCAAACCGGAAACCGTACAGAACGCGGTGCAAAACCACACAGGGACCCTGCGGGTCACCGCACTCCCCGGTGTCATACCCGAGCTGTCGAACGACGCCGAATTCTTTCCAGGAGTCTCGAAGTCCTGGTCACTGCCGTTCATGCTCAACAACGAGGAGGCCCCAACCGGCCGACCCGCAGGCGGGTTAGGTTGGGCCGGTTTGGCGAACCTCTTCTACTGGATCGACCGTGAGAATGGATACGGGGGCTTCTGGGCAACCCAGATCCTCCCGTTCGGGGACGCCACATCCTTCGGCAGGTACCTCGACTTCGAATCCGCCTTCTACCAGTCGCTGAGCTGAACGCGGCGGTGCCGGGCCCTCGCTCCCGCAACTATGGCCTGGCACCGCCACCGGCTGCACCAACAATCATCCTCAGGAACTCTCGTGACCTGCCCAACTCCCACCGATAGGTACAGTTCGCTCCTGAACTGGGCTCGCGCCAGCAACACCCGCGGTTCCCGTCTACAACAGCAGTGGAGCGTCTTCGAACGCCTCGGGTTTGCACTTGTCACTGGCGACGGCGACATGCTGGACCAATACGGTGAGAGTCGAACCACCGTCCTGAAGCGCTGGTCATACGCACTATGGGGAGTTGACGCCGGGGCCGAAGACAACGAGGTCGGAAACCCACGGACAAACGCTTGGTTCGACTGCTTGCGAGCCGACTTCGACTTGGAAGAGGCAACAAACGGATTTGGCAGGTCCCCGATAGCCGGTCCAGGCAGTTCTAGAGCCAGTTTCTTCTAGCTGTCGGTCAGTCGATCTCGCAGCCCACAGGGTGGTGCTGGTGGGTGCATCGGGCAGCGTACTCGGCCGGGGTCTGGTAGCCCAGCGCCGAGTGGCGGTGCCGGTGGTTGTGGTCGTGTTTGAAATCGTCGATCACCACGCGAGCTTCGAGCAGGGTGGGCCAGCAGTTGCGGTTCAGGCACTCGTCGCGAAGCCGGTTGTTGAACGATTCGATGAACCCGTTGTTCCACGGCGTGCCGGGCGGAATATAGGAGATGCCTACCGACCCTGCACAGAACGCCTGGAGCGCCTCTGAGATGAACTCAGGGCCGTTGTCCATGCGTAGCACCATGGGTGGGCCACCCCAGATCGCGAAGGTCTTCTCCAATTCCTCGACCAACCGGTCGGCGGTGATCGAGCGATCCACGATGTTGAGCAACGACATCCGGGTGTGTTCATCGACCATTGATGCGATCTTGACCTTCTTGCCATCCACGGTCGAGTCAAACTGAAAGTCCAATGCCCACACCACCTTCGGCGCATCCGCCGCCACGATCGGCACTGACGATTGCCCGGCTCGTTTGCGCCGCGGCGCCCGGCGCACCTGCAGGCCCTCCTCCGTCCACAGCCGATGCACCTTCTTCTTGTTCACCTCGATACCGTCGTCGAACCGCAGGTGCGCCCACGCCCGCCGGAACCCGTGTCGCGGGTGCTTGCGGGCGTAGGTGCGTAGCTGTGCACGCATACCAGCGTCCGGGTCGGCCGGTGTCTGAGCCAACGGCAGACGCCCGTAGGTAGACCGTGAAAGCCCAACAACCCTGCACGCCATACGTTCTGACATGTTCTTCACGTCTTTGAGCATGTCGATCGCGGCGCGTTTGGCGGTCGGGCTCAGAATCTTCCCTTGGCGATCTCCCGCAGCGCGTCTTTCTCCAACTCGGCGTCGGCGAGCAGGCGCTTGAGCCGGCCGTTCTGCTCGCGTAGCTCCTTGAGTTCCTTGGCGGCATCAGCGTCCATGCCGCCGTACTGGCGGCGCCAGTTGTACAAGGTGGCCGCCGACACCTCGAGGTCGGCGGCGATCACCTCGCCGTTCTTGCCCTCGGCCGCCAGTTCATCGGCTCGGCGCAACTTGCGCACGATGTCCTCAGCCGAGTGACGCTTCCGTCCCGCCATGATCCCTATCGTCCCTTCTCCGCCCTCAACAGGGCAATCAGGACTCTAGAACCACCCGGACCGGTCCACGGGGGACACGCCAGAAGTGATCGAGCGGATAAGATCTGACGGCGGGCCTGTCTAGATTAGCGGCGAGTAGCGCATCGAGCAGTCCGTTCTCATTGGTGTTTGCTGGATACGCGCGTGCTGCATGGAGGTCTTTTCATGACGGGGTTGATTTTTACAAGTGAACCGATTTTGACGCGAGCACTTGCAGCAGAGATCCGTCAGTCCTCTGCAGAATTTCTTTCGCTACTGTCTGACCGAAGTGGCGTCAGTGCCTTGGCAGGTGCGAGGGTCGAAAGCGTCGAGTGCGAGAGCGCGGCAGACATCGACGTACTGCTTCGGCTTGCCGGTGGGCGAACCGTAGGGATCGAGGCAAAGCTTGACCACCAGCTCACGGCGATACAAGTCAAGAAGGAGAAGGCGGCCGTTGACGACCTCTTTTTACTGGTTCTCGAGGCGGTCGATGCGGAGGACTATTGTGACCAGGTGAGTGGCGTTTTGACCTGGTCAGAGGTGATTTTCTGCTTCTCCGAGTCTCGCCTGAGACTGTCCGATATCGATTCTCTTCCGCCTCAGAAGGTCGCTGTCGAGCGCGTGTTCAGATCGCTGAGTCCTGTGATTCGTGAACAACTTGGGGGTGGGTGGGAGGTCCTTGTCGGGCGTGGGGGCAGCGGGATGCCTGCCATTACGATTTGGAGCCCTCAGATGGAGGACGCGCGGCATCTGCGCGGGCAGATTCAGGTGTCCGGTCGTGGGATGCCCGCGTCGGAAGCCGACTTGCGCTTCGAATACCACGTCGGGATTGAGACCAAGGATTCACTAGTTGACTTCCCCGATGCCGCGGACGTGGACGTCGCGCCGGCTTGGGTGGACCATCTCGCAACTTTGCGGGATCGGGTGATCGGTGATGACCTCGAGCGTTATAGAATCCGCGAAGGTCGCTGTAGAAATGGCCAGCGAGGGGTCGGTAAGAACAAGCTGGGTCTCGTTGCAAAGTGGCTCTTCGTATTTCAGAGTGCGTTGACTCGTTCGGTGAGCTGACCCGAGTGCAG
>NZ_BAAAZW010000013.1:0-91466 GCF_039537105.1 Gordonia caeni
CGCCACAGCGGCCCCATCAGCGCGCCCCGTCAGAACGAAATCGAAACAGCCCGATCCTCCCTCCACGCCCGTCAGGCAGCCTCACTCCGGGCGGGTGATCTCGACTCCGCTCGATCAGCGATGACTCCGGAGCGCACGACGGTCAGAGAGTGATGCGACCCTCTTCGGCGGCCTGACCGATGTCGGTACGGAAGTGCGAGCCCGGCAGCTTCACCTCGGCGAGCCGTGCGTAGGCCTGGGCGCGGGCGGCACCGAGATCGGCGCCGCGCCCCACCACCGACAACACCCGGCCGCCGGAGGAGACCACGTCGCCGTCGGCGTCGAGCTTGGTGCCGGCGTGCAGGACTCCCTCGCCGCCGGCGCCGGTGATCTTGTCGCCGGTGCGCGGGGTGCCCGGGTAGTTCTCGGCGGCCAGCACCACCACGACGGCGGCACCGTCGTGCCAGCGCAGCGGCGGCAGCTCGGCCAGCTTCCCGGTGGCCACGGCGTTGAGCGTCTCGCCCAGCGGCGACTCGAGCAGGTCGAGCACCGCCTGAGTCTCCGGATCGCCGAACCGGCAGTTGAACTCGACGACGGCGGGCCCGTCGGCGCCCATCGCCAGCCCGGCGTACAGCAGCCCGGAGAACGGGGTGCCGCGGCGCGCGAGCTCGGCGGCGACGGGACGGCAGACCTCGTCGACGATCTGCTCGACGCTGCCCTCGGGCAGCCACGGCAGCGGGGTGTAGGCACCCATGCCGCCGGTGTTCGGACCCTGGTCGCCGTCGCCGACGCGCTTGTGGTCCTGGGCCGGCAGCAGCGGAACGACGGTGTCGCCGTCGACCAGGCAGAACAGCGAGACCTCGGGGCCGTCCAGGAAGCTCTCCAACAGCACCGGGTGCCCGTGCTCCAGGCAGTCGGCGGCGTGCACCCGCGCGGCGGCGCGGTCGGTGGTGACCACCACGCCCTTGCCGGCGGCCAGGCCGTCGTCCTTGACCACCCAGGTGGGACCGAAACGGTCCAGCGCGGCGTCCAGGACGGCGGGGCTGTCGACCACCTCGGCGCGCGCGGTGCGCACACCGGCCGCGGCCATCACGTCCTTGGCGAAGGCCTTGGACCCTTCGATCTGCGCGGCGGCCGCACTGGGGCCGAAGACCGCGAACCCGGCTTCCCGCAGGGCTTCGGCGACGCCGAGCACCAGCGGGACCTCCGGACCGATCACCACGAGGTCCGCGTCGAGCCCGCGGGCGAGCTCGACGACGGCCTCGCGGGAGGCGACGTCGACGGCATGATTGGTGGCCACCGCCGCGGTGCCGGCGTTACCCGGCGCCGCATGCAGTTCGGTCACCGACGCATCCCGGTCCAGTCCCAGAAGCAGGGCGTGTTCGCGGCCGCCCGAGCCGATCACGAGTACTCGCACGCGCCCAGCCTAATCGGTCCACGCCCTGCCAGGGCTACCGGCTACTTCGGGTCGGTCAGGTCGTACAGGGTGACCCCGTCGACCGTCACCGAGTCGAACTCGGCTTCCACCCATTCAGTGATCTCCGAACTGCCGCCACCGGGGCCGCCCCGGCCGCCACCGATGAAGTAGTGGATCTCGCCGTCGTCGACGTACTGCTTGAACTGCGCCAGCGTGGGCGACGGATCGGTGCCGTTGAAGCCGCCGATCGGCATCACCGAGTAACCCGATTCGATCTGGTACCCGGAGGCCTGGTTGGACCCCATGGCCGCCGCGACCCAGGTGTACTGATCGGCGTTCGCACGCAGCAGGGAGAGGATCTCCTCGCTGGGCGACGAGCCGTTCAGCAGTCCCCCGCCGGCCGGCGGGGTACCCGTACCGCCGTCACCACGCATGCCCCCGTCACGCATGCCGGGCGGGCCGCCCCGGCCGCCACCGGGACCACCGCCGCCCGGGCCGTGGCCGCCGGCCACCTGCGGGCCCGCACTGATGATGGAGCCCTGCGCCGGGGTGGCGAGAGTGTCGACGGTGTACGCGACCGGTCCGGCGAGGGCGGCGACGATCGCCGCCCCGGCCACCGCCCGTACTGCGATGCCCCGGCGGACGAAGATCAGCGCCGATCCGGCGATCAGCCCGACCACCAGGACCGTCCACCGCAGCCACGGCACGAAGTCCGGCGTGCGATTCAGGAGCACGAAGGCCCAGACGGCGGCGGTCCAGGAACCGGCGGCCAGCACCAGAGCCACCCACAGCTTGTCCCGTTCGGACCAGCAGACCGCTGCGGCTGCGGCGATCAGCCCGGCGAGCGCCGGAGCGATGGCCGCGGTGTAGTAGCTGTGGAAGATGCCCTGCATGTAACTGAAGACGACCATCGTGGTCAGCAGCCAGATCCCGAACACGACCAGGGTGGCCCGCCGCCGATCGGTGCGCGGGGCACGGCCGATCAGGGTCAGCGCCGCGACGGCGAAGATCAGTGCGGTCGGGATGAGCCAGGCGATCTGACCTCCCTGCTCGGCGGTGAACATCCGCCAGAATCCGGTCTCGCCCCACATGCCGCCGCCGGCGCCACCGCCGGGTCCGCCACCGGGGCCGCCCCCACCGAAGTAGCCGCCGAAGTAGCTCGCACCCGCGCCGGCGTCACCACCGCCACCGGGCACCACCGAGCCGGTCTCGTTGCCGTTGAGCCGGCCGAAGCCGTTGTACCCCAGGGTCAGTTCCAGGATCGAGTTGTTCTGCGAACCGCCGATGTACGGCCGCGAATCCGCCGGCCACAGTTCGACGGCCAGGATCCACCAGCCGGCGCTGACGATCATGGCGCCCAACGCGGCGAAGAGCTGACCGGTGCGTCGCAGCCAGGTGCCCGGCGCGAAGGCGAAGAACGCGACCACGAGCGCCGGCAGGATCAGGAAGACCTGCAACTGCTTGGTGAGGAAGCCGAAACCGACGGCCACTCCGGCCAGCACCATCGGGCGCCACCGGCCGGTCTCGATGCCCTTCATGGTGGCCCAGACACTCGCCAGCATCAGCAGGATCAGCAGCGCCTCGGGGTTGTTGAAGCGGAACATCAGGGCCGCGACCGGCGTCGCCGCCAGCACCAGACCCGCCCCGATCCCGGCCCAGTGGCCGAACCAGCGACGGATGATGGCGTACAGCAACCACACCGAGAACACACCCATCAGCACCTGCGGCACCAGCAGCGACCACGAGTTGAGCCCGAAGACGCGCACCGAAAGGCCCGGAATCCACAGGGACGCAGGCGGTTTGTCGACGGTGATCGAGTTCGCCATGTCCGAGGAGCCGAAGAACCAGGCCTTCCACGACTCCGAACCGGCCTGGATGGCGGCGGTGTAGAAGGAGTTGGCCCAGCCGTTGGCCGACAGATTGCAGAGATAGGCCACCAGCGTGCCGATCAGCAGCAGCGCCAGGCTGCCGCGTTCGATCCACTGGCGACGACGGTCGGGTGCCGCCCCCGAGTCGGGGGCGGCCTCCTTGGTGATGGCGGTGGTCATGCACCGACCTCCTGAGTATGGTTTCGCCGCACAAAGATCCAGCGCAGTCCGACGAAACGAGTGGCCGTCGCGACGAGGTTCGCAACGATGAGGACAGCGAGCTCCAGGCCCCGGGTGGAACCGGAGACCAGATCGGGCCAGGTGGTCAGGACCGCGTGCAGTCCGACCAGCGAACCCGCGGTGACGGCCCAGCCGAACAGGAAGACGCCCCACCCGAACAAGTGGTGACGGACTATGCCCGCGCGGCCGCGCACCCCGAAGGTGAAGCGCCGGTTGGCCGCGGTGTTGGCGACCGCGGTGATCGCCAGAGCCAGGAAATTGGCCGTCTGCGCACCGACGTAGGTGTGCAGCAGCAGGTACAGCAACGCGAAGGCGAGGGTCGAGGCGACGCCGACGGTGACGAACCGGATCACCTGTCCGGCCATCCCGGCGGGCACCCCGGCCAGCTCCGGGCCGTTGTCGCGTTCCCGGCCCACGTTGCGGCGCAGCTGATCGATGGGCAGCCGGCCGCCGGCCAGAGCCCAGCCGACGCGGGCGCAGCCCTTCAGGTCGGCAACGGCGGTGGGGACGATGTCGACAGAGCTGTCCGGGTCGTCGACCCAGTCCACCGGGACCTCGCGATGCGCAGCCCGATCCGCTCGGCCAGCACCAGCAACTCGGTGTCGAAGAACCAGCCGGTGTCCTCGACGTGGGGCAGCAGCTGGCGGGCGACGTCGGCGCGCATGGCCTTGAAACCGCATTGGGCGTCGGAGAAGTGCGCGCGCATCGCGACTCGCAGGAGCAGGTTGTAGCTGCGGGAGATGAACTCGCGCTTGGGACCGCGCGTCACCTGGGAGGCCCGGTTCAGCCGGGTGCCGATGGCGACGTCGGAGTGCCCGGAGATCAGTGGCGCGATCAGCGGCATCAGGGCGTTCAGGTCGGTCGACAGGTCCACGTCGCAGTAGGCGACGATCTGCGCGTCACTCTCCCGCCACACCCGGTTGAGCGCCCGGCCGCGGCCCTTCTCGTCCAGGTGGACCGCCCGGACGTCGCCGAACTCGGCGGCCAGTCGCTGCCCGATCCGCAGGGTCGCGTCGGTGCTGGCATTGTCGGCGATGGTGATGCGCGCCGAGTAGGGCAGCTCGGTGACCAGATAGTCGTGGAGGCGCCGCACCGATCGCTCGAGATCGGCTTCCTCGTTGTAGACCGGAACCACGACGTCGAGCAGCGGAGCTGGAGCGAGGTCGGCGGCGTGGCGTGCCGCTTCCGGATCGGTGGTGATCGTCATGACCCACAGCCTGTTGTCCACACCTCCGGCGTCCCTGGAGCGTCGCTGGGAGGTCCCTGTGAACGACGGAGGCGGCGATGTCGCGGGGATGCCCTAGATTCGGGGCATGTCACCGGAGATTCAGCTGAACCCGTCCCAGCGCGAGGTGGCCGACCGGGTGATCACCGCACTCGCCGGCCCGCAGGCCCGGTTGCGCCCCGATCAGGAGACGGCGGTGGCCACTCTCGCCACGCCGGGTTCGCGCGCTCTGGTGGTGCAGGCGACCGGCTGGGGAAAGTCGGCGGTGTACTGGGCGGCCACGGCCGTGCTGCGGGCGGCCGGCGGCGGGCCGACACTGATCGTCTCGCCGCTGCTGTCGCTGATGCGCGATCAGGTGGCGGCTGCCACCCGCGGCGGTCTGCGGGCGGCGACCCTGAACTCGTCGAACATCGACGAGTGGTCGACGATCGAGGCCGACCTGGCCGCCGGGGATCTGGACGTCCTCCTGGTCTCCCCCGAGCGGCTGGCCAATCCGGGTTTCGGCCGCCGGGTCCTGGACGCGCTCGCCGGGCGACTGGGGCTGGTGGTGATCGACGAGGCGCACGCCATCTCGGACTGGGGGCACGACTTCCGGCCCGACTACCGGCGGGTGGCCGACGTGCTGCAGCAGCTGAACCCGCAGACTTCGGTGCTGGCCACCACCGCTACCGCCAACGCCCGCGTCACCGACGACGTCGCGACCCAGCTGGGCGCCGGGAACACGCTGGTGCTGCGCGGCCCCCTCGCCCGGAAATCGTTGCACCTCAA
This sequence comes from Gordonia caeni, assembly GCF_039537105.1. NCBI lineage: Bacteria > Bacillati > Actinomycetota > Actinomycetes > Mycobacteriales > Gordoniaceae > Gordonia > Gordonia caeni. The sequence continues at coordinate 5,498 of NZ_BAAAZW010000013.1, forward strand.
CGTGATCGACGGTCTGTCGCCGATCGAACGATACGGCTGGGTGGCCGATCAGCTGCCCGCACTGCCCGGCTCGGGCATCGTCTACGTGCTGACCGTCGCCGACGCCGACCGGCTGGTGACCGCCGTCAAGGCACTGCACGGTGACGACTACCCGGTGGCCGCCTACACCGGCCAGCTGTCGGCGGACGAGCGACACCGGCTGGAGGACGACCTGCTCGCCAACCGGGTCAAGTCGCTGGTGGCGACCTCGGCGCTGGGTATGGGTTTCGACAAGCCGGATCTGGGCTTCGTGGTGCACGTGGGCGCCCCACCCTCGCCGGTGTCGTACTACCAGCAGGTGGGCCGTGCCGGACGCGCCCTGGACGAGGCGGTCGTGGTGCTGCTGGCCTCGGCGATGGACGAGGCGGTCTGGGAGTACTTCGCCACCGCGACCATCCCCGACCCGGCACGCATGGAACGTCTGCTGGCGGCGATGGAGGAGGCCGGCGGGCCGGTCTCCGTGCCGCAGCTGGAGGCGCGCACCGGTATGCGCCGCACCCGCGTGGAATTGATGTGCAAACAACTGGCGGTGGACGGGGCCGTCGACCGCACCGCGGACGGCTGGGTGCTGACCGGCCGGGGCTGGACCTACGACGCCGAGCATTATGCGGGTGTGCTGGCGGTGCGCCGGCGCGAGGCCGACATCATGCGCAGCTACATCGGCGGTCGCGACTGCCTGATGAAGCTGCTCACGCAGGCCCTCGACGATCCGCTGGCCGCCGATTGCGGCCGGTGCAGCGTCTGCCGCGGCGAGCTGACTCCCGGCCTGGCGGCAGCGGTGCCGGGTCCCGCGCTGGGCGCCATCTCGGCGGCGCTGCGCAGGCAGGCGCAACTGCTAGAGCCGCGCAAGATGTGGCCGGGCGGCGCCTTCGGCAGCCGCGGCCGGATCCCGGCCGGACAGCTGGCCGAGCCGGGCCGGGTGCTGGCCTTCGCCGACGCCCCGCAGTGGGGCGACACGCTGGCCGCCGCACGCACCGGCGACGACGCCGCCCGCGACGAGCTCACCCAGGCGGCGGTGGCGGTGCTGGCGGATTGGGGCCGCGCCGGCATCCGGCCCGACCTGATCTGCGCCCTGGATCTGGGCACCGGCATCGCCACCGATCTGGCCGCCCGCCTGCGCGCCGTCGGCCGCCGCGAGGGCACCGACTTCCCGGTGACTCCCGGTCCGGGACCGGGCCGGGACGCCAACGGCGCCGCCGAGGCCGTGCACTGGCGAGACCGGCTGGGGCCGGCGCCGGCGTTCGGCGGGGCGAGCGTCCTCCTGGTGATCGACGAGACCACGTCCACGTGGCCGATCACGCTGGCCGCCGCAGCACTGGCCGAGGCCGGTGCCGGCGCGGTGCTCCCGCTGCTGATCCACCAGAGCGTCTGATCCACGAGAACCGTCTGACTCATCGCCCCCGGTCCACGCGCATTCTGCGTACCATCAGCCCATGTCCAGCATCGCGATCGGGCTCATCGCCGTCATCGTCGGCGCTGTCTTCTGCTTCTGGGGCGTGGTGGCGATGCGCGTCGTCATCGCGGTCTGGGGCGCCTTCGCCGGGTTCAACCTGGGAGCCGGACTGGTCGCGGGGATCGGCCACGACGCCTACCTGAGCACTCCGCTCGGCTGGATCGTCGGCATCGCGGTGGCGATTCTGTTCGCCGTGCTGGCCTACCTCTTCTACGCGGTGGCGATCCTGCTGGCCATGGTCTCGATCGGTTTCGCTCTCGGCACCGCGCTCATGGCGGCCTTCGGCGTCGACTGGAGCTGGGTCATCATCGGCGTCGGCGTGATCTGCGGTGCGCTGCTGGCCTGGGCGACCCTTGCGGTGAACCTGCCCGCCGTGCTCCTGGTGGTGCTCAGCGCGCTCGGCGGCTCCACCGCGATCGTGGCCGGAATGATGTTCCTCAGCGACACCATCCGCACCACCGACGTCGCCGGCGATCAGGTCACCGCGACCGTCGCCGAGCACTGGTGGTGGTGGGTGCTCTACGCCGGATTCGCGATCATCGGCGTGGTCGCGCAGGTCCGCCTGCTCGGACAGAACCGGGACCTGCAGGCGCAGTGGTGACCGGGCGGGCTCAGCGGCCGGGCTCGTCGGGCACGTTCTCCTGGTAGCCCATCGCCCGCAGGGAGGCGCGGATGCGGCGCGCCGACTCGTCCAGGACGGCCGGGTCCGGATCGGTCTCCGCCTCGCGCAGATCGAACAGTTCCTCCGACCACGCCGGGAAGACGTGCAGGTGCAGATGCGGCACCTCCAGGCCGGCGATCAGCAGGCCCATGCGCGGCGCGTCGTAGGCGTTCTTGACCGCCCGGCCGATCTTCTGGCAGACATCGCTCAGGTGCGTGAAGGTGGGCGTGTCGATCTGCTCCCAGTGGTCGATCTCCTTGCGCGGAACCACCAGGACGTGCCCCGGCGTGACCGGATTGATGGTCAGGAAGCCCACCGACTGGCCGTCCTTCCAGACGAAACGACCGGGCAGTTCCCCATTGATGATCTTGGTGAAAATCGTTGCCATGGGGCCGACTCTAGTCGCGGGCGTCGAGCCGCGGCAGCACGAACCAGAAGCACGCGCCCTCCCCCGGCGCCGAGTCGACGCCGCAGGTGCCGCCGTGCGCCTGGACCAGGGCGGCCACGATCGACAGACCCAGCCCGCTGCCGGCCGCGGCGCTCTCCCGGTGACGGGACTCGTCGCCCCGGTAGAAGCGCTCGAAGACGCGGGCGGCCTCGTCCGCGGACAGGCCCGGTCCCCGGTCGATCACCTCGACGCGCGCCCACTCCCCTTCGGCCGAGACGGCCACGGTGATCGGCGTCTCCGGTGGGGTGTGCACGATCGCGTTGCCGATCAGATTGCGCAGCACCTGCGTGAGCCGCCCCGCGTCCCCGTCCACCACCGGGCCGGGACCGGGGGCGCCTTCGGCGACGATGATCTGCCGCCCGCCGGCGCCGGCCCGGGCGGCGGCCACCGCATCCTCCACCAGCATGGGCAGCTCCACCGGCGCCTTCGCCAGCGGCCGGTGCGCGTCCAGTCGCGCCAGCATCAGCAGGTCTTCCACCAGCAGGCTCATCCGGTCGGCCTCGGAGGAGATACGGGCGACGCCGTCGGCCGGATCGGGTGTCATGCCGCCGCGGATCAGGTCCGCGAAGCCCTTGATGGAGGTCAGCGGGGTCCGCAGTTCGTGCGAGGCATCGGCGACGAAGCGCCGCATGCGCTCCTCCGAGGCCCGGGCCTGCTGCTCGGAGGCCTCGGTAGCGGCGAAAGCCCGCTGGATCTGGCCGAGCATGCCGTTGAGCGAGGTCGCGAGGCTGCCGACTTCGGTGCCCTGTCGCAGATCCGGCACGCGGCGATTCAGGTCGCCCTCGGCGATCGCGTGCGCGGTCTCCTCCACCTGCCGCAGCGGCCGCAGCGACGACCTCACCAGCAGATAGCCGGCCGCACCGAGCGCGAGCACCACCAGCACGCCGATCCCGACCTGCAGCCAGATCAGACGGCTCAGGGTGGCGTCGACGTCCTTCAGCGGGGTCGCCACCACCACGCTGTTGCTGCCGTAGGTCCGTTTGATCACGCGCCAGTCCGGGCCGGCCCCCTCCGACTGCACCGTGCGCGGGCCCGAGTTCTCGGCCGGCAGACCGGACAGGTCGGGCGACCAGTCGTAGTCGCTGGTGGTCTGGCTGACCACACCGTTGTCGACCTGGACGAAGAAGTTCGACGGCGGTCTGCGGGGACCGGGTGCGGGTCCGCGGCCCGGTTCGCCGTCCAGCGGGCCGTGCCCGGGCCGGGCCCAGGTGTTGGTGGCCTCGACGAGGCCGGTGTCGACGCGGTTGATCAGGTCGCTGCGCATGGCCGAGGTCACCGCGAGTCCGGAGGCGATCAGCCCCACCGTCACCAGCGCCAGGGTGAGCACCACCAGCGAGATGCGCAGCGGGATGCCCCGCCGCGCGGGTGCGGCGGCCGGCGGTGCGGTGGCCGGGTGTCGGTTCACGGGTCAGCCCCGGGGTTCGCGCATCACGTACCCGACGCCGCGCAGGGTGTGAATGAGCCGCTTGTCTCCGGTGTCGATCTTGCGGCGCAGGTATGAGACATAGGATTCGACGACGTTCACTTCGCCGCCGAAGTCGTAGTTCCAGACGTGGTCGAGGATCCGCGGCTTGGACAGCACGGTGCCCGCGTTCACCATGAAGTAGCGCAGCAGCGTGAACTCGGTCGGCGAGAGCGCCACCAGTTCACCGTTCTTGAACACCTCGTGCGTTTCGTCGTCCAGTTCCAGATCGGCGAACCGGATACGGGTCGGGTCGGCTCCGACGTCGCCGAATCCGCTGCGCCGCAACAGGACCTCGAGCCGCGCGATCACCTCTTCCAGACTGAACGGCTTGGTGACGTAGTCGTCGCCGCCGATGGTCAGCCCGGTCACCTTGTCTTCCACCGTGTCCCGCGCGGACAGGAACAGGGCCGGGGCCTCGATGCCGTCGGCCCGCAACCGGCGCAGCACCCCGTAGCCGTCCATGCCCGGCATCATCACGTCGAGCACCACCACGTCGGGGCGCACCGACCGCGCCAGGTCGACGGCGTTGGGGCCGTCCTTGGCAGCGGTCACCTCGTACCCCTGGAACTTGAGCGAGACGGACAACAGTTCGCGGATGTTCTCCTCGTCGTCGACGACGAGAACCTTCGCGGGCCGATCAGGCTGGGCAGCACTCATGGGCACCAGTGTCTACCGGGCACCGGGGAACTGTCTGGAGGTTTCCTGTGAGGTCACTGTGCACCGGGGCGCTCGCCGCGCAGCGCCGCGCGCATCAGCGGTGACGGGAAGCCGGCGACCGGGCGGTCGTCCCCCAGCCAGGCCGAAAGTTCGCCGGCGCGCTCGTCGAGTGCTGTCCGTCCGGCGCGCGGGAGGTCCTCGAGCAGCACCACCTCGACGCCCTGCGCGTCCGGGCGCTGCACCCAGCCGCCCACGATGCGTCCGTCCCACCACGCGGTCTGCCCGCCGTTGCCGGTGCTGTCGAAGATCTGACCGGCGTGGTCGCCGAGATAGAAGCCGCGCTCGATGTAGCCCATCGTCGTGGGGTCCAGCGCCGGCAGCAGCAGCGCCCGCGGCGCCACCGGTTCGACGTCGTCCAGATCGCCGGGCAGCAGGTAACCGACCGCGCCGGAGTCCAGCTCCACCTCCACCGCCTCCAGCGCGGCGAGGGCTTTGCGCACCGCGGTCTTGGTGGAACCGAGCCACCAGACCAGATCGGCCTCCGTCCCCGGACCGTAGGCCTGCAGCCAGCGCCGGACCATGTCGACGTGGCCGTCGTGCGGGTCGAGCGGCTCGAGATCTTCGCCCAGCCATGTGCGCATCGCCGTCCAGGTGTTGCGGGCCTGATGCCAGGGCGCGGTGCTCGCGCCGCGGACCACTTCCCCGCGCGCGGCCAGATGGTTGACCACGCGGGGCAACAGCGGCGAGGGGCCGCCGTACGACTTGCCCGGTGAGATCTCGACGGTGCGATCGAACTCGGGCAGCGCGGCACGCAGCTCCGACGTGCTGCAGGTGGCGCCGTCGAGGGTCTCCACCACCGCCTCGCAGGCCGCGGCGAGCCAGCCCTCCGGATCGCCGGGGCCGTCACGACGCAGATCACGCAACAGGTTGGTGCGCTCGGAGGCCGCCACCCGGGCGCCGACGGCGCCCACGGCGGCGGCCAGCAGGGGCCGCGTGAGCACGAACAGGGTGCGGCGCATGGCCAACTGCTTCACCAGGGAACGATCGGTGTACATGGCCTGTTCCAGCCGCTCCGGTCGCAGCCGCGGGTCGCGTGCCCATGCGGACAGGTGGACGGTCGACGCCGTCGTGGCGTGCAACCCCACGACGGTGTCGACCAGCTCCTCCGGGGAGTCCGGGGCGGTCGGATCGAGCAGTTGCCTGCGCAGCAGGCGCGCCCGTCGCTGGTCGTCAGAGACGTGCGGCCGCAACGGCTTCCACTTCTACGACCTGTCCCGGGTAGGGCAGCACCTGCACGCCGAGGACGATCGCGGCCGGGGTGACGGCGAACCAGTCGTCGACTATCCGCCAGACCTGCCCTAGCACGTCGTTGCTGTCGGTGACGACGTAGACGGTCAGCCTGGCCACGGTCTCCGGGCCCGCGCCCGCCTCGGCGAGGACCTCGGCCAGAGCTTCCAGGCAGCGACGCGTCTGGGCCAAGGCGTCGCCGGGGAGGACCAGTTCGCCGTTCTTGTCGAGCGGCGAGATCCCGGCGGTGAATACCGTCGATCCGGGTGCCACCACCGACACGTGAGCGAAGCCGCCGTCGTGCAGCCCGGACGCCTGCAGCCGCTGCACCGGTGCCCCGCTCACCGGAAGCTCAGCACTTCCGCGCCCCAGGCGCGCAGCAGGTTCCGGTCCAGTTCGGTGACCGCGGTGTCGTCCGCGCCGATCAGCAGCGAATGCTGGTCGTCCGTGGTGTAGGGCCGCCACCTGGCCGGCGACTCCGCCGAGTCCGGATCGCGGCCGGCAGCGAAGCCCAGCCAGCGCTGCTGCATCCGGCGCTGCACCTTGGCTCCGGTGCGCCGACCGCCGAGACGGTAGCTGATGTCGAGCTTGGTCGACGCCGGGTTGCCCCACACGTACGGGAGTTCGGTCGCATGGGTGGCGCCGACGCCCAGGACGCGGAACAGCGGGGTGGCCCAGTCGTAGCGATACAGATACACCGGCGCGCGGCGGCTGTGCGCCTCGGCGATCCACACCGCAGGCATGCGGAAGGCGAGGTCGCGGGAGATTCCCATCGACTTGGCGCTGCTCTTGCCCAGGCTGCGGGTGGTGGCCGGATAGGCGTCGGCGACGGCCTCGTCGGCGGGGATCGCGATCTCGGGCTGTTCCTGCGCGATCAGCTCGAACATGGCATCGACCTGTTCCTGGGTGACCGGCATGAGCGGCGCCTTCATCCATTTGAACAGGGAGGTCTCGTCCCGGTTGGTGCCGATCAGCAGCGGCACGTCGTGGGCTTCACCGTCACGGATGGCACTCAGCGGATCGCGGGGCACCAGATCGCCGTCGACGGCCGGGGTGAACGCGATGGTGCCCGGATAGGTGATCGGGACCTGATTGAAGACGCGGGTGCCGGCCGAGATCAGCGCTTGCGTGGGAAGTCTCCGGACGGCCTCGGCGGTGGCGTCCGCGGGGGCCCCGAGCTCGGTCAGCAGCATGCCGGAGTGGCGGCCGCCGCGCTCGCGGTCGTAGATGCTGGTGGCCGGCGAGCTCTGCGCGATGGCGCGGGCGAACAGCCCCTTCGCAGCCGGGACGGTCAGCAGGGTGGTGACGATGCCGCCGCCGGCGGATTCGCCGAACACGGTCACCTGATCGGGGTCACCGCCGAAGCGCTCGATATTCGCCTGCACCCAGCGCAGCGCCTGCAGCACGTCGGAGATCCCGCAGTTGCTGTCGAACTCTCGGTCGGCCCCGGGCAGGTCACCCCATTCGGCGAAGCCGAAAGCACCCATCCGGTAGTTGATGGTGACGACCATGGCCGGCAGGCCCTCCTCGGCGGAGGTGCGGACCAGGGCGGTGCCGTCGTACAGCGGCTGACTACCCGAACCGCAGATGTACGCCCCGCCGTGTATCCACACCAGGACCGGGCGCCGCGCGCCCGACTGCGCGGCGCCGGCCGGCGACCAGATGTTCAGGTACAGGCAGTCCTCGCTCTGCGACGTCCCCGGTCCCAGGTCGATCACCGGCATCGCCGGTTGCGGGCAGACGTGGCCGAAGGCCGTCGCCTCGCGGGGCTCGGTCCACGGCTGCGGGTCCCGCGCCCGGCGCCAGCGAAGGTCACCGACCGGAGGCGCGGCGAAGGGCACCCCGCGCCACACATCCACCTCGGCACCGCGTTCTCCACGCACCGGGCCGAAGCTCGTTTCGACCGTTACCGCCTCATCGCTCACTCTGACCAGTGTGCCGGAATCCGGTCGGCTCCTCACGGGAGTGCGATCAATCACTTTTGTGCCGTATGTGGAGGTATCTCTCGGATCGACGTCGGGCCGACAGGGTTGCACTCGAACCGAGAACGTGCGGTGACCAGCAGATTCTCCGACCCCACTGCGTTACCCGATCGTCACCACGCAGCAGCCGTTTCGTGACAACGCGTGTTGTCGTGTGATCCACTGCTCCCATTCCGGCAATTGGACACTTCGCACACATTGTCTCAATCTCGCCGGGCCACAGTTCTGCGATCCGCCCACCGTCCGGGCGCGCAGCGCCAGAAGAGAAGGAACCGACATGACCCGTTCCACGGTCAGCCGCCGTCCCGGACTGCTCCGGGCCGCGGCACTCACCCTGGCTGCCGCACTGACCCTCGGGGGCGCAGTGGGCGGCGGCACCGACCTCGCCGCGCCGGCCGCGGCCGCCGGCCCGCTGCAGCAGTACCTGAATCTGCCGACGGTCAATCGCGATGCCGCCCACGGTCCCGGCGGCATCCATCCGAAGCTCCCCACCGACGTCCCCACGCTGAAGCGACTCGTGGATCAGGCCCGGCAGACCGGTGTCGCCCCGTCGTCGTACCGCGCCCTGTTGCTCCAGTACTGGCTGGCCGACACCACGCGCGCCGCCGGCATCGACCTGGCGTCCTGGAATCCGCGCGCCGGCGTCTCCGCCAACCGCGGCAACCTGATCAGGTCGTACCGCTACTACGAAGACCTGCAACTGGCGCATCGCGAACTGCAGTGGGCGGGCATGGCGGGCATGGTCGGTGCCGACTTCGGCGGCGGGCTGGCCGACTTCGAGCTCGCGACCAACGTGTACGAGATCGCCCGGCTGCAGCCCGTCGCCAACGCGATCGTCACCGAGACCAACCGCACGCTCGGACCGGTCTTCGTCGACGAGCTCCCGTCGGGGCTGCGCGCCCTGGCCCGGGTGGGCGCAGTGATCTCGGCCGACGATCTGCGTGCGGTACAAGGCGAGATCCTGGTTATGCAGAAGAACATCTTCACCGACCTGATGCCGCAGCACCGCGCCTATGTCCGCGGCGGCCTGGAGGCGCTGCGTGAGATGCGTTCGGCCGACCTGATCGACGACGAGATCCTGCACGCCTGGGAGCAGATCGCCTCCCTCGAGCCCGCGGCCGTAGCGGCCGGCAACGCCCGCCTGCTGCAGCGCGAGCAGGGAGAGGTGATCAAGGACCAGTGGGACGCCGTCCGCGCCTACAAGGGCGACGTCGGCGAGGCCCTGACCTACGCCACCACTGTCGCCGGTTCACCGTCGGTGGCCGGGGTGCTGCCTCCGCGGTCGTACCGGCCGCTGGAGGTCTCGGGCACCGCCGCCGACGGGCGAACCGCGACCCTGACGCTGCCGCTGGCCTCCTGGAACTGGTCGGTGTACCCCGAACGCTGGGACTACATCACCTCCCAGCTGCTGCCCAAGTACAAGGACCTGGTCGACAACCATTGGGGCACCCTCCGCGCCCAGCTTCGGGTGCCCTACGAGCAGCAGTTCGAAAGCCATCGGCCGATCTGGAACATCGCGCCCACCCTGCAGTCCGCCCTGGAGACGATGAAGGTGACTTACCAGTGAAACGCCTACCGATGAGCCGCCTATCAGGGAAACGCGGCATGGTGACCGCACTGACCGCGCTGTGCGCGACCGCCGTGACTCTCGGTGCGGTGGCCGCGCCGTCGGCCGCCGCCCCCAACCGCACTCCCGGCCTGGACGAGGTGTTCAACGGATACGTCGTCGGCGCCCTGCAGAAGGGCGAGCTCGCCACCCCGGACCAGATCGTCGAACCGCTGCGCGGCGACGACCCGTTCTACGACGAGCCGGCGCTGAAGGACTCGGACCAGCCCGGCACGCTGCTGCGCGCCAAGAAGGTCGCCGTCCAGTTCACCGGCGTGCGCCCGGCCGACCTGGACGCGTGGAAGACGATGTTCGTCACCACGGACCTGCAGGGCCGCCGCGACATCTCCACCGGCATCGTCATGATCCCGCGGGACGGTGAGAACAACGCCGACCGCAAGGTGATCGGCTATCAGATGGCCAACGACAGCGTCGGCGGCAACTGTCATCCGTCGGCGATGTGGACCGGCGCCGACCCCATGGACGGCGCCTCGTGGTCGGCACTCGGCCCGCTGGCCCAGCTGTTCGGCAAGGGCTACGCCGTGGTGATCTCGGACGTCGGCAACAACGGCGACATGAGCCCGCACGGCGTCTTCGCCGGCAAGTACAACGCCATGACCACCCTCGACGGTCTGCGCGCCACGATGGGCCGCGAGGAGATCGGGTTGTCGAAGGATGCCCCGGTCGGCCTGTTCGGCATCGCCGGCGGCGGCGTCGGGATCGGCTTCGCCTCCGAGCTCCACGAGCAGTACGCGCCGGAGCTGAACATCCGGGCGACGGTGCTCGAGGGCATGGTGGTCGACTACAAGAACTTCATCCGCACCGCCGACGGCTCGGTGGGCTCGGGATTCGCCATGGCCACCCTCCTGGGGCTGGAACCGCACTATCCGGAGATGAAGGTCGACGACAAGCTCAACGACGCCGGCAAGGCCGTCGCCGACTACTACCGCACCCAGTGCCAGACCCCGGCCTACTTCACGATGCCGATGGTGCCGCTGCACACGCTGTTCAACGGCAAGGCTCCCGCGGACATCCCGGACTTCCAGCACGCCTACCGCGACAATCTGCTCGGCAAGGGCACACCGGCCGAGGGCAACCGGACGCTGATCGCCTCCTGCGCCGCCGACGACTCCCCGATGTCGCTGGTGCCGGCCGCCGATTCGCGCAAGCTCGCCAAGGCGTGGCGGGGGCGCGACGCGAAGGTCGACTACCAGCCGACCGACTGCAGCATGGTCAAGTTCATCACCGACCTGTACGGCTGGGGCACCGATCTGCTCGGCATGCAGACCGTCGATTGGCTCGCCGCCAATCTGAAGGACTGAGCCGGTCTCGGGGGATGACCGAAGGGCTGATCGGCACTACCGTGAGGGCATGAGCGTCCCCCTGATTCTGCGCGACGACCCCTTCACCACCCCGACCCCGGTCGATCTGCCGGAGGGCGTCACCACGGTGACCGAGTTCTCCGAAGCGGTGACCATGGCCGACCTGCCGTCCATCTTCGACGCCGGTTACACCGGCCTCGCCGCGGCCGGCCCGATCGGCCCCGGGTACGCCGTCTATTCGGGAATTCCCGACGGCTGGTTCGACCTGGAGATCGGGTTCCCGGTGGCCGTGGTTCCCGACGGTTTCACCGCGAGCACGTTCCCGGCGGGCAAGGCCATCGCCCTGAGTCATCTCGGCGGCTACGACACCCTCGGGGAGAGCTGGCAGCGGCTGATCGACGACTTCACCGCCCGCGACCTCGGCGAGCCCAGACTGATCGCGGAGGTCTACGTGACCGACCCGTCGGTCACCCCGGCCGCCGAGCTGCGCGCCGATCTGTTCGTCGCCTACTGAGCGAGCTCGCGACGGCCCTCGTGGTCGACGGCGACGGCGACGTCCGCCACCTTCATCTGCAGCTTCACCATCGACGATCAGCCCCGGATGCACGGCCGCGCACGGGCGTGGAAAGCTGCGAGGCAGATCCACCCAGCGAGCGAGGCGATGTGACGATCAGGGATACGAGAAACACCCTGGCTGGAACGGCGAAATCCGCTCCGGCCAGAGTGTTCGTTGAGCCCCCTGTCGGGATTGAACCGACGACCTACGCTTTACAAGAGCGTTGCTCTACCACTGAGCTAAGGAGGCGGGCGCGTGCGTGAGTATATCCGCCGCGGTCTGAACGCCGTCCTCGGCTCCGCCCAGGCCACCGCCGACACGATCGAGCCGGGCAGCATCGTCGTCGCCCCGCGAAAGCCCATCGACCTGCACGACGAGGCGGCGATCACCGAGGTGCTCGATCTGGCCGCGCGGATCGGCGCCGTGGTGCTCGACGCGGGCACCGGTGCGGTCGACACCCGCGATCAGGTGGAGTTCGTCGCCGGCATCTACGGCCTGGACGACATCGATGTGGACGTCACCTTCAACACGGTGCTGGTCTGCGCGCGCCGCGGCAGCACGCTGCCGCCGATCACCATCTCGCGGACGGTGCATTACCGCTCGCTCGACTTCACCCGGCTGGCCGAGATCGACCGGCTGGTGCGCCGCATCCGGCGGCTGGCCATCACCCCGGCGTCCGCGCACCGGATCGTGGACGTCATCGTCGCCGCACCGCACCCGTACGCGCGCTGGATCTCGACCATGGCCTGGGGCCTCATGGCCTACGGCATCGCCACCTTCCTTGGCGCCTCGTGGCTGGTGGCGATCACCGCGTTCCTCACCTCGGCGGCGATCGTGGTGGTGAACCGGCAGCTCAATCGCATCGGCACGCCCATCTTCTTCCAGCAGTTCGCGGGCGGATTCATCGCGGTGCTACCGGCCGCCTTCCTGTTCCGGCTGGTGCAGAACACCGACCTCACCGTCCCCCCGTCCCAGATCATCGCGACCGGGATCATCGTGCTGCTGTCCGGGTTGTCCCTGGTCGGCGCCGTGCAGGACGCCATCACCGGCGCTCCGATCACCGGGACCGCGCGGTTCACCGAGGTGCTGGTGATGACCGGCGGCATCCTGGTGGGCGTCGCGCTGGCGGTGCGGTTCGTCGGGCTCTTCGACATCGAGCTGCCCGAACTGACCACGGTGATCCCGTTCGGCGCCTCCGAACTGCCCGCCCGGATCATCGGCGGTGCGATCGCCTCGGGCGCCTTCGCCATGGCGAGTTACGCCGAACGCCGCGCACTTCCGGCGGCGCTCGTGGCCGGCGCTCTCGGCGGCGGTATCCAGGGCCTGATGATGGTGTACACCCACAGCCCGCTGATCAGCTGCGCCGTCGCCGCCGTCCTGGTGGGCCTGATCGGTGGTCTGGCCGCCCGCCGCGCACTGACGCCCCCGCTGGTGGTCGCCGTCGCCGGCATCACCCCGATGCTGCCCGGTCTGGCGATCTACCGCGGCATGTACGGACTCCTGAACGACGACCCCTCCGCCGGTGGTGCCGAGATGGCCACAGCGTTCGGCATCGGCTGTTCACTGGCCGCCGGGGTGACGCTCGGTGAGTTCATCGCGCGCCGGTTGCGGCGCCCGAACATCCCGGCGCTGCCGCAAGCGCTGCGCCAGGTCCGGTATCTGCGACGACCGTGACTTGACCCTCCCCCGGCGTCAGGGACCACCATGAATGCATGACCTCAGCACCGCAGCCCCGGGAATGGACGGTCGGCCGGCTGGCCGACCTGACCGGCGTCACCGTGCGCACCCTGCACCACTACGACGCCATCGGGCTGCTGACGCCCAGCGGGCGATCGCCGGCCGGTTACCGCCTGTACGACGACGCCGACCTGGAGCGACTGCAGCAGATCGTGGTGTATCGCCGGCTGGAGCTGCCGCTGGATCAGATCGCCGATCTGCTCTCGTCGGACACCTCCCCCGTCGAGCACCTGCGGCGGCAGCGCGCCGCCGTCCTCACCCGGCACGCCGAGCTCACCGAGCTCCTGGCCGCCATCGACCGAGCATTGGAGACCACCGTGAACAACCGTCCCGCCACCGACGCCGAACTCCGTCACCTCTTCGGCGACGCCTTCACCGACGAATACCGCTCCGAAGCACAGGAACGCTGGGGTGACACCGACGCCTGGCGCCAGTCCGCGGCCCGCACCGCGTCGTACTCGACGGCCGACTGGACCGAGATCAAGGCCGAGACCGACACCATCAACGCGGCCTTCGTCGCCGCCAAGCGCGCCGGCCTGCCGCCGGACGGCCCCGAAGCCATGGACGCGGCCGAACGCGCCCGCCTGCAGATCCACACCCGTTTCTACGACTGCTCCCACGACTTCCACCGCAACCTCGGCGAGATGTACGTCAGCGATCCTCGGTTCACCGCCACCTACGACGACCTGGAACCCGGTCTGGCTCAGTACGTCCGGGATGCGATCGTCGCCGCCGCCGACCGGGGCGACCGGCGGCGGCGAGAGGCGAAGGAGACCAACCAGCGCACTACCAGGTAGAATGAGTGCCATGCCTCCGAAGACCACTGACATCGTCGAAGAAGAAGAGCTGGAACCCGTAGCCGACGAGACCGCGATCTCGGCCCGCCGCGTGGTGGCCGCGTACGCGACCGACGCCGACGAGGCCCGCATGCTGTTCGCCATGCTGGGCATTGCTCCGGGAGAAGACGACTAGATCCATGGGGGCCGACTTCGTCGTCGTCGCCAACCGCCTGCCGGTCAACAAGCAGGTCGCCGCCGACGGCACCGTCACCTGGACGCGCGCACCCGGCGGTCTCGTCACCGCCCTGGCGCCGATCTTCGACAGCCAGCCCGGCGCGTGGGTCGGATGGACCGGCAGCGCCGATTCGTCCGACGATCCGCACGTCGACGGCATCGACATCCACGCGGTCCCGCTGAGCGCCCGCGAGGTGGAGGACTACTACGAGGGCTTCGCCAACTCGACTCTGTGGCCGCTGTACCACGACGTGCTGGTGAAGCCCGAGTACCGGGCGGACTGGTGGGACGTCTACGTCGAGGTGAACCGGCGATTCGCCGAGGCCGCCTCTGCGGCGGCTGCTCCCGGCGCCGCCGTATGGGTGCAGGACTACCAGCTGCAACTGGTTCCGGCCATGCTCCGCGAGTTGCGCCCCGATCTGAAGATCGGCTTCTTTCTGCACATCCCGTTCCCGCCGTTCGAGCTGTTCAGTCAGCTGCCGTGGCGACGGGAGATCCTCGAGGGCCTACTGGGCGCCGATCTGATCGGCTTCCACCTGCCCGGCGGGGCACAGAACTTCCTGACCCTGTCCCGGCGGCTGCTGGGCGCCGAAACCTCGGATGCGCCGGTCGGCGTCCGGTCGGACTTCGGCACCGTGCGTTTCGGCGACCGCACCGTGCGAGTGGGTGCCTTCCCGATCTCCATCGACTCGGCGGGAGTGGCCGAGCAGGCCGCCGCCGCGCCGGTGATTCAGCGCGCCGAGGAGATCCGCGAGCAGCTCGGGAATCCCAAGACGCTGCTGCTGGGCGTCGACCGCCTGGACTACACCAAGGGCATCGACGTCCGGATCCAGTCGCTGGAGCGGCTGTTCGCCGACGGCCGGCTCGATCCCGCCGACACGGTCCTGGTTCAGCTGGCCAGTCCCAGCCGGGAGAACGTGGAAAGCTACGCCGTGCTGCGCGACACCGTCGAACGGACCGTGGCGCACATCAACGGCACCTACGGGACCGTCGCCTCACCGCCGGTCCGCTACCTTCTGCAGCCGGTCCCGCGCGACGAGTTGCTCGCCTATTTCGTGGCAGCAGACGTCGCCCTGGTGACCCCGCTGCGAGACGGCATGAATTTGGTGACCAAGGAGTACATCGCTTCCCACCCCGATCTCGACGGGGCACTGGTCCTGAGCGAATTCACCGGGGCGGCAATGGAATTGGACGCGGCGTACGTGATGAATCCGTACGATCCGGCGTCCACCGACGACGCGGTGATCGCCGCGGTGACCGACGACGATGCCGAACGCCGCCGCCGGATGGCGATCCTGCGTGATCAGGTGATGAACAACGATGTGGACCAGTGGGCACGAAGCTTCCTGGACACGCTGACCGAGGAGTGAATCACGTTGAGCGCACACGGTATCGGTGACGAACTGCGGGAAGCGCTCGACGACTTCTGCCGTCTGGGACGGGTCTTGGTGGCCTCCGATTACGACGGCTGCATCGCCCCGATTCAGCCGAGACCGGAACTGGCCGTGCCGAACCCGGATTCGCTCGCGGCCCTGCTGGCCTGCGCTGAACGGCGCGACACCCTCGCCGCGATGATCTCCGGCCGCGCCCGCGACGACTTGGCCGCCATCTCCGGCGCCGGCGATCCGCTGGTCCTGGTCGGCAGCCACGGCGCCGAATTCGACACCGGTTTCGATCAGCCCCTGACCGTGGACCAGCAGACACTGCTGGACCGGATCATCGCCGAGTTCAGGTCCATCGCCGAGAAGATCCCCGGCACCAGCGTGGAGACCAAACCCGCCAGCACCACCCTGCACGTCCGCAACGCCACCCCCGAGGACGGCGATGTGGCGCTGCAGCTGGCGAACGACGGCCCGGCGGGCTGGCACGGTGTTCACGCGACCAAGGGCAAGGCCGTCATCGAGCTGGCGGTGATCGAGACCAGCAAGGGTCTCGCCCTCGATCGCCTGCGAGAGGGTTACGGCGCCGAAGCGGTCCTCTACCTCGGCGACGATGTGACCGACGAGAAGGCCTTCGCCCACCTGCTCCGGCGAGACGGCGCACCCCACGACGGGCGCGGCAAGGACGTCGGGATCAAGGTCGGCGACGGCAAGACCGCCGCCGAGTTCCGCGTGCCGACCACCGACGGGGTCACCGCGGTCCTGGAGTACGTCGCCGCCCATCGCCCCGGCGCCTGAGGTCTTTCAGAAAGGCGGGTCGCCCGTCTCGTCGAACTCGGCCTGGCGTGCACGCTCGGCTTCCTTCTGCTCGGCGGCGGCCCGGGCCTCGCGGTCCCGGCGGTTCCGGTTGCGTTCGGCCCGGCGGCGCGCGTGCTTGTTCTGCGTGCGGGTGCGTGTGCGGGCGGGCAGGGCGTCCGGGTCGGTGGCGGTTGCGGTACCGGTGGCGACGGTGCCGGCGAGCTGGTGGCGGCAGCGCATCGTCGCCAGTGTCGGGAACATCCACTGGTTGGGCGCCACCGACTCGACGGTGACCCCCTCCGGCGTGGTGACGGCCGAGCGGTAGATCCCGTCCGGGTCGATCCACAGTTCGTCGACGAATCCCTCCAAGCTCGTTTTCACGAGATGATGGAAGCGACATTTGGGCTGAAGATTGCAGATGCACGTCGGGCCGCCCTGCTCCGGGCAGATGTTGTCGTACTCGGCCACGTGGTCCAGGTCGCACGAGAACGCCGCCCGCTCGCAACCGGGCATCGAGCAGGTGCCCCAGAGGAACCGCGTCACCACCTCGGTGAGGGTGTTGGGTCGATACGGGTCGCTGGGCAAGGCCGTCCGGGAGATCACGGCGGGCGGACCGGGGGCGTCGCCGGGAGGCCGCGGGTCCTGATCGCTGTTTTCGGGGTCGGGGCACGGGGTATCGCCCCGGCACTCGTCCGGGGTGTCGGGGCGGGACGGTCGTCGATGGACGGCCGCCTCATCGCCGGCACGGTCGTCCTCGCCGGGGAGAACCCGGTCACCGGGCCCGTCGGCGGGCTCGTCGTCGCAGAGGTCGTTCAGATCGTGGTGGTGGACGGCGGCGTCGTCGCGGCCGGCGAGTTCCCGGACGTGATCGGCGGAGATCACCCCGTAGCCGTCGAGGACCCCGGACTTGTCGCCGCCGTCGAGGGTGGTGGAGTCGCATATCGCGTGCACCACGACGCGGGCGGCGCGGGTGTCCAGGGCGGCGTCGTCGAAGCGGGCCGTGCAGTCTTCGCGCTCGCACTGGCAGCCGAAGGCGCGACCCAGCAGCCGCGCGATGGCGGCGTCCGAGCGGGCGGCGCCCTTGGTGCGGGGGTCGTTGGGGCACAGCCCGGCGATGAAGGCGTCGAGGGTCTTGACCGCCAGGCGGATGTCTTCGGCCGAGGCGACCACGGTGAGCTGAGCCATCCCGTCGTCGAGCGACTGGGACCGCACGGTGCGGTTGGCCTTGGCGTTCTCGCGCTTGCGACGCTCGGCGTCGGGGTCGATCTCGATCGCGTGGCGACGAGCGATGCCGGCTGCCTCCGCCTCGGACAGGCCGGCCGATCCACGCAGGCCAGCGATCTCGGCGGCGATCAGCTGGTCGGCCAGGGCGATTTCGAGTTCGTCGGTGAGCAGATCGGTCTCGGTGACGATCTTGTGGAAGCGGCGGCGGTCGATCCGGCCCACTCGCAGGAGCTCCGCGCACCGCGGGAGCCGGTCGCGGGCGGCGAAGGCATCGTCGAGCAGCATCCGCGCCTGGTAGTCGGTGCACTCCATCGCGGTCTGCACCGGCAGCACGGCCCGCGAGTAGACGTCGATCACGCTGCGCTCGACGGCCCCGAGCTTCTCCTCGGCGATTCCGGCGGCCACCCTGTCGTAGATCGCCAGGGCGTACTGGAACTGGCTCCAGTCCAGGAAGGCCTGGCCGTTCTTGCCGATGTTGAGGTTGTGCTGAAGCTGAGACAGCGACAGCTCGGTGAGGTCTCCGGTGGCAGGTGCCAGCCCCATGCCCGACAAATCGGCAGTCGGCCACGCCGACGGCGGCAACGCCCGCGAGTCGCGGTGTCGCCCCATGAGCTCACCTCCCCCAAGGTGGCCGAACCCTCTGCCGCGCCCGTCGAATACTGAGATCAGTACCACTGAGCTATCGATCAAGTGTTCCCTAATCTCAATGTACAGGCATCGATCCATGGGCACAAGTGTTCGAGCGAAGTTTTTTCGAAGCAGTTTCAGCGCGACGACAACTCGCCGGCGACGGCCAGCGGATCGACGTAAACGGCCGAGAGTGCGACCGCGATCGGAGCCATCTCCGGCACGTGCGCGCCGAAACGCGTCGGAGTGATCTCCAGTGGCCACGGCGTCGTACTGACCGCATCGAAGGCCGCTTGCACCGGGGCCAGGCCACGGGGGTGCGCAGAGAAGGCGTCCCCGGCCACGATCACCGAATCGGGGTTGATCACGTCGCGCATCATCGCGACCGCCTCACCCAGCACCCGAGCGCGTGCGTCGGCGAGAACGGTGGCGTCATCGCCGGTCCCGAGCCGGGCGGCCGCGGCCTTGAGTGCCGCGGTGCCGACCACCGACTGCAGCGGCGCCACTGCCTCGGTGTCGAGCGGCCCCGGTTGCACCGGCAGACTCGCGATGGACCCAGCGCCGCGGGTGGGCTGATAGACCTCGTCCTCGACGATCACCGCCATGCCGACGGTCTCCCGCGCATAGAAGAACAGGGCGGCGCCGTGCGGCACCACCTCCCCGCCCAGCAGCAGCTCTGCGGCAGCCATCGCCTGCACGTGCTCGGCCACCGACACCGGCACCCCCAGCGCCTCGGTCAACCGCTGCCCCAGCGGCTCGCCGCGCCAGCGCAGGATCGGGTGGTCGACGACGCCGGTGTCGGCGTCGACCGCACCACCGAGCGCGGCGCCCGCCCACAGGAGACGGCGGCCGGAGAATCGCGCCGTGAGTTCGGCCAGTTGCCCGCACAGCCGATCGACCGCATTCGGCGCGTTCACCCCGGACAGCTCCTGGGTCGCGATGGCGTGGCTGTACAGCGTCCGCCCGCCCAGGTCGGCGATCACCAGAGCGGTCCGCCGCGCGCCGATGTGCATGCCGGCCACGCAGAAGCGATCCCGGTCGAGGGTGATCGGGATCTTGGGGCGGCCGACGCCGCGGCCGTCGAGGAGCTCGGGTCGCTCGTCGACCATTCCGGCGGCGACCAGCGCGGTGATCTGGCGGTTGACCGTCGCCGCGGACAGGCCGGTCCGGGCGGTGATCTGGTCCCGCATGGAGGGTCCGCCGATGCGGATCGCGTTGAGCACCAGGCTGGCCGGCGCCGTACCCACGCGCAGTCTCGCCGCAGCCACTCCGGTGCCGGTCATGGCGTCGAATCTAGCAGCCGCAGGCGCCTAGACTGGGCGCCATGACGATCTCGGAGAGCACGGACACGGCAGGTGGGCAGGCACGACGGGTGGCGGTGGTGACCGGTGCCAGCTCTGGTATCGGCGCGGCGACGGCGCGCGCCCTGGCGCGCGACGGCTATTTCGTGGTCGTCGGCGCCCGGCGCACCGACCGCATCGACGCACTCGCCGACGAGATCGGCGGCCGCGCAATGTATCTCGACGTCACCGATCCCGCCTCGGTGGAACGCTTCGCCGCCACCCTCGACACGGTGCACGTCCTGGTGAACAACGCCGGCGGCGCCAAAGGTCTGGCGCCGATCGCCGAGGCCAATCTGGACGACTGGCGCTGGATGTGGGAGACCAACGTGGTCGGCACCCTGCGTATCACCAAGGCCCTGCTGCCCGCGCTCATCGCCTCCGGCGACGGGCTCATCGTCACCGTGACCTCCATCGCCGCGCTGGACACCTACGACAACGGCGGCGGTTACACCTCTGCCAAGCACGCACAGGGCGTTCTGCACCGCACCCTGCGCCCGGAACTGCTCGGAAAGCCGGTGCGGCTCACCGAGGTCTGCCCGGGCATGGTGGAGACCGAGTTCTCCCTGGTGCGTTTCGAGGGCGACGCCGAACGCGCCGAGAAGGTCTACGACGGACTCACCCCGCTGACCGCCGACGACGTCGCCGATGTGATCGCCTTCGCGGCCTCCCGGCCGCCGCATGTGAACCTGGATCAGATCGTCATCAAGCCCCGCGATCAGGTCGACGCCCGCCGCAACATCCGCACCGGATAGGACCCGCAGACTTTTGAACTGCCGCCTGGCTCCGAGCACTAAGCACCTGGTCTGGCAGTAGCCGCTGCGATCTTGGTGCTTGAACCGACCGTCATGGTCGGTCAAAGAGCCAAAATCCGCGGCAGGTGTCAGCCGGTGGCGCGATCGGGGGCGCCCAGCCACACGACGCGTCCGTCGGGGCAGTGCTGAGACAGCGCACACCCGAGTGTTCACGCTGGTCACAGACCACGCGGTCCGTTCTGTCAACGGTTGGATGCACACGGAAAAGCCGTATCCACAACCCTTCTAGAAACGCCTGAATCAGGCCCGGTCGTACGTTTACAGTCACTCGCATGACTCGGGGGATCTTGGAAGCGGTGAGCGATGCCGACTTGCTGCGTGCGGGGGCACGGGGCGACGGCGAAGCCTTCGGCGAGCTGTTCGACAGGCATCAGAAGTATCTCTGGGCGGTGGCTCTGCGGACCACCGGCGACCTCGATGACGCAGCCGACGCCCTGCAGGAGGCGTACGTGAGCATCATCCGTACGGCCGCACGGTTCCGGGCCGACGCGTCGGTGCTGTGCTGGATGCACCGGATCGTGGTGAACTCCGGTTTCGACCGGATCCGGCGGCGCCGGCACCACGACACGAGTCCGCTCCCCGAGCGCGACGACACTCTCCCCGACCGGTCCGAGGCCGACTTCACCGACAACATCGACCTCCGGCTGTCGATCGGCCGCGCCCTGGACGTGCTGCCGGCCGGTCAGCGGGATGCGATCATCGCCGTCGACTTCGAGGGCCGCTCCGTGGACGAGACCGCCGAGCTGCTCGGCATCGCGCCGGGCACCGTGAAGAGCCGCTGCGCACGCGGGCGGCTGAAGCTGGCCCTGGTCCTGGGCCACCTGCGTGACGACGATTGAGGCCCGGGCGCGACTACTCCGGGAAGCCCGCCAGCACTGCCTCGGTGCCCGACAGGCCCAGCCGCGTGGCGCCCGCACCGATCAGCTCGGCCGCGAACTGCGCGTCCCGGATACCGCCGCTGGCCTTGACTCCGGCCTTGCCGCCGACCGCCTCGGACATCACCCGCACCGCTTCCACGCTCGCCCCGCCGGCCGGATGGAATCCGGTCGAGGTCTTCACGAAGTCGGCACCGCCCGCGACCGCCTGACGGCACACCTCGGCCAGCCCCTCGGCGCCGATCGTCTCCAGCAGCACCGCCGACTCGACGATCACCTTCAGCACCGCGTCGGCGGCGCCCTCCCGGACGGTGATGACGTCGGCGAAGATCTCCTCGTACCGGCCGTCGACGGCGGCGCCCACGTCGATCACCATGTCGACCTCGTCGGCCCCGGAGTCCACCGCCAGTCGCGCCTCTGCCGCCTTGACCAGCGAATGGTGCTTGCCGGACGGGAACCCGACCACCACGCACGTCTTCTGGTCGCCGGTGTCGATCGGCAGGAACGACGGCGACAGGCACACCGCGTACGTGCCGAGCCTGCTCGCCTGCGCGACCGCCGCTTCGGCGTCGGCCCGGGTGGCCTCCGGCTTGAGCAGTGTGTGGTCGACGATGGCCGCGACCTCGGCCCGGCGCAGGTTGGTTTCAGTCACGACAACGAGCTTGGCACACTGGACCGCGTGAACGTTGCCGACACCTCCCGCATGCCCGACGACGGGCGCAGTTTCGTCTTGACCCTGGGCTGCCCGGACCGCACCGGCATCGTCGCCGCGATCTCGGGGTTCATCTCCGACATCGGCGGCTGGATCACCGAGGCCGCCTACCACTCCGACCAGACGTCGGGCTGGTTCTTCACCCGGCAGGCGGTGGCCGCCGCCTCGGTCGAGATGCCCGTCGACGAGATCCGCGCCCGCTTCGCCGCCGTCGCCGCCGAGCTCGGCCCGGAGACCGAGTGGCGGCTCACCGACACCGGCGAACCCAAGTCGGTGGTGCTGCTGGTGAGCAAGGACAGTCACTGCCTCACCGATCTGCTGTCGCGGGCCGAGCGAGGCGAGCTGCCCGCGCGGATTCGCGCGGTGGTGGGCAACCACCGGGACCTGGAATCGCTGACCACCCGGTTCGGCGTCCCGTTCCACCACGTACCGTTCCCGGCCGGCGATCCCGAGGGCAAGGTCGCCGCGTTCGCGCAGGTGCGCGAGATCGTCGACGCCCACTCCCCCGACGCGATCGTCCTGGCCCGGTTCATGCAGATCCTGCCGGCCGAGCTGTGCGAGGCGTGGGCCGGTCGTGCCATCAACATCCACCACAGCTTCCTGCCGAGCTTCGTCGGCGCCCGCCCGTACCATCAGGCCTTCGACCGGGGCGTGAAGCTGATCGGGGCGACGTGCCACTACGTCACCGCCGACCTGGATGCCGGCCCGATCATCGAGCAGGACGTGGGCCGGATCAATCACGAGCAGCGGCCGGCCGACATGGTGCGGCAGGGCCGCGACATCGAGACGCTGGTCCTGTCCCGCGGGGTGCGCTGGCACCTGGAGGACCGGGTACTGGTGCACGGCCGCAAGACCGTCGTCTTCGCCTGAGCCGCCCGGCTCAGGCGCCGCACTGACCGCCGGTGCCGCTGACCTGCGAGGCCGCCTGCAGGTTCACGTCCTGCCCGGCGAAGGCGAAGTCGATCCCCTGATCGGACACTTCCAGTGAGTCCACTGAGATCTCCGAGAACATCGGGCCGAGCATCGCCTCGGCCACCTGGTCCACCAGTTGCTGGGCGAAGTCGTTGGGCAGGCCGATCCCGAAGGCCTTGGCCTCGTCCACACGGAACACCACCCGGCCGTCCTCGACGGCCGGGGTGACGACGACGGTCGCCGGCACCGACAGGAAGGCCACGCGATAGCTGGACTCGACGGTGAGGGTGCCGTCGGCACCGTTGCCGGTGATCGACTCGATCTGGGCGCCGTCGTTCCCCTCCTGGCCGGCGAGTTCTCTGACGCGGTCGTACGGGACGTACGCGGTACCCCGCAGGCTCTGTGCGGAGCGGCCGTCACGGCTCACCTCGTCGGCGCGCGCATGCAGCCGCATGGCCGAGCTCGACGCGGAGTCGTTGGTGTCCACCTGCACCCAGGCCACCTCACCGGTGATCCATGCGCCCAGCATCGGACCACGCGGCACCGAGACGCTGGTCGAGGTGCCGGTCAGATCACCGAACGCCGTTTCCAGACAGCTGGTCACGCGATTACGCAGATACAGCTCGGTGCCCACGCCCGCGATCACCACCAGCAGCACCACCGCGGCGGAGATCAGTGCGACCGTCCGCCACGTGCCGCGGCGGCGGGGGCTGGTGCGCACCACCGGAGTCTGCTCCGACGGCGGCGGGCTCTCGCCGGGCATCGGGTCCACGGAGGCGAAGCCGTCGTCGGCGGGCAGCTGCCGGGTCACCGGCACGGTGAGCGGCCCGTCGACACTCGGCGCGGGCACCTGCGGCAGGGAATCCGTGGTCGGCTCGTCGTCGGACGCAGCGGCCTCGTCGGACGCCGCCTCGGGGGACGGCGCCTCAGGGAGGGGAGTCCCGGGCGCGGAAGAGTCGGGAGCAGGCGTCTCGCCGGGCACCTCGGGCAGTGCGCCGTCCGCGGGCGTCGCCGGCTCCGGGGCCGATTCCGCGTCCGCGCCCGGAGTGGGATCGGCGGCCGAGTCGGACGCAGGGTCGGGTGCGGGGTCGGGGGTGCCGCCGTTGTCCGGGTTCTCCTCGTCGCTCATGCGCCTCTACTCGTTCGGGCCGGATCGGGGGATGTCGCGCTGGTTGGCCAGCACGGCGGACGCTTCACGCGCCTTCCCGACCACCGACAGGTCGATGTCGTGAACTCCCAGCTGCTGCCCGGAGCCGTGGTCGGCGACCACGCTACCGAAGGGATCTGAGATTCGGCTGTACCCGATACCCGTGGGAGCCTTAGATTCTCGCACCCGGGGATCGTCCGGTTCCGCCTGTCCCACC
Source organism: Gordonia caeni (assembly GCF_039537105.1). NCBI lineage: Bacteria > Bacillati > Actinomycetota > Actinomycetes > Mycobacteriales > Gordoniaceae > Gordonia > Gordonia caeni. The sequence continues at coordinate 29,770 of NZ_BAAAZW010000013.1, forward strand.
GCCGCCACGAAGGTGGCGCTGTCGAGTGCGCGGGCCGACGCGAGAAGTTGCCACTGCTCCCGCTTGCCCGGGCCCGCACCCCACGACGCGGGTACCACGATCAACTCGGCGCCCCGGCCCGCCAACTCGGTGAACAAGGCCGGAAACCGGATGTCATAGCAGGTGGCGACGCCGACGCGATGCCCGGCGATCTCCACCACCACCGGCTCGTCGCCGGGTGCCACGGTCGCCGACTCGGCGAAGCCGAAGGCGTCGTACAGGTGGATCTTGTGGTAGCCGCGCATCGGTGCGCCGGGCACCGCGATCACCAGCGTGTTGCGCACCCGGCCGTCGCCGGACGGGGTGAACATTCCCGCGATCACCGCGGTTCCAGTCTCCTCGGCGATTTCGGCGACCCGGCGCGCCCACGGCCCGTCGAGGGGCTCGGCGACGTCGCCCAGCGGCACCCCGAACCGGCACATCATCGCCTCCGGAAAGACGACGAGCTCGGCCCCAGCAGCAGCGGCCTCCCGGGTCAGTTCGCCGACCAGCCGCAGGTTCTCGGCCGGGTCGGTCCCGGAACTGCATTGCGCCAGCGCGATCCGCATCGTCGTACCTCCACTCGTCCGGAACTCCGCCGACCCTATCGCCGGCCTCGGAACTACCTCCAGTAGACCGTGGTGCCCTCGGGGCCGCCAGTGGTCCGGAGGAGCTTGGCGAAGCAGTGGTCGCGGTCGAAGCCCTCCTTGCGGCACCAGGCGTTCGCTTGTTCGGGGCTCGCGAAGTCGCCCGTCACCACCGTCACCCACCAGCCGTCGTAGCTGAAGACCGGCCAGTCCGTGCTCCACAGCAGGCGGGTCTGGCCGTATCGCGACCGCAGATGCTGGTGTTCGGCCAGGATGTCGGCCTCGGTCCAGGTGCGCCCCTCGGCCACCAGCCCTTCGTGCTTGGAGCTGAGCTGGACGGCCCAGCGCCCGTTCGACCCGCCCATCACTTCGGTGCGGTCCTGCTGTGCCTGCTCGCGGAGCTGGTCTCCCAGCGCGGCCGGCGTGGTGGTCGTCGTCGTGGTGGTGGTGACGTCGGTCTGCGTCGCCGGCGGCGAATCGGCCTGATCGGCACCGTCGCCGCCCTTCACCCACTGCCAGGCAACTACCCCGCCGGCGGCCAGCAGGGCGATGATGACCACGCTGAGCACGATCTGCACCGTCCTCGACGAGGACGACGGAGGCGGCGGTGGCGGGTACTGGCCACCCGGGTACTGGCCACCCGGGTATTGGGGGTCGTAATACTGGCCGCCCGGATACTGCGCACCGGGATACTGGGCACTGGGGTACTGGCCGCTCGGGTATTGGGCTCCCGGGTAGGGAGACGTGTGCTGCGGCTGCCCCGGGCCGGGCCGGGCCGGCTCGGCGCTGTAAGCCAGGGACGGCGGCTGCCCGTCCTCGTCGCGGTCCTTTCCGGACCCACCAGGCGTCGTCATGTGCGCCATCGTAGCTGCGCAGGTCGCACTGTCGGCCGTTCGGAGGACCGGCGTCGCCCGTGGTCAGACCAGGTGCTTGCCGACCCAGAACTGGGAGTATTCAGCCTCGGCCCGGAACAGATCGACCAGGTTGATCAGCATCAGCTGCTCGAGTTTCGCGTTCACGAACGGGATGTAGACCTTCACCTCGGTGGTCTTGCGGAGCGTGCAACCGGTCTCGGTCGGGAACAGGACCTGCTCGCCCGTCAGGCTGCCCGGGCCGGCCGGAATCGACGCGGTGTAAGTCCCCGGCGTCTCTTCCGGGTGGTAGGAGCCGAGCGTCTCCACCCGGGTGATCATCATGTCCTTCATCATCACCGTCTGCGCCACGGGCGGCAGCATGTCCCGGGTGATGGCCTGCTTGAGGACCACTCGCATGCCGTCGGGGCCCGAGGAGAACTCGTCGAGTTCGGAGATCGGGGTCAACATGCGGAAGCCGTCGGCAAGATCCTGCCAGTACTGCCGTTCCATCTGCGCCTCGTGGAGCTTCTCCGCGGAGAAGTCGAAGCGCGCTGAATAGCTGAGCCGTCGTGCCATGGGGATTGAGAGTAACGAGCGAGCGCCGGAGACGAAAATCCCCGCTCCGCCGGCGCGGGCGGTCAGCCGCGCTGTGCGATCTCGATCGTCGCGTCCCGCTCGGCGTCCAGAAGGTGCTTCACCTGGTCGATCACGGCCCGTTCGATCTTGCTGCCGACGAACGGGATGCCGACCTCGCAGTTGCCGTGATACTCCGCCCGGGCCGGATCGCCGCCGATGGTGATGTCGCCGTGGATCTTTGCCGGGGCACCGGAGACCGAGGCCTCCATCTGGCCGATGATCTGGTCGCCGGCGTTGACGAAGTCGATGGTGCGCGGGATCTCCACGTCGCCGGGGCGCACCGCGGTGACCACCGACGGCAGCTCCTCCGCGCCGACGCCCTGCTTGGTGGCGACCGTCACCTTGTTGCCGTCGTGGCTGAACGACACCAGACTGCCGTGCTCGGCGTTGGTCGCCTCGATCAGGTCGCGCCAGTACTGCTCACTGCTGAACAGCGGCCACAGTGCCGCCACGCCGAACGGGTAGCTGACCGAATACTCGAAGTTGCTCGCCATGGTGCTCAGGCTACCGTTAGCCGGGTGAGCATTCCGCATCCGATCGGCCCCCGTCTGGCCGAGTTCACCACCCTGCGCCTGGGCGGTCCGGCACGCGCCGTACGCCGCTGCCCGGACACCGCGGCGCTGATCGACGCGGTGGTCGACAGCGACCGTGCCGGCGAGCCGATCCTGCTGATCGGCGGTGGCTCCAACCTGGTGATCAGCGACGACGGCTTCGACGGCACCGCGGTGCTGATCGAGGGCGCCGGGATCGAATTCGGCACGGACCTGCGCGACGGCGAGACCGCACCGTATGTCGAGGCCGAAGCCGGCACCGACTGGGATGCCCTGGTCGCCGCCACCGTCGAACAAGGCTACGGCGGCCTGGAATGCCTGTCCGGAATCCCCGGCGCCGCGGGCACCACGCCGGTGCAGAACGTCGGGGCCTACGGCGTGGAAGTGGCCGACATGCTGCGCAGCGTCCGGCTCCTGGACCGGGCGAACGGTGAGGTGACCGAGGTGGCCCCGGAATGGCTCCGACTGGCCTACCGAACCAGCCGACTCAAGGGCCGCGACGACCATGTGGTCCTGAGCGTCTCCTTCTGGCTCAAGCCCGACGGCCGTTCGGCGCCCATCCGCTACCGGGAACTGGCCCGCGAGCTCGGCGTCGCCGAAGGCGAAAGCACCGACGCCGCCGCCGCGCGCGAACGGGTGCTCGCCCTCCGGCGCGGCAAGGGCATGGTGCTCGACGCCGGCGACCACGACACCTGGAGCGCCGGCAGCTTCTTCACCAACCCGATCGTCGGCGAGACCGACCTGCCGGGCGTGCTGGACCGGATCGCCGCGCGGGTGGGCGCCGAGACGACGGTCCCGCAGTTCCCCGCCGACGGCGGCGTGAAGCTGTCCGCGGGCTGGCTGATCGAACGGGCCGGGTTCACCCGCGGCTACCCGGGCGAAGAAGCGCCGGCCCGGTTGTCCACCAAACACACTCTCGCACTGACCAATCGGGGCGCGGCGACCACCGCCGAACTCCTCGCCCTGGCGACGACGGTGCGCGACGGGGTCCGCGAGGCCTTCGGGGTCACGCTGCACCCCGAGCCGGTCTTCGTCGGCTGCGAACTGGGCTGAGGTCGCCCGCGTCGGTGGTGGGACTCAGGAGGTGAGCGCGGCCAGGACGTCGTCGATCAGCTGATTGAACTCCGGGGCCCGCTCGATCGGCACCATGTGCCCGGCACCCGGATAGGTGCTGTACTCGAGCAGCACGCCGTTGCGGTCGAGCGCCTCGGCCATGAAGTCGGCGTGCACCGGCGGCGTCAGCAGGTCGTCGCTGCCCACCACCACGGCGGTCGGGACCGACAGCGCCTCGAGGCCGGCCACCACGTTCAGCCGGTAGAGCGCCGACCCCCAGGCCGCCCGGGACTTCGGGGACCCGCGCGAGATCATCTCGTCGCTGAAGTCGACGTGCGCGGCCCGCGCTCCGGGGCCGAGCGCCATGTAATGCGTGAGCCTGCTGGTCAGCTTGTTACTCGGCAAGGGCATCGGTGTCGAGACGAAGGACCGCGCCACCAGCGGCCGCACCACGCGGGTGTACGCCGGGAGGTTCGCCGGGGTCAGCAGCTGCTGCTGAACCACCTCCCGCGGGGTGGTCGACACCAGGATCGCCGCCGCCGCGCGCTCGGTGACCGCGGACGGGAACTGCGCCGCCCACGACAAGATCGCCATCCCACCCATGCTGTGGCCGACCAGGACCGCACGCTTGCCCTCGGGCAGTACCGACGCCAGGACGGCTTCGAGGTCCTGGCCCAGCATCTCGACGGTCACCTTGGCCTTGCCCATCTCGGACAGGCCGTGGCCGCGGTGGTCGTAGGCGATGAACGGGCGGTCGCCGGCGAGATGATTCATCTGCGCATTCCAGAACCGGGTGCTGCACGTCCAGCCGTGGACCAGCACCACCACCTCGTCGCCGGGGTACTCGTCCAGATCCAGCGAGGTCTCCACGTGCAGCAGAGTGCCGTCGGCGGTGGCCACCACGGACGACCGAGTGTCACTCGGGTCGGTCAGCAGGGGGTCGGGACCGTCGTCGACCGGGTCCGGGAACTGGCGCGCCGCCAGCACGATGCCGCCGAGTGTGGTCGCGACACCGCCCGCCACCAGGGCGGCCGCGCCGGCCCCGATCCACGCCGCGCGGCGCCGTCGTTCAGGCCAGCCCATCGGATGTCCCCTCTTCGGATTCCTCTACGGCGAGGCCCCCGAGGGCCTCGCCACCGTCGTAATACTTGTTCGCCTCGCCGATGGCCTTGGAGATCTCCGCGTCCAGGGCCTTCCCGAAGGCGGTCTCGACGATGTCGTGCGCCATCGGGCGCACCGTCTGGATCAGCTCGGCCAGTTCGGAGACCGACTTCTCGCTGAGGTTCGGCAGATTCTCGTCGAAGTACTTGTCGGTGATGATCGCGACGAAGCTGGCCGCGACGTCGGCCAGATCCGATTCCACGCGCAGCCACCGGTCGAGCAGCGTATCGATGTCGATCCCACCCTTGACCAGCACCTCGGCGCCTTCGAGCAGTTCGGGGTTGCGGACGGCGAAGTTGGTGCCGTCTTTGACCAGGAGCCCGAGCTTCTGACTCACTCCGATGCTCCAGTCGCTGGCCCCGAGAGTCTTGCGCAGCTCGGTGATGGTGATGGTCGCCGCGCGCTTCCAGCTCCGCAGCCGGCCGGGTCGCGGTTTGTCGCGCAGCACGTGTTCCACCTTCATGCCGTGGCTGGCGGCGATCAGCAGTTCACTGATGGTGGCGAAGGTGTAGCCGCGTTCGAGCAGCCTCGAGATCAGATTCAGGCGCACCAGGTGTTCTTCGGAGTACCAGCCGGTGCGGCCGCGGACCTCGGGCGGAGGCAGCAGTCCGCGGTCCTGGTAGACGCGGATGTTGCGGACGCTGATTCCCGAGGCCTCCGCGAGTTCGGCGATGCGGTATTCGGTCACCGACCGATCCCGCCGTTCACGCGGCCTTCCGGAACCAGGACCGGCCCTGAATGTCGTCGACGCGCGGGCGCACCTCGGCCAGGTAGACGCAGATGCCGATCACCGCCGCCAGGAACAGCAGTCCGGTGAACGAAGTGAGCACCTGTCCCGAGGCGATCACCGGCAGCGACAGCAGCCGGAGCACCCCCAGCAACCCGGCGACCACGGTCGAGACCGCCAGGATCGCCACCCAGAACCCCTTGCTCTTGGTGTCGACCGCCGGAAAGGCGTCGGGCCGGGTGGCGATGGCATGCACCAGCGCCGCCGCACCGCCGATCAGCGTCACACCGGTGACGACGAGCATCAGGTAGAAGATGAACAGGTTCACGACCCAGCCAACAGTCACGAGAACCACTCTAACCGCGTGCCGCTCCGGCTCATCGACCGCCGCTCTCAGTCCGCGGTCGGAGTCTGCCCGGGGGCCGACGTGGTCTCGGGGAGCAGCTGAGCCGCACTCGCCTCGGCGGCCGTCATCGCGGCGGCACCGGTCTCGCCGGCGCTCGCCTCGGCGGCGTCGATCGCGAGCTGGGCGGCGTTCTCGTTGCGGAAGGAATCGTAGATCTCCAGGAGCATCTGCTTCTGGCGCTCGCTGATCGAGGTGTCGACCAGGAGCGCGTCGCGCACCGGACTGGCCGGGCGCTCCTCCAGGATGCCGGCGCGGACGTACAGCACCTCGGCCGAGACGCGCAGTCCCTTGGCGATCTGGGCGAGCACGTCCGCGGACGGCTTGCGCAGGCCGCGCTCGATCTGCGACAGGTACGGATTGCTGACTCCGGCACGTTCGGCGAGCTGGCGCAGCGAGACCTTGGCCGCCATGCGCTGGGTGCGGATGAAGCCCCCGATGTCCTGAGCCGCGGTGGCCATCACATCGACCGGACCCGAGTGCTCGCCGTCGCCGGCGCCCTCTTCCGAAGGTGTCACGACCTGCCCGTTTTCGTTGCTACTCACCGCTGCCATCCTCTCACCACCGAGTATCCCGAACCGGCGCTAACAAATGCAAGCGCGGCCGGGGAATGAGATCAATGGAACAGCAGCACCGAGACGGTGTAGATCGCGAGACCGGCGAGAGAACCGACGACGGTGCCGTTGATGCGAATGAATTGCAGGTCGCGTCCCACCTGCAGCTCCAGCTTGCGGCTGGTCTCCGCCGCATCCCAGCCGCGGACGGTGTCGGTGATGACGGAGATGATCTCGGTGGAGTAGTTCTCGGCCACGTGCCGGGCGGCCCGCGCCACCCAGGTGTTCATCTTGTCCTGCAGCGGCTGGTCGTCACGGATCCGGACGGCAAGCCGGATCGCCCCCTCCGACAGTGAGGTGCGCAGGGTGGACTGCGGGTCTTCGAGCATCTGCTCGATCACCGCCTTGCCCGCCTGCCAGGCCGTCGATGCCGCACCGGTCACCTCGTCGCGGCCGAGGAGCTCCTTCTTGATCTCCTCGAACTTGGCGATCATCGCCTCGTCGTTCTGCAGATCGTCGGAGAACGTGCGGACGAACTCGTTCATCGCCAGCCGCAACTCGTGCTGCGGATCGTCGCGCACCTTGTAGGTGAACTCGGTGAGCTCGCGGTAGATCTTGTCGCCGACCAGATTGTTGACGAACCGCGGCGTCCATGCCGGCCCGTCCCGGTCGACCACGCGATCGATGAGGTCCTGGCTGCCCAGCGCCCAGTCGTGCGCGCGGTCGCAGAGGAGCTGGATCACCGGCTCCAGCCGATCCTCGTCGACCAACTGCTCGAGGATCCGCCCGGCCGGCGGCGCCCACATCGGCTCGGCCGCCCATTTGAGGCATGCCTGGATGAACTTCTCGATGTCCTCGTCGCCGAGCATCTCGGCCAGCAGTGCGATGGCCCGCGAGGCCTCGGCGTTCACCCGGTCGGCGTGGGCCGGATCGGCCAGCCAGTTCGAGACGCGGCCGGGCAGGTCCACCGAGATCGCCCGCTCCTCGATCACTTCGGGGGTCATGAAGTTCTCTTCGATGAATCCGCCGAGCTGCTCGCCGATCTCGTCCTTCTTCCGAGGAATCAGCGCGGTGTGCGGAATCGGAATTCCCAGAGGATGTTTGAACAGCGCGGTGACCGCGAACCAGTCTGCCAGCGCACCGACCATGCCGGCCTCGGCGGCGGCGCGCACGTAGCCGACCCAGGCGGCCACGTCCTGCCCGTCGCGGTGTTCGAGCCACCGCGTGAACAGGTAGATCATCGCGGCCACCAGCAGCAGCGAGACCGCCAGCAACTTCATCTTGCGGAGGTTGCGGACCCGCTCGGTATCCGGCTCGGTCAGCCCGGACGGCGCCGTCGGCGCGGACGTGGTCGGTGAGAAGCTGGTCGACATCAAACCAGTGTCACCCATGAGCGATTAGGGTTGCTAGATGATGGCTACTGCACCGGGTCCCGCCAGCGCTGCACGCGCTGCGGTCAATGCTGCCGCCACGCTGACCCGTGAACTGGAACAGCGTCTGTTGGGGCCCGCCGTGGAGGCGGTGGCCTCCGACGGCCGCAAGCAGCGCTGGGCTCGGCACAAGGAGGCCCGCCGGTCCGAGTTGATCAACGGCACCATCGACGCGGTGCGCACCCTCGGGCCGGAGGCGGGCATGGACGAGATCGCCGGACACATCGGCATCTCCAAGACCGTGCTGTACCGCTACTTCACCGACAAGAACGATCTGGCGTCCGCGGTCAGTGAGGCCTACATCCAGAACACCGTGCTGCCCCGGTTGACCGAGGCCCTGACCGAAGACCTCGGCGACTACGAACTGGTGCACACGGTGATCGGCGTCTACGTCCGCTCCGTCGCCGAGGATCCGAACCTGTACCACTACTGCGTGGCCACCGAGAACTCCGGACCGGGCACGATCGCCGCGGCGCAGCGCGTCTTCTCCGACGCCATCGAATCCACCGTGCGCAGCCGCCTGATCGACCGGAACGCCGAGACCGGCGGGGCCACCACCTGGGCCCTGATGATGGTCGGCGGTGTGGAGCTGGCCGTCTGTCGCTGGCTGGACGATCAGCGGATCGACGCCGCCCGGTTGGTCGACGAACTGGCCATGCTCGTCTGGGGCGGCGTCGCGGGCGTGATGCAGGCCCGCGGCTCCACCGCCGGGTTCGCGGCGAACCCGCCGCCGGTGCCCCAGATCCTGCGGCAGGATCGGTCATGACCGCACCAGTGGCCCTGGTCACCGGCACCAGCCGGGGCGTCGGCAAGGGCGTCGCGACGGCGCTGCGCGACGCCGGCTGGCAGGTCTTCGGCACCTCCCGACACGGCAGCGGCCCGGACGGAATCACCAGTCTCGCTTGCGATCACACCGACGATGCGGCCGTGGCCGCCGTCTTCGATCGCCTCTCCTCCACCGTCGGGCGGCTGGACCTGCTGGTGAACAATGTCTGGGCGGCCCCGCGCGGCTTCGCCGGATTCACCGAGAAGTTCTACGAGCGCCCGATCGACGACTGGGACACCCTCATCACCGTGGGGCTGCGAGCCCACTACGTCGCTTCGGTGCACGCCGCCCGCATGATGACCGCGCGCGGCTCGGGTCTGATCACGTCGATCTCGTCGTTCGGCACCCGCGGGCACCTGCACTCGGTCCTGTACGGGATGAGCAAGGCCGGCCTGGACAAGATGACCTACGACATGGCCCATGAACTGCGCGACACCGGGGTCAGCGCAGTCTCGCTCTGGCCCGGGCTGGTGCGCACCGAACTGCTGCTGTCGGCCGGGATCGCCGAGTTCGCGGGCTTCCCGATCGCCGAGGCGGAGGACCCCACGTTCATCGGCCGGGTGATCGACCGGCTGGCACGCGACCCGGAACTGGCGGCCCGCAGCGGCCACACGCTGGTGACCGCCGAGCTCGGGGCCGAATACGGACTGGCCAACGACGACGGCACCGCGCCGGCTTCGCATCGCGGACCGTTCGGCGGCGGCCCGCTGTTCCCGCCTGCCTGACTCCGGCCTGCCCGACCGCACAGCACCGACCGCACAGCAGAGGGGAAGCCATGGGCAAGACGAAGGACGCGTGGAGCATCGATCCGGAGAAGTCCCTCCGCGCCTCGACGGTGGGGCCGATCGCCGACTTCGACCCGGCGTCCAAGCCCGGCTTCGACGGCGACCGCAAGACCGGCGAGAAGTTGCTCGCCGAGTACGGCCGCGACCTGTCCGATCTCCAGGAGCGACTGTTCGCCGAAGGCCGCTCCGGCGGCAGCCGCAGCGTGCTGCTGGTCCTCCAGGGCATGGACACTGCAGGCAAGGGCGGGATCGTCCGGCATGTCGGCGGAATGATGGACCCGCAGGGCCTGACCGTCCGCGGCTTCGGAAAGCCCACCCGCGAAGAACTCGCGCACGATTTCCTCTGGCGCATCCGCACGGCCCTCCCACCGGCCGGGAAGATCGGCATCTTCGACCGCTCCCACTACGAGGACGTGCTCCCGGTGCGCGTGCACGGCCTGGTGCCGGAGGCGAAGTGGCGCGGACGCTACGCCCTGATCAACGAGTTCGAACGAGAACTCGTCGCCGCCGGTACCACCGTGATCAAGTGTGCGCTCGTGGTCTCCAAAGCCGAACAGACCAAGCGCCTGACCAAGCGTCTGGACCGCCCGGACAAGTACTGGAAGTACGATCCGAGCGACATCGAAGAGCGCGCTCACTGGGACGCCTACCTGGCGGCCTACCAGGACATCTTCGATCTGACCGACACCGCCGTCGCCCCCTGGTACGTGATCCCGGCCGACAGCAAGTGGTTCTCGCGGCTCGCGATCGCCCGACTGCTGCGCGACACCCTGGACGGACTCGATCTGCAGTGGCCGCCCGCCGATTTCAACGTGGCCGAGCAGCAGCGCCTCGTCGCCGCGCTCGAGGACTGACCCGCACAACGACTGACCCGCACAACGACACCGGCCCCACACCCTTGCGGGTGCGGGGCCGGTTCTGCCGTGCGTGTCTCGCCCGTTCAGGCGAGCCGAATCACTTGGCGGTCTTCGGAGCAGCCTTGGCAGCGGTCTTGCGGGCCGGAGCCTTGCGGGCCGGAGCCTTCTTGGCCTTGGCGGGAGCCTCGGCGGCGGCGATGCGCTTGGCCGGCGAGCTCTTGGCGGTGCGGGCCTTGGCCTCGACGGTGCCGGCGGCGCCGTCGATCTTCTGAGCGGCGGTCTTGGCGTCGGCCTTGACCTTGTTGCCGGCCTCTTCGAGGTCCACGGCGGCATCCTCGACGCGGTCGGCGGCGATACCGGCCAGCGACGCGGCGCGCTCACCGACGGTGCGGGTCTGGTGCGAGACGGCGCCCAGCGCCTCCTCGGTCAGGTCGACGGCGTCGTTGTACACCTTGCCCACACGATCCAGGTTCTCCTGGACGACGGGCTGGGTGCGCAGACGCTCCACGGCGCCCTGGCCGCGCTCGGCGAGGTCGTTGTAGAAGTCGGTCGCGGTCTCGACGTACGGCTTGGTGACCTTGCGCAGCTCGTCCTTGTTGAGCTTGGTCTTGATCTCGTCGACGGTCAGCTTGGCCTTCAGCTCGTCGACGTCCACCTCGGAGGGCAGGTCGGCGAGACGGGTGCGGGTCTCGGCCAGACGGGTCTGCGCGTTCTCGGCGCGGTCCCGCAGACGGTCGAGGACGTCCTTGGCCTCCTGGACCACGACGTCACCGGCGCCGACGACGGCGTAGACGGGAGTGGGGAGGGTGCGTTCGGCGGTGCTCATATCGGCTCCTTTGTTCGATCCGCGCTCTCCTGTGGGGGGTCCCACAAGTCCGGATCCGGATTGATTGACACTTTGATTATGCAGCGAAGTGCTAACAAAAGCTAGCAACGTGCTAGCACTTGTGGTCCATTTCACCCGGTCGACGCCGAGGATATGTGCGGTTATGCTTGCCGACTCTCTGAGTTCACGCTCCTGCGTCAACTATCAGACTCGGTCGATGCCGACTACTCGGCTCGCCTCGACGAAGAGCGGCGCCTGGGCGGGAACAGGGGGACATTCCGGGCTGTTTCGTTTTGAGGTCCCGTTCTTGACGGCGCGGCACCCGTGATTATGGGGTTTGACCTGGGATAATGGGTGGATGGCGAAGGATTATCGGCCGGTTGATCGCGATCAGGTGTTCTTGTTGCCGCCCTCTGCGGCAGCCGGAGTGCGGCTGTTCTGCCGGATGATCTCGACTGCGCTCGATCGGCGAACTGGAGCCGACTCGAACGGCGAACTGGAGCCGACTCGAGCAACGAATTGAAGCGGACTCGATCAGCGCGGGGAGAACCCGGTCAGGAGGCGGTCTTCACGCCGTTGGCGCCGTACCGGTAGAAACCGCGGCCGGCCTTCTTGCCGAGGCGCCCGGCCTCCACCATGCGCAGCAGCAGCGGGGGCGGCGAGTAGAGGGGCTCTTTGAACTCCTCGTACATCTTGTCGGCGATGGCCTTGACCGTGTCCAGGCCCACCAGGTCGGTCAGCTTGAGGGGGCCCATCGGGTGCGCACAGCCCAGCACCATCGCCTTGTCGATGTCCTCGACGGTGGCGAAACCGCTCTCGACCATCCGGATTCCGGACAGGAGGTACGGCACCAGCAGCGCGTTGACCACGTACCCGGAGCGGTCGGCCGACCGCACCACCTGCTTGCCCAGCACGTCGTGCGCGAAGGCCTCGGCCCGATCGGAGACCTCGGGGGCGGTCATCAAGGTGGTGACCAGTTCCATCAGCGGCAGCACCGGTACCGGATGGAAGAAGTGCATGCCGATCACCCGGCCGGCGTTCTGCGTCGCCATGCCCAGCTTCATGATCGGAATGGAAGCGGTGTTCGATGCCAGAACGGCGCCGGGATCGGTGACGACCTGATCGAGTTCGGCGAAGATCGCGGTCTTGATCTCCTCGTCCTCGACGACGGCCTCGACCACCAGTTCCCGGTCGGCGAAGTCGCTCAGGTCTTCGGTGAAGCGGAGCCGCCAGGTGGCCTGCTCGCGTTCACGCTGGGTGAGCTTGCCGGAGGAGACCCCGCGATCGAGCGATCCCAGGATGCGGGCACGACCGGCCGCCGACAGTTCGCGGGTGGGCTCGTAGACCAGCACCTCCGTGCCGGCCCGGGCGCACACCTCGGCGATTCCGGCGCCCATCTGTCCGGCACCGATCACGCCGACACGCGAGATCTTTTCGGTCGTCATTCTTGGCTCCTGCGATTGCGTGGACCCGGGTGCCGGCGGCGGCGCGGCGGTCACCGAACGGGTCCGGTTACCACTGATCCCGGGGCAGGCGCGGATCTCTCTGCCTGCCCCGGGATCGTCATGGTGTCTGCCTCTCAGCGAGAGGAGCTGGTTCCTAGTGGAACTGGCCCTCTTCCGTCGAGCCCTTCAGGGCTGCGGTGGAGGTGTTCGGGTCCACCGTGGTGGCGACCTGGTCGAAGTAGCCGGCACCGACCTCACGCTGGTGCTTGATGGCGGTGAAGCCGCGCTCCTCGGCAGCCTTGAACTCGCGCTCCTGCAGGTCGACGAAGGCGGTCATGCCGTTGCGGGCGTAGCCGTAAGCCAGGTCGAACATGCCGTAGTTGAGCGAGTGGAAGCCGGCCAGGGTGATGAACTGGAACTTGAAGCCCATCGCACCCAGCTCGCGCTGGAACTTCGCGATGGTGTCGTCGTCCAGGTGAGCCTTCCAGTTGAAGGACGGGCTGCAGTTGTAGGCGAGCAGCTGGTCCGGGAAGTCAGCCTTGACCGACTCGGCGAAGTGCTTGGCGACCTCGAGGTCCGGAACACCGGTCTCCATCCAGATCAGGTCGGAGTAGGGCGCGTAAGCCTTCGCACGAGCGATGCAGGGCTCGACACCGTTCTTGATGCCGTAGAAGCCCTCGGCGGTGCGGGTGCCGTCCAGGAACGGGCGGTCGCGCTCATCGACGTCCGAGGTCAGCAGGGTCGCAGCCTCGGCGTCGGTGCGGGCGATCACCACGGTCGGGGTGTCGGCGACGTCGGCGGCCAGGCGAGCCGAGGTCAGGGTGCGGATGTGCTGCTGGGTCGGGATCAGCACCTTGCCACCGAGGTGGCCGCACTTCTTCTCCGACGCGAGCTGGTCCTCCCAGTGCGAGCCGGCGACGCCTGCGGCGATCATGGCCTTCTGGAGCTCGTAGACGTTCAGCGCGCCACCGAAGCCGGCCTCACCGTCGGCGACGATCGGGACCAGCCAGTTGTCGACGGAATCGTCGCCCTCGACGCGGGCGATCTCGTCGGCGCGCAGCAGGGCGTTGTTGATGCGGCGGACGACCTGCGGGACCGAGTTGGCCGGGTACAGCGACTGGTCCGGGTAGGTGTGACCCGAGAGGTTCGCGTCACCGGCGACCTGCCAACCGGAGAGGTAGATGGCCTTCAGGCCGGCGCGCACCTGCTGCACGGCCATGTTGCCGGTGAGGGCGCCCAGCGCGTTGATGTAGCTGTCGTCCTTCTTGCTGACGGCGTCCCAAAGGATCTCAGCGCCGCGACGAGCGAGGGTCTGCTCCTCGACGACGGTGCCCTGGAGCGCGGCGACCTGCTCGGCGGTGTAATCACGGGTGATACCGGCCCAGCGCGGGTTGGTGTCCCAATCCTTCTGGATCTCCGCGGCGGTACGGGGCTGTCCGACGTTGCTCATAAGCCTTCGCTTTCTACTCCACTGCCTGTGCGGCAGTGCTTGTTGATTCCGGGGTCTTCCGACTTGCGAATCAGAGGACACCTCGAGGCGTTGCCTGGATTCAGAGTGCCACAACGCAAATGCCCTGGTCCAGACGATGCCGACTGCAAACCCCGGCCAGCTTTTTGTCAGCTTTTGCAAATCTTGCAAAGATTGAGGGGTGCCTCGGATTCGCAAGCTCGCTAAAAAGTACGCGCGTACTGGGAAAACCTCGAACTCGCGAGTAACTTGCGGTTCCGCCCCGCCAGGCCCTCGGTGCGCCCGCACGGTTCGGCCACCGCGGAGATCGTGGGCGATCTCACAGGGCCGCCGGTCAGCCGGCGGCGCGCTGGACGGCCTCGTCGACCAGCCCGAGGTACTCGTCCTCGGGCATCGGCGGGCTGATCTGCTCCGGCGCGGCGGCCTGCACGCTCGGATCGGAGGATCCGACGTTCAGCTGCACCGTGACGATCTCGCCGCCGGGCCGGCGCACCAGCACATTGGACAGCAGCGCACTGCGCACCCGGACCCCTCCGCCGGCCAGCGTGGTGACGCTGTCGGACCGGACCACCAGAGCCTGCTCCACGGCGTCTCCGCCGGGCGCGGGCAGCTCCGAGGTGGTGGTGACGATGCGGGCCCCGGCCAGCGACCCGGTGCTCGGCGCGGCGGTCACCACCCGACACATCCCGGTGGTGGCGCGACGGTCGGCATCGACGTCCCGCCGGGCGGTGCTCACCACTTCCGAGAGCGTCGCCTCCTCGGACTGCGCCACCAGCAGGACCGTGTTCGTGTCGGTCAACTGCGGGGTGAAGGCGGCGTCGGCGGTCGGCGCGCACTGCGCCGGGGTGAACTCCACCGAGGATGCCTGCTCCAGGGTCTCGCGGTTGCCGGCCACCAGGTCGTCCACCTGGGCCGGGACCACGGTGTAGCCGCCGGGAATGCTCGCCGCGGGGATCACCAGTCCGGTCAGCGGGCGCTCGGCCTCGTCGGTGCCGCAGGCGCTCAGCAGCGTCGCCGCCCCGGCGGCCAGGGCCAGAACAGACAGGATCGGTCGTCGCGGCGCGATGATGGACACGCGGTCACCGTACCGGCCGCCGGCAGAGGGGACTCCCGATGAGCAAGACCTACGTGGGATCACGACTGAGGCAACTGCGCGGCGAACGCGGCCTGTCGCAGCAGGCGATGGCACGCACGCTGGGCATTTCGGCGTCGTACCTGAACCAGATGGAGCACGACTCCCGGCCGCTCACCGCCTCCGTGCTGGGCCGGATCAGCGAGGTCTTCGGCATCGACATCGGCTTCTTCGATCCGCAGGACGACGTCCGGCTGATCGCCGAGCTGCGCGAGGCGTTGCTCGACGACGACCTCGAGTCCGACCCGTCGGCGTCCGAGGCCGCCGAGATCAGCTCGATGGTCAGCGGGCACCGCACCATCGCCGAGGCGATGGTGAACCTGCACCGGCAGTACCGCCTGGTCTCCGAGCAATTGGCGGCGGTGACCTCCGGGCGCAACGATTCCGGGCTGCGCGGTTCCATCAGCGCCCCCCACGAGGAGGTGCGTCACTACTTCTACAACCGCCGCAACTACATCCACGAGCTCGACGTGGCCGCCGAGGAGCTGACCTCCCGGATGCGCATGCACTCGGTCGACATCCGCACGGGGCTGACCGACCGCCTGGCCGAGGTGCACGGCATCCGGATCAACCGGCGCGTCGACCTGGGCGACAACGTCCTGCACCGCTTCGACCGGGACGCGCGACAGCTCGACTTCGCCGCCTCCCTCTCACTCGGTCAGCGCACCTTCCGGATCGCCGCCGAACTGGGCTACCTGGAGTTCGGCGACCTGATCGACGAACTGGTGAACGAGGGGACCTTCACCACCGAGGACGCGGTGGCCCTGGCACGACAGGGCCTGGCCAACTACTTCGCGGGGGCTGCGGTGCTGCCCTACGCGCAGTTCCACGGCGCCGCCGAGGACTTCCGGTACGACATCGAGCGGCTGTCGGCCTTCTACTCGGTCTCCTACGAGACCATCTGCCACCGGTTGTCCACCTTGCAACGACCGAACCTGCGCGGCGTCCCGTGGACCTTCGTCCGGATCGACCGGGCCGGCAACATGTCCAAGCGCCAGTCGGCGACCAGCTTCCACTTCTCGGCCAGCGGCGGCACCTGCCCGCTGTGGAACGTCTACGAGAGCTTCGGCTCCCCCGGCAAGATCCTCACCCAGATCACCGAGATGCCCGACGGCCGCGAGTACTTCTGGATCTCCCGGACCGTGGAGCGCCGCGCCGCCCGCTACGGCCAGTCGCCGAAGACCTTCGCCATCGGCATGGGCTGCGAGCTGCGCCAGGCCGGACGGGTGATCTACTCCGACGGTCTGGAACTGGGCCCGCAGGCCCGGGTGACCCCGATCGGCGCCGGCTGCCGTGTCTGCGACCGGCCCAACTGCGCCCAGCGCGCCTTCCCACCGCTGGGCACCACGCTCACCATCGACGAGCATCGCAGCACCGTCTCGCCGTACATGAGCTCGGACGCCTGATCGCCGCCGCACCGCACGGTGATCCATCCCACAGCGTTTCGGCTACCGTCGAGTCATGAGCACTCCCCGCATCACCCCCGGCCACCTGCGTGAGCTGGGCCCGATCAACTGGGCCATCGTCCGGGCCATGTCCCTGGCCACCGGCACCGACAACGCTCACATCTTCGCGACCCTGGGCCGCAGCAAAGGCCTGTTCCGCGGCTGGCTGCACTACTCCAGCCGGATGATGCCCTTCGGGGAACTGTCCCGGCGCGAGACCGAGATGATCATCATCCGGGTCGCCCATCTGCGGAACTGCGACTACGAACTCGACCACCACCGCCGACTGGGGGCCAAGGCCGGGATCTCGCCGGAGCAGTTCCAGCAGATCATCGACGGCCCGGACGCCGGCTGGGGCGACCGCGAGGCGGTACTGCTGCGCGCCACCGACGAGCTGGTGCGCGAGCGGGACGTCTCCGACGACACCTGGTCCGCGCTGCGCCGCCACCTGTCCGAACGCAAGGCGATCGCCCTGGTGCTGCTGGTCGGCCAGTACGACATGCTCGCCACCACCATCTCCACGCTGCGCATCGAGCGCGACGAGTTCTGAAGGCGGCGATCACCATGGCCTCTCCCGCCGAACGCCTGATGCACAACCGCGTCTTCTCGCAGCTCTATGAGCGCGCCTGGCGGCCGGTGTTCACCCGCGGTTTCAGCCTGGGAGGATCGTCGACGCTGACCTACGACCGCGCCCTGCGCGCCTATCTGGTCCGCCCGGGCGAGCGCAGTGTTCTCGACATCGCCTGCGGCCCAGGAAATTACGCGCAGGACGCCGCTCGGGGACTCACCGGCGACGGCGTCTACGTCGGCCTGGACTACTCGCAGGCCATGCTCACCCAGGCCGCCACCGCCAATCCGATCGAGCGGGGCTGCTTCGTCCGCGGCGACGCCCATCACCTGCCGTTCGCGTCGGAATCGTTCGACACCGTCACCTGCCTGGCCGCGCTGTACCTGATCCCCGATCCACTCCCCGTGCTCGACGAGATGGCGCGCGTGGTGGCGCCCGGCGGCGAACTGATCATCTTCACCTCGGTCCGCGCGTCGGTGGCCGCGCTCCCCGGCGCCGCCGCCCTCGCGGGCCTCACCGGGCTGCGCCTGTTCGGCCGGACGGAACTGCTCACCCGGCTGGCGGCGCACGAGCTGACCCAAGTGGAGCAGACGATCACCGGCGTCGGTCAGTACGTGCACGCCCGCAAGCCACTGCGCTGACCTCGACCGACTTCGTCCAGATCGGCCCCGTCCCGATCAGGGACCTATGGACTATGTCGCCGGATTTTAGGTAAGGGTACGCTATTTAGCGGAACCACTTCCTTCCAATGTCAGGAGCCGTCCATGTCCGAGACCACGCCCGCAGATCTACCCCTCGCCGCCCGCAAGGACGAGGACATGCCGGGCCACTGGCTGCTCGCCCGGATGGGCAAGCGCGTGCTGCGCCCCGGCGGACTGGAACTGACCCGACACCTGCTCGACGACGCCGCCCTGCAGGGTGCCGACGTGGTGGAGCTGGCCCCCGGCCTGGGCAAGACGGCGGCCGACATCCTCGCCGCCGGACCGAAGAGCTACGTGGGCGTGGAGGCCGACCCCGACGCCGTCACCCTGACCCAGCAGGCCATCGGCGACCGCGGCCGGCTGGTGGAGGCCGACGCCGCCGCGACCGGGCTGGACGCCGGCACCGGCGACGTGGTGGTCGGCGAGGCCATGCTGACCATGCAGTCCGAGCGCGGCAAGGATGCGATCATCACCGAGGCCTTCCGGGTGCTGCGCCCCGGCGGCCGCTACGCGATCCACGAGCTCGCCCTGGAACCGGACACCCTGAGCGACGAGCAGAAGACCGAGATCCGCAAGGCGCTCGCCCGGTCGATCAAGGTGAACGCCCGTCCGCTCACCGAGCAGGAGTGGCGCGAGCGGCTGACCGCGGCCGGCTTCGAGATCGAGCGGGTCCGCTTCGCACGGATGGCGTTGCTGGAGCCGCGCCGGGTGATCTCCGACGAGGGCCCGCTGCGTGCGCTGAAGATCGTCGGGAACGTGCTGCGCAACGGCGACGCGCGACGACGTATCCTGGGCATGCGCAGCGTGTTCCGCAAGTACCGAAACGAGCTCGCCGCCATCGAGATCATCGCCCGAAAGCCTGCCAGCCATGAGTGAGAACCCGGACGCGAACTGGTCGTACCTGACCGGCCTCGCCGAAACCAACTCCGACGGGACCGGTGATCGCCCCGACATCACCGTGGTGCACCGCGGGGACTCGGAGACCATCCTCCGGCTCTCCTTCCGCGAGGGCCAGGCGATGCGCGAGCACACCGCGGCGCATCCGATCGTGGTGCTCGGCCAGTCCGGCCGGGTCGACTTCACCGTCGAGGGCGTCACCAGTGAACTGCGCGGCGGCACGGCCGTCCGCGTGGACACCCGGATCCCGCACGCGCTGACCGCGCGCACCGACGGTGCCGCCACGCTGATCCTGGTGCACGGCCGATGACGCCCCGCCAGCGCGACCGCGTGCGCTCCCTCGTCGCCGAGGCCGCGGAACCCATCGACGCGCACACCATCGCGGCGCACCTCGAGGTGCACGTCACCACCGCCCGCTTCCACCTGAACAATCTGGTGGACGAGGGGGCGGCGGTGGCCGTGGTCCTGCCGCCGGACGGGGTGGGACGCCCGCGCATCGGCTACCGCATCGTCGTTCCGCCGCCGATCGGCGATCTGGTGGTGATGCTGATCGCCCGGCTCGGCGAGACGCCGGAGGCCCGCGAGGCGCTGGCGGCCGAGGTGGGACGCGCGTGGGCGGCCAAGCATCTGCCGCCCGGTGACCTCGACGAGGCCATCCCCGATCCGGTGGTGCTGACCGAAACCATCCTCACCCGGCTGGGATTCCGGATCACCGGCGTCGTCTCCGCCTTCGGCGACCACGAGGTCACCCTCTGCGGCTGCCCCCTGCAAGACCTGGAGGCCGAGCTGCCCGAGGTGGCCTGCGGCGTGGTCCGCGGCATCCTCGAAGCCGCGCTGGACGAGGGTTCGGCCGACCTGTCCGCGCACTACGGGGTGACCGTCCGGCCCGACAGCGGCGGCGCCTGCGAACTGCGACTCAGCCTGGCCGAACTGTCACCGGCCTCGCGCGACTGAACGCCGCCCGGCGCATCCCCGCACCGGACCCGGAACCCGCTTCCCTTCCCCCACTGCTGTGCAACCACCGCTCTACAACCATTGAGGAGATCATCATGATCCGCCGTTTCCGCCTGCTGTTGCTCACCGTGCTGGCCGTGGCCGCCGCCACCGCCGGCCTCACCCTGTCCGCACCGGCCGCGCACGCGCTGCCCGCCGATTTCACCCTCACCGCGGATGAGCCGACCGCCGACGAGCTCGGCGAGGTGATCGAGTTCCTGGTGGCCACCGATGCCTCCGACGAGGCCAAGGCCCGCAACCTGGAGGGCGGCATGGACGCGGTGGTGGTGCCCAAGACGGTGTACAACCTCGGACTGTTCCGCGCCCCGCGCGGATCCCACCAGATCACCGAGGTGACGCAGCGCAGCGGCGACACCGTGCACGCCACCCTGCAGGCCTCCTCGGCCGGCCGGCCGACGGTGAACACCACCGTCGAGTTCAAGAAGATCGACGGCAACTGGCGCCTGGCGAACAACTCGATCTGCCAGGGTGTGAAGACGGTCGGCCTGAACATCTACTGCAACGCCTGACGGCCGTGGCCCGCATCGAGGTGCGCGGACTGCGCGTCGACCTCGGCGGCCGCACCATCCTGCACGACGCCGACCTGTCGGTCGCCGCCGGTGAGCTGGTCTACCTGCTCGGCCGCAACGGCGCCGGCAAGTCGACGCTGCTGCGCAGCGTGTGCGGCATGGTGACCCCGTCCGCCGGCACCGTCACCCTCGACGGCACCCCGGTCCGCCGGCTCGGCTCGCCCGCCCGGCGGCTGGGCATGCACCTGGGCATCGAACCGGTGCACCCCGGCCACACCGCGCGCCGGCACTTACGCTGGATCGCCGCCGCGGCCGGCATCGACCGCGCCCGCGTGGACGAAGTGCTCGAGCGCACGGGGGTGGGCGCCTACGGTCAGCAGCGCATCGGCGACTACTCGCTCGGTATGCGCCAGCGGCTGGGGATCGCCGCCGCACTGCTGCCCGACGCCGGCGCACTGGTCTTCGACGAGCCGCTCAACGGTCTCGACGTGGAGGGCATCGTCTGGCTGCGCGAACTGCTGACCGGTCTCACCGCACAGGGGCGGGCGGTCCTGGTGGCCTCGCATCTGCTCAGCGAGGTGGCGCGCAGCGCCGACCGCGTGGCACTGGTGGACGACCACCGGATCGCCGCCGCCCTGTCGGTCGCCGAGTTCACCGGCGATCATCCGGATCTGGAGACGGCCTACCTGGCCGCCCTCACCGAGCCGGTGACCGCATGAGCCCGGGGTCAGCCGCCGTCGATGCCGCGGCCCAAGTGGGTCGAGGCGTGCACGCCGAACGGGTGCGCACCACCGGACTGCGCAGTTTCCTGATCCTCTGCGCCCTGCCGGCCGGGGTGGTCCTCCCACTGATCATCACCTTCGGCATCGCCGCGGTGGCCGAACGGATCTCGCGGCTGAACAGCAGCGCGATCTCGGTGAGCGCGGCCACCTCGTCGAACTCGGTCTACTGGATCATCACCTTCACCGCGGTGGTCGGTGCGCTGGCCGCCGCCTACGCGCAGGCGACCAGCATGCGCGGCCCGGCCCGGGACGTGGACCGCTACCTGTATCCGCGGTCGTGGACGTCGGCGGCGGCGCGGTGGATCTACTACGGCCTGCTCACCGCCGTCGTGAGTGCGGTGCTGGTGGCCGTCGTGATGTCGGCGCTCCCGGTGGCCTTCCCGACCGTCTACGGCGACGTGGCGCTCACCTCGCCGGCCGGGATCCGGTTCTTGATCACCGTGCCGATCTACGCCTTCTTCGCCTGCGGTCTGGGGGTGGGGCTGGCCGGGCTGATCGGCCATCCGGCCGGCACCCTCGCGATCCTGCTGTTCTGGGTGTTCGTGATGGAGGACGCCATCATCTTCGTTCCCAACGGCAGCAAGATCCAGTCGTTCATGCCGTTCCTCAACGGCGTCTGGGGCACCGGCCAGGACCTGGTGATCACTCCCCCGTGGGGCGTGACCGGGGCCCTGGTGTGGTTCGGCGCGATCTGCGCCGCCGTCTTCGTGCTCGGGGCCGCGGCCGTCGCGCTGCGCCGCCGCCCGGGCCGCCCGGCCCGGAGTCCGCGGCTGCCTCAGAACTCCCGGTAGTCGCGCACCGGCCTGCGCGGGCCGCGGCGCGGCGGGCGGACGCCGTACAGCTCGCACATCCGGATCACACGGTAGCGGTGCCCGGCGTACGGCGCCAGCAGCTCGGCCATCCCGGCGTCGTCGACGGGTTCGCCGATCAGGGTCTGCCCCACGATCGACGGCACGTGGTAGTCGCCGTAGGGCACGGCATCGGCGTCCCCGAGCGCACGGCTCCGCGCATGCGCCGCCGTCCAGGGCCCGATGCCGCGCAGCGCGGTCAGCACGCCGGCCTTGGTCTCGACGTCGACGGCGGCGGCGTTCCGGATGATCCGCATCCGCACCGGCTCCAGCCCGCTGCGATGCCAGTCGGCCTCGGTGATCTCGCGCCAGCGCGCACGCGGCGGCGGTACCCGCAGGTCACACGGCCCGGGCGCGGGTTCGCCGTAGCGGCGCAGCAGATGCCGCCAGCCCCGGTAGGCCTCCGCCGAGACCACCTTCTGTTCCATCACCGCCGGTACCAGCGCTTCCCAGACCCGGTCGGTGCGGCCGATCCGCAGGCCGCCCGCCCGGGCGGCCAGTCGCGCCACGGCGGGCGAGTCGAGCGGCAGCGAGGCCGGATCGTCGTCGGCCCCCAGCATCGCCGGGAGCCGGTCGAGCAGCCAAGCTGCGCCGGCACCCCAGGCGCGGCCCACCACCTCGCCGGCGTCGGCGGTCACCGCGACGGTGCCCGGGCCGTCCGGCGTGTGGCTGGCTCGCCACACCGAGCCGTCCGGCGCGCGCCGGTAGGCCGGATCGTGGGCGCCGCGCTGATGCACACCCAAGACCACAGCGACGTCCAGCGCGCCGGGCGGCCGCCAGCGGCGCACCAGCTCGAGGTCGGGCACGGTCACCGGTCCCGTCGAGCCGGGGCCACCGGAGGCGAGAGCTGATCGACTATGCCCAGGAAGTCCGCAACCGCCGGGTTCGGATTCTCGTCCAGGCTCGCGATCCCGACCGCCAGTCGAACAGCCGGACCGGCGAGCTCGCGAAGCACCACACCGGGCACCTGGATGGTGGCCGCACGCCCCGCCGGGATCGGCGCGACGCCGACCCCATCGGCGACGGCCCGCAGGACCAGCTCGTCGTCGGCCTCGTGGCGGACCGTGCGCGGGGTGCCCCCGGGCCAGATTCCGGCGAGCCGATCGTAGAAGCCCGGAGCGTTCTCGCGCGGCCACAGCACCATCGGCTCACCGTCGAGGTCCCGCGGGTCGATCCGTTCGGCCGCCGCCAGCGGGTGCCCGGCGGGCACCGCCAGTCGCACCGGTTCCGTATCCACCCGACGGACGGTCACCCCGTCGACGGCGTCCACCGGCTGGCGTACCACCCCGACATCGGCGGCCCCGTCAACCACCTGCCGCAGGTTCACCGCCGAGAATCCACGGTGCTCGATCACCTCGACCTCGGGACGGCGCCGGAACTCGGCGATCGCCTCGCCGACGCGCCCACCGGCCCAGGACCGCGTCAGCGCCAGCGTCAACGTTCCGCCCGCGCCCCGTGCGGCTCTCCGGATGCGCCCGGCCGCACGGTCTGCAGCGGCCAGCAGGTACTTCGCTTCGCGCACCGCCACCTCGCCCGCCGGAGTCAGCGCGATCCGGGGTCCCCTCCGGTCGAACAGTTCCACCCCCAGCTCCCGCTCGAGCACCTTGATCTGCTGGCTGAGCGCGGACTGCGCGACGAATAGTTCGGTCGCCGCACGCGTGAAGCTGAGGTGTTCGGCGACGGCCACCAGATAGCCCGCCCGCTTGAGGTTCACCCAGCGATTATAAGCAACATCGATCTCCTGATCGGAGATCTGCGTTGGACGCATCCGCCGCGGACGGCCGACGCTTGAGGGGCCCGAACCCACCCCCGGCGCCCCTCAGGAGCCCCACCCCATGACCGCACTGCACACCGCCCTGGCCGACATCGTCGGGCGGCCCCACGTACTCACCGACCCCGGCGTAGTGGCCGGCTACGTCACCGACTGGACCGGACACTGGCACGGTCACACCGCCGCGGTGGTCCGCCCCGCCGACACCACCGAGGTCTCGGCCGTCCTCGCCTTCTGCCACCGCACCGGACTCTCCGTGGTCCCGCAGGGCGGGAACACCGGCCTGGTCGGCGGCTCGATCCCGATGCACGGCGAGGTGGTCTTGTCGACGACGAGAATGAACCGGATCGACGAGGTCGATCCGGTCGGCCGCACCCTCGCGGCCGGAGCCGGCGTCCGGGTCGCCGAGGCCCAACGGGCCGCTGCCGAGCACGGCCTCGCCCTGGGCACCGATCTCGCCTCGCGAGAGTCGGCGACACTGGGCGGAATGGTCTCGACCAACGCCGGGGGCGTGGCGATGGTCAAGAACGGCAGCACCCGTTTCCCGGCTGCTCGGCATCGAAGCCGTCCTGGCCGACGGCCGGGTGGTGACCCGCTGGACCGCCCTCGCCAAGGACAACATCGGCTACGACCTACCCGGTCTCCTCGCCGGAGCCGAAGGCACCCTCGCCGTGCTCACCCGGGTCCTGTTGCGCCTGGTGGTCCCGGCACACGCCACCGCGACCGTCGTCGCCGGCGTCGACACCGTCGCCGACGCATTCGCCCTTCGCGACGGGATCTCGGCAGCCGGACTGACCCTCGAAGCCGGGGAACTGATGACCGCGGCCGGCCTGGACCTGGTGTGCGAGCAGCAGGGCGTGCGTCACCCGCTCGAAGCACGCACCGCCTACGCCGCGCTCTTCGAGGTCTCCGGGCCGGCCGACCCGGCAGAGCCGCTCCTCGGCGCGCTGTCCGGCGCCGACGGCATCGTCGACGCGACCCTGGCGGGCGGTCACAGTCGCCGACTGTGGCATTACCGGGAGAGCCACACCGAATCGGTGGCGGCCGCCTCGTCGACACCTGTGCTCAAACTCGACATCGCCGTGCCCCTCCGGGGGATGCAGAGCTTCCTCGACGAGCTCTCCAGCCTGCTGCACAACGACTTTCCCGGCGTCCGGCCGATCTGTTTCGGGCATTTCGTGGATGGGAACGTCCACGTGAATCTGCTCGACGTACCGGCACACCGACGCGATCGGGTGACCGATGCGGTGCTGCAGGCGGTGGCCCGCTTCGGCGGCAGTATCAGCGCCGAGCACGGCGTCGGGCGCGCCAAACTACCGTGGATCGGACTGGGCCGCGCCGACGTCGACCGGCAGGTCATGGCATCGGTCCGGACCGCCTTCGACCCGACCGCGGTCCTCAATCCACACATCCTCCGATTCTCCTGAGCACGATTCGGCGAGTGATTCTGTGCCGTGCCGCCCCCCTCTTGTGCCGATCTGCGGCATCGGCCGGTGGCGGCGACGCGGCGACCGTAAGCTCGATCCGACACCGCTTGCGCCGGAGTCGGATTCGGCAGTGCCCTCCTACGGGCGATGTTCGGCACCGTCGACCGGCCAAGGGCCGACCACTCTGAAGGGAACTACTGCGCAATGTGCACTCGTGTGATCTGGCCGGATGCCGACGGCTCCGTCATCGTCGGCCGCAACATGGACTTCCACCAGGATCTTCACACCAACCTCTGGAAGCTGCCCCGCGGGATCAAGCGCAACGACCGCGTCGAAGGCGAACTGAAGTGGACGGCCAAGTACGGCAGCGTGATCGCCGGCGTGTACGACATCCTCTCCACCGACGGCGTCAACGAGAAGGGTCTGGCCGGGCACATCCTGTGGCTGGCCGAGTCGGACTACGGCACGCCCGACGATTCGCGGCCGCAGCTGGCCATGTCGGTGTGGCTGCAGTACTACCTGGACAACTTCGCCACCGTCGGCGAAGCCGTCGCCTGGTCGGAGAAGAATCAGCCGCAGGTGATCCCGATGGCCGATCCGACCGGCAAGAGCACGCCGGCGCTGCACCTGGCGCTCGACGATGCCAGCGGCGACTCGGTGATCTTCGAGTACATCGACGGCGAGCTGCACATCTACCACAGCCGCGACTACCAGGTGATGACGAACTCCCCCACCTACGACAAGCAGCTCGAGCTGGTGAAGCAGTACCAGAACCTGGGCGGTGACAAGCCGCTGCCGGGCACCTGCGACGCCGCCGACCGGTTCGCGCGCGCTCTGTACTACGTCAAGGATCAGCCGGTGCCGACCTCGCAGGTTCAGGCGATGGCCGCGATGCTCAGCATCATCCGCAACTGCGCCCAGCCGTTCCGTAACCCGGAGCCGGGCAAGCCCGATGCCTCCCAGACGCTGTGGCAGGTGGTGATCGACCTGACCAACCTGCGGTACGCGTTCGAGTCGTCCACCCGCCCCAATCTGGTGTGGGTGGATCTGAAGGACCTCGACTTCTCCGAGGGGTCCGGGGAGGCCAAGCTGGATCTGCTCAGCGACCTCGCCCTCGAGGGCGGCATCGCCGGCGAGGTGCACAAGCACTTCAAGAAGCACCACAAGTTCCACATCGTCTCGATCGAACAGGCCAAGCTCATCGGCGAAGCCGTCGTCGAAGCGGGCAAGGCCCTCGGCGGCGTGAAGTCGGCCGAGAGCCGGGCGCAGAAGGTTCAGGACCACGTCCAGGCCAAGCTCGCCGAGTTCGTCGACGCCGAGTAGTTCCGGCCGCGACGGCCCCGCCCCTGCGCCCGCAGGAGCGGGGCCGTCGTCGTAGGCGGACCGGTCCTCAGACCGCCGACTTCTTCGCCCACAACCGGCGGGTGACGAAGGGCGCGAGGACGCTCGCGATCATCATGCAGATGGCCATGCTCAGTAGCGACAGGGCGGCGTTGGTGCCCAGTCCGCCGAGTTCGTGGTCCTCGGTGATGGCGCCGCTGACCGCGACGAATCCCATCGACCCGGGCACCATGAGCCAGAAGGTGGGCAGGAACATCACCAAGACGCTGGGCTTGCTCTTGGCATGTGCGTTGACCGCCCAGGCCAGCAGGAGGGCGGTGCCCAGTGCCACGCCGCCGGCGAAGGCGGGGTTGATCTTGGTCTGCAGAAGCTCGTTGAGCCAGAAGGTGCCGAAGGCGAAGACGACGGTCCACACCCACACCCTGCGGGGCGTACAGAGGTACAGGATGTTGCCGATCGCGAAGATCGGGGCGGCGATCCAGAGCACCCACGACGGCGCCTGCGTGCTGGTGAGGTCCTGAAGGTCGCGCGCGGGCAGCCCGACGATGTCGATGGCCAGTGCCAGCCCGAAGGCCATCGAGAGCAGCACCACGAGCGCGGAGACCAGCCGCGTCGCACCGGCGATCATGTCGCCGGTGGTGAGCTCGATCAGCGCGGTGGTCAGCGCCGCACCGGGGATCAGGGTCACCACCGGGATCACGGCGAGCCGGACCGGATCGTCGAGTCCGCCGTGCACCGCCCACAGCGTGATCGCCAGGGCCGACAGGAAAGTGAGCAGGACTGGCATGAGCGCGGCCAGCGTTCCCTTGACGCTGCTCCACAGCAGGATCGCCGCGATCGGGATCGAGATCACCACGGCCGCGATCGTCGCCGAGAAGCTCATGCGGAAGCACAGTGCGAACCCCAGCGCCATCAGCAGATAGCCCAGGATGCGGACGAACGGGTTGACCGGCGGTGGGGCGACGGAGATCGTCTGCAACCGCTTCAGCGCCTGCGTGACCGGCAGCGCCGCGGCACGCAGCTTGTCGACCAGTGATTCGGTGTCGGCGATCTGGTCGAACCGGAACATGGTGCCCGTGTTCGCCACGGCCACCTTGCCCTGCTTCTTGTCGAGAGCGATCAGGTAGGTGGCGAAGACCTCCGCGGAGATGTCGTAGTCGTAGGCCTCGCAGATCTCCCGGATCACCTGCTGGGTCATCGGCACCGGATACGACGACCGGTTGAGCGCCTCCCCCACGTCCGCGACCAGCGTCAGCATCTGTCCGTCGTCGTCGGCGCCGTCGTCCGCCACACCCTCACCCCATCCCTGCCGCAAGCAGTCTCTCGCACATACGGTTTCGGTTCCGCTCCATCGCCGGGCGATGGAGCGGAACCGAACTGTGAACCGAACCGGAAGTTCTCCTGGCGGCTACAGGTTGATCATGTGACCGATGGCGCCGTGGAAGGTCTCCTGCAGCGCCTCACTCATCGTCGGATGGGTGTGGACGTTGCGCGCCAGTTCCTTGGCGGTCAGGTCCCACTTCTGCGCGAGAGTCAGCTCGGGCAGCATCTCGGAGACGTTGTCGCCCACCAGATGTCCACCGAGCAGCTCGTCGGTCTGGGCGTCGGTGATCAGCTTGGCGAAACCGGCGGTGGCCCCCAGGCCCAGCGCCTTGCCGTTGGCCGAGAACGGGAACTTGGTGACCGTGACGTCGTAGCCCTCGTCCCGCGCCTGGGCCTCGGTGAGCCCGAAGGAGGCCACCTGCGGCTGGCAGAAGGTGGCGCGCGGCATCATCCGGTAGTCGCCGAGCGTCATGGTCTCGGCGCCGGCCATGGTCTCGGCGGCGACGACACCCTGCGCCTCGGCCACATGGGCCAGCATCAGCTTGCCGGTCACGTCACCGATGGCGTAGATCCCCGGCACGTTGGTGCGCATGTGGTCATCGATGGCGATGGCACCGCGATCGGTGAGCTCCACCCCGGTCTTCTCCAGGCCGAAACCCTCGGTGCGCGGGGCGAAGCCGACCGACATGAGGACCTTGTCGACGGTGAGGCTGCCTTCGCCGCCCTTGGGGTCCTTGTAGGTGACGACCACCTGCGAACCCTGGTCGTCGACCGCCTGCACGGCGGTGCCGGTGAGGATCTTGACGCCCAGCTTCTTGTACTGCTTGGCGATCTCCTTGGAGACCTCCTCGTCCTCGTTGGGCAGGACCCGAGGCAGGAACTCGATGATGGTGACGTCGACGCCGTAGTTGGCCAGGACGTAGCCGAACTCCATGCCGATCGCACCGGCGCCGACGATGGCGATGGAACCGGGCAGCTCACGGGTGAGGATCTGCTTCTCGTAGGTGACGACGTTGTCGGACAGTTCCACGCCCGGCAGCAGGCGGACCGTCGAACCGGTGTCGATGATGACGTTGTCGTAGGAGATGACACGGTCGCCGACGCTGATGGTCTTGTCGTCGTTGAAGACGCCGTAACCGTCGATCTCGGTGATCTTGTTCTTCTTCATCAGGAAGTGGACGCCCTTGACGATCCCGTCGGAGACCGTGCGGCTGCGGTCGAAGGCGGCACCGAAATCGAAATCCACCTCGCCGGAGATCCCGAAGAGCTTCGCCTCGTGGTTGAACACGTGCGCCAGCTCGGCGTTGCGGAGCAGCGCTTTGGACGGGATGCAGCCGACGTTCAGACAGACACCTCCCCACCACTTCTCCTCGATGACGGCGGTTTTCATGCCGAGTTGGGCGGACCGGATCGCGGCCACATACCCACCCGGCCCAGCTCCCAGGACAACGGTGTCGAAGTGTTCAGTCACGGGCACCAGCCTACTTCGCGCCGATCCGGCGCGCATGACGGTGTGGGCACCACGTCACACCTGTCCGATTTGCGGGCGACGCATCACACCCGCATCCGTTTTACGAAGTTTCGCCGTCGTTCGCACGTACGTTCGATCGGAACTTGTGCCATTCGCCGCCTCCGCGTTCCATCGCAGTTCACCCCGCCCGCCGCCGACTCCGCCTCGTCCGCCGCACCGGCCGCCAAGGCGACAAAGGCGAAAGTCCCGAGTAGGGGTCTATGGGTGATCCGTTCGGGTGGGCATACGGGAGACGCTGCGCGACACCGGGACGGCGCACCGCCTCCGGTGCAGATCGTCGGCCGGAGCCCCGTGTCCATCGATCAGATCCGGAGTCGCCATGAGTCCCGAACAGACGCGTGACCAATCGCCCCAGGGCGTGACCGGAGAGTTCGACACGCCATCGCCGGCGGTGATCCGCAAGGCGATCTCCGCCTCGGCCATCGGCAACGCCACCGAGTGGTACGACTACGGCGTCTACGCCGCCACCGCGACCTACCTGACCCACGCCTTCTTCCCGGGCAGCATGGGCGCGATCGGCACCATGCTCGGTTTCGCGATCTCCTTCGTCCTCCGTCCGCTCGGCGGCTTCATCTGGGGCCCGATCGGCGACCGGCTCGGCCGCAAACACGTCCTGGCGATCACCATCCTGCTGATCTCGATCTCCACCGCACTGATCGGCGTGCTGCCGACGCACGCGGTCGCCGGGATCTGGGCTCCGATCCTGCTGATCGCGCTGCGCGTGGTCCAGGGCTTCTCCACCGGCGGCGAGTACGGCGGCGCGGCCACCTTCATGGCCGAATACTCCCCGGACAGCAAGCGCGGGCGGTTCGGCAGCTTCCTGGAGTTCGGCACGCTCGCCGGCTTCGCCTCGGGTACCGCACTGGTACTGGTGATGAACCTGGCTCTGACCGAGGACCAGATGTACACGTGGGGCTGGCGCCTGCCGTTCCTGCTGGCCCTGCCGCTGGGTGTGGTCGGCCTGTACCTGCGGTCGCAGTTGGAGGACTCACCGGTCTTCACCGAGGTGGAGGAGCAGGCCGCCGATGCCGTCGACGTCTCGCTGTGGACCAAGCTGCGCGAGACCCTCCTCGAGTACTGGCGCCCCATCCTGATCATGTTCGGCATGGTGGTGGCGCTGAACGTGGCCAACTACACGCTGCTGGCCTACCAGCCCGAGTACTTGAAGAACACCATCGGGATGAGCGAAGACAGCGGCTCGGTCGTCGTGCTGATCGGCCAGGTGGTGATGATGTGCCTGATCCCGTTCTTCGGGCGCTGGTCGGATCGGACCGGACGCAAGCCCATGTGGTGGTGGTCGCTGGTCGGCCTGTTCGTCTTGTCACTGCCGATGTACTGGCTGATGGGCCAGGGCTTCGCCTGGGCGATCTTCGGCTTCGTGGTGCTGGGCGTGCTGTACATCCCGCAGCTGGCCACCATCTCGGCCACCTTCCCGGCGATGTTCCCCACCCAGGTCCGCTACGCGGGCTTCGCGATCTCGTACAACGTGTCCACCGCCCTCTTCGGCGGCACGGCACCGCTGGTGAACGAGGCCGTAGTCTCCAACACCGGCTGGAACCTGTTCCCCGCCGTCTACCTGATGGGCGCCTGCGTGATCGGCATGGTGGCGCTGTCGTTCCTGCGGGAGACCGCTGGCGTCTCCATCCGCGGCACCGACATCCCCGGCGAGTCGCCGGACGACGAGACCACCGGCGAGCTGGCCGGCGCAGGACCATTCAATCGTTGATTGAATAACTGATTGAACTCATGATTGAATAGCGGCATGGATCAGGTCCGACCGCGCGTCAAGACCCGCGAGCGACTCCTCGACGCCGCCGAGGAACTGCTTCTGCAGTACGGCTACGAGGCGGTCTCCGTGCGTGGGATCTGTCAGCAGGCGGAGGCCAACCCGGCGGCCGTGCACTATCACTTCGGCTCCAAGGAGCAGCTGGTCGCTGCACTGCTGGAGGCACGGCTGGCACCGGTGTGGTCCGGTCGCCTCGACGAGATCAGCTCTCGTTCGCTGACCGTCGAAGAACTGGTCGAGGCCGTCTGCGCACCGATCGACGGTCTGCTCGACGACCCCGTCGGAGCCCTCCGCCTCTCGCTGCTCTCCCGCTTCGTCCTGGCCCATCCTGAGACCCGCTGGCACGCACCCTGGTTCGGCATCGACGGATGGGCGCAGGCGCTGCAGAAGGCGCGGCCCGAGCTCGACGACGCCGAGGCCCGCCGCCGCTGCCGCTTGGCCTTCGCGCTGCTGATGGCGCAGTTGGCGCCGGGAGCACCACTGCCCCCGCCCGTCGCAGCCGGGTTGCGTGCCTTCCTCATCGCCGGTCTCTCCACCTGAGCAGCCCCCAGCCCCGTTTCCCAGCCCCGTCCCAGCCCTTAGGACTCGCCATGACCTCTCCCGCCCCCGATCCGTTCGCCCCCGCACAGCTGGGCCCGCTGCATCTGCGCAATCGCCTGATCAAGTGCGCCACCTTCGAGGGCATGACGCCCGACGCGGTGGTCACCGATGAGCTGATCGAGTTCCACCGCGAGCACGCCGCCGGCGGTGTCGCAATCAGCACGGTCGCCTACTGCGCCGTCTCCCCGGAGGGCCGGACCGACCGGCACCAGATCTGGATGCGCGACGAAGCGGTCCCCGGTCTGCGACGCCTGACCGATGCGATCCACTCCGAGGGCGCACTGGCGGCGGCCCAGCTGGGGCATGCGGGCGCGGTGGCCAACTCGGTGTCCAACCGCGCCAAGGCCCTCGGTCCGGGCGCCATCCCGGCGCCCATGGGCATGTCCCTGACGCAGAAGCTGGACGTCGACGACATCCCGGCGCTGCGCGCGAAGTTCGCGACCGCGGCCCGCCTCGCCGTCGACTCCGGGTTCGACGCACTGGAGATCCATTGCGGGCACAACTATCTGATCAGCTCGTTCCTCTCCCCGCTGCTGAACCACCGCCGCGACGCCTACGGCGGCTCGCTGGTCAACCGGGCGCGGCTGGCCCGCGAGGTGATCGAGACCGTCCGGGAAACGGTCGGTCCGGACGTGGCCGTCTGGGCCAAGCTCAACATGTACGACGGTGTCGGCCGGCCCGGTCCGGGACGCGGCCCGAAGCCGTGGCGCGGCTTCAACGTCGACGAGGCGTGCGAGACCGCCCGGCTGCTGGAAGCCGACGGCCACCTGGACGCCATCGAGCCGACGGCCGGCAGCTCGCTGCTGAACCCGATGTACCTGTTCCACGGCGAGGCCCCCCGACAGGCTTTCGCCGCGGCCTTCTCCGGCCCCATGCGCGCCGGGCTCAAAGCGGCCGGCCCGGTGTTCCTGAAGCACTACCCGTACCGCGACGCCTACCTGCTGCCGCTGGCGGCGGAGCTCCGCAAGGCGGTCGCACTGCCGATCATCTACCTCGGCGGGGTCACCGACCGGGCGAGCATCGAGCTGGCCATGCGGGAGGGCTTCGACTTCGTGGCGATGGCCCGGGCGCTGCTGCGCGAGCCGGATCTGCCGCGCCGCATGGCGGCCGATCCGTCGACGATCTCGCGGTGCACCCACTGCAACCTGTGCATGCCGACCATCTACTCGCAGACCCGCTGCCCCATCCGCACCGGTGAGGTCCCCGACCCGGTGGCCTGAGGCCGCTCCGCCCCGCCCGAGGTGAACCCAGCACTCGGCCGCGAACCCAGCGCTCGCGACTGCTGGGTTTGCCGACCGACGCTGGGTTTGCCGACTGGCGCTGGGTTCGCCGACCGGCGAGACCGATAGCCTGGGCGGATGGACACCGACCCGCATCTCTGGCTGGAAGACGTCACCGGCGAGCAGGCGCTCGCCTGGGTGCGAG
This sequence comes from Gordonia caeni, assembly GCF_039537105.1. NCBI lineage: Bacteria > Bacillati > Actinomycetota > Actinomycetes > Mycobacteriales > Gordoniaceae > Gordonia > Gordonia caeni. Next base: position 63,051 of record NZ_BAAAZW010000013.1, read on the forward strand.
AGCGCAACGAACCGACGGTCGCCGACCTGACGTCGTCACCCCGGTTCGACCGGCTGCGCGAGGAAGCACTGGAGGTCCTCGACACCGACGACAAGATCCCGTACGTCCGGCGCCGCGGCGACTACCTCTACAACTTCTGGCGCGACGCGAAGAACCCGAAGGGGCTGTGGCGCCGCACCACCGCCGAGTCGTACCGCACCCCCGAGCCGGAGTGGGACGTGCTGATCGACGTGGACGAGCTGGCCCGCAGCGAGGACGAGAACTGGGTGTGGGCCGGGGTCGCCCTGTGCTTCGGCAGCTACGACCGCGCGCTGGTCTCGCTGTCCCGGGGCGGTGCCGACGCCTCGGTGGTGCGCGAGTTCGACGTCCTCACCCGCGACTGGGTGACGCCCGAGGACGGCGGCTTCACCCTGCCCGAAGCCAAGTCGTCCGTCGGCTGGATCGACCGGGACACCGTGTACGTGGGCACCGATTTCGCCCGGACCCCCGACGGCGAACCCGCGCTGACCACCTCCGGCTATCCGCGGACGGCGCGGCGCTGGGAGCGCGGGACCGCTCTGGACGAGGCGCCCACCGTCTTCGCCGGCGAGGTCACGGACGTGGCCGCGGGCGCCGCCTTCGACCACACTCCCGGCTTCGAGCGGCACTTCTTCTCCCGCTCCACCGACTTCTTCAACTCGCTGAACTACGAGTTGATCGACGGCGTCCCGGTGCTCATCGACGTCCCCACCGACGCGCACTTCTCGGTGCGCCGCGACTTCCTGACGGTGCTGCCGCGCTCGGAGTGGACCGTGGACGGGGTGACCCATCCCGCCGGGACGCTGCTGGTGTTCGACTACCCGGCCTTCCTGGCCGGCGACCGCAGCCACCGGGTGCTGTTCGCCCCGGACGCGCACACCAGCCTGCAGGACTACGCCTTCACCCTCTCCCGGCTGGTACTGGTGACCCTGCACGACGTCGCCACCCGGGTGGAGCTGCGCACCCTCGGCGACTGGGAACCGGCCCCGATCAGCGGACTGCCCGAGCTGGCCACGCTCGCGGTGATCGACACCGATCCCGACGAGACCGACGAGATCTGGCTGTCGGCGAGTTCCTTCACCCAGGCGCCCAGCCTGCTGTCCGGTGACGCGACCAGCGCAGTGAGCGTGGTGAAGTCGACCCCGGAGTTCTTCGACGCCGCCTCCGTGTCCACCCGGCAGTTCTTCGCCACCTCCGACGACGGAACCCAGATCCCCTACTTCGTCGTGATGCGCGACGATGCCGGCGACGGTCCGCGCCCGACGCTGCTGTACGGCTACGGCGGCTTCGAGAACTCGCTGACGCCCGGCTACTCGGCGATCGCCGGCCGCAACTGGATCAGCCACGGCGGGATCTACGTGATCGCGAACATCCGCGGCGGCGGCGAGTACGGCCCGCAGTGGCACACACAGGCCCGCAAGGCCGGCCGCCACCTGGTCTACGAAGACTTCGCGGCCGTCGCCCGCGACCTGGTGGACCGCGGGCTGACCACCACCGAACAGCTTGCGGCGCAAGGCGGTTCGAACGGCGGCCTGCTGATGGGCGTGATGCTGACCAGCTACCCGGAGCTGTTCGGCGCGCTGGTCTGCCAGGTTCCGCTGATCGACATGAAGCGCTACCACCTGCTGCTGGCGGGCGCGTCGTGGATGGCCGAGTACGGCGATCCCGACGACCCGGAGGAGTGGGCGTTCATCAGCGAGTACTCGCCGTATCAGCGGGTCTCGCGCGACGCGCGCTATCCGCACCTGCTGGTCACCACCTCCACCCGCGACGACCGCGTGCACCCCGGGCACGCCCGCAAACTGGTCGCCCGGCTGGAGGAGATGGGCCATCCGGTCGCCTACTACGAGAACATCGAGGGCGGCCACGGCGGAGCCGCCGACAACGCGCAGGCGGCCTTCAAATCGGCGCTGGCCTACGAGTTCCTCTGGCGCACCGTCGGCGCCGCCGGCGACTGAGCGCCGCACCGCCGTGGAGTCCCGGCCGCCGCTGACCGAAGCCTTGCACCGGCTGGCGACGATCACGCCCTACTTCGAGTTGCGACACGGCCGCGCCGAGGCGACGCGTGGACGCCCGTCGGCGCTGCTGCGCACCCCCGAGGTGGCCGCGGAACGGTTCGACGAGGCCGCCGCCGCCCTGGGCACCGCCGAGCGCCGGGTCGCGGTGTCGTGGGTGTTCCTGGACTGGGCGGCGCGCCTGTGGTCGGTAGCGCTGGGCACCGCCCTGCTCACCGGACGGAGTGTGGCACTGGATCCCGAGCGGCTGCGGTTCAGCCGGGACGACGGCTTCACCGTCCTGCACATGGCCGCACCGACGCCAGGCGGCACCCCGGCCGGCGAGGTGATCGACGGCCATCTGGCACCGCTGGTGAGCGCGTGGGGCCACCTGGCCGCCCCGGGCCTGCTGTGGGGGAATGCCGCATCGTGTCTGGTGACCGCAGGATCGTTGCTCGGCGACGATGCCGAGCCGCTGGTCGCCGCGGCACTGACCGATCGGCGCCTGGCCGGGGCGCTGGACGCGCGGACCCACCGGCGGCGGAGCTGCTGCCTGTTCTACCGGAGTGCGACCGGCGGCTACTGCGGCGACTGCGCACTCACCGCACGCGACTGACCCGTCTCGGCCCGCTCAGCGGCGGCCGACCACCAGCATGGCGACCGCCGCGATCAGGGTGACCGCCAGTCCCACGGCGGCGACGACCCACGAGGTGACCGTCAGCCCGTGCAAGACGTCCCCGGCCACCACCTTGACCGTCTGCTGGGTGCTCAGGTCACTGCCGGAGACGCTGTCGGCGGCCCGGCTCTGCAGGTACTGCGATGCCAGGACGCTCACCACCCCGGCCAGGATCGCGCCGAGACCGAGCCAGGCCACCACGGCCGACCGGTTGCGCCCCAGGACGAGCGCGATGAGGGCCGCGATCGCGGCGACGAGCAGCGACAGCCAGCCGATCAGCGTCACCTGGCGGCCGGTCTCGACCATCGAGCCGGCGGTGAGCCGGCTTTGGTCCACCTCGATGGTGAGGGCGTGATCGATCCGCACGGGAACCGGCGACTGGCTGAGGACCTGGTTCACCATCGGGGTGATGTCCAGATCCATCTCGTGCGGACTGGTGCCCGGCGCGGGCTCGGTGAACAGCCATTCGTGCTGCTGCCGCGCGATCTCGGTGAAGTCGGTGACGAAGGCCGGGCTCTGCGTGTACGAGGTCGCCAGCGGCGCGACCGCCGCACCGGCGATCGGCAGGTCGGTGGACTGGGCCACCTCGTCGGCGATCTGGGCGGCGAAGAACTCCTGGACCTCGGGCTTCTCCGCGGCGCGCGAGGCCGCGTCGGCGAAGCCGTCGGCGGAGACCACGTGCACGGTCGACCACATGGTCGGCACCGCGACGATCATCGCGGCGGCCGCAAGCAGGACGAACAGGACGGTCAGCAGCGAACGCACGAGAAGCCGATCACTCGCCGATGGTGTCGCGTGCGCGGGCGACGATCAGCGGATCCGGTTCGCCGACCAGCTCGTGGTCCTTGCCGTCGTACTCGTGCAGACTCAGGACCTGACGCATGGCATTGAGCCGCGCACGCTTCTTGTCGTTGCTCTTGACCACGGTCCACGGCGCCCAATCGGTGTCGGTCTTGGCGAACATGTTCTCCTTGGCATCGGTGTACGACTGCCAACGGTCGAGCGAGGCCAGGTCCATCGGCGAGAGCTTCCACTGCCGCACCGGATCGATCTGGCGGATCGCGAACCGGGTCCGCTGCTCCAGCGGCGTCACCGAGAACCAGAACTTGACCAGGTTGATGCCGTCGTCCACCAGCATCTTCTCGAAGGCGGGGGCCTGCTCCAGGAACTGCGCGTACTGGTCGGGGGTGCAGAAGCTCATCACCCGTTCCACACCGGCGCGGTTGTACCAGGAGCGGTCGAAGAAGACCATCTCGCCGGCGGCGGGCAGGTGCTGCACGTAGCGCTGGAAGTACCATTCGGTGGCTTCGCGCTCGGTCGGCTTCTCCAGCGCCACGGTGCGCGCACCACGGGGATTGAGGTGCTCGTTGAAGCGTTTGATGGTGCCGCCCTTGCCGGCGGCGTCCCGGCCCTCGAAGACCATCAGGTGCCGGATGCCGTTCTGCTTGGACCACTTCTGCAGCTTCAGCAGCTCCACCTGGAGTCGCCGCTTGTCCGACTCGTACTCGGTGCGGTCCATCCGCTCGTCGTACGGGTAGTCCTCACGCCAGGTGTCGACGACGTTCCGCTGCGGCAGCGTCAGCAGAATCGGGTCGTCGTCATCGTCGTCGACCACGACGAATCCGCTGGTGTCGTTCAGATCGACGATGTTCTGGAGCGCCTTGCGACCGGAGACCTTGCTCAGGTCGTCACCGATCCCCAACTCGCTCACGGAGAGGTAGTCATCCACGGCTTCACTCTATCGTCCGTTCGGCCGGGACGGACGGCCGGAAGACTCGGGAAGGGGCCCAAAGCCCCTCCCCGAGCGCGACCGGTCACTCCTTGGCGCGCTTCTCCGACTCGGCGGTGAGACCCTTCTTCGCGGTGTCGGCGGCCTTCTTCTGCCCCTGCTTCACCAGCAGACCGGGCAGCTTGATCTTCAGGTCGACGGTGAGCTCGAACTTGACGTGAGTCTTGTTGTCGCCGACGGCGGACAGCGTGTAGCTGCCCTCCTGCTCGGCCAGCTGCGAGCTCTCCACCAGGCTCCACGCGCACACGTTGTCGGTCCACGTGTAGGACAACTGCTGATCGTCGTTGATGCCGATCATGCCGACCGAGACCGACACCTTGTCCGGGGTGCCGTCGTCGTGCGTGGTGAGCACTTCGGCGGCACTGTGGGCGCTGGACCAGTCGGGCAGCGCCGGAATGTCCTGCAGGACCTCCATCACCACGGCGAGGGGGGCGTTGATATCGAACTCTTTGGAAACGGAGACAGCCATGGGAAGAATCTACCCCGCGCGCCGATCAACCGAGCAGGTATCGGTCACGCAGCCGGTCCTGGCCCGCGGCGTCGATTCCGAGCCCCTGCGCGAAGTATCCGGCAACGTCCCCGTAGGCCTTCGCTACCTCGGCGAAGGCGGCATCGAGGTACTCGCGCCGTACGCCCAGCAGCGGACGCAAGGCCTCCGGATCGCCACCGGCAGCGGCGAACTCGTCGAACAGCGGGGCCAGCGACGGCAGCAGGCGCTCGTTGGTCTCCAGATAGTCGTGGTAGACGGCGTCGCGGTCGACGCCCATCAGACTCAGGAAGCCGGCGGCCGCCCACCCGGTGCGGTCCTTGCCCGTGGTGCAGTGGAACAGCGCGGGCCCGGAGTCTTCGCCGAGCAGGCCGAGGTAGAAGCGGCGATAGGAGTTCTTGGCGCTGGGCATGGTGACCAGATCGCGGTAGGTCCCGGCGATGAAGTCGGCGGACTTGCCGGCCATCTGCTTGGTGAACTCGGCGACGACCGTCGGATCGGCGAGGATCTTGTTGAGGTTGCCGGGGATGGCGTGCTTGGAGTCGGCCAGGACGTCCAGCGGAACATCGGTCACACCGGCGAGCGCCGGGTCGGGCAGCGCCTGCCGCTCGGCCTCCGAGCGCAGATCGTAGATGGTGCGCAGGTCCAGTCCGGCCAGGGCGGCCTGAGCGTCGTCGGCCACGTTGCGGAAATCGGTGGAGCGGAAGAGCTTGCCGGACTTCACGGTTCGGCCGTCGGCAGTAGACCAGCCGCCCAGGTCGCGCAGATTCGGCAGTGCGGGAACGGGACTGGGGGCGGGCAGTGCCGCCGGAGCCTGAGTCATAGGACTCATTATGCCGCCGACCACCGGTCCGCACCGGGGTCAGGCAGGTGCGAACTGGGTCCGGTACAACTCGGCGTAACGTCCGCCGCGCTCCAGCAGGCTGTGGTGGTCGCCGCGCTCGGCCACGCGCCCGTCCTCGAGCACGACGATCTGGTCCGCGGCCCGGATGGTGGACAACCGGTGGGCGATCACCAGTGAGGTGCGACCGACCAGAGCCTCGGCGAGCGCCTCGGCCACCGCCGCCTCCGACGTGGAATCCAGATGGGCGGTGGCCTCGTCCAGGATCACCACTGCGGGCCGGGCCAGCAGCAGCCGGGCGATCGTGAGGCGCTGGCGCTCACCCCCGGACAGGCGGTAGCCGCGTTCGCCGACCACGGTGTCCAGGCCGTTCGGCAGCGCGCGCACCAGCTGCTCGAGGCGGGCCCGTTCCAGTGCCGACCACAGCTCGTCGTCGGAGGCGCCCGGGCGGGCCAGGGCGAGGTTGGCGCGCACGGTGTCGTGAAACAGGTGCCCGTCCTGGGTCACCAGGCCGACGGTGGCGTGCACCGAGGCCGCCGTCAGGTCGCGCACGTCGGCGCCGTTGAGGGTCACCGCGCCGGAGTCGACGTCGTACAGTCGGGTGGCCAGGGCGGCGATGGTCGACTTCCCCGCCCCGGAACTGCCGACCAGGGCCACCATCGAGCCCGCCGGCACGTCGAGGTCGACGCGGTGCAGCACCTCGGCGCCGCCCCGGCTGTCCAGTTGCGCGACCTCCTCGAGGGAGGCCAGCGACACCTTGTCGGCGGCCGGATAGGCGAAGGACACGTCGTCGAACCGCACGGCGACGCCGCGGTCGGCACCCGGCACCGCGGTCGCGCCCGGCCGGTCGGCGATCAGCGGCTCCAGATCGAGGACCTCGAAGACCCGTTCGAAGCTGACCAGCGCGCTCATGATCTCCACGCGGGCATTGGCCAGCGCAGTCAGCGGGGCGTACATGCGGGTCAGCAACAGGGCCAGGGACACCACGGCACCGGCCGAGAGCTGGCCGGCGACCGCCAGCGCGCCGCCGAGCCCGTACACCAGGGCCAGCGCCAGCGCCGACACCAGCATCAGCGCGCTGTAGAAGTAAGTCTGCAGCATGGCCTGGCGGATCCCGATGTCGCGGACGGCGTCGGCCCGACGTGCGAACTCGGCGGACTCGTGGTCGGGCCGGCCGAACAGTTTCACCAGCGTCGCACCGGGAGCGGAGAAGCGCTCGGTCATCTGGGTCGACATCCGCGCGTCGTACTCGGCGCCCTCGCGGGCCAGGCCCGCCATCCGCCGCCCGATCCGCCGCGCCGGCACCACGAACACCGGCAGCAGCACCAGTGCCAGCAGGGTGATCTGCCAGCTGATCGCCACCATCACGCCGACGGTCAGCACCAGGGTCACCACATTCGACACCACCCCGGAGAGGGTGTCGCTGAAGGCGCGCTGAGCGCCGATCACGTCGTTGTTCAGCCTGCTCACCAGCGCACCGGTGCGGGTGCGGGTGAAGAAGGCGACCGGCATGCGCTGCACGTGATCGAAGACCGCGCGCCGCAGATCCAGGATCAGGCCCTCGCCGATGTTCGCCGACAGCCACCGGGTGCCCACCGAGGTGGCCGCCTCGGCGACGGCGATCAGGGCGATCAGCAGCGCCAGCCCTACGATCGCCCGCCCGGCTCCGGGATCTGCGGCGGAGATCAGGTTCACCACGCGCCCGGCGAGCAGCGGGGTGATCACGGTGAGGACCGCAGTGAGCACCGACAGCGCCAAGAAGATCAGGATGCGCCGGCGGTGCGGCCGGGCGAAGTCGCCGATCCGCCGCAGCGTCTCCCGGCGGTCGGCGCGGGCCTGCGCGTCCGGCGTGTGCATCGACTTGTACATGACGTCCCACGCCACCGATTCCATACTCATGCCCTAGAGTTCACTTCATCAAGTGCACTTGATGTCAAGCGAAGGGGGCGGCGGTGAACCGGATTCCGGCCGACGAGGTCTGGCTGCGCCCCGGCCAGGTGGCCGAACGCGCCGGCGTCGCCGTCTCGACGCTGCACTACTACGAGCAGTTCGGGCTGATCAGCAGCCGCCGGACCGCGGGCAACCGGCGCGAGTACCGGCGCGACACGCTCCGGCTGGTCGCCTTCATCCGCGCCTCGCAGACCCTGGGCATCCCGCTGGCGCGGATCAAGGAGGCGCTCGACGATCTGCCGCACGAGAAGCCGCCGACCCGCCGCGACTGGGCGCGGCTCGCGCAGGACTGGCGGGCCGATCTGGATCGGCGCATCGAGGCGTTGACCGCGCTGCGCGACAACCTGGCCGGCTGCATCGGCTGCGGCTGTCTGTCGCTGACAGCCTGCCCGTACGCCAACCCCGGCGACGTCCTCGGCGCGGAGGGCCCCGGCGCGCGGCGGCTCCTGCCGCCGGACAGCGACTGACTCGGGAAGCCCCTATTCAGCCGGCCACCAGATACCGGGCACGCAGTTCTTGCTGCGCGGCGGCATCGATCCCCAGAGCTTTGTCGAAGTAGTTCGACAGCCCACCCCAGCCGGATTCGACCAGCCCGAAGGCGGTGTCCAGGTAGACCTTCTGGACACCGATCATCGCGTTGATCGCGTCCTGGTGGGCACCCAGCTTGATCAGGGGAGTGGTCAGTGGTTCGAGGGCGGGCAGCAGGCGCTCGTTGGTGAGAAGGTAGTCGGTGTAGACGTCGTTCTTCGCGACCCCCAGCAGGCTCAGGAACGACGCCGCCGCCCACCCGGTCCGGTCCTTGCCGGTGGTGCAATGGAACGCCGTGGGGGTGAGGTCGTCGGCCAGCATCAGCTGGTAGAACTCGCTGTAATACTTCTGCGCGCTGTCGGACTCGATCAGCTGGCGGTAGGTGTCGATCATCATCTGCTGCGCCAGCTCCGGCGTGAGCGCCTTGATGGCCGCCGGATCGCTCACATACTTGGTCGGATTGGCGCCGCCGGTGGCCGGGACGTCTTTCAGAATGTCCAGCCACAGCGGCCCGACGTCCGGGTAGACCGGGTCCGGGCACGCCGCGCGTTCTCCGGCGGTGCGCAGATCCACCAGGGTGATCAGCCCGAGTTCACCGACGGCTTTGAGGTCGGCCGCACTGGTGTGCTCGAACTCCGCGGTGCGATAGACGGTCTTCGGCTTGACCATCTTGCCGTCGCCGGCCGGCCAGTAGCCGAGATCGCGCCAATTGGGGAGCGAGGGAAACGGACTCGGGGCACCCGGCACCGAGTCCGGGTCGGCGGCACGTTCAGTCATACGAAGGAGACTAGTCAGGAACAGCTCCTCGATGCCGAAAGCCGGCCACCGCGAGGGGTGGCCGGCTTTCGTTGCGCGTGTTCGACGCGGGTTCTGATCAGATCAGAAGCCCATGCCGCCCATCTCGTCCCCGCCGGGCATGGCCGGGGCCGGGTTCTTCTCGGGCTTGTCGGCGACGACGGCCTCGGTGGTGAGGAACAGGGCCGCGATCGAGGCTGCGTTCTGCAGCGCCGAGCGGGTGACCTTCACCGGGTCGTTGATGCCGGCCTCGAGGAGATCCTCGTAGACGTCGGTGGCGGCGTTCAGGCCGGTGCCCTGCGGCGAGTTGCGGATCTTGTCCGCGACCACGCCGGGCTCCAGCCCCGCGTTGATGGCGATCTGACGCGCCGGGGCCGCCAGGGCGGCCGCGACGATCGAAGCGCCAGTGGCCTCGTCTCCCGCGAGATCGAGGGAGTCGATGGCCGACTCCGACTGCAGCAGGGCCACGCCGCCACCGGCGACGATGCCCTCCTCGACGGCTGCCTTGGCGTTGCGCACGGCATCTTCGATGCGGTGCTTGCGCTCCTTGAGCTCCACCTCGGTGGCAGCGCCGGCCTTGATCACCGCAACACCGCCGGCCAGCTTGGCCAGGCGCTCCTGCAGCTTCTCGCGGTCGTAGTCGCTGTCGCTGTTCTCGATCTCGTTGCGGATCTGGGCCACGCGGCCGGCGATCTGCTCGTTGTCACCGGCACCGTCGACGATGGTGGTCTCATCCTTGGTGACGACGATCTTGCGCGCGGTACCCAAGGACTCCAGGCCCGCGGTCTCCAGGCTGAGGCCGACCTCTTCGCTGATGACCTCGCCACCGGTGAGGATGGCGATGTCGGCGAGCATGGCCTTGCGACGGTCACCGAAGCCCGGAGCCTTGACGGCGACGGACTTGAAGGTGCCGCGCAGCTTGTTCACCACGAGGGTCGACAGGGCTTCGCCCTCGACGTCCTCGGCGATGATCAGCAGCGGCTTACCGGCCTGAATGACCTTCTCCAGCAGCGGGAGCAGGTCCTTGACGGTCGAGATCTTGCCGGCGTAGGTCAGGATGTACGGATCCTCCAGGACAGCTTCCTGGCGGTCGACGTCGGTGACCATGTAGCCCGAGATGTAGCCCTTGTCGAAGCGCATACCCTCGGTGAGCTCCAGCTGCAGGCCGAAGGTGTTCGACTCCTCGACGGTGATGACACCCTCGTTGCCGACCTTGTCCATGGCCTCGGCGATCAGGTCGCCGATGGACTGGTCACCGGCGGAGATGCCGGCGGTGGCAGCGATCTGCTCCTTGGTCTCGACCTCCTTGGCGGAGTCGAGCAGCGAGGAGGAGACGGCCTCGACGGCCTTCTCGATGCCGCGCTTGAGGCCCATCGGGTTGGAGCCGGCCGCAACGTTGCGCAGGCCCTCGCGGACCAGCGCCTGCGCCAGCACGGTGGCGGTGGTGGTGCCGTCGCCCGCGACGTCGTCGGTCTTCTTGGCGACTTCCTTGACCAGCTCGGCGCCGATCTTCTCGTAGGCGTCCTCCAGCTCGATCTCCTTGGCGATGGACACGCCATCGTTGGTGATCGTGGGGGCGCCCCACTTCTTCTCCAGGACGACGTTGCGACCCTTGGGTCCCAGCGTCACCTTGACGGTGTCGGCGAGGACGTTCAGACCCCGCTCGAGGCCGCGACGGGCCTCTTCATCAAAAGCAATCTGCTTGGCCATAGTTCAGTGATCCTCCGGTGGGGGGTGACACTAGGTTCTCTGGCCGGACTCGGTGCCCGCGACGGACGACCGGGGTGTCTGTAGGACCGGCCTCACCGTCCCGACCTGGCACTCACACACTGCGAGTGCCAACCTCGTTTTTAGCACTCACACCCTGCGAGTGCAAGGCGCATCGAGTCGGTCCGGCACAGGTTCGTCGAAGGCGAACGGCCGCGTCGTCGGACGCGGCGCCGAACATCGGCCGTATACGCGCCACCGAGGGCGCATTACCGCCCGTTCCGCTGAGCGAGCCGGTGTCCAGCGGAACTCCAGCCGATCGAGCGGCCCCTCGCCGATCGAGCGGAGTCGAGATCGACTCAGTCGGACGAGGACTCCGCACTCACGCGCCGCTCCTCGCGCGTGAACAGCAGAGCCGTCAGCGGCACGATCGCGAATGCGCCCATGGTCATCAGGTATCCCATCCAGCCAGGACAGCAGCGCCGCCTGAACCCGCCGGAGAGCGCAGATGAACTGACGCTGTCGAATCCGTACACAGCCGGCAGGCAGAGGTCCGACCCCGTCGTCGCCGTCGGCCGGGGCGAGTCGCCGTCCTCGGTCACAGCGCACCCAGATTCAACGGACGATCGGCGCGCGTCCCCCGGGCGGCACCCAACCACCGACACCGCGTTCCAGGTGGAGTGCAGCGGCGATGGTGAGATGGTCGTTACCGGCTGCGGCGGCCACTTGAATGCCTAGCGGAAGCCCCCGACGGTCGAGCCCGAGAGGCACTTCGGTGACGGGGAGCGCGAGAAGGTTGAACACCGACGCACCGCCGAACAGCCACGGGCGGGCAAGCGTGCCGCTGTGGCGAGGTGCGGTTCGCGGGAACGGGGGATGTAAGAGCACGCCATCACCCATCGCCGCCTCGATCTCGGCGGCCAGCTCGCGTCCGGCCGCGGCGATCCTGCGCTGCACGGCGGCCGGGACGGCGCCGGCGATCCTGTCGCCGATGATCGCGAGTTTGAGTTGAAGGCTGTGTGCGCGGGTCCATGCAGGCAGCCGGCCGTCGTACGGCGACTCGGCGAACAGGTCGAACAGGTCGGCCACGGAAGTGCCGGCGTGTTTGCGCAACTCGATCAGGTAGAACTGTGCCGCTCGCCGCAGACCGGGAAGTGACACGTGCTGGACGACACCCCCTGCGTCGGCGAGCACGCGGGCCGCCCGGTCGCGGGCGGCCGACAACTCGGCGGCGATCGGACGCAGGTAGGTGGAGTGATCCGGTACCACGATCGGCCGCCCGTCGAACTTCACCGCGTGGGGGTCGGGGATGGCTTCGACCGCATCCGGGTCGGCGATGATGCGCAGCAACGGCATCAGGTCTTCGGCCCGGCGGGCTAGCGGACCGATCGTCTCCATCGGATCCGAGGCAGTTCCCGCGTGTCTGGTCAGGGACGGGATCTGCTCGGCGCTGGGGACCAGACCTGGAGTCGGCTTATGCCCGAACACGCCACAGAAGAACGCCGGAATCCGGATCGAGCCACCGGTGTCGGCACCCACACCGAACGGCACCCCGCCCGCGCCGACCGCCGCCCCTTCGCCACCGGAGGATCCACCTGCCACGCGGGAGGTGTCGTAGGGATTGCGGGTGCGGCCATACAGCGGGTTGTAGCTTTCGATCCCGAGGCACAGCTCGGCGGTATTGGTGACAGCGACCACGATCGCCCCGGCGGCACGAAGCCGCTGAACCGCTACCGCGTCATCCGCTGCGCGCAATCCGCGGCGGCTCGCCAGGCCACCGGTGTGCGGCATCCCGGCGACGGGAATCGATTCCTTGACCGTGAAGGGCACGCCCAACAAGGGAGGCAGCGACTCCGGCGCAGCCGCGTCCGAGACCATCCGGTCTGCTGCGTCGGCTTCGGCCAGAGCCTCGTCGAAGCGATCCTCCGCTACCGCACCCAGGTCGGATCGCCGGCGCAGGATGTCGATGTGCTCGCCGACGACCTGTCTCGAAGTCAGCGTGCCCGAACGGATCGCTCTGCCCAGGGCGGTGGCGGAAGCCTCTGTCACGGCACCCCCGTCGTGCGACCACTCGGCACCGTCCCACCGTCCACGGCTCGACCTCATTCGTCGCAGCGTACAGGGGGAAGGACGACCTGGATCCTCGCCTCGACGAGCGAGACGGGCGGCGAGCCGGCCGCGGAGAGGAGGCGAGCGGCCCCTCTCCCCGGGGACGGGAGAGGGGCCGCTGTTCACGACGCATGGCGGGTGGTCGTGGGGTCACCCCACCGCGTCACGCAGTTCCCGGCGCAGGATCTTGCCGGTCACCGTCTTGGGCAGTTCGTCGACGATCTCGACGCTGCGCGGATACTTGTAGGCCGCCATCTGCGCCTTCGCGAACTCGATGATCTCCTCGGGGGTCGCGGAGGCATCGCCCTGCAGGGAGACGAAGGCCTTGACCGTCTCGCCGCGGTACTCGTCGGGCACGCCGACCACGGCCGCCTCGCGCACCGCGGGATGCGTGTACAACACGTCCTCCACCTCCCGCGGCCACACCTTGTAGCCGGAGGCGTTGATCATGTCCTTCTTCCGGTCGACCACGTAGAACCAGCCGTCGGCGTCCATGAATCCGACGTCGCCGGTGTGCAGTTCGCCGCCGGGGATCGACGACGCCGAGGCCTCCGGTTTGTTCCAGTACCCGGGCACCACCTGGGGACCGGAGGTGACGAACTCGCCGACCTCGCCGACCGGGACGTCCCGGCCGTCGGCGCCGACCACGCGGACCACGGTGTTCATCACCGGCACCCCGACCGACAGCGCCCCGGAGTCGGGATCGACGGGCGCCCGCACTCCGCGCGGCACCGCGTGCGAGGGCGAGTTGGTCTCGGTGAGGCCGTAGATGTTGTGAATGTAGGCGCCGTAGATCTGCTCCAGCCGGTCCCCGACCGCCGGGGCGATCGGCGCGCCGCCGGAGTACAGGATCCGCAGGCTGGACAGGTCGTCCGGCGTCGCCCCCGGCGCCGCGGCCAGCGCGTTGAACGCGGTGATGGCGCCGATGGTGAACACCGGGCGGTACTCGCGGATGGCGTCGACCATCACCGACGGCTCGAAGCGATGCGCCAGCACCAACGGTGCACGCACCAGCATCGCGGTCATGATGTGCCCCACCAGTCCGGTGATGTGGAACAGCGGCGCGATGCCGAGGATGGGTTCCCCGGCTTGCAGACCGGTCCAGTCGCGATAGACCTGGGCGTTGAAGGCGAAGTTCCCCTGGGTGTTCATCGCCCCCTTCGGGTCGCCGGTGGTGCCGGAGGTGTAGGCCAGCACGGCGATGTCGTCGGCGGCCGGGGCCGGGTCGGGGAGATCCTCGCCGCCGCCGGCGGCGATCAGCTCCGCCAGATCCAGCGTGCCGGGCGTCCGCACGCGCTCCTGACCCGCGAACAGTCGGTCGTCGTCGCGCTCTTGCATGTCCAGCGGAGAGCAGGTGATCACTGTGGTCACCGAGGTCTCGCCGGTGTCGACCACCCCCTGGCCGATCGTCGCGTAGAGATCGTCCAGGGCCAGCAGCGCCGTCGCCCCCGAGTCCTTCAGCAGATAGGAGAGTTCACGTTCCTTGTTCATCGGGTTGATCGCCACCGCGGCACCGCCCAGCCGCCAGGCCGCGACCATGCCGATGACGAAGGCCGGATTGTTCTGCACGTACAGGGCCAAACGGTCTCCGCGGGAGAAGCCGCGCTCCGCGAGCGCGGCGGCGAGGGCGCGCGCCGCCCGGTCGACGTCGGCGAAGGTCTGCGCGGTGCCGAAATAGTGCAGGAACTCGGCATCCGGTGCGGCGGCCACCGCCGCGTCGAAGACCGCGAGCGCCGACGGGTACTCGACCTCGAGGTCGGCCGGCGTCCCCTCCGGGTACCGGGCCAGCCAGGGACGGTCGGCGTAGCTCACTTGATCACCACCGGGTTCACCGGCGAGCCGCTGGCGCCGTGGATCTTCAGGGGTGCGGCCACGTAGAAGAACTCGTAGACGCCGTCGGACGCACAATCGGCGGCCAGCTTCTCCAGATCGCAGATCTCGGTGAACGCGATTCCCAGGTTGCGCATGAGCGCGTTGTGCAGCACCAGCGCGGCGCCGCTGTCGGGATCGAAGGTCACCTCGTTGGCGATGGTGTCGGTGACCAGGTTCGGGATCTCCATGTCGGCGAACCAGCGGACCAGTTCCGGCGAGTAGACCAGACCGGGCTCGCCGAAGTCGGCGTAGAAGGCCTTCTCGTCCTGGAAGAAGAGCTCGAGGTGGTTGGTGCGCAGGATCAGGATGTCGCGCGGGCGCAGTTCCACGCCCTGCGCGGCGGCGCAGGCCTGCAGGTCCTCGTGATCGAAGGCTTCCCGGGCGCCGAGCGCCTCCACTCCGCGCCAGCGGGCCAGGTCGAGCAGCACCGCGCGGCCGGCGACGCCGCGTTCGGCGATCGGCGCGACACTGGCCTTCTCCAGGCCGCCGATCGTGGTGCGCGCGTCGTAGCCGTTCCAGATCTGGCCGTCGTACCAGACGTGACCGAGGGCGTCGTACTGCGTGGATCCCTGCAGGAAGGCCTCCAGCTTGTCGTCGGCGTAGTGGAGTCCACCGGGGAACTGCGGCCCCTCTCCGCCCTCGTCCCAGTCGGACTCGTCCCAGACCATCTCTTTGGTCGCCGGTGAGCGCCCCGGCCAGACCGGGTCGCCCTTCGGGTCGCCGATGAGCCGCTGCAGGGCGAACAGTTCGCCGCGCTTGATCAGTGCGGCGCCGCGCAGAACCTGCTCGGCAGTCAGGTAGTTGAGGCTGCCGACTTCGTCGTCCGGCCCCCACTTGCCCCAGTTGGTGGGCGAGTCGGCGAGCAGGTCGGTGAGGTCAGGTACAGAAGTCATCGCGGAGGACCTTTCGGATCGTGGTCATTACCGCCGGAGTCGTGCGAACGAACGTTAACTCCGGTCGGTGAGATGACCATCACAGATGGTCCGGCTTTCGTCAAGTGTTCGGCGGAAATAGCCGCCACCTGGGCCTTTTGCGATCCATCTCGGCGTCGCACCGTAGTTCAGCTCAGCTGAACACTGCCGCCCATCATAGCGCTCGCCAAGGCCGCGTACTCGATTGCGAGCGCCGGTCCGTCCGGCAGCGCGGCGCCGTCGAAACGGAAGGGAACCGCCCGGCACAGGGAGACCACCGCCTCTGCACCGGCGGCCGGCGCGGCGGTGGTGAACAGGCCGGCCCGGACGGCCTCGTCGGCCACCTCGACGAAGCGGCGCTGCACCCCGTGGCGCAGTGCTGCGATCCGCGAGCGATCGGGCTCTTGCAGGCTGCGCAGTTCGGTTTCGACGATGAAGGCCAGCTCCCGGCGGCTGATCTGACACAGCACCAGGGCCCGCACCATCGCCGCGAAGGCCTGCGCCGGATCCGGAGCCTGCGCCGCGGCCGCCTCTACCCGCCACCCCAGATCGCTCAGCTGAGCATCGGCCAGGGCCACGAGTAATCGCTGCTTACTGCGGTGATAGCGATAGATCCCGGCCACGCTCAGGTCGGCCGCGGCGGCCACCACCCGCATGGTGGCGCCGTGGTATCCGGTCTCGGCAAACACCTCCACGGCGGCGGCGAGGACGGGGTCCAGCTCCAGCCTGTCGAAGACGGCCCAGTCGGCGCCGGCGTCCACGGACTCGGGCCGGGCCAGTACGGGCTCGAAGGGAGGCGCCACGAGTTCGGCGACACCGACGTGCAGGACGGCTGCGAGTTGCTGAAGACGCTCCACCGTGACGGCCACCTTGCCGTTCTCGATCGCACTCATCGTCCCGGGACTGACGCCGAGGTCGGCGGCGAGCTCACGCAGCGTGATGCCACGCCGCTGCCGCAGGGCGCGTACCGCGCCGCCCACTCCGCCGCCGAGTTCAGTCATACTGAACATGGTAGGCGGCTGTCCGGCGGAGCGGACCGCCCTAGACTGACGGCGTGACCGGGTACGACGACAGACCCTGGCTTCGCGCCTACCCGCCGGGCCGCCCCACGCATCTGCGACGGGCCTTCGCGACCGCTCTCGACGTCTTCGACGCCGCCGTCGCGCAGGCCCCGCAGCAACCCGCGATCTGCTACTTCGACCAGACGCTGACCTGGGCCCAGGTGGATCACGCCGCCGAGGCACTGGCCTCGCTCCTGATCGCCCGCGGCTTCTGCCCCGGCGACCGGCTGGGCCTGTGCCTGCAGAACGATCCGGCCTTCGTGGTCGGTCTGGTCGCCGCCTGGAAGGCCGGCGGCACCGCGGCGCTGCTCAGCCCGATGTCGACGGCCGAAGAACTCGCCGACCGTCTGGCCGCCTTCACTCCGAGCGCCCTGCTGGTCCTCGAGGACCTGTACACCGAGCGGGTTCGCGCGGTGCTGGCCGCGGGCACCACCGGCGTCCGGATGGTGGTCACCGTCAGCGCCCTCGACGGTCAGTCGACCGACGACCCGCGGGTCTTCGACGGCGTGGTGCGCCGTCGGCCGGCCGACACCGTGGACCTGACCGCGCTGGTGGACGGCTACCGGCCCGGTGACGGCGCGACCGGAGTGCAGCGCCGGATCGGGCCGCCCGACGTCGCCGTACTCGCCGCCACCTCGGGCACCACCGGACCGCCGAAGGGCGCGCAGCTGACCCATGCGAACCTGGCCTTCAACGCCCAGGTGTACCGCGACTGGAGCGGCTTGAAGACCGGGGAACCGGTCCTCGCACTGTCCCCGATCTTCCACGTGACGGGCCTGGTCGGCGGCGTGGCGCTGGCCATGCTCACGATGTCCCCGCTGGTTCTGACCCACCGCGTGCACCCCGGAGTGATCGCCGAAGCCGCGCGCACGCACCGGCCGGTCTTCACCGTCGCGGTGATCACCGCCTACATCGCGCTGGCCGATTCGCCGGACGTCGAAGCCGACGACCTGAGCTCTCTGCGACTGCGTTACTCCGGCGGCGCACCGATCGACCCGGAGATCGCGGAGAGCCTGGAAGACCGCCTCGGCGGCTACATCCACAACATCTACGGCCAGACCGAGACCACGTCGCCGTCGCACGCGGTCCCCCCGGGCACCCGCGCACCGATCGATCCCGATTCCGGTGTGCTGTCGGTGGGGGTCCCGGTCTTCGACACGGTGGTCCGCATCGTCGACGACGACGGTCACG
Organism: Gordonia caeni; assembly: GCF_039537105.1. Taxonomy (NCBI): domain Bacteria; kingdom Bacillati; phylum Actinomycetota; class Actinomycetes; order Mycobacteriales; family Gordoniaceae; genus Gordonia; species Gordonia caeni. The sequence continues at coordinate 80,980 of NZ_BAAAZW010000013.1, forward strand.
ACCTCCCGGTCGGCGAGATCGGCGAGCTGGTCACCATGGGCCCGCAGGTGATCCCCGGATACTGGCACGATCCGGAGGCCACCGCCGACGCCTTCTCCGGCGGCGCGCTGCACACCGGCGACGTCGGGTTCATGGATGCGGACGGCTGGTTCTACCTGGTGGACCGGAAGAAGGACATGATCAACGCCGCCGGATACAAGGTGTGGCCGTCGGAAGTGGAGCGGGTGCTGGCGAGCCACCCCGACATCGCCGAGGCCGCCGTGGTCGGCATCCCGGACGAGTACCGCGGCGAGACGGTGAAGGCCTTCGTCGTCGCCCGCCCGGACACCGCCCTCGACGCCGACGAGGTGATCGCGTACTGCCGGGAGAACCTGGCCGCGTTCAAGTATCCGCGGGAGGTCGAAGTGGTCGGCGCGCTGCCGCGGACAGCGACCGGCAAGATCCTGCGGCGGGAGCTCCGCTGATCTGACGGCGCCGACCGCCTGCGGCCGACCGCCACCGGTCGACCGGTGTCACCCCGGTCCTCCGGTCAGCGGCCGCCGACTTCGGCGGTCAGCGGGCCCCGGTACGACTCCAGGGTGGCGAGATCGGCCCTGGACACCGTCGGGTACTGCGGGTCGAGGCCCTTCATCGTGTCCAGGAGCACCGCGAAGGTCATCAGGTGCCCGGCCCATTTGTGGTCGGCGGGGATCACATGCCACGGCGCGTACGAAGTGCTCGTATTGCTGAGCATCTCGGTGAACGCCTTCTGGTAGTCGGGCCAGCGCTCACGCTCGGCCATATCGGTCGCCGAGAACTTCCAGTTCTTCGCGGGCTCGTCGATCCGCGCCAGGAACCGGCGCGCCTGCTCCTGCTTGGAGACGTTGAGGAACAGCTTGACGACCGTCGTGCCGTTGTCGGTCAGGTACTTCTCCCACGCGTTGATCTCGTCGTACCGACGCTGCCAGACCCCGTCCCCGAACGGCACCGCCGTCTTGGGCCACAGCATCTCCGGATGCACCCGGGTCACGAGCACGTTCTCGTAGTGCGATCGGTTGAACACCCCGATCCGCCCCAGCTCGGGCAGCACCTTCAGATGGCGCCACAGGTAGTCGTGCGCGCGCTCCTGCGCCGACGGCGCCTTGAAGCTGTGGACGTCGACGCCCTCCGGATTGACGCCGGACATCACGTGCTTGATGGTGCCGTCCTTGCCCGCGGCGTCGATCGCCTGCAAGACGATGAGAAGGGACCGATCGGCCTGCGCGTAGAACTTGTCCTGGAGCGCGAAGAGCTGTTCCTTGCCCGCCGCCAGCTGAGCCAGGCCGTCGGCCTTCTTCATCCCGGGCGGCTTGTAGGCCGTGTCGTAGTCCTTCGCGAGGTCGACCTTCGCCCCCGGCGGGACGAGCGTCGCCTTCGCCAGCTTCGACCATTTCGCCGATGCCCCCATGATCTCGGGCCCCTCCCAGGTGATCCACGCCGGACCGTGCGCCCGGCACCGGCTTCCCACTCTGCCGCACGGCGGGAGTTCGGGTGCGGAACTTCCACCAGCCCGCCGCCGCGGGTCCGCCCGATCGGCGAAGATGGACACAGCCCACTGGCGACGACGACGGGGAGGAGGGCCGGCGACCCCGATGTCCGGTGAACTGATCACGATCGTGATCCTCGGCGGCGCCCTGGCGCTGGTGCTCTTCGTGATCGCGGTGCGCACCCGCCGCATGGTGTCGACGCCGCAGGAGCGCGCCGTGCACGACACCCTCGCCGCCGCGGCGCAGGCCGCTCATCCGCTGCGCGACGGCCTCACCGAGGACTCGGCCGCCGAAGCGGCCGGGCCCCTGCGGGAACTGACCGGCGCCGAGGGCATCGCCCTGTACGGCGCCGACGGCGCCTTGCTGGGACGGGACGGCGACAGCGACATCTGGACCTCCCCGGTCCTGGACGCGGCCTCGGACCTGGCCCGCGAAGCCCTCGACGGCCGACGGCGCACCCTCATCGAGGATCCGGGCGGCACCGGCGGGCTGATCCGCAGACTGGTCGCCGCTCCCCTGCTCGCCGACGGGATCAGCGCCGGCGTCCTGGTGGTGGCCACGATCCGGCAGCCCGGCCCCGGCCAGATCGGCGCCATCACCGAGGTGGCGAACTATGCGGCCACCCAGCTCCAGCTGGCCGAGCTCGATGCCTCCCGGGCTCGCCTCGACCGCGCCGAGGTCCTGGCGTTGCGCGCACAGATCGACCCGCACTTCATCTACAACGCCCTGGGCACCATCGCCTCGTTCGTACGCACCGACCCGGCGCGGGCTCGCGAGCTGATCCTGGACTTCGCCGATTTCACCCGGTATTCGTTCCGTGCCGCCGGTCAGTACACGGCACTGTCGGACGAGCTGCGCAACATCGACCGCTACCTGACACTCGAGCGCGCCCGCTTCGGCGAGGGCCTGGACGTGCGGCTGCACGTGGATCCGGAATGCCTGGGTGTGGTGGTGCCGTTCCTGGCCCTGCAACCGTTGGTGGAGAACGCGGTCCGGCACGGCCTGGCAGGTCGGCGCGAGGGCACCATCACCATCACCGCGCGCGGATCCGGCACCACCTGCGAGATCAGCGTGGAGGACGACGGCGTCGGCATGGATCCGGAACTGCTGCGCAGCGGGGCGATCGACGCGCTGGCCCCGTCGGACCTGCTGTCCAGCGAGAGCGACGGCGCACACGTGGGCCTGACCAATGTGGATCAACGGCTGCGATCGGCGTTCGGCAACGACTACGGTTTGATCGTCGAGACCGGACTCGGCGCGGGCACCAAGGTCAGCATGCGGGTCCCCAAGTTCGCCGCCGGTATCCGTGCCGATGCGGCCGGTCAGGAAGGACTGTCGCGATGACCGCGCTGCGCGTCCTGGCCGTCGACGACGAGGCCCCCGCCCTCGACGAACTGATCTACCTGCTCGACGAGCATCCCGCCACCGGCGACGTGGTCGGCGCCTCCGACGCCACCGAGGCGCTGCGGATCCTGGCCGAGCAACCGGTCGACGCCGCTTTCCTCGACATCTCGATGCCCGGGCTCAGCGGCATGGAACTGGCCACCGTCCTGGCCAAGTACGCGACCCCGCCCGCCCTGGTCTTCGTCACCGCGCACGACGACCGGGCGGTGCAGGCCTTCGAGGTCGGCGCCGTCGACTATCTACTGAAACCACTTCGCGCCGAACGCCTTTCCCAGGCGATCGACCGGGTCCTGGCCGCCCGCGGAACCGAGGCCGCCCCGGAGCCGGAGGCGGCGCCGGCCGACGAGGCCTCCGCCCCGCTGAAGTCCGGCGACGTGATTCCGGTGGAACGCGGCGGCGTCACCTCCCTGATCCAGCGCGCCTCGATCTCCTGGGTGGAGGCCGTCGGCGACTACGCCCGACTGCACACCGACAGCGGCGACTACCTGGTGCGGGTCACCCTGTCCACACTCGAATCCCAGTGGGCCCAAGCGGGTTTCGCCCGTGTGCACCGCTCCTACCTGGTGGCGCTGCCGATGGTCACCGGGCTGCGCTCGGCCGGGACCGCGACCAAGGTGATGGTCCGCGCCAACGGCCAGACTCCCGAGGTGGAGCTGCCGGTCAGCCGGCGGCAGGTCCGCGAACTCAAGGACCGCCTGGTGCGCGACCCGCTGCGCTCCTTCCGCGCCGGCCGGGGCGACGGGGCCCGGCCGGAAGGCGGATAGCGCGTGGCCCCCGACGCCCCGCGCCGCGAGCGCGTGGTGCTCTCCCAGCGCCGCGGCGCCCGGGCCGTCCGCACCCGGGCCGAGGTGGCCGAGCAGACCCTGGTCGGCGAGCACCTGGTCCGCGGCCTGGTACGCGCACAGCTGGGCCTGGCCCTGCGGATCGGACTGGCGGTACTGCTGGTCTTCCTCGCCGTCCCGCTCGTCGGCGTCGCCGTCGACGAGTTCGCCTCGGCGACCCTGTTCGGCATCACCCTCAACTGGATCGTCCTGGCTCTGCTCCCCTACCCGGTGATGTACGTGGCCGGGCGGGTGTACATCCGGCTGGCCGAGCAGGCCGAACGCGACTTCATGAAACTGATGGACGACGAGGAACACGGCCGATGACGACCGGCACGGGCGCGATCCTCATCATCGCGGCGGTGGTCGTGGCGACGGTGGGTACGGTCGCGATCGGCGCCTACGGCGGGCGCGGTGCGCGGTCCACCTCCGACTTCCTGGTCGCCTCCCGCAGCATCGGCGCCCGGTGGAACGCGGCCGCCATCGCCGGCGAGTACCTGTCGGCCGCCTCCTTCCTGGGGGTCGCCGGACTCGTCGCCAAATACGGCGCGGACGCGCTCTGGTATCCGATCGGATTCACCGCCGGCTATCTGTCGCTGCTGCTGTTCGTCGCCGCACCCCTGCGCCGCTCCGGGGCCTACACCGTGCCCGACTTCGCCGAGTTCCGTCTCGGGTCGCTGCAGGCCCGCCGGATCGCGACGGTCGTGGTGGTGCTGGTCTGCGTCCTCTACCTGGTGCCGCAGCTGCAGGGCGCCGGGCTCACCCTGAACATCCTGCTGGGCCTGCCCGGCTGGGTGGGGGTGGTGGTGGTCGGCGCCGCGCTGATCGTGAACGTGGTGAGCGGGGGCATGCGCTCGGTCACCTTCGCCCAGGGCGTGCAGTACTGGCTCAAGCTGACGGCGATCGCGGTGCCGGCCCTGGTGGCGATCCTGCACTTCGCGCACCAGCCCGCCGATCTCGGTGATCCGTTGCCGGCGCGGGTGAGCACCGCCACCGCCGTCGCCGTGCCCACCGAGGTGTCGGTGACGGTGAGTGATCCGTCCGGGGTGCGCGCCTCGGGCACCGTCGACGGCCGCGCGGTGACCGACGAGCCGCTGACCGCGGGCACCTTCGTCATCGGCGAGGACTCCACCATCCTGCTCGACTCCGGGGCCGCCACCCCGGTGGTCTCCGGCGCCCCGCAGACCGGCGCCCAGTGGTCGCGGTCGGGCGGCGGACTCGGTGGCGGCCATCCGCTGTACCAGGTGATCTCGCTGATCATCGCGACCTTCCTGGGCGCGCTGGGGCTGCCGCACGTGCTGGTGCGCTTCTACACCAACCGGACCGGGGCCGCCGCCCGGCGCACCGCACTCACCGTGATCGTGCTGCTGTCCGGCTTCTATCTGTTCCCGACGGTGCTGGGGGTGCTGGCCCGCGTCTATGTGCCGCAGGTCCTGGCCACCGGCACTGCCGACGCGGCGGTGCTGATGATCCCGTCTGCCATCCTCGGCGGGCTGGCCGGGGAACTGCTGGTGGCGCTGGTCGCGGCCGGGGCCATCGCGGCGTTCCTGGCCACCTCGTCGGGCCTGCTCATCAGCATCGCGGGGGTGGTCTCCACCGACCTGCTCCGCCCGGGTGTCCGGAGTTTCCGGATCTGCGCGCTGGCCGGCGGCCTGATCCCGATGGGTTTCGCCCTGGCCGCTGGTGCGCTGGAGTTGTCGCGGTCGGTCGGTCTGGTCTTCGCCGTCTCCGCCGCCACCCTGTGTCCGCTGCTGGTCCTGGGCATCTGGTGGCGCGGCCTCACCGCCGTCGGCGCGATCGCCGGGTTGCTGGTCGGGGCTGTGGTGTCCGGCGCCGCCGTGCTCGCCGGCGCCCTGTGGGTGTCCGGGGACGGCTGGGCCGCGGCGATCATCACCTTCCCGGCCGCCGTCACCGTGCCGCTGACTTTCCTCACCATGATCGCCGTGTCCGTGGCCACCCGGCGCACCCTGCGGCCCGACGTCGCCACCCTGTTCGCCCGGATGCACGTCCCCGAGCGGCTCGGCCTCGGTCTGGAGCGGACCCCGGCCGGTGATTGACGCCGTCGGGGCCCGCCGTCGGGGATAATCCACCCATGCCCGACGCTGCACGCTTGACCGCCGACGACATCCACCACGCCGCCTTCGCCAAGCCGCCGATCGGCCGCCGCGGATACAGCGAAGACGACGTCGACGAGTTCCTGGACTCGCTCGAGGCGAAGTTCCGCGATCCCGCCGACCCGCAGCTGGCCCGGCTCACCCCGGACGAGGTGCGCCGCGCCCGGTTCGGCCGCCCCCAGCTGGGCATGCGCGGCTATCACAAGGACGACGTGGACGCCCTCCTGCGGCGGGCCGCGGCCGACCTGGCGCACCTGATCGCCGACAACCCGGTCGACCACCACCGCGCGCCGGCCCCGGCCACCGCTTCCGGGCTGAGCGCCGACGACATCGGCCACATCGCCTTTCGACGGCCGCCGATCGGCCGCCGCGGATACAACGAGACGCAGGTCGACGACTTCCTCGACGCCGTCGAGGCGAAGTTCCGCGATCGGGCCGATCCGGCGGTGGCGTGGATGACTCCCACCGCGATCGGGGAGGCCACCTTCGGACCGCCCGACTTCGGCAAGCGCGGCTATCGCCGAGAAGACGTCTCCCAGTTCCTGGAGCGGTGCCGCACCGAACTCGACCAGCTCCTGCGCGGCAGCTGATCGACCGCGGCGCACAGCGGACTCTCCCGCCGGGCGGTGGCGGCAGCCGCTACCCGGCGAGTGCCGCCGCCACCTCCGCCGCGGCCCGCTCGCCCGCCAGGACGGCGCCCTCCAGGTAGCCCGGATGCTCCCCGGAGGTCTCGGCACCCGCCCAGTGCACACGTCCCGCAGGGGTGGCGTCGTGCGGCAGGAAGCCCGCGGTGGAGCCCGGTTCGGGAAGTGCCAGGTAGCCGCCGCCGACGTGCGGGTCCAGGTGCCAGGACTTCTCGTGCCAGCCGGCCGGCCGCGCCACCTCGGCGCCGAGCCGGTCCGCCAGCGGATCTAGCAGTGCGGCGCGGCGCTCCGCCGGGTCGAGACCGTCCAATGCCCGGGCCGCCGGTCCGGCGACGAGCGTGCACAGGTGACCGGGACCGTCCGGCGGCGAGGTGTCGAAGACCGCACGTGCCGGTTCGTCGAGGATCACGCACTCGGCCTCGGCCGTCGCCCGCCAGAACGGGCTGTCGTAGACGGCGATCGCCTTGTACACCGACCCCATGTAGGCGCCCTCCTCCACGGCGGTGCGGGCCGCCGGCAGCGGCGGACGATGCTCGATCCGGGCGGCGACCGGGGCCGGTACGGTCACGATCGCCTCGGCCGCACGCCACGCCCGGCCGTCGGTGTGCACGGTGACGCCGCCGGCGTCGCGGTCGATCCTGGTGACCGGTGCACCGAGGTGGATCCGCGGCCCCAGTTCCCCGGCCAGCGCATCGACGATGGCGCCGACCCCTTCGACGACCAGTGAGTCCTGCGCACCACCGGTCGTGGACAGCATGGTCCGGACGCCGCCCTGGCTTCGGATCATCGCGGTCATCGCCCGCGGGGAGAGCCGGTCGAGGTCGGCCGTCCACGAGATGAGCGCGAGCGCCTCCAGAAGCCGCCGGGCCCGGCGGGTGGGCACCCGCGACAGCCATGCGCTCAGCGGCCTGTCATTGCTCACCGCGGGCCTCCCGGCCGCGGCGAGAGCACCGGCGAGCCCCGTCGCGAGGGCGGCGATCAGCACGCCGGGGGACAGCGGCGACAGCGGCCGCCGCCGCTCGATCAGTGCGGGCAGCCGTCCGCTGTGCATCGCGAACACGGTGGTTCCGGTCTCGGCGGCCAGGCCGGCCATGGCGTGGTGGTCGTGCCCCAGCCACTGGCCACCCAGATCCACCCGCGACCCCAGCACCGTGGTCTCGCTCAGGGCGCGGCCACCGGCCCGGTCGGCGGCCTCGAGCACTGCGACTTCGATCCCGGCCCGGACCAGTGCACGCGCCGCGATCAGCCCGGACAGTCCCGCCCCGATCACGACGACGGTGGGCCGGGAGTCACTGGTCATCCCCCGATCATGGCACGGTGCGCGGGCTCGTCCGCCCCGAAAACCGCCCGCCGTTCACCGGCGTGAGACAACCGCTCACCGCACGCCGGACGGTGCTCGTCGCGTAGGTCACAGAATCGATTGTCTGTGAGCTGTATCTCGTTGGACAGTTCAGGCAAGGCCGCGCATCGCGGCATCGCATCGAGGAGGTCCCGTGTCCACCGCCCAAGAGAACCCCCCGGTACGGCTGACGCCGTCCGGTGCAGAATTCGTGGTCGCCGAGGCCAGTCCCGAATTCGCCGTCCTGCGTAAGACTTTGCGCCGCTTCGTCTTCCCGATGACGGCCTTCTTCCTGATCTGGTACTCCACCTACGTCCTGTTGAGCACCTTCGCGACGGGCTTCATGGGGATCAAGGTCTGGGGCGACATCAACGCCGGCCTGCTGCTGGGCCTCGCCCAGTTCGTCACCACCTTCGCGATCACCGGCCTGTACGTCCGGTACGCGGACACCAAGATCGATCCCGCGGCCGCGGTGGTCCGGGAGAAGTTCGAAGACGGCACCTACGCGGCGGAGGTGACCCAGTGAGCACCACGGTCCTCGCCTCCAGCACGGTCGGCAGCCCACTGGTCAACATCGCGATCTTCATCGCCTTCGTGGCCGTCACCCTCTTCGTGGTGATCAAGGTGAGCAGCAACAACAACTCCGCCTCCCAGTTCTTCACCGGCGGCAGCTCGTTCTCCGGTCCGCAGAACGGCGTCGCCATCGCCGGCGACTACCTGTCGGCGGCCAGCTTCCTCGGTATCGCCGGGGCCATCGCCATGTACGGCTACGACGGCTTCCTGTACTCCATCGGCTTCCTGGTGGCCTGGCTGGTGGCCCTGCTGCTGGTGGCGGAGCTGCTGCGCAACACCGGCCGCTTCACCATGGCCGACGTCCTCAGCTTCCGGCTGAGCCAGCGTCCGGTACGCACGGCGGCGGCGATCTCGACGCTGACCGTCTCCCTGTTCTACCTGCTGGCACAGATGGCGGGCGCCGGCGGCCTGGTGGCCCTGCTGCTCGACATCGACTCGCGCACCGGCCAGTCGATCGTCATCGCGATCGTCGGTCTGCTGATGATCGCCTACGTGCTCATCGGCGGCATGAAGGGCACCACCTGGGTCCAGATCATCAAGGCCGTCCTGCTGATCGCCGGTGCGGCGATCATGACCCTGATGGTGCTCGGCAAGGTCGGCCTGAACTTCTCCGACCTGCTCGGCCAGGCGCAGAACGCGATCAGCAGCTCCGGGGACGCGGCCATCGCCGGCCGCGACGTCCTGGAGCCCGGCGCCAAGTACGGCATCAGCACCATGACCAAGGTCGACTTCATCTCGCTGGCCATCGCCCTGGTGCTCGGCACCGCCGGCCTGCCGCACGTGCTCATGCGCTTCTACACCGTGCCCACCGCCAAGGAGGCCCGCCGCTCGGTGGTGTGGTCGATCGCTCTGATCGGCGCCTTCTACCTGTTCACCCTGGTGCTGGGCTACGGCGCCGCCGCCTTCGTCGGACCGGACAAGATCATGGCGGCCGCGGGCAAGGAGAACGCCGCGGCACCGCTGCTGGCCCTGGAGCTGGGCGGCACCGTCCTGCTGGGCGTCATCTCGGCCGTCGCCTTCGCGACCATCCTCGCGGTGGTGGCCGGGCTGGCGATCACCGCCTCCGCGTCGTTCGCGCACGACATCTACGCGAGCGTGATCAAGCGCGGCGACTGCAGCGAAGAGGACCAGGTCCGCGTCTCCCGGATCACCGTCGTGGTTCTGGGCGTACTCGGGATCGTGCTGGGCATTCTCGCCAACGGTCAGAACATCGCCTTCCTGGTGGCGCTGGCCTTCGCGGTGGCGGCCTCGGCCAACCTGCCGACCATCGTCTACTCGCTGTACTGGCGACGGTTCAACACCCGCGGCGCGCTGTGGAGCATGTACGGCGGCCTGGGATCGGCGATCATCCTGATCGTGTTCTCCCCGGCCGTCTCGGGCAGCCCCTCGGCCATGCTCCCGAACGTCGACTTCCACTGGTTCCCGCTGCAGAACCCGGGCCTGGTGTCCATCCCGCTGGCGTTCGTCCTCGGCATCGTCGGCACGCTCACCTCGCGTGTGCCCGGCAACGCCGAGCTGGCCGCCGAGATGGAGGTGCGCTCACTGACCGGTGTCGGCGCCGACGGGGCGATCGCGCACTGACCCGACACCCGAAGACCCCTGACACCCGAAAACCTGGGGGAGGACAGGAGCCCGGCGGATCGCAAGATCCGCCGGGCGCCTTGTCCTCCGGGGTTCACGTCCCTGACTCTGCTCCCGGGCTGTTCCTCGGACAGCGAATCGGATTCCGCATCCAGGCCCCCAGGCGCCGCCCGCTGCGTGCCCGTCAGCGGCCCCGTGGCACTCGGCCCCAATCACCCAGCTCGATACCTATCGCGATCATCGGCGAGCAGTCTCGTCGCGCGCCACGAGCACGGCTGACCGATCCGGCCCGAGTGGTACTCCGATGAGTTCGCCCGGCAGTGTGAGGCCGCCAAGGCCCCGGTGATCCGGCTCCACGACGCCCGGCACACCTCGGTCAGCCTGGCGCTCGACGTGGGGATGTCCATCGCCGACGTGAGCCACTGGCACGGCCACAGCCCCGACGAGATGTGGCTCTTCGGTTCTGAGAGTGCGTAGGTGAGGTTCGGGACGAGCGCGGGCGACCA
>NZ_BAAAZW010000014.1:0-88788 GCF_039537105.1 Gordonia caeni
TCAGATTACGCCGCACATCTTGGTGGGTCAAGCACTTATTCGAAAATCTTTTCGAGAAGTTTTCGATCGCGCCAGAAGGGGCATATGACCTGGTCAGAGCATGTTGTTGCGGACTGTCCTGGGCTCCCGGCCGGTCAGTGGACGATGATCGGCGGTGTGGTCGCTTCGTTCGCGCCGATGTAGGTGATCCGGTAGGTGCCCGGCTCGTCGGCGATCCAGGTCGTCTCGGCGGTGAAGCGCAGGCGCAGATTCCGGCGCCACGAGATGGCCGTGGTCGTGGAGGCATCATCGGCGACCACGGTCCAATCGTCGCCGGCGAATCGTTCCACCCGGAGATACGTCGGCCTGATCACGGTGTTGGGGTGATCGGTGTCGAACGTGGCGGTCACCGTCTCCCCCGCACGCACCGACGTGTCGGTGTGCCTCAGCCGTACCCGCTGCGACCGGGCGAAGCGGGGCGAGCCGACGGGGCTGTTCAGCGAGAGCCGGTGCGGGCGGGGCGGTGTGCCCGGATCGACGGTGCCGCCCTCCCTCAGGGCCGTCGCCAGTTCCACGACCGCCGCTTGGATGGCCGGGAGCTCGTGGCGGCCGAAGACGGTGGCGCCGCCTTCGTACAGTTGCTCGTCGTACTCCTCCGGCGTAGTGACGTAGTGGCCGTACCCGTTGGCGTAGCCCTGCAACACCACCAGGTCGGGATCGACGCCGAGTTCGGCGGCCACCGCCCGCCGCATGCGCAGGCCGGCGACGATGGTGCACTCGAAGGGCAGGCAGATCAGATGCAGCTGCCCCCAGCGCACAAGCTGCAGAAGATAGGTCTCCTGCGCCCACTTCATCGGGCCGATCGGCAGGAACAGGTCTTTGGGTGCCTGGGCCCGGGCCAGGGAAGGTCGCAGCCGGTAGAGCACCCCGGAGATCAACTGCGGGAACGGGTTTCGCTTACCCTCCCGGAACAGCGGTGAACCCGGACCGTCGGTCATCTTGCCGGCGGCGAAGCTGGCGCCCAGGATCGCACGGCCGGTGCGCCCGGACGGGGTCGACCGTCCCGGGACACGCAGGTACCGGTATCGGACGTCGATGCCGAGGGCGAGTTCGGTCCCCGGCTCCTGAGCCAGTGCACGAGCGGCGGCCAGCTGGCGCTCGCCGATGATCGCCGTGTTCAGCACTTCGTCGTCGGTTGGCCCCTTGCCGGGCAGCAGATCCAGATTGGGCGACTGGTCGCCGCTGTTGGTCTGCGCGAACGCGGTCACCAGCTCGGGGTCGACTCCTTGCGGATCGGCGCCGGTCTGTTCCCACGTGTAGGCGGCCCATCCTTTGTTGTCGGCACTGATCAATCGGTTGGTGTTGGGCATCGAGGTGTTGTGGACCGCGAACCAGTTGATCGCACCGACCAGGGTTCCGTCTCGTTCGAACCGCAGGAGCAACGTGGACGGATCGATGGCCCCGGGAAAGATCGCCCGGTCCTCGGGTGCATCTCGGTCGAACGCCGAGCGCGCGCGGTTCACGCTCGCGGTGGTGAGTTGTCCACGGGTGAGTGTGGCGGTGGTCGGAGCGAGATCGGCATCTGCTCGTGCGATCGCCTCGACGACGCCGTCGACCAAACGCGTGAAGGTCCGCCGGTGATGTCCCGCGGTGGTGATGTTGTAGAGCACGTCGTGGCCGTGACCGCCAGGACCGCAATGGGTATGCGTCGCGGTGAGTACGACGTTGCCCGGCCCGTAGATGTCACCGAAGCGCGCGGCGAGGCCCTCGTAGACGGCGGCGACGCCGGCCTGGAAGAACATGCCGATATCGGCCACCACGAACGCGAGACGGCGGTCACCGTCGTCGAAGACGAACGCCCGCGCGAACTGCCGCGATCTGATTCCGCGTGTGCGCTGCTGCGGCATGCCGTAGCCCATCATGCCGACGCCCCAGGGCTCACCCGTCACATCGGCGATTCCCCGGCCCAACCGCCATTCGTCGTTCACCGTCAGTGCTCCTCACTCGACGTGGATCGGCTCCGCCCCCGTCGGCGCACCGCCCCACGCTCACAATAGGCGGTCCCGCCCCGACGCCCCGGCACCGCGACACCGGTCCGGAGGTCGCTGTGAGCCGATCCCCCTGTGAGTCATCATGGACGGCATGACTTCACGATCAGGGACGGCGCGTTCGGGCGAGCTCGAGCTGTACTACGACGAGTTCGGGGATCCGCGCGATCCGGCCGTCCTGATGATCATGGGCCTCGGTGCGCAGATGGTCTACTGGCGCGAAGACTTCGTGCGGACGATCGCCGACGCCGGTTACCGGGTGATCCGCTTCGACAATCGGGACATCGGACTGACGAGCAAGCTCGACGGTGCGCGAGTGGGCGGCCCCGCGCTGCCCCTCAAGCTCGGGTACTCCCTGCTCGGCCGACCGGCGGGCGGCGCGCCCTACGACCTGGAGGACATGGCGGGCGACGCACGCGCGGTCCTCGACCACCTCGACATCGACCGCGCGCACATCGTCGGCGCATCCATGGGCGGCATGATCACCCAAGTCTTCGCCGCCGAACACGCCGACCGCACCGATACGGCGACGATCATCATGTCGAGCAACAACAAGGCGTTCCTCCCGCCTCCCGGGCCGAAACAGATGCGTGCGCTGATCACGCCGCCGCCCAAGGGGGCCGGCCGCGAGACGATCATCGAGCACACCACCAGGCTCCAGGGCATCATCGGCAGCCCCGTCTATCCCCCGGCCCCGGAAGTGGCCCGCGAGCGCAGCCGCGAGTACTTCGACCGGAGCTACTATCCCGCCGGCATGGTGCGGCAGTTCGCGGCGATCCTCGGCACCGGCTCGCTGGTGGAGTACAACAAGCGGACCGCAGCACGGACCCTGGTGCTGCACGGCACGCACGACAAACTGATGCGGCCGTCCGGCGCCCGCGCGATCGCCGCAGCGATCCCCGGTGCGCGCCTCGCGATGGTCGACGGCATGGCCCACGATCTGCCCGAACCGCTGTGGGGGCAGATCGTCCGGGAACTCACGACACACTTCTCCGCGGGGCGGCCGGGGTAGGGGCCGATTCTCGGCGTCTCGGTGCCTCAGCGGCGCTGCCGCGTCCAGGCCGGGCGTTCGAGATTGGTGAGCCAGCGCAGGCCCCATTCGGCAGGGCCGTATGCGAACCGCGACAACCACCAGTGACTCACGGCCATCTGCGCGCCGAACGCCACGACGCTGATCGCCAGAAGCCCGACGGGGCTCACGGAGCCGGCGAGGCCGAGTCCGATCCCAGTGAACAGCAGCAACCCGATCACCGACTGCCCCAGGTAGTTTGTGAGGGCCATCCGTCCGGCCGGTGCCAGCGCCGGTCCGGCAGCGGACCAACGTCGGCTGTGCAGAATGCGCAGCAGCGTGGCGACGTAGGCCGCGGCGAGAAATGGAGCCGTCACCAAGCTCACCGCCACCGCAGCGGTGTTGGTGTCGGAACCCATTGCGGCGTAGGCGATCCCACCGGCCAGCCCGATGGGAAACCCGATGAGCTGAATCCGCCGCAGGACCGGCTCGGTGCCGGTGACACCGGAGAACAGTCCCCGCCGGCCGGCGACCATCCCCAGCAGGAACATTGCGAGAGCTGACGGTCCTTGCAGCGAGGCGGCCTGCACTACGAGGAGTTCGAGTCCGTCGAGATGGAACGCGACGATGTCGGAGACCGATCCGAGCATCGCCTGCGTCTGCTCCTGCGCGTTCTCGAGTGCCTCGGCCGTCGACGGCATGAAGGCCGACCGGTCGATGAACAGAGCGCTCACCACCAGTGACAGCAGGACGATTCCGTAGAGGCCACCGGCAACCCGCAAGGCGGCGGAGTCGGAGATCCGATGCATGGCCAGCAGTAGGAGGCAGGCGATGGCGTAGGTCGTCAAGATGTCGCCGCTGTACAGCGCGACGATGTTGATCGCGCCCAGGATGAACAATCCGAGGACTCGCCGCAGCATGCGCGCGGAGAAGGCGCGCCCCGCACGCCGGGCGGCATTCATCTGCAGGGTGAAGCTGTACCCGAACAGAAAGGCGAAGAGCAGATAGAACTTCATCGAGAACAGGGCCGCCACGATGAAGCGGGCGGCGTCGTCGATGGGCGAGATGAACGACGGATCCGTGACGAGATTGCCCGGATACGCCGAAGCCATGAACGTGATGTTGACGACGAAGATCCCGAACAGTGCGAACCCGCGAAGGGCGTCGACGTCGTGAATCCTCCCCTGCCGGACGGTATCGGTGGCTGGCTGAAGCGACATGAGAAGACTCTAACAGATATAGTATATGATAGTAACTATCTCGCGTATATGGTTGTCACGACGACATCGGCGAGGACTTGAGTGGGGGAAGTGGCGAGTATGGTCGATGACACTCCGGATTGGCTGCGCAGGATGTGGCGGCTACCCGAGCCCGAGGCCCGACGCGGCCGGCCGGCGGGCCTCACCACCGATCGCGTCGTCGACACCGCCGTCCAGCTGGCCGATCGTGGCGGCCTCGACGCCGCCACGCTCCCCAAAGTGGCGAAGGCCCTCGATGTGACGGCCATGTCCCTGTACCGCCATGTCGGATCCAAGCGCGAACTCGTCGAGCTCATGGTGGATTACGCGACCAGCCCTCCCCCGCCCGCAGACACCGGCGACGGCGACTGGCGCACTGCCCTGGCCGACTGGGCGCAAGCCCTCTGGGACTTGTACGGGGCCCGGCCCTGGCTGCTGCGAGCACCGATTCACGGTGCACCGAGCGGCCCCAGCCAGCTCGCCTGGCTCGAACAAGCGCTCGCCGCCTTCTCGCACACGGATCTCAGCGCGAAGGAGAAGGTGATGTACGCGATGCTGGTGAGCGGATACGTCCGACAATCTGCGCTGATGAGCCATGATCTCGGTGAGGGGCTGGACGACTCGGAGACGCAGAGCGAACGGGAACATCGCTACGGACACGACATGCTCGGCCTCATCGACCGCGCGCGGTTCCCCGAACTCTCGGCACTGTTCGAGTCCGATGCCTTCGATCAGCCGGTCGTGCCCACGGAGACGACGCTGCGGAAAGATTTCCGCGACGGACTCGACACCATTCTCGACGGGATCGCCCGGCGGGTGGAGCGCTGAGGTCAGCCGAAGCCTTCGGCGCGCGCCAGCCGGATCTGTTCGGTGACCTCCCGGTACCCCGCCACTCGCGCCATCACCCGGTCGACGCCCGAGTCGCCCGCCGTGATGGGCGGCGCCGCCTCGATCCCGTACAGCATGGCGGCGAGCTCGCCGTGGAGCTGACTGCGCTGCTCCGCGGTCCACGCGTCGGCGCGTTCCTTGCGGAGCGATTCGTCGATCAGCCGCGCCTCGACGGCGCACTTGGCGATCAGGTCCGCCCGCTTCTTGGCCGCCTCCTCCAGACGGGACACGGTGGCCGTGGCCTCCGCCAGGATCCGGCGGTCGTCGGCGGTCGGGGCGTCCAGACGCTTCAACTCGTCGGCCATGCCGCGCAGAGCGACCGCCCGCTCGAAGCCGTCCGAGATCTCGGCGATGTCGACGGAGAAGTCCACCTCGCCGAGCCAGCCCTCCCGCGCGGCCTCCGATTCGGCCACCTGCTGCGCGGCCTTGACGGCCGCATCGACTCGTTTGGCGTTTCCCTTGCCCAGTCGCGCGACCCGGGCCTTCTCCTCGGCGACCGCTTGCGCCCGCCGCTCGGCCTCGGCGGCGGCCGCGAGCGCTTCCTGGCGCTCGCGGTGCGAACCCACGGCGGCGCCGACGATCAGGATCACGGCGATGACGGCGACGATCACCCCGATGGCGATCCAGGCGCCGGCCGGGATCGCCACGAGTACCGACGCCACCGCGACCAGGGCGATAAAGCCGAAACAGCCGGCATTCGAGTCATTCCCTTTGGCCATCGTGCGCCGCCTCCCCCATGGTTTCGCGCGTCGGTGGCGCGAGGTGCCCGAAGGTTACGGCGAGGCTCGGACAATCCCGGTGGAGATCCCCGGTCGGCCGAAGCGCCCGTCAGCCCGGAACGATCATCACCGGGCAGTGAGCGACATGCAGCACGGCCTGACTGGTGGACCCGAGCAGCAGCCCGCGGAAGCCACCGCGACCGCGGCTGCCGAGCACGATCAGCTGGGCGTCGGCGGCGGACGAGATGATCTGCTCGGCCGGACTCTCCATCGTGACGACACTGCTCACGGTCACATCCGGGTAGTCGCCGAGGCAGCCCGCGAGCTGCGAGCCGAGGCTCTCCCGAGCCTCCTCGGCCAGTTGCCGGCGCCCCTGCTCGATTCGATCGAAGGTGGCGACTCCGGCGTAGCCGCCGTACGTGTGCACCGCCACCAGCACGGTCCCCAGCATCGACGCCTGCTGGAAGGCCTCGGCGATCGCCGCCGCCGACACCGGTGAGCCGTCCACCCCGACCACCACCGGGCCGCTGGTCCGCGGTGTCTCCGGCACCACGACCACCGGGCAGTCCGCGTGCGCGGAGACGTCGGTGCTCACCGAGCCGAGCAACAGGCCCCGGACTCCCCCGAGTCCGCGGCGGCCGAGGACCATCAGATGCGCGCGGCTGGACAACTGGCGCAGCACCAGCGCGGGACGCCCGTCGACCACCTCACCGGACTCGGCGACGTTCGGGGCCTCCTCGCGGGCGACCTGACGGGCGACGTCGAGGGCGCCCTCGGCGAAAGCCCGCGAGGCGTCGAGGTAGGCCTGGCCCTGCGAGATAGCCGATCCGAACTGGGGAATGGACGGCGGCGACACCACACTGACCAGCAGCAGCGGCCGGTTCTGCCGCGCCGCGGCTGCCGCAGCCCATCGCACGCCGTTCAAGGCGGGCTCTGAACCGTCCACTGCCGCCACGATCGGCGCGTTACGCTTCGGCACCCTGATCAACTCCTTCTCCGGTCACCGTCATCGGAGATCGTCCGGGTGAATCTCCGGTCTCGCCTTCCAACCTACTCGGGGTGCGAAAACGCCCCGCCTCCTTGAGCAGACGGGGCGTTCTCATCGAATCGTCGATGTCACTCGGCGTCGACTTCCTTGCCGTTCACGGTGACCGTGATCTTGTCGTCGGCGGTGTTGTAGGTGATCGTGCCGTGCTCGAAGGTCGACTCCTTCACGTCGCCTTCTTCGGTCTCGTCGCTGGTCGCAGCGCCGAGCGGACCGTTCGAGCCGCCCTTGCCGTCGTCCGAGGGCTCGCCGTCCGCGTTGCGCTCGACGTTCCAGGCGTCGCGGATCTTGCCCCAGGTGATGTAGGCGGGGGTGCCGTCGTCGCCGTTCTTCGCGGTGATCACGCCGCCGTCGAACTGCTGGAAGACCACGCCGCTCTCGCTGGTACCGGAGGCGTCGTCACCGGTCTCCGGAGCGCCCAGGTCTGCCTTCTGCTCCTCGGTGGCCGACGAGTACTTCGCGGCGATCGGGCCGGTCAGGGTGACGGTGCTGCCGTCTGCCGCCTTGAGATCGACGTCGCCGCCTTCGCCGTTGACCGCGCTCGACGCGGCATCGGTGGCATCCGAGGCGGCCGAGGCGGCGGCGTCGGTGGCCGAGCTGGCCGTATCCTTGACGTCGTCGCTGCTGCAGCCTGCGGCCACGAGGGTGATGGCAGCCAGGCCTGCGATGATTCCGGCTGTCCGACGGTGAACGATCTTGGTCATGATTTCCTTCCGGTTCGGGTAAGGGTGAATCCGGTGAATGCCACGGCATCGACCGTTGACGACGCTATCGTGCCACCGGCGCCCACGCGACACATTCCGGCGCATCGGCGTGTGCCGAGCGCCTGAAATCCGGACGGCGAATCGGAGTCTGCACCGGTCAGCGAAGCTTGGCTCCGTAGACGCGGGAGACGTGGATGGCCGCCAACACGCGCCGGTCGTCGACCATCGTCTGCCGGTACTCCGCCCAGTCGGGGTGCTCCCCCGCGCCCAGGCGGTAGTACTCCACGAGCGCGTCCACCTCGGGGCCGTTCGGATCGTCGCTCGGGCCGGTGAGAGTCACCTCGCCCTCGGCGGTCGCCCAGGTGTAGCGGTCGGCACTGGTGTATTCGATCGCCGCGCGCGGATCGCGCCGCAGATTCGCCGTCTTGGCACGGCCCTGCGTCATCGATATGTAGATGACGTCGGCTTCGCGGTCGTACACGGCGGTCACCGGGGACAGTTGTGGCATGCCGCTGGATTTCAACGTCGCGAGGATTCCGATCGGCGTCTCGGCGATCAGATCTCGGGGATCGTAAGCTGCGTCACTCATAGTGGCTGCAACCGGGCCGCGGCGACACCTATTCCCCGCTGTCGGCACCCGGCCCTACCATTCCGGCATGGACCTGTACCTCGCCCCCGACGGAGACCACCGCTGCGGATGGGCGGGCGCGGTCCCGGAGTTCCTGCAGTACCACGACACCGAGTGGGGGTTTCCCGTCGCCGACGATCGGCGTCTGTTCGAGAAGGTCAGCCTCGAGGCCTTCCAGTCCGGCCTCAGCTGGCGCACCATCCTGGCCAAGCGGCCGGCCTTCCGCGAGGTCTTCGAGGGCTTCGACTACACCGAAGTCGCCGGGTTCGGCGACGAGGATGTGGAGCGCCTGCTCACCGACGCGCGCATCATCCGGCACCGCGGGAAGATCGAGGCCGTGATCAACAATGCGCGGCGGGCACGGGAACTGGTCGAGGAGACCGGCTCGCTCGCCGCCTACTTCTGGGGCTGGGAGTTGCCGGCGGGCGAAGTGGCGACGCCGGCGACGCTGAGCACCTCGCCGTCGTCGATCGCCATGGCCAAAGACCTCAAGAAGCGCGGCTGGCGATTCGTCGGCCCGACCACTGCGTTCGCCTTCATGCAGGCGATGGGGCTGGTCAACGACCATGCCCGCGGCTGCAGCATCCGGCAGGCGGTCGCCGCCGCACGCGCCGAGTTCACTCCCCCGCGCTGATCGGCGACCGGTGCCGACGGCCGCCCGATGTCGTTTATGGGAGAATGACGGTACGCCCCGAAACGACGAGGAGTCACGTGCTCGGAATCATCCTCTTGATCATCGGCGGAGTCGGTCTGTTGCTGACCCTGTTGTCGCTCGTCGGCGCCGATGTCGGGGAGTTCGACGTCGATCTGGGCGACTCCGGTGTCGGCTGCATGTCGCTGGCGATGCCTTTCGCCACCGGCTTCGGACTGCTCGCGGGCGGCCTGATGGTCTTCGGCGACGTCGGATCGGCGCCCGCGATGCTCGTCGGCGCACTGGCGGGCCTGATCCTGGCCGCCGCGGCCGGCGTGATCCTGCGGTGGCTGTGGCAGGCGGGCGAAGAACTGCCGGAGGTGCAGATCCTGGGCAGCTCGGCGCGCGTCGTCGAACCGATCGCCGCCGGGCATTTCGGCACCGGTGAGGTCTCCACTCCCCTGGGGGATCAGCAGATCACCATCACCTCCGACCGCGACTTCGCGCACAACGAGAAGGTCCGCATCGTAGCCAAGCTGGACGATCGCGACGCCTACCTGGTGGAGCAGCTGCCCTTCTCCGATTTCGATACCTGAACATCCGTGTCCTGACGAAAGGAACACCCTTCCATGTCCTCGATACTCATCGCAGTAGTCGTCGTGGTGGTGCTGCTGGTGCTGTTCGTGCTGCTGCTCCTGTCCCGCTATCGCGTCCCCGGAGCCGAGGAAGCGTTCATCGTCACCGGCACCGGGAAGGGGCACCAGGGCAAGGTGTACCGGGGTACCGGCACCTTCGTGCTGCCCGTGGTGCAGCGCGCCACCCGAGTCCAGCTGTCCTCGATCAAGGCCGACCTGGACACCTCCACCCCGGCCAACGATGGCATCGAACTGAAGGTTCGCGGCGTCGCGGTGGTCAAGGTCGGCGACACCCCCGAAGCCATCCTCAAGGCCGGTCCCCGATTCGGCGACGACCTCAACCGCGTCAAAGCCCTGGTGACCGAGCAGCTCTCCGGTGAACTCCGCTCGATCGTGGGCACCATGACCGCCAAGAGCATTCTGGTTGATCGCCAGGCGCTGGTCGACCAGGTCGCCCAGTCGATCAAGGAGATCCTCGGTAACCAGGGTCTGCTGCTCGACAGCTTCTCGATCAACGACGTCCAGGACTCCGACGGCCAGTACTTCAGCGACCTCGCAGCCAAGGAGCGTTCGGACCAGGCGGCCATCGCGGCGCAGTCCCGCGCCGAGGCCCACCGGGTCGCCGAGCAGAGCCGCATCGCCAACGAACAGGCGATCATCGAGCAGCAGCGAGAACTCGACATCGAGCGTGAAGCGGCCCGCCAGGCCACCGACCGCGCCGCCGCCGAGGCCGATGCCGTCCGCCCGCTGGTGGAAGCCGAACGGCGCCGCATCCAGGTGGAACGAGACAACGACGTCGCCGAGCAGAGCGCCCGGCTGCGCGACACCGAGCTCGACGCCGAAGTCCGCCGTCCGGCCGAAGCCGAACTGTATGCCGCCCAGCAGCGCGCCGAGGCGCGCAAGGCCGAGATCGTGGCCGAGGCGGCCGCACGCGCCGAAGGGATCCGCATCACCGGTGAGGCCGAGGCCGACGCGCTGGAGAAGCGCGCCGAGGCCCTGGGCAAGCTGGACTCGGTCGGCCAGCTGGAACTGGTGCTGGGCAAGCTGCCCGACATCGTGCGTGCCGGTGCCGAACCGCTGCGGGAAGCCTCCATCACCCTGGTCGGCGACGGCGTCGATCCGCTCACCCGCAGTGCGGGTGCGGGCCTGGCGAGCAGCCTGGAACTGATCCAGGGCACCACCGGGATCGACGTGGCCGCGCTGCTCAGCCGCCTCGGCGAGAAGCAGCCCAAAGTCGGCGCCGCGGGCGCTGACGAGAGCGCCGAGTAGACCCACCCCCGTATCCCGCACGCACCGTACCGGTGCATCCACACCGAACACATCAAGGAGAAGGCATGCGCCTGTCCACCCGCAATCAGCTCACCGGCATCATCGTCGAGGTCGACCTCGGCGCCGTGATGGCGACGGTCCGGGTGCAGCTCGACGGTGGCGACCAGGTGGTCACCTCCGCGATCACCAAGGAGGCCGCCGAGGATCTCGGTCTCGAGGTGGGTCAGGCGGCCACCGTGCTGGTCAAGTCCACCGACGTCTCGATCGGCGTCGAGTAGCGGGTGCCGGGGAGACAGGCACCCGACCTCGGCGCGCCGCTGACATTCGCTCGCGGTCCGGCCTGGCGTAATCGTCTCGCTCTGGCACCGCTGACCAATCTGCAGAGCCACGACGACGGACGGCTGTCCGACGACGAGTACGCCTGGCTGGTGCGGCGCGGCGAGGGCGGCTTCGGCATGGTGATGACCTGTGCCGCCCACATCCGGCCGGACGGGCACACCTTCCCCGGCCAGCTCGGCGTCGCCGGCGAGGAGCACCTGCCCGGGCTGACCCGGCTGGCCGACGCGATCGCGGCGACCGGGGCGGTGTCGTGCATGCAGTTGCAGCACGGCGGTCGCCGAGCCGACGGCACAGCGGGCACTCCCCTCGTCGCACCGTGGGACGACGAGGCGAAGGGGGCGGTGGCGCTGTCCACCGCCGGGGTCGAGCGGGTGGTCGCCGACTTCGCAGCGGCGGCCGCGCTGGCCGAACGGGCCGGGTTCGGCGGCGTGGAGTTGCACGGCGCCCACGGTTACCTGCTCGGCCAGTTCCTCGACGCCCGCAAGAACCTGCGGACCGACCGGTACGGCGGCAGCCCGGAGAACCGCTCCCGGGTGATTCACGAAACCATCGAGGCGGTCCGCGCCGTCACCGGCCCCGATTTCCAGCTCGGCCTGCGCCTCTCGCCCGAGCGTTACGGCGTCCCCCTGCGCGATGCGCGCACACTCGCCGCCGAGGTGCTGGCCGGTGGTCGTATCGACTACCTGGATCTTTCACTCTGGGATGCGTTCAAGGAGCCGTATGAGCCGGAGTTCGCGGGCCGCCGCCTGATCGACTACTTCACCGATCTGCCGCGCGGCGAGGTCCGCCTGGGCGCCGCCGGAAAGATCCTGTCGGCGGCGCATGGCCGGGAGATCCTCGAGCGGGGCGCCGACTTCGTCCTCATCGGGACCGGTGCGATCATCCACCATGATTTCGCGGCCCGGGCCGTCGCCGATCCGGAGTTCGTGTCCGACCCGCAACCCGTCCCGGCGCAGCGGCTGTGCGCCGAGTCGGTGGGCCCGGCCTTCCTCGAGTATCTGGCGACCAACTGGAACGACTTCGTCAGCTGAACCGGCCGGTCGTTGTCCGGCCTCCGTTGGCGATGCGCGCTACCGTCGGCAAGTGATGTGTTGCAGGTCTGATCGAGTACAGCTTCACCGGGAGCTGCGATGAGATTGAGTGAGGCGCAGGCATGGGCTCGGCTCGCCGCCCACGACCATGCGACTCTGGCGACCGTGCACTCCGAGCGCGGCGTCGATGCGGTGCCCGTGGTCTACGCCGTCGACGACGGGCACGTGGGCATTCCGATCGATCTGGTGAAGCCGAAGGCGTCGTCGAGGCTGCAGCGCGAACGCAACCTGGCCGCCGACCCGCGTGCAGCGCTGCTCATCGAGCACTGGGACGCCGGCGACTGGTCGCGGCTGTGGTGGGTCCGGGCTGAACTGCGATGGGTGGGAACGGAGTCCGGCGGCCGGGACGCGGTGCTCGCTCAGCGGCTGGAGGAGCGTTTCGCGCGGTATGCGGGACAGCCGTTCGCCCGGGTGCTGGTGCTGCGGGTCGTGCAGCTGTCCGGTTGGTCTGCGTCCGGCCGATGACACCGCAGGGCGGGTGCCGGTCGCGCGCGGTCAGTCGACGGAGAGCACGACGGCCGGAGCCGACAGGCCGTCGTCCTTCTCCGGATCCGAGGCGGTGCCCGGACCGAAGCCGAAGCTCAGCGCCAGGAAGACGACGCCGATGATCAGGCCGATGACGCCGGTGACGATCGCCAGATGCGAGGCGCCCAGATAGTCGGTCTTGCCGACGCGCACCACCTTCTCGCGCCCGATGAAACCCAGGATGATCGCGATCAGGCCGGCGAACGGTGCGATGATCGGAATCCAGCACAGCAGCACCGAGGCGATACCGAGGATCACGGCGACCGTGGAGATCTTCCGGACGAGCGGGGCGTCGTAGTACCGGGTCGGCTTGTCGGCGTCGTTCAAGGTCGCTCCTCTGTTGCCTGTGGGGCTGAATCGAGTGCTTTGACCCTATCGCGAGGACGTGCGTGCGGCCGGGGAATCAGCGCCGTCGCTTGCGCGGCTTGAGGCGGCTGTTCGGCAGCGCCGGCGCCGGTATCCGCTCATCGGCGGTCCAGCCGGCGACAGTGCCGAATCGCGCCGATTGCGCCTCCCACTGCTCGCGGTACTCCTCGATCTCCTCGTGGGTGCGCCCGACGAAGTTCCACCACATGACGAGGTCCTCGCCGAACGGTTCACCGCCCAGCAGGATCGCCCGGGCAGGCGCCTCCGCCGGATTGTGCAGGGTGAGCGATTGCCGGCCCGGCCCGGCGTAGCCGAGGTCGGATCGGTCCAGCGCGGCGCCCTCGAAGACCACGGCGCCGGTGTCCAGGAGCAGGCCGTGCTCGAAGCCCGGATCCACCGGGATCTCCACGGTGGCACCGGGATCCAGAACCAGTTCGGCACCCAGCAGCGGTGTGGCCGTGGCCACCGGCGACGACGAGCCCGCCACCTCCCCGAGGAAGACGCGGACCGTTCCCCCACCGCCGGGCAGCGGCGCAGCCTCCGGCGCGTGGAAGGCGAAGCCGTTCCGGCCGTCGCGATCGGAGTCCGGAAGCGCCACCCACAGTTGCACGCCGTGCAGCATCGTCGTCTCCGGGGTCGACACCTCCGAGTGGCTGATCCCGTGTCCGGCGGACATCAGGTTGAGCTCGCCCGGGTGCACCATCGCATGCACGCCGGCGCTGTCGGTGTGCTCGATCTCGCCCTCGAACAACCAGCTCACCGTCTGCAAGCCGGTGTGCGGATGCGGGAGCACGCGCATGCCGCCGGATTCGGCGACGTCGTCGGGGCCGTAATGGTCGACGAAGCACCAGGCGCCGATCATGGATCGCTCACGGGTGGGCAGCGTCCGCTTGACGAGCATCGCGCGCGGGCCGCCCAGCGGCACCTCGCGCGGTGCGATCACCTCGACACCGTCGTCCGGGGTGCCGCTGCAGTCGACTTCGGGGGGCGTGGTCTCAAGATTGCTCACACCCGCGATGGTAAGGGCGAATCGGTCAGTGCGTGGCGGCGGTGACGATCTGCTCGGCGGCCAGGGCCGGGGTCAGGGTGCCGTCGAGCACCCCCCGTTCGGCCGTGGCGCGCACGGCCCGCACCTCCGGATCGGCGGACAGCTTGGCCAGGATCGCCTCCTGCACCATCTGCCACGTCCACTCGACCAACTGGCGGGCGCGCCGGCGCTCGAACTCGCCGGCCTCGGTGAGCACCTTGCGGTGATCGAGGATCGCCTGCCAGTACTCGTCGACTCCGGTGTTCTCCAGTGCACTCATGGTGAGGACCGGCGGTGTCCACAGGGCGTCGTGCGGGTAGATCAGGCCGAGGGCGTTGCGCAGTTCGCGCGCGGCCCCGCGGGCCTCGTTCAGATGCTTGCCGTCGGCCTTGTTCACCACGACGATCTCGGCCAGCTCCAGGACACCCTTCTTGATGCCCTGCAGGGCATCGCCGGTGCGGGCCAGGGTCAGGAACGTGAAGGTGTCGACCATCCCGGCGACGCTCACCTCGGACTGGCCGACGCCGACGGTCTCCACGAGCACCACGTCGTACCCGGCCGCCTCCACCAGCACGATGGTCTCGCGGGTGGCCTTGGTGACCCCGCCCAGCGTGCCCGAGGTCGGTGACGGGCGCACATAGCCCTCCGGTGCCGCCGACAGGCGGCCCATCCGGGTCTTGTCGCCCAGGATGGAGCCGCCGGTGCGCGTCGACGACGGATCGACGGCCAGCACCGCCACCCGGTGTCCGAGTTCGATCAGGTGCATGCCGAGCGCCTCGATGGTGGTCGACTTGCCGACCCCCGGGACACCGGTGATACCCACCCGGAACGAGTTCCCGGCGTGCGGGGTCAGGTTCAGCAGCAACTGCTGGGCCGCCGCCCGGTGATCGGGCCGGGCCGACTCGACCAGGGTGATCGCGCGGGCCAGCTGCGAGCGGTTGCCCGCGAGCACGCCCTCGGTCAGTGCGTCGACGTCCACCTTGCGTCCCGTGGGACGAGCGCCGCCGGTCATTCGCCTGCGACAGCCAGTTCCAGGCCCTGCTGATCGGCCAGCTTCCGGATCAAGTCGACCGCGCAGTCGGCGATCACCGTGCCGGGCGGGAAGATCGCCGAGGCACCGGCCTGGTACAGGTCCTCGAAGTCGCCCGGCGGAATGACGCCGCCGACCACGATCATGATGTCCTCGCGGCCGACGTCGGCGAGTGCCTGCTTGAGCGCGGGCACCAGGGTCAGGTGACCTGCGGCCAGCGACGAGACGCCGACGACGTGCACGTCGTTGTCCGCGGCCTGTCCTGCGACCTCCTCCGGGGTGGCGAACAGGGGCCCCACGTCGACGTCGAAGCCGAGGTCGGCGAAGGCGGTGGCGATGACCTTCTGGCCGCGGTCGTGCCCGTCCTGGCCCATCTTGGCCACCAGCACACGGGGGCGGCGTCCATCAGCCTCGGCGAAGGCATCCACCACGGCCATGGCCTCGTCGATGTTGCTCACGGATTCCCCTGCTTCGTTGCGGTACACGCCGCTGATGGTGCGGATCTCGGCCTGGTGCCGGCCGAAGACCTTCTCCATCGCGTCGGAGATCTCGCCGCCGGTCGCGCCGTGGCGTGCCGCCTCGATCGCCAGCGCCATCAGGTTGTTGCTCAGATCCGATCCGCCGGGCTCGGCGGCCGCACGGGTCAGATCGGCCAGGGCCGCGTCGACGGCGTCCTGATCACGCTCAGCGCGCAGGCGGGCCAGCTTCTCCAACTGCTCGCCCCGCACCTTGGAGTTGTCGACCTTGAGGACCTCGATGTCCTCGTCCTGCTCCACCCGGTACTTGTTGACGCCGATCAGCGGCTGCTGGCCGGAGTCGATCCGGGCTTGCGTGCGGGCCGCGGCCTCCTCGATCCTCAGCTTCGGCAGGCCCTCGTTGATGGCCTGCGTCATGCCGCCGGCCTCTTCGACCTCGGCGATGTGCGCGCGAGCCTTGTCGGCCAGCTGCGCAGTGAGCCACTCGACGTAGTCCGAGCCCGCCCACGGATCGATCGGCCGGGTGGTTCCCGACTCCTGCTGCAGCAGCAGCTGGGTGTTGCGGGCGATACGTGCGGAGAAGTCGGTCGGCAGTGCGATCGCCTCGTCCAGCGCATTGGTGTGCAGCGACTGGGTGTGGCCCTGTGTGGCCGCCATCGCCTCGATACAGGTGCGGGCCACGTTGTTGTAGACGTCCTGGGCGGTCAGCGACCAGCCGGAGGTCTGCGAGTGGGTCCGCAGCGACAGGCTCTTGGGCGACTTCGGGTCGAACTTCGCGACGAGCTCACTCCACAGCAGGCGCGCGGCCCGGAGCTTGGCGACCTCCATGAAGAAGTTCATGCCGATGCCCCAGAAGAACGACAGGCGCGGCGCGAACTTGTCGATGTCCAGGCCCGCCTCGAGGCCGGCGCGGATGTACTCGACGCCGTCGGCCAGCGTGTACGCCAGCTCCAGATCGGCCGTCGCTCCGGCCTCCTGGATGTGGTAGCCGGAGATGGAGATCGAGTTGAACTTCGGCATCTTCTGGCTGGTGTAGGCGAAGATGTCGGAGATGATCCGCATGGACGGGGTCGGCGGATAGATGTAGGTGTTGCGGACCATGAACTCTTTGAGGATGTCGTTCTGGATGGTCCCGGCCAGCTTCTCCGGCGGCACGCCCTGCTCCTCGGCGGCCACCACGTAGAGCGCCAGGATCGGCAGGACCGCGCCGTTCATCGTCATCGAGACCGAGACGGCGCCCAGGTCGATGCCGTCGAAGAGCTGACGCATGTCGAGGATCGAGTCGATCGCCACCCCGGCCATGCCGACGTCGCCGGCGACGCGCGGGTGGTCGGAGTCGTAGCCGCGGTGCGTCGCGAGGTCGAAGGCCACCGAGAGACCCTTCTGGCCGGCCGCGAGGTTGCGGCGGTAGAAGGCGTTCGATTCGGCGGCGGTGGAGAAGCCCGCGTACTGGCGGATGGTCCACGGCTGGTTGACGTACATCGTCGGGTAGGGGCCGCGGATGAACGGGGCCTCGCCGGGGATCGAGTCCAGCGGATAGTCATCGGCCTCGGCGGCCGCATCGCGGTCGGCCCGGGTGTACACGGGGTCGACGTCGATCTGCTCCGGGGTGTGCCAGACGGTCTGCTCGGCGGTGTAGCCGTGCGTACCGGCCAGCGAGTCGATCAGCGCGGCCGAGTCGGCGGCCGTCGGCACCTCGGTGAGCTCGTCGAGCTTCAGCTCGACATCGGAGAAACTCGGAATGGTGTTGTCGCTCATCACTTCTCACTTCCCGCGTGCGCGGTGACGGTGTCCAGCAGCTCGGTCAGCGTCGCGACCGCGTCGATCCCGGCCTGCAGCGACCCGTCCGGCGAGTCGTCGGACTCCGGCCATTCGCGTTCCGGGCCGGCCAGCAGCACCCGGCCGATGCCCACCGCGCGAGCCGCGGCCAGCAGCTCCGGTCCGTCGGTGCCATAGCGGGCCTTGGTGCCGCACAGCACCGCGACCGCGGGGGTGTGCTCGGCGAACAGAGCGACCATGCCGTCGACGGTGACCGGTCCGGGGTTGATCGCCTCGATGCCGCCGGCGGCCAGCAGATTGGAGACGAACGTGGTGCGCCCGTTGTGCTCGGCGACGCTGCCGAGCGGAAGCAGCAGGATCTTGGGTCGCTCACCCGCCGCGGCGACGGCGTCGGCGCGATCGCGCAGTTCCTCGAACCGGCGGGCGATGCGCGCCAGGCGAGCGGTGCCGGTCGGCACGTCGCTGGTGTCGGCGAGGGCCTCGGTGAAGGCGAGCTCCCCCAGGTTCGGGAACTCCGAGACGCCGGTGACCGGGGCGCTGCGATGGGCGACGGCCTCGTCGCGGACCGCCAGGGCCTCGTCGATCCAGCGGGTCACCGCACCCTGGTCGAGGGCGTCGAGGTAGCCGCCGTGTGCCTCGACGTCGGTGAAGACCTTCCAGCCCGCCGCGGCGAGATCGCTGGTGAGCTCCTCGACGAACCACGAGCCGCCGGCCGGATCGAGCACGCGGCCGATGTTGGACTCCTCCAGCAACAGCAACTGGGTGTTGCGGGCAATGCGAGCGGTGAAGGACGGGCTCGACGTCCGGGCCTCGAGCGGCAGCGCCGCGTCGTAGCTGAGCACGGTCACCTGGTCGGCGCCGCCCACGCCGGCGCCGAAGGCGGCGACGGTGGTGCGCAGCATGTTCACCCACGGGTCGCGCTGGGTGAGCATCGACAGGTCGGTGACGGCGTGGGTCAGGGCCGCACCGGCCTCGGGGACCCCGAGAACCTGAGCCACCCGCGCCCACATCAGGCGCAGCGCGCGGAGCTTGGCGATGGACGCGAACTGGTCGTCGCCCACCGAGACGGCGAAACTGATCTGCCCGAGGGCCTGTGCCGGCGCGACGCCGGCGGCCACCAGATCGCGGACGTGCGCCAGGGCGGCGGCGACGAGGAGACCGAGCTCCTGCGCCTCGGTGGCGCCGGCCTGGGCGAAGTCGGTGCCGTCCACGCGGAAGGTGCGCACCCGCTCGGGTGCCGCCGCGGCGAGTGCCACGGCCTGCTCTGCGGCCACGCTCGGGCGGCCGGAGAACGCGGCGGTGTACGGCGAGAGCCCGAGGCTGTGTGCGGTGCTCAGCAGAGCCGGTGCCTCCTCCGGCGGTGCCGGACGGTCGGCGAGCACCTTTACGAAGGCCTCGGCGGCCGCGATCCCGTCCGCACCCGCATCCAGGGTGACCGGCAGTAGATCGAGGTAGATGCCGTTCAGTGCGGTAGCCAGGTCGCCGGCCTGCAGGGCCGGTCCGACGGCGAGCCAGATCCCGCTGGCACCGCTGCCGGCGGCATCGAGGATGGTCTCGTTGATCCCCTCCGCGGACTGGCCGGGCAGGTCGCCGAAGCGCTCGGTCACGCGCCAGCCCTGATGGACGTCGCGCTGCGGATCGGCGCCGCGAACGAACGGGAAGCTGCCGGGCAGCCCGCGCTCACCGGACTCGTCCTTGCGCGTGTACAGCGGCCGGACCACCACGTCGTCGTCGCGCGTGGTCGTCGAGAGCAGCGCCTCGGGAGTGTCGGGGAGGTCGCCGGGTTCCACCCGGCGTCCCTTGGCGAGCACTCCCGCCGCCGCGGTGGACCACCGCTGGTAGTCCTCGTCGAGTTGCTCCCGCGTTCGCTGGGTGCCGTCTGCCGTCATAACTGCCGATGTCCTCCGTGGTGGCTGGGCTGTCCGCCTTTTCAGCACACTAGCCGATGGTGACTGCCGTGCATTCAGCCGTCTCGTGTGACTCGCGACACCACGACACCGCCGGTCGAGGGCACGTCTGAGGGCTGCGACGGGGTGGTGCGCCACTAGGCTCACGGTGTGCGCCGTTCTCTCCGCTCCCGGGTCGTCGAGGAGCCCGTCGACCTCGCTTCTGGCGAGGTGGACGCCGCTCCCGCGGGCCGCGGACGCGCCAAAGTGTGGCGCGCGATCCTGGCGTTGCTCGTCGTCATCGCCGTCCTGGCGGCCGCCTATCTGACACCGTTGCCGTCGATCGGCCGGGTGCGGGAATGGTCCGACGCGATGGGGCCGTGGTTCCCGCTGGTGTTCTTCGTCGCCTATGCCGTCGCCACCATCGGTCCGGTCCCCCGCACCCCCTTCACGGTGATGGCCGGGGTGCTGTTCGGGCCGGCGGTGGGATTCGCCGGGTCGATGATCGCGTCGACGATCGCGGCGGTGGTCGCCTTCGGGCTGGCGCGGCGGCTGGGCCGGGCGCGGGTGCAGCGGCATCTGGACCGCGCGGTGTTCCAGGCGCTGGAAGAGCGGCTGGAGCGCCGCGGCTGGCTGGCGGTCGGCTCGCTGCGGCTGATCCCCGTCTGTCCGTTCTCCGTGCTCAACTACGCGTCGGGGCTGTCGTCGGTGCGGCCGATCTCGTACACCGTCGCCAGTGTTCTGGGCACCATGCCCGGTACCGCCGCGGTGGTCTTCCTCGGGGAGGCGGTGGCCGGCGAGGCCGGCGGCGGCACCGTGGTGCTGTCCGGGGCGCTCTTCGCGGTGGGAGTGATCGGGTTGATCGTGGACACGCGCCTCCCCCTCCATCGGTCAAGTGAAAAAGCTTGATATGTACCAGTTAAGCCTACATACTTGATTGAACGACATCATGGCGTGAGACTTGAGGTGATTCGACGTGTTCGTCCTGACCGCTGACCAGCGCTCGAGCCGGAGCGAACCCGACCGTGTCCCCGGCCTGATCGATCACTATCGCGAGGCACCGGCGGTCCGGGGATTCGAACGGACGGCCGGCGACGAGGTCGAGGCGGTCTTCGACGATCCGGCCGTCGTGGCCGAGGTGGCCGTGGAACTCGCAGCGTCCGGTCACTGGAGCGTCGGCGTCGGAGTCGACGACGTCGAAGAGCCGCTGCCGGAGCAGACGCGCGCCGGCCGCGGGCCCGCTTTCGAAGCAGCCCGCCGCGCCGTCGAATCGGCGAAGGGACGGCGGCCGCCGCTGCGCGTGCTTGGGCCGTCGCCGTGGTGTCCCCGCGCGCAGACCGCGGCCTGCCTCCTGGTGGACCTGCTGGCTTCGCGCACCGACCCGGGACGCGAAGCCGTCGACCTGATGGCCACGGGACTCACGCAGGCCGAGGTGGCCGAACGCCTAGGCATCACCCCGCAGGCGGTGTCGCTGCGGCTACGGTCGGCGCGTTGGGACCTGCAGCCCGATGCCGAAGAGTTGGTGACCGCCCTGCTGCGTCACTGTGAGGAGGACCGGTGATCGCGATCGTTCTGCTGGTGGCGGCCATCGCCGTCGCCCTCGCCGGGCTGCCGCTCCGCAGTCGGGCGGCCCACGACCGGGCCCGCACCGACGAGCAGGTACGCCGCATCGACCTGGTTATGACGGTGGTCCTCGCGGCACTGTTCGGCGCCGCGGCGATCGCCGCCGCCGTGGCGTCGCCGATGACCGGCGCCGGCCGGGCCGCCGTCGAAGTGATCGCCGTGGTCGCCGCCGCGGTGACCGGCGGACCGGTGGTGCGGGTGGTGCTGGCGGCCGGTGGCATTCCCACACGTTCGGAGAACTACGACGATCCCGAGGCCGAGCCGATGCTGCGCGGCGGACGCATCATCGGTGTGCTGGAGCGGACCGGCGTGGCCGCCTCGCTGATCCTGGCGTGGCCGGCCGGCATCGCGGTGATCCTCGGTATCAAGGGGCTGGCCCGGTTCCCGCAGTTGCGCGAGCATCACGCCAGCGAGCAGTTCATCCTCGGCACCTTCGCCTCGGTGCTGTGGGCCTGCGCGGCCGCCGGGATCGGCTTCCTGATCGGCCGCTGAACTACTCCGACGGTTCGGTCACGAAGTCGATCAGCTCTTCGACGCTGCGCAGCAGCGGCACCTCCAGGTCGCGGAAACTGGAGACCGCAGCCAGCACACGGCGCCAGCCGTCCTGCGGTGTCCCCCAGCCCAACCGGTCACAGATGCCGGTCTTCCAGTCGGTGCCCATCGGGATCGTCGGCCACGCATCGATCTTCACCGCGGCCGGCTTCACCGCCTGCCACACGTCGACGTAGGGGTGGCCGCAGACCAGGACGTCGGGACCCACCTGTGCGGTCAGGCGTTCCTCCTTGCTGCCGGCGACCAGATGGTCCACTAGCACGCCGGCCCGCCGATGCGGCGCGGGCTGGAAGTCGGCGAGGGCGTCGTCGAGGTTGTCCAGACCGTCCAGGCTCATCACCACGACGCCCTCGGCGCGCAGATCGTCGCCCCAGACGCGTTCGAGGAGAGTCGCATCGTGTACACCCTCGACGAAGATCCGGCTTGCTCGTGCGGTGCGGGCCCGCTGCTTGGGCAGTGCACGGGAACCGGATGCGGTCTGGATGGTCTGGGGCGCGTTGGGCCCGCGGCTCTTCGGGCGGACCAGCGTCACCGGCTTGCCGTCGATCAGGAATGCGGCCGGGAACGCGTGGAAGACGCGGGTGGCACCGCGGCGGTCCTCGAGGCGGACCATGTCGGCGGTGTAGGTCTTCTCCCACCCCACCACAGCACCGCAGAAGCCGGTGGCCGCGTCTTCGACCACCAGCCCGGGTTCTCCGGCCACTTCGGGGGCCTTGGGCTTCTGCCGGCGCGGCTGCGCCAATACGTCACGTCCGTAGCGGTCATCCCTCACGAGGGCCCAGGGTAGGTCACGCGGCGGCTTCTGCGGTGGCGACGCTCCGCGTACCGTGGTGTGGTCATGTCGAGATCACTGCCCCAGTCCGGATCGGCCCTGCTGCGTGCCTGGCCGGCGTCGGCGCTCGCCGTCTGGGCGGCGGCCTGGCGTGCCGGGGCGGTGGCCCCCGACGATGTGGTGCACACCCTTCACGACTACGCGCAGACCCACGAGATAGATGCCGCCGCGGACACCGGTGTGGCCGGCGGCGGCGGTGCGCTGGACCTGTTGCAGGCCGTGGGCGGAGCGGCCGCGAGTGCCGTCGCGCTGCCGGCCGCCGGGGATCCGCAGGGGCTGCCGCCGGGGGCGCTGACCGGCGACGTGCTCGCCGCCGGCGAGGTCCTGCTCCTCGCGGTTCCCGCCGGGCCGACGCTGGCGGTCACTGCCCGCGGCGCCGTGGAACGCTGCCGCTGGACCTTCCGTGCCCTGGCCTCCCCGTTCGACGTCGACACGATCGGCGGCGATCAGAGCCCGGGCGAATTGGAGTACGAACTGCGCGAGGCCGTCGACGAGGCGGCCGCGGTGATCGCCGGGCTCGCCGGGCCCCGCTCGGCCGGCCCGGTCGACCTGCGTGATGCGCTCGCGGCGCGCACCCACGCGGTCTCGCTGGATCTGCCGCCGCACGATCGGCCCCGCGTGGACCGGATGCTCGCGACCGCGGCGCAGATCGACGCGATCGTCAGCCTGGCCGGTGGCGGTCCGGGCGCTTCGGCCGGTCAGCTCGACACTGCCGACACCGCGCTGCGGCGGCTCTCCTCGCTCACCCGCCGCGCCCGGGCGACGGCGATCAACACCCTGCTCCGCGACTACCGCAGCTGACCGCTCCCGCTACTGGTGCCTGCTCCCGCTGCGGACCCCGAGTGCCGCGCGAGACGGAGCCGGTAGCGGGAAGCGGGGCGGGGCGCGGAAAGCAGCCGGTGGTCAGCGGCTCGGCCGGGCCGGCAGCTCACAGCAGCCGGGACGGCAGAGGGTGCCGTTGTCGCCGCAGCCGAGGGCGTCGAGGTCTCCCCCGCCGTCGGCGTAGCGCTCGATCAGATCGGCGACCATCGCGATGAACGACGGGTCGGTGCCGACCGTGCCGGCGCGGGCGTAGTCCATGCCGAGCCGGTCGGCTACCTCTCGGGCCTCGGAGTCGAGATCCCAGATCACCTCGAGGTGATCGGAGACGAACCCGATCGGGCAGACGACGACGCGGCCGACGCCCCGCTCGGCGAGAGCCTCCAGGTGGTCGCAGACGTCCGGCTCCAGCCACGGCACCTGCGGCGGTCCCGAACGTGACTGCCAGACCAGGTCGAAGTCGGTCACGCCGAGCTCGGCGGCGACACGTGCCGCCGCGTCGGCCACCTGTCGCGAGTACAGATGCCCCTCTCCGTCGGGAGGTCCCGCGGTCCGGTCGGCCGCGACGGGGATCGAGTGCGCGGTGAACACCAGCCTGACCGGTGCTCCCTCCCCCAGCTCCGCCCATGCCCGGCGCACCG
This sequence comes from Gordonia caeni, assembly GCF_039537105.1. NCBI lineage: Bacteria > Bacillati > Actinomycetota > Actinomycetes > Mycobacteriales > Gordoniaceae > Gordonia > Gordonia caeni. The sequence goes on from NZ_BAAAZW010000014.1 coordinate 23,780, forward strand.
CATCGGCGGCCGCGGCGGTGAAACCCGGCTCGCCGGAGAACTGCGGCAGCTTGCGCAGAAGGAGCCGATCGTCGCCGACGTCGGCCAGCGCGCGGGCCACGTCCTCGTGGTACTGACGGCAACCGGAATAGCCGCCCCACGCCGAGGTGGGAAAGACCAGAGCCCGCGTGCAACCGTCGTCGCGCAGCTCGCGCAGCGCCTCGGCCAGGTAGGGCTTCCAGTTGCGGTTGCCGAAATAGATCGGCAGATCCCGCCCCCGGGTGCGCAACTCGGCCTGCAGCGCCGCGATCATGTCCAGGTTCAGCCGGTTGATCGGCGAGACCCCACCGAAGTGCAGGTAGTGCTCCACCACCTCGTCGAGGCGCTCGGGCGGCACGCCGCGGCCACGGGTCACGTTCTCCAGGAACGGGCGGACGTCGTCGGGCTGCTCCGGGCCGCCGAACGAGAGGAAGACGAGGGCGTCGAAGCCCGCCGAAGCCGTTGCTCGAGCGGAGCCGACGGCCCGATCACCGAGGGGCACGGTTAGCCCAGCATGTTCTCGGGGAACCAGGTGTTGTGGCTGGCGCCGCCGTCGACGTAGACGATCGAACCCGTGGTGGCCGGCAGCCAATCCGACAGCAGGGCGACGACGCTCTTGCCGACCGGGGTCGGGTCGTCCACGTTCCAGCCGATCGGCGACGCGCCGTCCCAGTACTCGTTGAGCATGTTCAGCTTCTTGGCGTCGTCGGTGGCGGTACCGGAGATGGCCTTGGCGGCCAGCGTCTTGATCGGACCGGCGGCGACCAGATTGGAGCGGATCTTCTTGGCGTAGCCGACCTCGCGGGCCACGTACCGGTTCACCGACTCGAGGGCGGCCTTGGCCACGCCCATCCAGTTGTAGTCGGGCACGGCGGTGCGCGGATCGAAGTCCATGCCCACGATCGAGCCGCCCTCGTTCATCACCGGCAGCACGGCGCGCGCCAGCGAGGCATAGCTCCACGCTGAGATCTCGAAGGCCTTGGCCACATCCGGACCCGGCCCTTCCAGGAAGGGCAGCGCGTCCGGACCCATCAGGGTGCGCGGGGCGAAGGCGATCGAGTGCACCACACCGTCGATGCCCTGCGGCGCGAGCTCGCGCACGCGATCGGCCAGCCCGGCCAGGCTCTCCTCGTCGGTGACGTCGAGCGGAATGGCGGCGGGCACCTCCTGCGGGAGCCGCCGGGCGATCCGGTCGATCAGGCGCAGACGCTCGGGAATGCCGGTGATGATCACCGTCGCCCCTGCCTCCTGGGCCTGGCTGGCCGTGGCGAAGGCGATCGACGCATCGGTGATGATGCCGGTCACGAGGATGGTCTTACCGGCGAGGATTCCACTCACTGTGTTCTGCTCCTGAAGTCGGGGGTTCGGTGTCGGTCGCGCGTCGGCAGGAGGTCAGTGCCCCATGCCGAGGCCGCCGTCGACGTTGATGACGTTGCCGGTCACGTAGGCCGAGTCGTCCGAGACCAGGAAGCTGGCGACGCCGGCGACCTCCTCGGGCTGGCCCATGCGCTTGGCCGGGATGGCCTGGTCGACCGCGGTCTTGGTGTACTCCTCGGGCAGCCCGCGAGTCATGTCGGTGTCGATCAGGCCCGGCGCGATCACGTTGGCGGTGATGTTGCGGCCGCCGAGCTCGCGGGTCACCGACCGCGCCAGCCCGATGACGCCGGCCTTGGAGGCCGCATAGTTGGCCTGCCCCGGCGTGCCCATCAGCGCCACGACCGAACCCAGGTAGATGAACCGGCCCCAGCGCTTCTTCAGCATGTCGCGGGTGGCGGCCTTGGTGACCCGGAAGGCACCGACCAGGTTGGCGTCGATGACGTTCTCGAAGCTCTCCACGCTCATCCGCATGATGAGGGTGTCCTCGGTGATGCCGGCATTGGCGACGACCACCTCGACCGGGCCCTGGTGCTCGGCGACCTCGGCGAAGGCGCGCGTCACCGATTCGTCGTCGGTGACGTCGCACTGGACGCCGAACAGGCCGTCCGGGGCACCGGAACCGCGGTGGGTGACGGCCACCTTGTGGCCGTCGGCCGCCAGCCGCTGCGCGACGGCGAGGCCGATTCCCCGGTTGCCGCCGGTGACGAGGACCGAGCGCGGGGTGAAGGAGGACGTGGAGTTTTCACTGTCTGCCATGGTTGTTCAACCTATCTCACGGAAGGCGCCGGTTGAGGAACAGGGCGCCGAGGGTTCCGGCGATCGCCAGCAGCGTTCCGGCGATCAGCCACGGGCGCGAGTTGTCACCCCGCTGCCGCTCGGTGCCGATCTGTTCGCGCAGCGTCGAATACACCTTGTTCAGCTCGTCCAGCGACGACGCGGTGTAGAAGTTTCCGCCGGAGAGGTTCGCGATCTGCCGCAGCGACTCGTCGTCGACGGGCACCGGCACGCGCTCGACCTGACCGTTGGGGCCCTCGAGTTCCACGGTGCCGTGCAGGGTGCCGAAGGAGATGGTGGAGACCGGGATGCCCTCCTCCTTGGCCTTGCGGGCCGCGGTGAATCCGCCGCGGTCGGCGTCGGGACTCTCGGGCACCGTCTGCTTGCCGTCGGAGAGGAGCACGACGTGCGCGGGCGGAGCGTGATCGTCGCCGCCGAGCGCCGAATTGAGCGTCTGGATCTGATCCAGGGCGGCGAAGATTCCTTCGCCGGTCGCGGTCTTGTCGGCCAGTTTCAGCTTGCCGAGCGCGTTCTTGGTGGCGTTGTGGTCGGGCGTCGGCGAGACGAGGGTGGACGCGGTGCCGGCGAACGACACCAGACCCAGGTTGATCCCGGCGGTCAGTTCGTCGGCGAAACGCTTGCCCGCGGCCTGGGCGGCTTCCAGCCGCGACGGCGCCACGTCGGTGGCCTTCATCGAATTGGAGACGTCGACCACCAGCATCACGGTGGCCCGGTTGCGCGGGACGTCGCGCTCGGCCATCGGTCCGGCCATCGCGACGGTCAGCAGCAGCAGACCGATGGCCAGGACGGCGAACGGCACGTGGCGGAAGCGATCCCGGGCGCCCGGGGTCACCGAGCGCAGCACGTCGAGGTTGGCGAACCGCAGCGCGCGCGCCTTGCGGCGGCGCATCTCGATCACATAGGCGGCGACCACTGCCACGACCAGCAGAATGGCGAACAGCCACCACGGGTGGGCGAACCAGCGATGCATCAGCGCACCCCCGCCGCACGGCGGCGCCGGCCGACGAACCGGACGGTGTCGGCGATCCAGTCGCGGTCGGTCTGCAGGGTGAGCACCGCCCCGCCGCAGCCGCGGAAGGCCGCCTGCACCTCGGCGCGATGTGCCTGCGCGGCAGCGGCGAAGTCGGCGCGCAGGCGCGGGGTGACGTCCACGTCCACCACCTCGCCGGACTCGGCGTCGGCCAGGGTCACCGGGCCGACGGGCGGCAGCGCGATGTCGAGCGGGTCCAGGACCTCGATGCCGAGGAGTTCGTGATGGGCGCCGATGGCCCGCAGGGACCGGGTCCAGTCCAGCGGTCCCAAGAAGTCGCTGATCACCACGGCGAGGCCGCGGCGCCGCTGCGGGCGGCGCAGGGCCTCCAAGCCGGCGTTCAGGTCGCCGCGCACCCCCGGGGTGCTGCGGTGGGTGGTGGCGAGCGTCTTGAGCAGGGATCGCGCGTGCGCCCGGCCGGCGCGGGCCGGAATGCGGGTGATCGAATCACCGGTGACGACCACTGCTCCGTGACGATTGCCGCCGCCGGCGGTCAGATGGACGATCGCGGCGGCTGCGGCCACCGCCAGGTCGCGTTTGGTGTGCTCCCCCGAGCCGAAGTCCAGGCTGGCCGAAGCATCCATCACGAACCAGGTCTCGAGCTCGCGATCGGCGATCATCTGCCGCACGTGCGGCTGCGTGGTGCGCGCGGTCACCGACCACTCCATCCGGCGGATGTCGTCGCCGGGCTGATACGGGCGGGCCTCGCCGGGCTCGGATCCGGGACCGGGGATCAGACCGAGGTGGGCGCCCTGCAGCACGCCGTCGAGCTTGCGGCGCACCGTCAGTTCCAGGCTGGTCAGCGCCGCGGTCAGCTGCGGATCGTCGAGCCGACCGCCACGCAGGGCCGGCAGGTCGCTACTGGGCGACATGACCCTCCGGCTGCGCGGCGGCAGGTGCCTGCTGAACCGGCGCCTGCTGGGCCGGTGCCTGCTGGATCGGTGCCTCCTGCGGTGCGGCGCTCACCTGCGGCAGGCCCACGGTCTGCAGGATGCGGGTGATGATCTGGTCGGGGGTCACCTCATCGGCCAGGGCGTCGTAGCTGAGGACAAGGCGGTGACGCAGCACGTCCGGGATCAGCTCCACGATGTCCTGCGGGACCACGTAGTCGCGGCCGCGGATCACCGCGAGGGCGCGGGCGGCGGCCACGATACCGAGGGTCGCGCGGGGCGAAGCGCCGTACGACAGCCAGGTCGCGACGTCGGTGAGACCGAGGTCGCCGGGCCGGCGGGTGGCGTTGATCACGCGCACCACGTAGTCGACGAGCGCGTGGTGGACGAAGACGTTGGCCGCGACCCTCTGCAGGCGGATGGTGGTGGCCGGATCGAGGATCTGCGAGGCCGTGGGCGGCTCGATGCCCATCCGGTAGACGATCTCGCGCTCCTCCTCCACCGACGGGTAGTCGACGAGGACCTTGAACAGGAAGCGGTCGCGCTGCGCTTCGGGCAGCGGGTAGACGCCCTCGTTCTCGATCGGGTTCTGGGTCGCCATCACCAGGAACGGGTCGGGCATCGGGTAGGTGACGCCGCCGATCGAGACGTGCCGCTCGGCCATCACCTCCAGCAGCGCCGACTGCACCTTGGCCGGGGCGCGGTTGATCTCGTCGGCGAGCAGGAAGTTGGTGACCACCGGGCCCAGCTCGGTGTCGAACTCCTCGCGGCCCTGGCGGTAGATGCGGGTGCCGATCAGGTCGGTCGGGACCAGGTCGGGGGTGAACTGCACGCGGGAGAAGTCGCCGCCGATCACGGTCGCGAAGGTCTCCACGGCGAGCGTCTTGGCGACGCCCGGCACACCTTCGAGCAAGATGTGGCCGCGGGAGAGCAGACCCACCAGGATCCGCTCGACCAACTCGTCCTGACCCACGATGACGCGCTTGACTTCGTACATCGCCCGTTCGAGGAGTGCAACGTCCTCGGGGGTGAGCGTGTTCTCAGCGGCGGGTGAACTCAAACCGGTGACTCCTCGTGTGGCGGGTGGAGCCGCGGCTCCGCGTCGATCGTGCTTGGACCGACTCTACCGGCCGAAGGCCGGCTCAGGTGAGACGCACCACGGAGGGCATGGCGCCGTCGGTGCGCACCGGGGAGATCTTGACCACGTCACCGGACTGCGGCGCTTCGATCATGGTGCCGTCACCCAGGTACATCGCGACGTGTGCGCTCGCATTGGCACCGTAGAAGATCATGTCGCCGCGCTGCATCTGGTCCAGCGGGAACTGCGGGCCGGACGTGTACTGGTAGCCGGTGTAGTGCGGAAGATCGATGCCGATGCCGGCGAAGGCGTAGATCATCAGGCCCGAGCAGTCGAAGCCGACCTTGTTGTAGTCGCCGTGGCTGTCGGCCACGCCGCCGTCGCGGATACCTAGCGTGGGGCCGTTCGCGTCGCCGCCGCCCCAGGCGTAGGGCACACCCAACTGCGACTTGGCGCGGTTGACCACCAGTTCGACGGCTTGAGGTCCGCGCAGGCCGGGTCGTGCCAGCCCGCCTCCGCCGGTGCCGCCGCCGAACAGTGCGCCGAGTGATCCGGTGCCCAGTCGCGACAGCGTGCTGTCGGGGCCGGTGCCCAGCGGGGCGCTGCCGCCGATGCCGAGCTCGTTGAGCAGTTCGGACTGCGGGATCTGCTGCTCGCCGAGCAGGCCGGCCAGCAGCTGGGTGCCGGTCTCCACGGCCAGCTTGGCGACCATCGCGGCGGCCTCCGCGCCCGGATCGCCTTCGGTGGGAGTGGTCGGCAGATCCTTCAGGAGCGAGCCGAGTTCGGCGGGTCCGGAGGTCTCGCTCTTGGAGCCGCGGAGCTTGTCGAGCTTCTGGGTCAGGGCGGCGCGCTGGTTCAGCAGCTGCGAGCGCTTGGACCGCTGATCGGTCATCGCCTTGCGGGCGGTCTCGACCGCGGAGACCGCCTGGGCGCGCCGGTTGTCGGCACCCTGCGCGGCGGCCGTGGCTTGCCGGCGGGTGGCCGAGGTGGCAGCCACCCGGTTGGCCTGCTGATTGCGCACGTGCTGCAGCTGGCGGATGGTGGCGCGCTGCTGGCGGGCGAGTTGCTCGACGCTGGTGATCTGCTCGAGGACCTTGTCCGGGTCCGACGACGACACGTAGTTGCTCATCGAGCCCAGCCGGTTGTTGCCCTGCCGGTTGACCGCGCGCATGAAGTCGTCGAATTCGCGCTGTGCCGCGGCGACCTGCTTCTTGGTCTTGCGCAGTGCGGCCTGTGCGGCGTTGTCGGCCGAGGCCGCGACCTGCTGCGCGGCGAAGGCGTTCTGGAAGTCCACCAGCGCCTTGTTGACGTCCTCCTGCTTGACGGCCACCGCCGCGCCCAGGTCCGCCAGGTTCTGATCGACCGTGGCGATGTCGTTGACCAGGGCGGCGACCGGTGAGGTCTGTTTGGCCGGGTCAGCGGCCGCGGTTCCCGCGCTCAGGACACCGACGAGGACCAGGGCGCCGAAGGCCCCGCCTCGCATCGCCTGGCGTGCGTTCTTCGTTGCTCGCTTCAACCGACGTACTCCCTAGCTGTGCGCATTGAGCACCCGTGACGCACCTGTCTCACTGGCCCGTCTATCCCCTGGTAACTCAAATGTGTCTACAGCACCGTATGTCACACCAGACACACCAGAAAAGCCAGGAAACTGAATTACATAGGCGTGATTACCTGCGGAAATGCACTGAACAGCGGAAAGCGGAGATGTCCGACGCCGTCACAGTTCGGTAACGGTCGCTCGGCTCAGTGGATTCGGGGTCCCGGGCGGCACGAAACGCGCCCCGCGCGGCGTGGAACCGCGGTGTGTGGAACTGCGGTGTGCGGCACTCAGGGGGCCGGTGGGACGGTCGGGGCCTCGTCGGCACCGGCGGCCCCGGCGGAGCCGGTCGTCCCGGCTGCCTCGCCCGAGTCGGCAGCCGCCGTCGAGCGGCGTCGCCGCAGCGTCATCAGCCGAGTGCCCACCGCGCAGAGCACCACTGCGATCACCAGCACGATGGTGACGACGGTCCAGTCCATCGAGGGGGCGCTGGCGCCGTCGTAGATCTGCTGGGCCGCCACCGCGGGCGTGGCGCCGGCGGTGACACCGCTGGTGCCGTCCTCCAGCTGGACGCGCGTGAACTCGCTGGACGCTGTTCCCCGGCCCGACGGTCCCATCACCAGGACGGTGCCGCCGACTTGCGACTGCAGTTCGGTGGCGATGTCGCGGTAGACGGTGAACGGCGCGTAGGCGTCGTCGAGGACCACCACGTGCAGGTCGTGGCCGTCGGCGTCGGCGCCGGCGACCACCGTCTCCAGCTCGGGCCGCTGCTCGGCCGGCGCGTAGACGCCGGTCGCCCGCAGCTGGGCGACGATCGCAGGAATGTCCAGATCGGACCACTGCGCAGTGGTGTCGGCGGGCTTCGCAAGCGTGAAGGTGGCCGGACCCGGGGTCATGGAGTGCTCCTGAGATCGCTGAGGTGAACCGCGCTCACCTTACGGCAGCGGCGGCGAGCGCTTCCGCGTGACGCGGCGCACGTGGGCCCATACCGCCCAACCAGTACGCGCGTACTGCTATGATGAGGGGGCAGCAGTCGCCAGAGCCTTCAGCCCGCTAGCGACTGCTCGGCTGACCAACCGCCGACGCAGCCCGTCGGTGATCACCGCACGATGAGAGTGGAGCACACGTTGAGCAAAGATTCGTTTGGCGCCCGCGGCACCCTGGAGGTGGGCGACAACTCGTACGAGATCTTCCGCCTCTCGGCCGTCCCCGGCACCGAGAAGCTGCCCTACGCGCTGAAGGTTCTCGCCGAGAACCTGCTGCGCACCGAAGACGGCGCGAACGTCACCGCCGATCACATCAACGCTCTCGCGCACTGGGACGCCGACGCCCAGCCGAGCGTCGAGATCCAGTTCACCCCGGGGCGCGTCCTGATGCAGGACTTCACCGGTGTGCCCTGCGTGGTCGACCTGGCCACCATGCGTGAGGCCGTCACCGCCCTCGGCGGCGACCCGAACAAGGTCAACCCGCTGTCCCCCGCCGAGATGGTGATCGACCACTCGGTGATCCTGGACGTCTTCGGCCGCGCCGACGCCTTCGAGCGCAACGTGGAGCTGGAGTACCAGCGCAACGGTGAGCGCTACCAGTTCCTGCGCTGGGGCCAGGGCGCCTTCGACGACTTCAAGGTGGTCCCCCCGGGCACCGGCATCGTCCACCAGGTGAACATCGAGTACCTGGCGCGCGTGGTGATGACCCGCAACGGCCAGGCCTACCCGGACACCTGTGTCGGCACCGACTCGCACACCACGATGGAGAACGGCCTGGGTGTCCTCGGCTGGGGCGTCGGCGGTATCGAGGCCGAGGCCGCCATGCTCGGCCAGCCGGTGTCCATGCTGATCCCGCGCGTGGTCGGCTTCAAGCTGACCGGTGAGATCCAGCCCGGCGTCACCGCCACCGACGTGGTGCTGACCGTGACCGACATCCTCCGCCAGCACGGCGTCGTCGGAAAGTTCGTCGAGTTCTACGGCGACGGTGTGGCCGAGGTGCCGCTGGCCAACCGCGCCACCCTGGGCAACATGAGCCCGGAGTTCGGTTCGACCTGTGCGATCTTCCCGATCGACGGCGAGACCATCAACTACCTGCGCCTGACCGGTCGCACCGATGAGGAACTCGCCCTCGTCGAGGCCTATGCCAAGGAACAGGGCATGTGGCACGACACCGACGCCGAGCCCACCTACTCGGAGTACCTGGAGCTCGACCTGGGCACCGTGGTCCCGTCGATCGCCGGGCCCAAGCGCCCCCAGGACCGCATCCTGCTGTCCGAGTCGAAGGTCGCCTTCCGCAAGGACATCCACAACTACGTCGACGAGAACCACCCGGCGCCGCAGAACGGCCTGGACGAGGGCCTGGACGAGAGCTTCCCGGCTTCCGATCCGGTCGCCGTCTCCCCCGACGAGGCGAAGCTCTCCTTCGCCGAGGAGGATTCGGTGGTCGCGTCGGCCGCCAACGGCGCCGAGGGTCGTCCGAGCCAGCCGGTCTCGGTCACGTCCGACGGCCAGTCCTTCGTGCTCGACCACGGTGCGGTCGCCGTCGCCGGCATCACCTCCTGCACCAACACCTCGAACCCGTCGGTCATGATCGGCGCCGGCCTGCTGGCCCGCAACGCCGTCGACAAGGGCCTGACCAGCAAGCCGTGGGTCAAGACCAACATGGCTCCCGGTTCGCAGGTGGTCTCGGACTACTACGAGAAGGCCGGCCTGTGGCCGTACCTGGAGAAGCTCGGCTTCTACCTGGGCGGTTACGGCTGCACCACCTGCATCGGCAACACCGGCCCGCTGCCGGACGAGATCAGCGCCGCGGTCAACGACAACGACCTCACCGTCACCGCCGTGCTGTCGGGCAACCGGAACTTCGAGGGCCGCATCAGCCCGGACGTGAAGATGAACTACCTGGCGTCCCCGCCGCTGGTGATCGCCTACGCCCTGGCCGGCACGATGGACTTCGACTTCGAGACCGAGGCCCTCGGGCAGGACACCGACGGCAACGACGTCTTCCTGCGCGACATCTGGCCGTCGGCCCAGGAGATCGACGACACCATCAAGGGTGCGATCAACCAGGAGATGTTCCGCAACTCCTACGCCGACGTCTTCAAGGGCGACGAGCGCTGGCAGGGTCTGGACACCCCGGACGGCGACACCTTCGCGTGGGACGAGAACTCGACCTACGTCCGCAAGGCGCCGTACTTCGACGGCATGACGATGGATCCGGAGCCGGTGAGCGATATCAAGGGCGCCCGCGTCCTGGCGCTGCTGGGTGACTCGGTCACCACCGACCACATCAGCCCGGCCGGCCCGATCAAGCCGGGCACCCCGGCCGCGCAGTACCTCGACTCCCACGGGGTGGCCCGCAAGGACTACAACTCGCTGGGCAGCCGTCGTGGCAACCACGAGGTGATGATCCGCGGAACCTTCGCCAACATCCGTCTGCAGAACCAGCTGCTCGACGGCGTGTCCGGCGGTTACACCCGCGACTTCACCCAGGAGGGCGGCCCGCAGTCGTTCATCTACGACGCCTCGCAGAACTACCAGGAAGCGGGCATCCCGCTGGTGGTGCTGGGTGGCAAGGAGTACGGTTCGGGCTCCTCGCGCGACTGGGCGGCCAAGGGCACGGTCCTGCTCGGCGTCAAGGCCGTCATCACCGAGTCCTTCGAGCGCATCCACCGCTCCAACCTGATCGGTATGGGCGTGGTTCCGCTGCAGTTCCCGGACGGCGAGTCGTCCCGGACCCTGGGCCTGGACGGCACCGAGGTCTTCGACATCGAGGGCCTGGAGCAGCTCAACGAGGGCGTCACCCCGAAGACCGTGAAGGTCACCGCCACCAAGGAGGACGGCCGCGAGGTCAGCTTCGACGCGGTGGTCCGGATCGACACCCCCGGTGAGGCCGACTACTACCGCAACGGCGGCATCCTGCAGTACGTCCTGCGGAACATGATCAAGAGCTGATCACAGTGCCACGGGTCAGCGATGACCGGCTTGCCGCGCGTCGTCGGGAGATTCTCGACGGCGCGCGGCACTGTTTCGCCGAACACGGCTACGACGGCGCCACGGTGAAGAGGCTGGAAGAGGCCACGGGCATGTCCCGCGGTGCGATCTTCCACCACTTCCGGGACAAGGAAGCACTGTTTCTGGCCCTCGCCCGCGAGGATGCCGAACGGATGGCCGACGTCGCCGCACAAGAAGGTCTGGTCCAGGTGATGCGGGACATGCTCGCCCGCCCGAAGGACTTCGACTGGCTCGGCACCCGGCTCGAGATCGTCCGGAAGATCCGGAGCGATCCGGCTTTCGCCGAGGCCTGGGCGTCGCACACCGCCGATCTGGAGGCGGTCACCCTCGCTCGCCTGGAGCGCAAACGCGAGGACGGCAGTCTCCGGAAGGACGTGGACACCGAGGTGCTCGTCACGTACCTCGACGTCGTGCTCGACGGGCTGATCAGCCGGCTGGCGACGGGACAGTCGACAGATGATCTGCACGCGGTCCTCGATCTGGTGGAGGATTCGGTCCGCGTCGCCGACCGGTAGTCCCCGGACGGCGGGCGGATCCGGCAGCGAGGCGGATCTCGTGCCTCGGGCTATGGTCTCACCTGCACTCTTGGAGTGATGGTGAGCCTACCCTAAGCTGGTCTTGTTCCCCGGCTCGCAGCCGGGACCACGGCCCGCGACGACGAGGAGACAGATGACCACCGAGGTGCAGAACGCCGACACCACCGGGGCCGGGGCGGAGGCGTCGCCGGTACACGTGACCGACAGCGTCACCCCCCTGGCACCGGTCGCCGGAACCGAACGGGACGGCCGGCACTTCGCCTGGGTCGACGTCCGCTCGCTCACCGGGCGTGAACGAGAGGCCGTGGTCGCCGCGGCGCTGAACTACGGCCTGGACGGCATCGTGAGCGACGACGCCGAACTCCTCGCAACGCTGCCGCCGACGGTGCGCCGCGTGCTGATGCCCGCCGGCAAGCGCAAGAGCAAGGGCGACTCGAGCGCGGAAGACGGGGCCGATCTGGTGATCGTCCCCGACTCCGACACGGGGGGCGCCCGCGCCGAGGGCGTGCACGTGGTGGTCAGCGATGCGGCCACCCTGACCCGTGCCTGCCAACTGGTGCGCGAGGTCCCGTGGACCCTGCTGACCTTCACCGATCCCACCAAGATCCCCCTGGAGATCGTCATCGCCGCCGCCGAGAACTCCGGCGGCAAGACGGTGACGGTCGTCGACGACATCACCGACGCCGAGATCGTGAAGCTGGTCCTGGAGCACGGCTCGGACGGTCTGCTGCTCGCGCCCCGTCACGCCGACGACGTCGTCGCACTGGTGGCGGTGCTGCAGTCCAGTGAACCCGCCATGGAACTCTCCGAGCTGACCGTCTCGTCGGTCGAGCACATCGGCATGGGCGAGCGCGCCTGCATCGACACCTGCTCGCTGCTGGAGCTGGACGAGGGCTGCCTGATCGGTTCCTTCGCGAGCGGAATGTTCCTGTCGTGCAGCGAGACCCATCCGCTGCCCTACATGCCCACCCGCCCGTTCCGCTGGAACGCCGGTGCCGTGCACTCCTACGTCCTGACCCCGGGGAACCGCACCCGGTACGTCAGTGAACTGCGTGCCGGGCAGCCGATCCTCGCCGTGCGCAGTGACGGTTCGGTGCGGGAGGTGCGGATCGGCCGCGTCAAGATCGAGCGCCGCCCGCTGATCTCCATCACGGCGCGCTCGGCCGAGGGCGACGAGATCAACGTGATCGCCCAGGACGACTGGCACGTCCGGCTGCTGGGGCCCGGCGGCAGCGTGAACAACGTGACCGAACTGAAGCCCGGTGACGTCCTACTCGGCTACGTACCGACCGAGGCGCGGCACGTGGGGCTGCCGATCACCGAGTTCTGCGAAGAACGCTGAGGAGGCCGTCGCCGCGCCCGGCCGTCGGGCCGGGCGCGCCTGCCGATCAGCGGACGGCGAGTTCCCGGGACAGCAGCGGCACCACCTGCTCGGCGAAGCGACGGGCTTCGGCGGCCAGCGGCCAGCCCGACAGGATCCAGTACTGCGCTCCGAGGCGGTGCGACAGCCGGTCGATGTTCTCGGCGACGGTGGCCGGGCTGCCCACCAGGTAGTTGCCGGACCCCTTGCCTGCGATGTCGAACGGGGGCTCGCCGGAGGTCCAGGTGGTGAGCCCGGCGGCGAGTCCCGGGGCGAACTCGAGTTCGGCGCGTCGCGGGATCCGGCCGGCCCGCAACGCGTCGATGCGCGCCTGCACCTGGGGGTCGTCGTCGGTGATCTCGTCGAGTCCGGGGAAACCGAACGATCGCAGATTGCGGTCGGCCAGGCGCGCCATCTCGGCCGGATCGGTCTGCGCCAGTTGCCATTCGAAGTGCTCCCAGGCTTCTTCGTCGGTGTCCCGGACCACCACGCTGCCCAGCACGCCGCACGGCAGGTCCCGCCCGGCCGCGGCCGCCGCCGTGCGCGCCGCATCGAAGGTCCGGACCAGAACCTCCGGGCGGGCCAGGAAGCTCAGATAGACGTCGAGGACCTCCGCAGCGTGGGTGAGTCCGGCGGGAGAGGCCCCGGTCCCCCAGATCGGCAGCTTCGGCTGACGCGGGCCCGGAACGTCGGGCTTGTACTGCGGTCCGGCGCGGAAGTACTCGCCGTCGACGGCGGAGGCCGAGTCGCGGTACATCTCCTGGACGGTCCGCCAGTACTCGGCCGACACCCGGTAGCGCTCGTCCTTGCCCTCGAAACGCCCGTAGCGTGCGAGCACTGGGTCGGCGCCGTTGACCTGGTTGATCAGCAGACGGCCGCCGGAGTAGTGATCGAAGACCTGGGCCTGCTCGGCCATCAGGGCCGGCGGCTTCACTCCCGGGTACTCCGGGACCAGGAAGCGCAGCGACCGGGTCGCCGACACCAGCGCGATCGGTTCCCGGGCCGTGCACAGCACTCCGTAGTAGCCCAACCGGTCGATCTCGGAGGCGACGTGGCGAAGGTGCTCCAGGGAGGGCTCGATGCGGTGCTCGGGCTGCCACGGCACCGTCCCGTCGGCCGGGTTCAGATACCAGAGGAACGTCAGCTCATCGGTCATCGCCGGGCCCGCCCGCCGATTCCGCCGCCGAGCGGGTGCGGGACAGCCCTGATGGACTCGGACTCGTCGTAGACCTCGGTCACTGTGAATTCCTCTGCGCTGGATGTGCTCTGTCGGACGGCGCCGGGAGACCCGGTTGACGGGCACCACCGTAAGCGCGTTAGGTTAGCCTCGCCAAACACCATGAAAGGACTGTGGTCACCATCACCAGCGACATCGCCGCCGAACGGACGCAGGTCGCCGTCATCGGGGCAGGCCCGGCGGGGCTCAGTCTGGCGCACATGCTGGCCCGTCAGGGCATCGACGCGGTGGTGCTCGAACGCTGCGACGAACCATACGTCCGGTCCCGCGTGCGGGCCGGAGTGCTGGAACAGACCACCGTCGACGTCCTCGGCGAACTCGGCATGGCCGATCGCCTCCACCGGGAGGCGCTGCGGCACAACGGTTTCTATCTCCGCTTCGACGGAAGGACGCACCATCTCGACTTTCACGCCGACACCGGGCGCCATGCCTGGGTCTACGGTCAGGCCGAGGTGGTGGCCGATCTGATCGACGGTCTGGCGGCTCTGGGCACTCCGGTGCGCTTCGGTGCCGCCGACGTCGCGGTCGCCGGCCTGGACGGTGACCGTCCGGAGGTGACGTACACCGACACCGACGGGCGCCGGCGCATCCTCGTGGCCGATTTCATCGCCGGCTGCGACGGCTACCACGGTGCCTGCCGGGCCGCCGTCGCCGACCGCATCCGCACCGCGGAGCGCAGTCACCCGTTCGCGTGGCTCGGCATCCTGGCGCACAGCACGCCGGTGGCCGCCGAGGGCATGTACAGCGTGCATCCGGACGGCCTCGCGGTGCACAGCATGAGGGGGCCGCACCTGTCGCGGCAGTACCTGCAGGTGCCCGCGGGCACCGATCCGGAAGCCTGGCCGGATGAACGGATCTGGGCCGAGCTCCGGCGTCGCGGTCGCGCCGACGACGCCCCCGAGCTGGAGACCGGAGAGATCATCGAGCGGAGCATCGCTCCCCTGCGCAGCGTGGTCTCCGAGCCGATGCGCGTCGGCTCGCTGTTCCTGCTGGGCGATGCCGCGCACACCGTTCCGCCCACCGGGGCGAAGGGACTCAACCTCGCCGTCTCCGACGCGTGCGTGTTGTCGCAGGCCCTCGGCGGCTTCTACGCCTGCGGGCGGCACGACCTGCTCGACGCCTACTCCGACACGGCGCTGGACCGCGTCTGGCAGGCGCAGGCGTTCTCCTGGAACCTCACGTCGATGCTGCACCGCATCGACGACGACGGCTTCGACTGGCCCCTGCGTCGCGCTCGGCTGCAGCGGCTGGTGACCGGCGACGATGACCGCCGTGCCCTCGGCCACGTCTACCTCGGGCTCCCGTTTCCCACCGACTGGCGGTTCTCGTGATCGACGACGCGGCTCACGGCGGGGGCGACCGCCCCGGGCATGCCGAAATCGCCGGCCAGCAGCTCGGTGGCGGCAGCGGCCGTCACCGGTTCCTCGGTGCGAACGCCGTCGCGCAGCCGGATCAGCCGGTAGTCGAGTGTCCCCTCGGCGCCGGGGCGCCCTGTGAGGGTCGTACGACCCCGCGCGGTGGGCAGGGTGCAGATCACCGAACCGGTGAACCGCGACTGCGGCGAGCTGCTGTGCCAGCGCGCCATGTCGGCGAACGCGGACAGCGGGCGGTCCCGCGGGTCGAGGAGATAGCTCGCCGTCCCCACCGGGATCCGCAGCGACTCCGGGTCGGCCGGATCCACCCGCCGCCAGACGAACTCGCCCCCGAAGCCCACGTCGACCAGCCGCCACGACTGCGGACCGTCGCGCACCACCGCCGCCATGTGCCCCAGGGCGCGGCCGGGACCGGCCCCGCTGCCCGCGTCCACGCGCGCTCCCCACAGCTGCACCGGCACTCCCAATGCCTCCAGGGCCAGCGCCAGAAGACCGTTGAGCTGATAGCAGATCCCACCGCGCCGCGCTCCGATCAGGCGGGCGAGCAGTCGCTCCGGTTCGACGCCGACGCAGTCGCCCCGATGGATGTCGAGGTTCTCGAAAGGGATCGCCCGGTGCTGGGCCCCGGCGACCGCGTGCACCAGTTCGACCGGAGCCTCGGCGCCGAGATCGGCGGCGATCAGACCCACCCGCGCGCAGTAGTCGCCTACGGGGAAGGTCGCGTCGTCGCCGCTCATGTCTATAGGATAGGCTACCCTCAGTTTCCCGCAGGAGGACCGCGCACATGAGTCACGATTTCGGCGCCCGGCCGCCCACCCTGGACGGCAAGAGCGTGCGGCTGCGCCGCTTGTTCGGCGCACCGTCCGGTCGCGCCCTCATCGTTCCGATGGACCACTCGGTCACCACCGGACCGCTGGGCCATCACGCGCACGCCGATCAGCTCGCCGGTGTCCTCGCGGGGGCGGGCGCCGATGCGATCGTCGTGCACAAGGGCCGGGCCCGGCACATCGATCCGTACCACCTGCGGTCCCTGCAGCTGGTTGTGCACCTGTCCGCCGGCACCGCGCTCTCGGTCGACACCACCGGCAAAGTGCTCGTGGCCTCGGTGGAGGAGAGTCTGGTCCTCGGCGCCGATGCGGTGAGCGTGCACGTGAACATCGGCTCCCCGACCGAGGCGCAGCAGTTGGCCGATCTGGGCGCAGTGGCCGCCGAATGCTCCCGGCTGGGCGTCCCGCTGCTGGCGATGATGTATCACCGCGGACTCGGCGGCTCCCCCGAAGGCCCGCGCGTACAGACCCTCTCGCACCTGGCGGCCATCGCGACGGATCTGGGGGCCGACGTGGTCAAGCTGGACTACGCCGGAGATCCGGCGTCGATGAACGCCGTGGTCGACACCTGCCCCCTCCCGGTGGTCGTCGCCGGAGGTGCGGCGACGCACGACGATCACGCGATCTCGCTCGGCACCGAGATCGCCGAGACCCGGGTGGCCGGGCTGAGCTTCGGGCGGCAGATCTTCCAGGCGGCCGAACCCGAACGCGTCGCCGCGGCACTGGCGCGACGCCTGCACAACCGCTCCGAGTCCCGCAGTCTCGCTCCGGCCTGAGGGCGAGTCCGCGACAGCGCTGCCCCCTCGCGGACCGGACTCGGAGCACCGGTGTTCCCTATGCACCGGTGCCGGGTGCGGACTAGCGTGGGCCGCAATGCCGTCCCCGGTTAGGAGCCCGTCCGTTGTATCCCGGAAGTCATCTCACCAGCAGCCCGGACAAGCCCGCCGTGATCCGGCCGGCGACCGGGGAGAGCGTCACCTACGCGGAGCTGATGGACCGGTCGACCCGGATCGCGAATCATCTGCGCGCCTTGGGAATGCGTCCCGGAGACACCGTGGCGGTGGTGTCCGACAACGATCTGCGGGTCTTCGACGTGTACTGGGCCGCGGTGCGCTCGGGCATGTACGTGACCGTGGTGAACCACCACCTGACCGCCCCCGAGGTGAACTACATCCTGGCCGACTGCGGTGCGGGGATCGTGTTCGCCGGCGCCGCGGTGGGCCAGGCCGTCGCCGAGGCCGACCAGGTCCTCGCAGACCCGGAGCGCCGCGTCGCCTGGGGCGGACCGGTCGCCGGTTTCGCCGACTACGACGCCGTGCTCGCTGCGGCCTCGCCCGAGCCGCTGACCGACCAGCCGCGCGGCACCGACATGCTGTACTCGTCGGGCACCACGGGACGCCCCAAGGGCATCCGGCCGCCGCTGCCGGAGGGACAGGTGGACCAGGTGCCGGACACGGTCAGCGCGGTCTTCGGGCCGGTCTACGGGTTCGGTGCCGACACCGTGTACCTCTCCCCCGCGCCGGTGTATCACGCTGCGCCGCTGCGCTATTGCGCCATGGTGAACTCCCTCGGTGGCACCGTGGTGCTGATGGACCGCTTCGAGCCGCGGGAGGCGCTGCGGCTGATCGGCGAACATCACATCACGCACAGTCAGTGGGTACCGACGATGTTCGTCCGGATGCTGAAACTGCCGGAGGAGGTGCGCACCTCCTACGACGTCTCCAGCCTGAAGGTCGCGATCCACGCCGCCGCCCCGTGCCCGGAACAGGTGAAGCGGAAGATGATCGAGTGGTGGGGGCCGGTGATCCAGGAGTACTACGCCGCCACCGAAGCGGCCGGGGTCACGCTGATCGGTCCGGAGGACGCACTGGAGCGGCCGGGATCGGTGGGCCGCGCCGCGCTCGGAACGCTGCACATCTGCGACGAGAACGGTGACGATCTGCCGACCGGCGAGGTGGGAGTGGTCTACTTCGAGCGCGACCAAGTGCCGTTCGAGTACCACAACGACCCGGAGAAGACCCGCGCCGCACGCCACCCCCGGCACGAATTCTGGGCGACCACCGGTGATCTGGGCTATCTCGATGAGGACGGCTTCCTCTACCTGACGGACCGCAAGGCCTTCATGATCATTTCCGGCGGGGTGAACATCTACCCGCAAGAGGCGGAGAACGTCCTGGTCAATCACCCGGCGGTGTACGACGTGGCGGTGATCGGGATACCCGACGAGGACCTCGGTGAGGTGGCCCGCGGCTATGTACAGCTCGCCGCGAGCGAGGACCCCTCGGAGACGCTCGCCGAGGAACTGATCGGATACACCACCGATCACCTCGCCGCCTACAAGGCGCCGCGGTCGATCGAGTTCGTCGAGGACCTGCCGCGCACCCCCACCGGCAAACTGGTCAAGGGCGAACTCCGCAAGAGGGTGCTCGCCGGCGACTGACGCCGGAGGTCCATCACGAATGGTCGTGTGATGCCGGTAACACCCGAGTGGCACCCGGCGACATACCCCGTGTCGGGACTGCCTCGGGTCGGGGAGAAACGAGCACACCTGTGTTCCGCACATCATCGGGTCGGCTTCTCGCCTCCTGCGCCGCTCTCGTCCTGGTCCTCGGTACCGGTTTCGCCGGGCCGGCCGCCGCCGACGACACCTCCGACACGGAGGCGACCGGCACCTCCGAGACGGTGACGCCGGCCGACGACAGCGACCCGGAGACGACGGCGACCAGCACCAGCCCGACCAGCACCAGCAGCACGACGCCGACCAGTACTCCTACGTCCCCGACCTCCACCACCTCGCCGACGAGCACCGTCGAGCCGCCGCCGACGACGCCGAACTACCACGGCATCATGAACATCCGGGCCGTCGACGTGACCACCGGAGCGGACGTGCCGGGCGCGGACGTCCGGCTGTACCTCTACGACGACGGACCGCAGAACCTCCCACTGCCGGCCTCGGTGACTCTGCCCGCCGGTCACTACCGGGTGGCGCTCCTGGGCATCCCGGCCGGCTATCGGCTGGTCTCCGGCTGGCACACGGACGGCGTCGTGAAGGCCGGGGAGACCGTCGATGTGGTCTTCGAACTGCAGCCGGTCTCCGGCTCCGCCGGACGAGTGCCGATTCAGTCGATCCCGTCGGGCCGCACGCGGTGAGGGCCCGTCCGGTACGTGCGGTCGCCGCCGCTGTCTTCGCGGCGACTGTCGTCCTGCTCGGCGGCTGCGCCACCGAGCAGCAGGCACCCACGCAGACTGGAGCCCAGGAGTCGCTACCCCCGCCGGTGCTCGCCGAGGCCGGGCACGGCAGTGCCCCGGTCCGGTTGACCCTCGGCGGCGACTCGGCCCAGATTCTTGCCGTCGAGACCGATCAGGACGGAGTCTTGTTGCCGCCCAAGGAGATCGATCAGCTGGGCTGGTGGGCCGGATCGGCCGAGCCCGGATCGGGGGCGGGCACCATCGTGGTGACCGGCCACGTCGACGACATCGATCTGGGCACCGGTTTCGCCGCACACTTCACGTCGCTGAAGCCCGGCGACACCGTCACGCTGACTAGCAACGACCAGAGCGCTCATCGCTATCAGGTCACCCGGGCCGGGGCGGTCGCCAAAGAAGGCGGGCTGCCGGTCGACGAGCTCAACCGGCTCGACGGCCCCGAAACCCTGGCGCTGGTGACGTGCGGGGGCCCCTTCGTCGGTCCGCCCCTGGGGTATCGGGACAATATCGTGGTCTTCGCCGCACCCGACTGAGCTCAGGCGAGTTCGATGATCTCCTGGTACTCGTCGGACCAGTGATCCTCGGTGCCGTCGGGCAGCAGGATCACCCGTTGCGGATCCAGCGCGGCAGCCGCGCCCGGGTCGTGCGTCACCAGGACCACGGCGCCGGTGTAGCTGCGCAGGGCCTCGAGCACCTGTTCGCGGGAGATCGGGTCCAGGTTGTTGGTCGGCTCGTCCAGGAGCAGCACGTTGGCCGCCGAAGACACCAGCCCGGCCAGGGCCAGTCGGGTCTTCTCACCGCCGGAGAGGGTGCCGGCCGGCTGTTCCAGTTGCGGTCCGGAGAACATGAACGCGCCGAGCAACCCGCGCAGATCCTGCTCCCCCGCGTCCGGCGCGGCGTGGCGGATGTTCTCCCACACCGAGGCGGCGTCGTCGAGGGTGTCGTGCTCCTGCGCGAAATAGCCGAGCTTGAGGCCGTAACCCGGCTCGATCATGCCCCGGTCGGGCTTCTCGGTGCCGGCCAGCAGGCGCAGCAGGGTGGTCTTGCCCGCGCCGTTCAGCCCGAGGACCACCACGCGGCTGCCCTTGTCGACCGCCAGGTCGACTCCGGTGAAGATCTCCAGGGAGCCGTAGACCTTCGTCAGGCCGGTCGCGGTGAGCGGGGTCTTGCCGCAGGCCGCCGGTTCGGGGAACCGGATCTTGGCGGTGCGGTCGGCGACGCGCTCCTCCTCCAGCTCGTCCATCATCTTCTCGGCGCGCTTGAGCATCTGCTGCGCCGCGGTGGCCTTGGTCGCCTTGGCGCCCAGTTTGGCGGCCTGCGTGCGCAGCGCACCGGCCTTCTTCTCGGCGTTGGCGCGTTCGCGCCGGCGGCGCTGCTCGTCGGTGGCACGCTGATCCAGATAGCGCTGCCAGCCCATGTTGTAGACGTCGGCTTCGCCGCGTACCGCGTCCAGGAACCAGACCCGGTTCACCACGTCGGCCAGCAGCTCGACGTCGTGGCTGATCACCACCAGGCCGCCCTCATGGTTCTGCAGAAAGCTCCGCAGCCAGGTGATGGAGTCGGCATCGAGGTGGTTGGTGGGCTCGTCGAGCAGCAGCGTGGTGTCCGATTTTCCTGAGCCGTCCGAGGCCGCGAACAGGATACGTGCCAGTTCCACGCGGCGGCGTTGTCCACCGGAGAGCGTTCGCAGCTCCTGCTCCAGGACCCGGTCGGGCAGGCCCAAATTGCTGCAGATCCGGGCGGCCTCCGATTCGGCGAGGTAGCCGCCGAGGGTGCCGAAACGCTCTTCGAGGCGAGCGTACTTGGCGATCGCCTGATCGAGCTTCTTGTCGTCGGCGGTCTCGGCCATGATGGCCTGTTGTTTGGCCATCTGCGCCAAGATCTGATCCAGGCCGCGCGCGGACAGCACCCGGTCTTTGGCGAGGACCGACAGATCGCCCTCCCGCGGATCCTGCGGCAGGTAGCCGAGAGGGCCGCTGCGCCGGACGGTGCCGGCGTAGGGCTCGGTTTCACCGGCCAGGATACGAAGGCTGGTGGTCTTGCCCGCACCGTTGCGACCCACCAGGCCGATCCGGTCGCCGGGGGCGATGCGCAGGGCGTCACCGGGCGCCGACAACAGGGTTCGGGCGCCCGCTCGAACTTCCAGGTCGGTCGCGGTGATCACGACGAGCAATGCTACCGGCGGGCCCGGCGCCCCCGAAATCGTGCGACGGTGCCCACAGCCCGCAGCTACTCGTCCCCCGCGGTCCGCGGCGGGCTCATCGCGGCACACGTGCCCGGCAGCTGCCCGGAAGACAGCCGGAGCGGCACTAGGCTGGGGGCATGAGCGATGCCACCCGTCCCCTGTCCGGAAAATCCGCCCTGATCACCGGTGCCAGCCGCGGCATCGGCCTGTCGATCGCGACCGAGCTGGCCGCCCGCGGCGCGGCGGTCACCATCACCGGCCGCAAACCCGAACCGCTCGAAGCGGCCGCCGCCTCGATCCGGGAGGCCGTGCCGCAGGCACGGGTCACCGCGGTGGCCGGAAACACCGGTGACGCGGAGCACCGCGCCGAGGCCGTCGCCGCCGCGGTCGCCGCCGGCGGCATCGAGATCCTGGTCAACAACACCGGTATCAATCCGACTTTCGGTTCACTGCTCGACGCCGACCTGAACGCGGTGCGCAAACTCTTCGACACCAATGTGGTGGCGGCGCTCGGCTACATCCAGGAGGCGCACCGCGCCGGTATGGGCACCTCGGGCGGGGCGATCGTGAACATCGCCTCGGTCGCCGGCCTGCGTTCCACCGGGGTGATCGCCGCCTACGGCGCCTCCAAAGCGGCACTGATCAGGCTCTCCGAGGAACTCGCGTGGCAGTTGGCGCCGTCGATCCGGGTCAACACCATCGCCCCCGGCATCGTGAAGACGAAGTTCGCCGAGGCGCTGGTGGGCGCCGGTGAGGAACAGGCCGCACGCGCCTACCCGATGCAGCGGCTGGGCACGCCGGAGGACATCGCCGCGGCCGTGGCCTTCCTGGTGAGCGATCAGGCCTCCTGGATCACCGGGGAGACGCTGCGGGTGGACGGCGGTCTGCTGGCCACCGGCAGCATGTGACCGATCTGCGGGTGACCGATCTGCTGGTGGTCGGGGCCGGGCCCGCCGGCCGGGCGCTGGCCCACCGCGCCCTGGTGCACGGCGCGGCGGTGACGGTGGTCGATCCGGAACCGGACCGGGTGTGGACGGCGACGATCGGCCTCTTTCTGGACGACCTCCCCCACTGGCTGCGGGCCGATGAGGTGATCGCCTGCGCGGCAGAGGAATTCGTCGTATACACGCCGCAACGTCGGGCGATCCCGCGGCCGTACGGCGTCCTGTCGACCGCCGCCCTGCAGCGCCGACTCGACGTGGCAGGGGCGCGGGTGGTGGCCCAGCGGATCACCGAGATCACTGCGCGCACGGTCCGGCTCGACGACGGCCGCCTACTGGCCGCCACGCACGTGATCGATGCCCGCGGAGCGGCGGGAGCGGGCGCGGCGCTACCCCGACAGCGCGCTTACGGTGTCACCGTGCCGTCGGAGTCGGCACCGGAAATGGTGCTGATGGACTGGAGCCGGTCCCCCGCGTCGTCGCCCAGCTTCAGCTATCGCGTCGACCTGGGCGACGGTGAGCGGCTGGTCGAGGAGACGTGCCTGGCCGGTGCTCCCCCGCCGTCAGTGGACGAGCTGGCCCGCCGGAACGGCGAGCGGCTCACCACACCGGACGGCAGCACTCCAGACGGCACCCGGACCGAGCTGGTCGATTTTCCCCTGTACCTGGACGGCGCCCCCTGGCGGATCCGGGGCGACGAGGCGCTGCGGTTCGGCGCCGCAGGCGGGCTGATGCATCCGGCGACCGGCTACAGCATCGCCGCGTCGCTCGGTGCGGCCGACCCGCTCGCGCGGGCTCTGTGCCGTGGAGACGACCCGGCTCACGCTCTGTGGCCGGCGTCCGCGCGCTGGACGCACCGCCTGCGGATGCTCGGACTCAGCGTGCTGCTCGGCTTCGACGGCCCGGAACTGACGGTGTTCTTCGACACCTTCTTCGCGCTGCCGATGTCACGCCAGCGCGCCTACCTCGGCGATCGATGCTCGCTGCGCGACACGGCCGGCGCCATGTGGGCGGTGATGCGTGCCTTGCCGGCTCCGCTGCGGCGCCGGCTGCTTCGGCAGTCGCTGCGGGCGATCTACTCCCCCGCCTGACCTTTCTGGGCCTCGGCTTCGGCGATGGCCTTGTCGACGTCGAGCGCCTTGACCTGCTCCACGAGTGAGTCCAGCGCCTGCGGCGGCAGGGCGCCGGCCTCGTTGAAGACCAGGTGGCCCTTCTTGAAGACCATCAGGGTCGGAATGGAACGGATGCTGGCGGCCGCGGCCAGCTGCTGCTGCGCCTCGGTGTCGACCTTGCCGAAGACCAGATCGTCGTACTTGTCGGACGCGGATTCGAAGGTGGGTGCGAACTGCTTGCACGGGCCGCACCAGTCCGCCCAGAAGTCGACCAGGACGATCTCGCTGTCCAGAACGGTCTGCTCGAAATTTTCACCGGTCAGTTCGATAGTGCTCATGTCTTCCTCAACGTCGGCCCGGAACGGATATTCCCCACGAGGCTACCGGTGGGGTCGACCGGGCGGCCCGGATTGCCCCGGAGGTGGGGAATCGCCGGGCTTGCGGGGCGGCTGCGGCGGCAGCGGCTGATTGAGCACCGTCGGCTGAGATTCGGAGGGGTCCGGCCGCGGCGGCTCCGGCTTGGCCGGCGGGGTCTTCGGCGTCTGCGGCGTCGGGGGCTGCTGTGGGGCCTGTTGTTGTGGGGAGTGCGGGCGCGCATGAGGTGCAGGCACCGACTGGCCGGCCTGCTGCGGACGGCGATGCACCGTGGTCGGATCGGACGCACCGGACGGTGGCCCCGCCGGCGCCGAGCGCCCGGGCTGCCCGGAGTGGCCGGGGCGGGCCGGGGGCTGAACCGGCCGCGATGCCGCACCGGGATACGGCGCGGCGGATCCTCCGGCGCCCGGCTGTCGGGCATCGTGACGCCGGACAGCGGGCTGCTGAGCGGCGGCGCGCTGCGGCCCGGGTTGTTGCGGCCCGGGATACGGGCCGCCGGGATACGGGGGAACGGGGCCGGGCGGGACGGGGCCGGCCGGCCCGGCATTCGAGGCGGGCCGCTTACGGCGGCGCAGGAGCAGCCACGCAGCGACCGCAAGCAGCACCAGCACGGCGAGGCCCAGCAACGGCCCGAGCCACAGCCACATGTTCACCGAGGAGGACTTGCGCTCCGGGGCCGCCAGCGTCACGCCGTTCTGCTCCAGGTAACCGCGCAGCGCGACGTTGTCGGTGATGAAGTTGAAGGACGCGCGCTCGTCGGTCAGCGAGGCACCCGCGGAGTTGGTGCCGATCACCTGGGCGTTCTCGTCGACGGTCGGGCCGCCGGACATACCCCGGCCGAGCACGGCCGAGATCTCAGTGCGCACCAGACCGCTGCCGGTGGTCTGCCGCGACGACACGGTGCCGTTCTTGTACGACGGTTGCGCGATCGCCTCGGACTCGTTGGTCGACTGGACCGCGCCCGGGAAGCCGACGGCGACGACCTCCTCGCCGGGTTCGGGGGCGCGATCGGAGACGACCAGTGCGCGCAGACCGTCCGGCGGATTGGCCACCTTCAGCACCGCGTTGTCGCCCTGCTCGAAATCCTGGAAGGCCACCACGTCCACCGGAGTCCAGTCCGGGAACGCCTGCGTGCCTCCGGTCGGCTGCCGCAGCCGGACCTCGCGGGAGGCTCCGTCGGTGACGCCTTCGGCGGCGACGGGCCACTTCTCTTCGGAGGCCTGCTGCGAGAGTCGGGACACCCAGGCCTGGTCGCGGCCCTGGATGCGGGCGACGAAGGTGACCGCCTGCTGCCGGAAGGAGTTCAGGATGGACTCGTCCTTGTTGTTGACGCAGTGGCCGGCGGTCGCGACGTACCCGGCCGGATCCACCACGTAACCGGTGCAGTTCCCGGTCACCGTCAGCGAGTCGGTCCACCGTGACCCGGTGACGAACGGGACCTGCACCCGCGCGGTGAACTCGGTCTCGATGAAGACCAGTGACGGGCCCACCCGGTTCGCCACAGAATCCGATTGATCGGCGGACGCGGGCCCACCCCCGCTGAGGACCGCGAGCACTGCCGCAGTCGTCAGCGCCACCACGCGCAGAAACGGCTTCACGCGGGTGAAACTATCACAGGGATCAGACGGTGAAGCCCAGGGCGCGCAGCTGTTCACGGCCGTCGTCGGTGATCTTGTCCGGCCCCCACGGCGGCAGCCAGACCCAGTTGATCTCGACATCGGTGCACAGCCCGCTGCCGACCAGCGCCCCGCGGGTCTGGTCCTCGATGACATCGGTCAGCGGGCAGGCCGGCGAGGTGAGCGTCATGTCGACCCGGACCGCGGCGTCATCGTCGATGTTCAGGCCGTAGACCAGGCCCAGATCGACGACGTTGATCCCCAGCTCGGGGTCGACCACGTCGCGCATGGCTTCTTCGACGTCGTCGACGGTGGGCAGCGAAGTCTGCGGCTCGCTCGGTGTGGTTTCGGTCATCTCAGCACTCCTGGATCGAAGGTCATTCCGCCGGGACGGCGGTGACGGACTGGGCGAGGGCGTCTTTGAAGGCGAGCCAGCCGAGCAGCGCGCACTTCACGCGGGCCGGATACTTGCTGACACCGGAGAAGGCGATGCCGTCACCGATCACGTCCTCGTCGCCGGTGTCGGCGCCCCGGGAGGTCAGCATCGCCTGGTAGTTGTCTACGGCGGCCAGCGCCTGATCGATCGGGAGCCCGACGATCTGGTCGAAGAGCACCGACGTCGATGCCTGCGAGATGGAGCAGCCCTGGCCGTCGTACGAGATGTCGGCGACGGCGCCGTCGTCCACCGCCACGCGCAGCGTCACCTCGTCACCACAGGTGGGGTTGACGTGGTGCACCTCGGCGTCGAAGGGATCCCGCAGGCCGCGGCCGTGCGGGTGCTTGTAGTGGTCCAGGATCACGTCCTGGTACATCTGCTCCATCCGCATCAGCGCTGCTCCCCCGTCGTGCCGAAGAATTCCTGGGCCCGGCCGATCGCGGCGACCAGCGCGTCCACCTCGTCAGCGGTGTTGTACAGCGCGAACGACGCGCGCGCACTCGCGGCGACGCCGAGGCGGCGGTGCAGCGGCCACGCGCAGTGGTGGCCGACCCGGATGGCGATGCCCTCGTCGTCGAGGACCTGACCGAGGTCGTGCGCGTGAATGCCGTCGACCACGAAGGACACGGCACCGCCGCGGCTCTCGGGGTCAGCCGGCCCGATCAGGCGCAGTCCGTCGATCCGGCTCAGCGTGTCCAGGGCGCGGACCACCAGCTGGTGCTCGTGCTCGGCCACGGCGTCCATGCCGATCCGCTCCAGGTACTCCACGGCGGCACCGAGCGCGACCACCTGCGAGGTCATCGGCACCCCGGCCTCGAAACGCTGCGGCGGAGCCGCGTACGTGGAGCCCTCCATGGTGACGGTTTCGATCATCGAGCCGCCGGTCAGGAACGGGGGCAGCTGCGCCAGCAGGTCCGCGCGCCCGTAGAGCACGCCGACACCGGACGGCCCGAGCATCTTGTGCCCGGAGAAGGCCGCGAAATCGACGCCCAGGGCGGCGAAGTCGACCGGCATGTGCGGCACGGACTGGCAGGCGTCCAGGACGGTGATCGCCCCGACCGCGGAGGCCCGCGCCACCAGCTCGGCCACGTCGGTCACCGCACCGGTCACATTGGACTGGTGGGTGAAGGCGACGATCCGCACCGATTCGTCGAGGGTCAGCGAATCCAGATCGATCCGGCCGTCGTCGGTGACCCCGTACCAGCGCAGGGTGGCACCGGTGCGCCGGCACAGCTCCTGCCACGGCACCAGATTGGCGTGGTGCTCCAATTCGGTGACCACCACGGTGTCTCCGGGGCCCAGCGGCTTCCCGCCGAAGACCGAGGCCGCGCGCTCGTCGCCGAGCGCGTAGGCCACCAGGTTCAGCGCCTCGGTGGCGTTCTTGGTGAACACCACCTCGTCCACCGCGACGCCGACGAAGCCGGCGATCACCGCACGAGCGTGCTCGTAGGCGTCGGTGGCCTCCTCGGCGAGCTGGTGGGCACCGCGGTGCACCGCCGCATTGTGGTTGAGCAGGAAATCGCGCTCGGCGTCGAGCACCTGCAGCGGACGCTGCGAGGTGGCCCCGGAATCGAGGTAGACCAGCGGCCGATCGTCGCGCACCGTACGCGCGAGGATCGGGAAGTCCGCCCGGATCGCCGTGACGTCCAGGCCGGTCGTCGCGGTCACCGGACTACTGGGCCGCGGCAGCCGAAGTGAAGCGCTCGTAGCCGCTCTCCTCCAGCTGGTCGGCCAGCTCGGGACCGCCCGACTGCACGATGCGGCCGTCCACGAAGACGTGCACGTGATCGGGCTTGATGTAGCGCAGGATCCGCGTGTAGTGCGTGATCAGCAGGACGCCGCCGTGCTCGGTCTCCTTGTAGCGGTTGACGCCCTCGGCCACCACGCGCAGTGCGTCCACGTCCAGGCCGGAGTCGGTCTCGTCGAGCACCGCGATCTTCGGCTTCAGCAGAGCGAGCTGCAGGATCTCCAGGCGCTTCTTCTCGCCACCGGAGAAGCCCTCGTTGACGCCGCGCTCGGCGAAGGCCGAGTCGACGTCCAGAGCGGCCATCGCCTCCTTGGTCTCCTTGACCCAGTGCCGCAGCTTCGGTGCCTCGCCGCGCACGGCCGTGGCGGCGCTGCGCAGGAAGTTCGACGTGGAGACGCCGGGGACCTCCACCGGGTACTGCATGGCCAGGAACAGGCCGGCGCGGGCGCGCTCGTCCACGCTCATGGCCAGCACGTCTTCGCCGTCGAGGGTGATCGTTCCCTGGGTGATGACGTACTTGGGGTGTCCGGCGATGGCGTAGGCCAGCGTCGACTTACCGGAGCCGTTGGGCCCCATGATGGCGTGCGTCTGGTCCGAGTCGATGGTCAGGTCCACGCCCTTGAGGATGTGGATCGGCTCGGCGTCGGTGTCGCTCTGGGCGACGTCGACGTGCAGATCGCGGATTTCGAGAGTGCTCACAGTGTTGGTCTTCCTCAGGTCTGAAGGGCGCTCAGGCGCCGGCGATTTCGAGTTCTTTTTCGATGGCTGCTTCGAGGCGTTCGCGGAGTTCGGGGACGGCGATCTTCGCGAGGATCTCGCCGAAGAAACCGCGTACCACCAGGCGGCGGGCCTCGTCCTCCGGAATGCCGCGCGACTGCAGGTAGAACAGCTGCTCGTCGTCGAAGCGGCCGGTGGCGCTGGCGTGGCCGGCGCCCACGATCTCGCCGGTCTCGATCTCCAGATTGGGGACCGAGTCGGCGCGGGCGTTGTCGGTGAGCACCAGGTTGCGGTTGAGCTCGTAGGTGTCGGTGCCCTCGGCGGACGGGCGGATCAGCACGTCGCCGATCCACACGGTGTGGGCCTCGCGGCGCCGGTTGTGGCCGCCGCTGTGCGTGCCGCCCACCTCGCCCTGCAATGCGCCCTTATAGACCACCTGGGAGCGGCAGTGCGGCGCCGAGTGGTCCACCAGGAGGCGCTGCTCCAGATGCTGGCCGGCGTCGGCGAAGTACAGACCCCACAGTTCGGCGTCGCCGCCGGGGGCGTTGTACTGCACGCGCGGGGACAGGCGTACGGTCTCGCCGCCGAGGCTGATCGCGAAGTGCCGGAGCACCGCGTCGCGACCCATGCCGATGTGGTGGGCGGTGACGTGGACGGCGTCGTCGTCCCAGTCGTGCACGTTCACCACGGTGAGGTGCGCGCTGTCGTCGACGACGATCTCGAGGTTCTCGCCGACGGTGCCGCCACCGCGCTGATCGAGGACCACGGTGGCTTTGGCGAAGGCCTCGGCGTGAATCTGCAGATGCGAGTACGCCACCTCGCCCTCGCCCGGACCGGTCATGGTGATCACGACCGGCTCGGCGATCTGGGCTTCGCGCTCGATGGTCACGACGGTGGCCTCGCCGAACGACGAGAAGGCCTGGGCCGCAACCCGATCGAAGGGCACACCGCCCTTGCCGAGTCGCTCGTCGCCGCGGGCCACGGTCTCGGTGCGCACGCCCTCGCCGATGCCGGCGATCTCGATCACCGGCGATGCGGTGGCCGGTGCGGTGCCGTCGTGCAGGCCGCGGAGCCGGCGGAACGGGGTGAACCGCCACGCCTCTTCACGCTGGCTGGGCACCTCGAAGGCGTCGACGTCGAAGGACGTGAACAACTCGCCCTTGTTGACGACCGGGGCGGCCGGTGCGGCGGTACTGGTTTCGCGGGGGGCCGTCATCAGCCGACTGATCCTTCCATCTGCAGCTCGATGAGCCGGTTGAGTTCCAGGGCGTATTCCATGGGGAGTTCCTTAGCGATCGGCTCCACGAAGCCGCGCACCACCATGGCCATCGCCTCGTCCTCGGTCAGGCCGCGGCTCATCAGGTAGAAGAGCTGATCGTCGCTGACCTTGGAGACCGTGGCTTCGTGGCCCATGGTGACGTCGTCCTCGCGGATGTCGACGTACGGATAGGTGTCACTGCGGCTGATCTGGTCCACCAGGAGCGCATCACACTTGACCGTCGAACGGCTTCCGTGGGCGCCCGGGTTGATCTTGATCAGGCCGCGGTACGAGGACCGGCCGCCGCCGCGCGCCACCGACTTGGAGACGATGTTGCTCGACGTGTACGGCGCCAGGTGCACCATCTTGGAGCCGGTGTCCTGGTGCTGGCCCGGACCGGAGAAGGCCACCGAGAGGACCTCGCCCTTGGCGTGCTCGCCGGTCAGCCAGACGGCCGGGTACTTCATGGTGACCTTGGAGCCGATGTTGCCGTCGACCCACTCCATGGTGGCGCCGGCCTCGGCCTTGGCGCGCTTGGTCACCAGGTTGTAGACGTTGTTCGACCAGTTCTGGATGGTCGTGTAGCGGCAGCGTCCGCCCTTTTTGACGACGATCTCGACGACCGCCGAATGCAGCGAATCGGACTTGTAGATCGGCGCGGTGCAGCCCTCGACGTAGTGCACGTAGGCGCCCTCGTCGACGATGATCAGGGTCCGCTCGAACTGGCCCATGTTCTCGGTGTTGATCCGGAAGTAGGCCTGCAGCGGGATGTCCACGTGCACGCCCGGCGGCACGTAGATGAACGAGCCGCCCGACCACACCGACGTGTTGAGCGCGGAGAACTTGTTGTCACCGGCGGGGATCACGCTGCCGAAGTACTCCTGGAACAGCTCGGGGTGCTCCTTGAGTCCGGTGTCGGTGTCGAGGAAGATCACGCCCTTCTCCTCCAGGTCCTCACGGATCTGGTGGTAGACCACCTCGGACTCGTACTGCGCGGCGACACCGGCGACCAGGCGCTGCTTCTCCGCTTCCGGGATGCCCAGCCGGTCGTAGGTGTTCTTGATGTCCTCGGGCAGGTCCTCCCACGACTCGGCCTGCTTCTCGGTGGAGCGCACGAAGTACTTGATGTTGTCGAAGTCGATGCCGTCCAGGTCGGCACCCCATCGCGGCATCGGCTGGCGATCGAAGATACGGAGCGCCTTGAGACGCTGCTCGAGCATCCACTCGGGCTCGTTCTTCTTGCCCGAGATGTCGCGCACGACGGCCTCGGAGAGGCCGCGCTGCGCGGTGGCGCCCGCAGCATCGCTGTCGGCCCAGCCGTAGCCGTACCGGTCGAAGGACGCGATCGTCTCTTCCTGGGACAGCGGGGCCGGCGCGGTGGTCGCGGCGGGGTCGGTGACCGTCATCGTGAGGCCTTTCCGTCGGGGTTGGGGGCTGTGATCTTCGGGTCCGGATCGGCTGATCCGTCACCGGGCGGCGCATCCGGTATCGGATGCAGGGGTACGTGGGTGGTGCAGACGCAGTCGCCGTTGGCGATGGTCGCCAGACGCTGCACATGCGTGCCGAGGAGTTCGGTGAAACGGGCGGTCTCGGCTTCGCAGAGCTCGGGGAACTCGGTGGCCACGTGGGCCACCGGGCAGTGGTGCTGGCAGATCTGGACGCCGGTGCCGACCTCGCGGACATTGGCAGAGTACCCGGCGCCGGTCAGCGCGGCGGCGATCTCCTCGACCGTCGCGACCACGTCGCCGCCTTCGCGGGCCGGGGCCACGTCCGCGACCATACCGTCCACGCGGTCGCGGGCGAAGGCCTCGACCGCGGGCTGTCCGCCGATGTCGCGCAGTTTGCGCAGTGCGGCGCCGGCCAGGTCGTCGTAGGCGTGCCGCAGTTTGCCGCGCCCGGTGGGACTGAGTTGAAACCACTTCGCGGGCCGTCCGCGGCCGCCCTTGCCGAATCCGGGGGCGGCGGTCTCCACGTCGCCGGCGGCGGTCAGGATGTCGAGATGACGTCGTACGCCGGCCGGACTGATGCCCAGGCGCTCGGCGATGTCGCCGGCGGTCAGCGGGCCGTGATCGATGAGTAGGGACACCACAGCGGCACGGGTCTGGCCGTCTGCGCCAGGCCCGTCCGCGAACTGCTCGATGAGCAGCGAGTTTCCGGTGTCCATGCTTTTCACAACAATATTGTGACGTAATTATTCCCCGGCTTCCAGCAAGGGTGACCTAAGAGGCGCCGCGCCGGACCGGCGCGGGTCGCGGCGTGCCATGCCCTAGAGTCTGGTGCGTGCGGAACGTTCCCGGAGTGCGCGCTGCGCTCGATCACCTCGGCCTGTCGCGGCCGTCGCGGAACACCGACATCGACGCCACCGGCGATTACGGTGTGACCCTGGCCCGGATGCACGGCGACGAGCGCGAGGTCGGTCCGCTCAATCCTCTCGAGAACAAGCGCCTGCGGCGGATCCGGCTGTTCGGCACCACCGGTGCCGTGCTGATCCTGATCGGCTCGCTCGGCACCGGCATGATGCCGGTTCTGCAGAACCCGATCGTCGGCACGCGGGTGCTCTCCCTGCCGGCGCGCATGTTCTCCACCGCGCTGACCATCTCCATCGGCGGCACGATGATGCTGGTCCTCGCCTGGATCCTGCTCGGCCGCTATGCGATCGGCCGGTACGGCGTCGAGGTGGCCGAGGACCGCAGCCCGGCGCGGCGCATGTCGCGCGCTCAGGCCGACCGGACGCTGCTCATGTGGATCGTGCCGCTGCTCTTGGCGCCACCGCTGCTGAGCAAGGACGTCTACTCCTATCTCGCTCAGAGCGCCATCGGCTTCCGCGGCATGGACCCGTACACCTACAGCCCGATGCGCGGGCTCGGCGTCGACCATCCCCTCACGCTCTCGGTGCCCAACCTCTGGAAGGACACCCCCGCTCCCTACGGGCCGCTGTTCCTGTGGGTCGGCGAGCAGATCACCCGGGTCACCGGTGACAACATCACCGTCGCGGTGGGATTGCACCGGATCGTCGCCCTGATCGGGGTGGCGATGATCATCTGGGCGCTCCCCCGCCTGGCCCGCCGTTGCGGCGTGTCCTCGGTGGCGGCCCTCTGGCTCGGCGCCATGAACCCGCTGCTGATCCTGCATCTGGTCGGCGGCATCCACAACGAAGCCCTGATGATCGGCATGATGCTGGTCGGCGTCGAATGGTGCTTCCAAGCCGTTTACGGGTCGGCGCCGTTGCGGGCGTCGGGCAGGTGGTTGCCGTCCAGGGCCGGCTGGCTGCTGATCGGCGGGATCGCGGTGATCGCGGCCTCGGC
Organism: Gordonia caeni; assembly: GCF_039537105.1. NCBI lineage: Bacteria > Bacillati > Actinomycetota > Actinomycetes > Mycobacteriales > Gordoniaceae > Gordonia > Gordonia caeni. The sequence goes on from NZ_BAAAZW010000014.1 coordinate 56,738, forward strand.
GATGATCAAGGTCACCTCGATGCTGGCCCTCGGCTTCGTCGGGGTCGCGCTGGCCCGGCGCTGGGGCGCCACCCTCCCGGCGCTGCGCAACGCGCCGTGGCGGCAGTGGTGGACGCGCTCGAAGACGGCGGTAGCCGCGCTGAGCGCCTCCGCCGTCGTCACCGGCGGGGTGACCGCCGTCGTGGTGGTGGTGATCTGTCTGGGCACCGGCCTGGGATTCGGCTGGACCTCGACGCTGTCCACCGGCGGCATCGTCCGTTCCTGGATGTCGATGCCCACGCTGCTGTCGGTGGTGGCCGGCCGCGTGGGACTGTGGCTGGGGCTGGGCGAGCAGACCCAGGCGATCCTCGACGTCGCCCGGCCCATCGGGCAGCTGATCGCCGCGATCTTCGTCGTCCGCTGGCTGCTGGCCTGCGTCGCCGGACGTATCCACCCGCTGGGCGGCCTGGGCATCTCGATGGCCACGGTCGTGGTCTTCTTCCCGTTCGTGCAGGCCTGGTATCTGCTGTGGGCGATCATTCCGCTGGCCGCCTGGGCCACCACTCGCTGGTTCCGGGTCGGGACCGTTGTGATCTCGGCGATAATCGCGGTCGTGGTGATGCCGACCAGCTCGGACACCCCGCCTTCGGTGGTGATCCAGGGACTGGCCACCGGACTGGTGCTCATGCTTGTGGCCAGCGTGTTCTTCTTCTTCGACCACCCGATCCGGCGCTGGTCGCGCGACCTGCGGAGGACCTGACCCGGCTGCCGATCGCCGGTGCGCTGGGCTTAGGGTGGCAGCGTGCCCCTCGATCCCGTTTCTGCGCCCGCCGTCGCGGTCCGGGGTCTGGTCAAGCGGTTCGGTGACACCACCGCCGTGGATGGACTGGACCTGCGACTGCGGCGCGGACAGATCCTCGCGCTGCTCGGCCCCAACGGTGCCGGCAAGACCACCACGGTGGAGATCTGTGAGGGCTTCACCCGCCCCGACTCCGGAGAGGTCCGCGTCCTGGGTCTGGATCCGATCTCCGACAACGATCGGCTCCGCGCGCGCATCGGCGTGATGCTGCAGGGCGGCGGCGCCTATCCCGGGGCCAAGGCCGGCGAGATGCTGCGCCTGTGCGCGGCCTACAGCGCCGATCCGCTCGACCCGGACTGGCTGCTGGAGGTCCTCGGTCTCACCGACTGCGCCGCGACACCGTACCGGCGCCTGTCCGGCGGTCAGCAGCAGCGCCTGGCGCTGGCGTGCGCACTGGTGGGCCGGCCGGAACTGGTCTTCCTGGACGAGCCGACCGCCGGCCTGGACGCGCATGCGCGGATCCTGGTGTGGGAACTGATCTCCCGGTTGCGCGACGACGGCGTCGCAGTGCTGCTGACCACGCACCTGCTCGACGAGGCCGAGGAGCTCGCCGACGAGATCGTCATCATCGATCACGGGCGGGTGGTGGCCTCCGGCACGCCCGCCGATCTGACCGGCGCCCAGTCGCAGGACCGCCTGCGACTGGTCACGACGACACCGGTGGACACCGAGGCACTGGCGATCGCACTCGGCGCGGACTACCGCTGCGAACCCGCCGGTGCGAGCACCTGCACGGTGATCGGACCGGTGACGCCGCAGTCCATCGCCCGGGTGGCCGCCTGGTGCGCCGATGAGAACATCCTCGCGACCGAGCTGACCGCAGCCCACGTCAGCCTGGAAGAGGTCTTCCTGAGCCTGACCGGATTGGCGGTGCGTTCATGACCGCCGCCAACCGCTTCGCGCCCGGCACCTTCGCCCCGGCTCCGCAGCCCGCCTCCCTGCCCCGCATGCTCGCCGCGCAGACCCGCATGGAGCTGGTGCTGCTGCTGCGCAACGGCGAACAGCTCCTGCTCACCATGTTCATCCCCATCACCCTGCTGATCGGGCTGTGCCTGCTCCCCATCGCGACCAGTGCCGGTGACACCCCGGCCGCGCGGGCCGGCAGCTTCGTGCCGGCGATCCTGTCCGTCGCGGTGATGTCGACGGCCTTCACCGGGCAGGCCATCGCCGTCGGCTTCGACCGCCGCTACGGCGCGCTCAAACGCCTCGGCGCCACCCCCATCCCCCGCTGGGGCATCATCGCGGGCAAGTCCGCAGCGGTGATCATCGTGGTCGCGTTGCAAGCGGTCGTCATCGGCGCCATCGGCTTCGCGTTCGGGTGGCGGCCCTCGCCAGCCGGGCTCGCCATCGGGGTGCTGGTGATCGCGATCGGCACCCTGGCCTTCGCGACGCTCGGGCTGTTGCTCGGCGGCACGCTGAAAGCCGAAGTGGTGCTGGCGCTGGGCAACCTGATCTGGTTCGTGCTGCTGGCCTTCTCCGGCCTGGTGGTCTTCGACGAACACCTCCCCGGTGCGGTCGGGGCGCTCGTGCGCTGTTCGCCGTCCGGTGCGCTCACCGGCGCGCTGGTGCGCGCCACCGAACAAAGCTCCTTCGACGTCTTCGGCGTCGTGGTCCTTCTGGTCTGGGCCGTGGTCGGCACCGTCCTCGCAGTCAGGTGGTTCAAGTTCGAATGAGTACTACGTCTCCTCCGGTGAGCCGTCCGTCCACCGATCCCGGTCCCGGCGGCTGGTTCGGCTTCCGCGCCCCCACCCTCGGCTTCCTGTACGCCTGGGCCATCGCCGATCTGGCGGCCAACGTGCTGCTGGTGGTCACCGGCGGCGCGGTGCGTTTGACCGGCTCCGGTCTCGGCTGCCCCACCTGGCCGCAGTGCGGCGACGGAAAGTACACCCCGCCCCTGAGCTATCACGGCGTGATCGAGTTCGGGAACCGCATGCTCACCTGGGTACTGGTGGCGATCGCCATCGCCACCTGGTTCGCCGTGATGCGCTACCGGCCCGTCGACCGGGTGGCCCGGCGGCTGGCCACGGGTGTGGCTCTCGGCGTGCCGCTGCAGGCGGTGATCGGCGGCATCACGGTGCTCACCAAACTGAATCCGTGGGTGGTCGCCTTCCACTTCCTGGTGACCATGCTGATCATCTCGCTCGCGACGTGGCTGGTGCACCGCACGCGTCCGGCCCGCTCCGCGCCGCCTGACGACGGCGACGCGCTGATTCCGCGGGATTCGGTGATCGCGCGACTCGGCGTCGCTCTTGCGTGGACCGTCTATGTCCTGACCTGGGTCACCATCTATCTGGGCACCGTGGTCACCGGCTCCGGTCCGCACTCGGGTGACGAGAACTCACACCGGAACGACCTCGATCCCGCGTGGGCCACCCAATTGCACAGCGACGCCGTGTGGACGCTGGTCGGCACCGGGTTCGCCCTCATCCTGCTGACCGTGATTGCCCGGCTGGCGCTGCGCCGCGCGGCCCTCTGGTTCGGCGGGCTGCTGATCCTGCAGGGGGTGATCGGCTACGTCCAGTACGCGACCGGCCTGCCGATCCTGTTGGTGATTCTGCACATGCTCGGGTCGGCCCTGTTGATGATCGGCGCCACCGTGCTGGTGCTCGAGGCGTCCCGGGCCGGACGGACCCGGGACCTCACCCCCGCCTGACCCGATCGGCCCCGGGGCGGTCCGCCTCGGGTCAGCGGTAGTCGACGACCTTGTGGTTGCGCGCCTTAGGGAAGCGCTTCTGGTGGGCCACCCAGCCGGCCATCTTGCGCCAGTGCTTCGGGGTGACGGTGGCCTTGGAGGTGAGCTCACGGTCCCACTCGCCGCGCTCGAGGCCCTCGATCTCGGCCACGACGTCCTCGGACTCGTCCAGGGCGGCGACCACGCGATCGGCCAGCACGCCGTTCTTCTCGCCGACCAGGGTGATGCGCACTCCGGCGGCACCGGTCGGTTGCAGCACGGCCTTGGCCGAACCGTCTTCCTCTCCGACGTACTTGCGGATCGAGGAGACGACTCCGAAGCCCGGCTTCGGCGTCGCCTCGGTGGCGGTGTCGGTCTGCGGCTCGGTCTGTTCGCTCATGCGTGCCATCATAACCTCGTGCCAGACTGAGGCATGCGAGCGATCAGTGTGACCTCCACCGGCGGCCCGGACGTCCTCTCCTACGGCCCGGTGCCCGATCCGCAGCCGGGCCCCGGCGAAGTTCTGGTCCGGGTGCACGCGGCCGGGGTGAACTTCATCGACACCTACTTCCGCGGCGGGCTCTATCCCGTCGACCTCCCCTATACGCCCGGCTCCGAAGGCGCCGGTGAGGTGGTGGCACTGGGACCGGGGACCACCGGCTTCGAGGTGGGCGCACGCGTGGCCTGGTGCAATGTGCCCGGCAGCTATGCCGAGCTGGTGGCCGTGCCGGCCGACCGCGCGCTCGCCGTCCCCGACGGCGTCTCCTACGAGGTCGCGGGCTCCTCGCTGCTGCGCGGGCTCACCGCCCACTATCTGCTCGACGGCAGCGCCCATCCCGAATCGGGCGACACCGTGCTGGTGCACGCCGGCGCCGGCGGTGTGGGGCTGATCCTCACCCAGCTGGCGCACGCCCGCAGGCTGCGGGTGATCACCACCGTCTCCAGCGACCGGAAAGAGCAGCTGTCCCGCGCGGCCGGGGCGGCCGAGGTGCTCCGCTACACCGACGACGTGCCCGCACGCGTGCGGGAGCTGACCGGCGGCCGCGGCGTGCCGGTGGTCTACGACGGCGTCGGCGCGGCGACCTTCGAGCAGTCGCTGCACGCGGCGGCCGTGCGCGGCCTGGTGGTGTTGTTCGGCGCGGCCAGCGGACCGGTGCCGCCGTTCGACCTGCAGCGGCTCAACCCGCTCGGTTCGCTGACGGTGACCCGTCCCACCCTCGCGAACTTCATCGCCGATCCCGCCGAACTGGCCTGGCGCGCAGGCGAGTACTTCCGTGCGCTCGCCGACGGCACCGTCGACGTCCGGGTGGGCCAGAGTTATCCGCTCGCCGAGGCGGCGCAGGCGCATCGGGACCTGGAGGGCCGCCGGACCACCGGGAGCACCGTGCTGGTTCCCTGACCGCGGGTCCCCTGACAGGGCCGGCGGCCGAAGTCCACTACGACAGGTACGAGGAGACGGTCGGCCAGTTCAGGACGGCGTCCACGGCGAGGCCGCAGAACAGCAGCGCCAGGTACTCGTTGGACTTGAGGAAGATCTTCAGCGGCTTCACCTCGACGCCGCGACGGGTCTCCACGTACAGCCGGGCGACGTACCAGAGGAACCAGGCACCGGCCGCGATCGAGACTCCGAAGTAGATCCAGCTGGTCACCGGGATCAGGAAGAACGAGGTGATCACGGTCAGCGCCGTGTAGATCAGCATCTCGCGGGTGACGCGCTCGGGCGAGGCGATCACCGGGAGCATGGGGACGCCGGCGGCCTTGTAGTCGTCGCGGTAGCGCCATGCCAGCGCCCAGGTGTGCGGCGGCGTCCAGAAGAACACCACCAGGAACAACACGAAGGGCTCCCAGCTGAGCGTGCCGGTGACGGCGGCCCAGCCGACCAGCGCGGGCATGCAGCCGGCGGCACCGCCCCAGATGACGTTCTGCCAGGTGCGCCGCTTCAGGATCAGGGTGTAGACGCCGACGTAGAAGCCGATGGTGATCCACACCAGCACCGGCGGAAGCCATTTGTTTCCGGTGCCGAAGTACAGGACGGCGAACGACGCGAACGCCAGGACGATGCCGAAGATCAACGCATTGCGCACCGGAACGGCGTGCCGCGCGAGCGGCCGTCGCTGCGTGCGCTTCATCTTCTGGTCGATGTCGGCGTCGGCCACCATGTTGAGGCTGTTGGCGCTCGCGGCACCCAGCCAGCCGCCGACCACGGTGATCAGGATCAGCGCGATGTCGACGTGGCCGCGCTCGGCCTGCAGCATCACCGGGATGGTGGAGACCAGCAGGAGTTCGATGACGCGGGGTTTGGTCAGTGCGATGTAGGCCAGCACCGTCGCCTTGGCGCGGGCGGGCAGCGACGCCGGGGGTTCGGCGGTGACGAAAGACTCCGGCGATGTGCCGCCGGTGGAAGCGCCTGAATCCACGCTTTCCCCAATCCTCAACGCCTGGCTCCTTACGTGTCTACGCGCGACAGCCATGACGGTCCGGACACCGGAGGGCTGCTCCTGCCGATGGTATCTCTCCGGGCACTCATCGAAGAATCTGGGCTGCCGGAGACCTCCCGGTCAATCCTGCGCGCGCGATCGCTCAGACATGCCCTAGGCTGGTGGCATCTGCCGTCCAATCCACAGGAGATAGCCCGACCGTGGCCGTTACAGATGAGATCGAAGACCTGACCAAACAGGTTCACCCCGCTGACTGGACGGAGCTGGATTCCCGAGCGGTCGACACCGCCCGGATCCTGGCCGCCGACGCCGTTCAGCACTGCGGCAGCGGGCATCCGGGAACGGCGATGAGTCTCGCTCCCCTGGCGTACACGCTGTACCAGCGAGTGATGCGGCACGATCCCACCGACCCCGCGTGGGTCGGGCGCGACCGCTTCGTGCTGTCGTGCGGGCACTCCAGCCTGACCCAGTACATCCAGCTGTACCTCGGCGGCTTCGGTCTCGAGCTGCCGGACATCGAGGCGCTGCGCACCTGGGACTCGCTGACCCCGGGCCATCCCGAATACGGTCACACCGCGGGCGTGGAGATCACCACCGGTCCGCTCGGCCAGGGCCTGGCCTCGGCGGTCGGGATGGCGATGGCGGCCCGTCGCGAACGCGGCCTGTTCGATCCGTCCTCCCCGGCCGGGAAGAGCCCGTTCGACCATTACGTCTACGTGATCGCCTCCGACGGTGACATCGAAGAGGGCGTCACCTCCGAGGCGAGCTCGCTGGCCGGCACCCAGGAACTGGGCAACCTGATCGTCTTCTACGACAAGAACCACATCTCCATCGAGGACGACACTCAGATCGCCCTGACCGAGGACACCGCCAAGCGCTACGAGTCCTACGGCTGGGACGTGCAGGTGGTCTCCGGCGGCGAGGACGTCGCCGCCATCGAAGAGGCCGTCGCCCACGCCAAGAGCGTCACCGACAAGCCGTCGATCATCGTGCTGCGCACCATCATCGCCTGGCCGGCCCCGAACAAGATGAACACCGGCGCCTCGCACGGCAGTGCGCTCGGCGCCGACGAGGTGGCCGCCACCAAGGAGATCCTGGGCTTCGACCCGGCGAAGAACTTCGACGTGGCCGACGAGGTCCTGGCGCACACGCGGTCGCTGGCCGACCGCGCCGCCGCCGTGCGGGCCGCCTGGCAGGCCGACTTCGATGCCTGGGCCGCCGCCGATCCGGAGCGCAAGGCCCTGTTCGACCGGCTCTACGCCGAGGCCCTCCCGGAGGGCTGGACCGAGGTCCTGCCGGCGTGGGAAGCCGGCGACAAGGCCGTCGCGACCCGCTCGGCGTCGGGCAAGGTGCTCTCGGCGCTGGCCCCGGTGCTGCCGGAACTGTGGGGCGGCTCGGCCGACCTGGCCGGTTCCAACAACACCACCATGGACGGTGCCACCTCGTTCGGTCCCGAGTCGATCAGCACCTCCACCTGGACGGCCAGCCCGTACGGGCGCACCCTGCACTTCGGTGTGCGCGAGCACGCGATGGCCTCGATCCTCAACGGCATCGTGCTGCACGGCCCCACCCGCGCGTACGCGGGCACCTTCCTGCAGTTCGCCGACTACATGCGCCCGGCCGTGCGGCTGGCCGCGCTGATGGAGATCGACCCGATCTACGTGTGGACGCACGACTCGATCGGTCTGGGCGAGGACGGCCCGACGCATCAGCCCGTCGAGCACCTGGCGGCGCTGCGCGCCATCCCGGGGCTGGACGTGGTGCGCCCGGCCGACGCGAACGAGACCGCGCACGCCTGGCGGCACCTGCTCGGCCGCCGCCGCAACCCGGTCGGCCTGGCTCTGACCCGGCAGAACGTCCCGATCCTGGAGGGCACCTCGTTCGAGGGTGTCGCCCGCGGCGGTTACGTCCTGTCCGATCCGGCCGGTGCACCCGACGTGGTGCTGATCGGCACCGGCTCGGAGGTCTCCCTGGCCGTCGAGGCCGCCGAGGCGCTGTCCGCCGACGGCGTCGCCGCCCGCGTGGTGTCCATGCCGTCGCTCGAGTGGTTCGACGCCCAGGATCAGGCGTACCGCGATTCGGTGCTCCCGGCCGGCGTGCCGCGAGTGGTGGTCGAGGCCGGTATCGCCATGCCCTGGCACCGCGTGATCTCCGGCGGCGGCGGTATCTCCGCGTCCTCCGGCGAGATCGTCTCGCTGGAGCACTTCGGCGCCTCCGCCCCGTACCAGAAGCTCTACGAGGAGTTCGGCATCACCGCTGAGGCAGTCGCCGCCGCCGCACGCCGGCTGCTCGGGCGCTGACCCCACACCCCGACAGGAGAAACGACATGACACAGAACCCGAAACTCGCTGAGCTGTCCGCCGCGGGGGTGTCGGTCTGGCTCGACGACCTGTCCCGCGACCTGATCGCCTCGGGCGGTCTGCAGGACGAGATCGACGGCCGCTCGGTGGTCGGCGTGACCACCAACCCGTCGATCTTCCAGAACTCGATCGCCAACGCCGACACCTACGACGAGCAGATCGCCCGTCTCGCCGCCGAGGGCGCCGATGTGGACGCGGTGCTCACTGCGATCACCACCGACGACGTCCGCGCGGCGTGCGGCGTCTTCGAACAGGTCTGGACCGACAGCGACGGCGTGGACGGCCGCGTCTCGATCGAGGTGGATCCGCGGTTGGCGCACGACACCGACGCCACCGTCGCCCAGGCCGTCGAGCTGTGGAATCTGGTCGACCGGCCCAACACGCTGATCAAGATCCCGGCCACCAAGGCCGGCCTGCCGGCGATCACCCGGGTGCTCGCCGAGGGCATCAGCGTCAACGTGACCCTGATCTTCTCGGTGGAACGCTACGGCGAGGTGATCGACGCCTTCCTCAACGGCCTGGACGCCGCACTGGAGAACGGGCACGACATCTCCAAGATCGTCTCGGTGGCCTCGTTCTTCGTCTCCCGCGTGGACACCGAGATCGACAAGCGCCTCGACGCCATCGGCACCCCAGAGGCGCTGGAACTGCGCGGCAAGGCCGGCCTGGCGAACGCCCGCCTGGCCTACGCCGCCTTCCAGGAGGTCTTCGAGCTCGGCGTGCGCTTCCCGGACCTGAAGGCGCAGGGGGCACGGCCGCAGCGGGCGCTGTGGGCCTCGACCGGCGTCAAGAACCCGGATTACCCGGACACGCTGTACGTCAGCGAGCTGGTGGCCCCCGACACGGTGAACACCATGCCGGGCAAGACCATGGAGGCCTTCGCCGACCACGGCTGGGTGAACACCTCGTCCATTGTGGGCAAGGCCGCCGAGAGCCGCGAGGTCTTCGACGCCCTCACCCGGGTGGGGATCGACCTGCCCGACGTCTTCGCCCTGCTGGAGTCCGAAGGCGTCAGCAAGTTCGAGGCGGCGTGGGACGAGTTGCTCACCGCCACCGCTGCTCAGATCTCCGCCGCGAAGGCCTGACCGATGGGGCCTGCGGCGACTCCCGGCGCGGGCACGTCCGGCGCAGGCAGATCCGGTGCGTGGACCAATCCGCTGCGCGACCCGAATGATCGGCGGCTGCCGAGGATCGCCGGGCCCTCGGCCCTGGTGATCTTCGGCGTCACCGGCGATCTGTCGCGCCGCAAGCTGATGCCTGCCGTTTACGATCTGGCCCACCGCGGTCTGCTGCCGCCGAGCTTCGCGCTGGTCGGTTTCGCCCGCCGCGAGTGGAGCGACCAGGAGTTCGCCGAGACGGTCAAGGACGCGGTCAAGGAGCATTCCCGGACCGGGTTCAGCGAGGAGCAGTGGGAGCGTCTGGCCGAGGGGATTCGCTTCGTCGAGGGCTCGTTCGACGACGACGCGGCCTTCGACGAGTTGAAGCAGACGCTCACCGAACTGGACGCCAAGCACGGCACCGACGGCAATCACGCCTTCTACCTGGCGATTCCGCCGAACGCCTTCCCGACGGTGCTCAGTCAGCTCAAACGCACCGGGATGGCCGTCTCCGGTGCCGCCGACACGTGGCAGCGCGTGGTGATCGAGAAGCCCTTCGGGCACGATCTGGACAGCGCCATCGAGCTCAACGAGCTGGTCAACAGTGTCTTCCCCGAGGAGTCGGTCTTCCGCATCGACCACTACCTGGGCAAGGAGACGGTGCAGAACATCCTGGCGCTGCGATTCGCCAACCAGCTCTTCGAGCCGCTGTGGAACAGCAACTCCATCGACCACGTCCAGATCACCATGGCCGAGGACATCGGTCTGGGCGGCCGGGCCGGCTACTACGACGGCATCGGCGCCGCCCGGGACGTGATCCAGAACCATCTGCTGCAACTGCTCGCACTGATCGCGATGGAGGAGCCGATTTCGTTCTCTCCCCGCGAACTGCAGGCCGAGAAGATCAAGGTGCTCTCGTCGACGCGGAACATCCTCCCGCTTGAGGAGAACTCGGCGCGCGGCCAGTACGGACCGGGATGGCAGGGCTCCGAGCACGTGTCCGGACTGGTCGAAGAGGGATTCCCGCCCGACTCGACCACCGAGACCTTCGCGGCCATCGCTCTGGAGGTGGACACCCGCCGCTGGGCCGGGGTGCCGTTCTATCTGCGCACCGGCAAACGCCTCGGCCGCCGCGTCACCGAGATCGCCCTGGTCTTCAAGCGCGCACCGCATCTGCCGTTCGACGATTCGATGACCGCCGAGCTCGGCCAGAACGCGATGGTGATCCGGATCCAGCCCGACGAGGGGGTCACGCTGCGGTTCGGTTCCAAGGTGCCCAGCACCGGCATGGAGGTCCGCGACGTCAACATGGACTTCAGTTACGGCGAAGCCTTCAACGTCAGCTCCCCCGAAGCCTACGAACGCCTGCTGCTCGACGTGCTGCTCGGTGAGCCCTCCCTGTTCCCGGTGAACGAAGAGGTCGAACTGAGCTGGCAGATCCTGGACCCGGTGCTGGACGCGTGGGCCCGCGCCGACGATGCGGGACCGGAGATCTACGAGGCCGGCACCTGGGGCCCCGAGTCCGCGGACGCGATGCTGGAACGGACCGGCCGGGCCTGGCGCCGGCCGTGAGGAGAGTGCGATGATCGTCGATCTGCCCGAGACCTCCACCCAGGACGTCAGCAAGAAGCTGGTGCGGATGCGCAACTCCGGCGGCGAGGTGACGGTCGGCCGCGTGTTGACGCTCATCATCGACACCGAGCCGGGCGAGGTGGCCGAGACGGCGGTCGCCGCATCCAATCAGGCCAGCCGCGAGCATCCGTGCCGCGTGATCGTCGTGACGCGCGGCGACCGGAGGGCACCCGACCGGCTCGATGCGCAGATCCGCGTCGGCGGCGACGCCGGAGCCTCCGAGGTGGTGGTGTTGGCGCTGCAGGGTGAGCTGGCCGATCACGCGCACGCCGTGGTGACGCCGTTCCTGCTGCCGGACACCCCGGTGGTGACCTGGTGGCCGGGGCGTGCCCCCGCAAGGCCGGCGTCGGACCGCCTGGGCCGCTTGGCATCCCGGCGCATCACCGATGCGCGGGCCGCCGCCGATCCGGCAGCGGCGCTGGCCGAGCGTGCGGCCGGCTACCGCCCCGGAGACACCGACCTGGCGTGGAGTTCGACGACGCCCTGGCGCGCCATGCTGGTCTCGGCGGTGGACCGGCCACCGCACCCCGGCATCACCGCGGCTCGGGTTCAGGGGCCCGCGGGCAGTCCCGGGCTGGATCTGTTCGCCGGCTGGCTGGCCTCCGCCCTGCAGGTGCCGGTCACCCGCTCCACCGGGAACTGGCTGGTGCGGCTGGAACGGTCCGACGGCCCGCTGGAGATGACGGTGGACGAGATCGGCGGTGTGCTGCGCTCCCCCGGTCACCCCGACGGCCGCGCCCCGTTCCAGCGGCGGACCACGGCCGAATGCCTGGCCGAGGAACTGCGGCGCCTGGACGCCGACGAGGTGTACCTGCGTGCGCTGGAAGGACTTTCCAGCATCACCAAGACCGAAACAGTGGAAGACGCGTGAGTGGACATGAGTGAACTCGAGACCCTGATCTTCGACGATCCCGCGGAACTGGTGGCCACGGCCGCGGCCCGCTTCGCCGACGCCGTCCGGCGGGCCCAGGACGCCCGCGGCACCGCCGTCGTGGCCCTGACCGGAGGTTCCAACGGCATCGCGCTGCTGCGCGCGCTGGCGGCCGACCCGGGATCGGTCGACTGGTCGCACGTGGAGGTGTATTGGGGAGACGAGCGCTTCGTCCCGGCGGCCGACCCCGAACGCAACGAGGGTCAGGCCCGCGAGGCACTGTTCGGCGTGATCGGCGCCGATCCGGCCCGGATCCATCCCATGCCGGCCTCCGACGGCGACCACGGCGACGACATCGCCGCGGCCGCCCGCGCCTACGCCGAATTGGTGGGAGACGATCTGGTGTTCGACGTCCACCTGCTGGGCATGGGGGGCGAGGGACACATCAACTCACTGTTCCCGCACACCGCGGCGACCGCCGAGGAGGCGGCGACCGTGGTGGCCGTCGAAGACTCCCCCAAACCACCGCCGCGCCGGATCACCCTCACCTTCCCGGTGATCAACCGCTCCCGCGAGGTGTGGTTCCTGGTGTCCGGCGCGGAGAAGGCGCAGGCCGTCGCCGCCGCCCACGACGGGGCCGACCGGGCCGACTGGCCGTGCGCCGGCGCCCACGGCACCGAACGCACCGTCTGGTTCCTGGATCCGGCCGCTGCCGCGGACCTCCCGTAGCGGGGCCGCCCCGTCCCTGCCCCATACCCAGCGGTCGTCCGCAGACCCAGCGGTCGCGAGCGCTGGGTCCGCGGACCAGTGCTGGGTTTGTGGACCAGCGCTGGGTTCGTGACGGGCCCCGGAGACGGAGTCCGCCTAGCCGCTGTTGCGCAGGGCGGTCGCCAAGCCGTTCATGGTCAGCTGGATGGCGCGGCGGATCTCCGAGGTGTCCTCTCCCCCGCGGAAGCGGCGCAGCAACTCGATCTGCAACAGGTTGAGCGGCTCCAGATACGGGAAGCGGTTGTACACCGATCGTTTGAGGGCATCGTTGTCGGCGAGCAGATCGTCGGTGCCGGTGATCTTCGCGTACATCTCCAGCGTTCGCGCGTGTTCGTCCGCGATCTTGCCGAAGACGCGTTCGCGCAACTGCGCATCGGGCACCAGTTCGGCGTACCGCGCCGCCAGCCCCAGGTCCGACTTGGCCAGCACCTGCGCCATGTTCGACATCACCGACCGGAAGAACGGCCAGCTCCGGTAGTACCCGGACAGCAGTTCCAGGCGATCGGGGTCGTCCCCGATCCACTCCGCGAAGGCGCTTCCGGTCCCATACCAGCCGGGCAGCATCACGCGACACTGCGTCCACGACAGCACCCACGGAATGGCCCGCAGATCGGAGATCGCGGTGGTCTGCTTGCGCGAGGTCGGGCGGCTGCCGATGTTCAGTGCGCCGATCTCCGACAGCGGCGTGGAATCGGTGAAGTACTCCACGAAGCCCGGGGTCTGGTGGACCAGCTCGCTGTAGGCCGTGCGGGCCAGAGCGGCGAGCTCGTCGAGGACGCGGTAAGCCTCCTGGGAGTCGCCGAGCCCCTCGGTGTCGAGCAGCGTCGATTCGAGTGTCGCCGCCAGCAGCGTCTCCAGATTGCGGCGCGCCACCACCGGCTCGGCGTACTTGGCCGCGATGATCTCGCCCTGTTCGGTCAGGCGGAGCGAGCCCTGAACGGCCCCCGGCGGCTGCGCGAGGATCGCGTCGTAGCTCGGTCCCCCGCCACGGCCCACGGTGCCGCCGCGTCCGTGGAACAGCCGCAGCACGATCCCGGCGTCGGCCGCCGCCTGCACCAGATCCAGCTCGGCGCGATACAGCGCCCAGTTGGCCGCCAGGTAGCCGCCGTCCTTGTTGGAGTCGGAGTAGCCGAGCATGATCTCCTGCGCACCCTGCTGCGCATCGATCAGCGCGCGATAGAACGGCAGCTCCAGGGCGGCGGTGATGATCTCGGCGCCGGCCTGCAGGTCTTCGATGGTCTCCAGCAGCGGCACCACCCGTACCGTGCACACCGGAGCATCGTCGTCGCCGAGACCGTAGAGGCCGGCCTCCTTGAGCAGCACCATCGCCTCGAGCATGTCCGAGACCGACGTGCACATGCTGATGATGTAGGTCGGGACCGCCGCCGCACCGAAGCGCTCGACGGCGCGGGCCGCCGCCCGCACCACCGCGAGTTCCTTGTCGGCCACTTCGCTCAGCCGGGCGTCGGGAGTGGTCAGCGGGCGCCGCGAGGTGAGTTCGGCACTCAGCAACGCGACCCGCTCGGATTCCTCGAGGGCTCCGTAGTCTGGGCACACGCCCGACCAGGCGAGCAGCTCGCCCACCACCTGTTCGTGCATCTCCGAGTTCTGCCGCATGTCCAGACCGGACAGGTGGAAGCCGAATGTGCGGACCGCTTCACGCAGCGAACCGAGCCGGTTGTCGGCGATCGTGTCGTCGACCACCGTCCGCAGGGCGGTGTCCACCACGTCCAGGTCGGCCAGGAACGCCTGCGGATCCGGGTACGCCTCGGCAGCGGCGGCCCATTCGCGCTCGTGCGCCGACAGGAAGTCGTCGCCCAGCAGTTGCCTCGCGGTGGCCGCCAAACGGCCCCGGACGGTGTGCAGGGCCGACCGGAACGGTTCGTCGTCGTCCTCGGCGGAACGCCCGCTGAGCGCCCGCAGTTCCGCGGTGACCGGGGTGACCAGCCGGGACGACATCGCCAGTTCCTGGCGCAGCCGGCTGACCTCGTCGAGGTGGTGGCGCAATGCCGCAGCGGCGGCCGAACCGGTGGCCTCGGTGACCACGTCGGCGGTCACGTACGGGTTGCCGTCCCGGTCGCCGCCGATCCAGGATCCCATCCGGATCATCGACAGTCCGTCCAGCTCCGAGCCGGGGTAGGCGGCGGTGAGCGCGCGGCGCACGTCGCGGTTCAGGTTCGGCACCACCCGGAAGAACGAGGCGTCGTAGTAGCGCAGTCCGGTGGTGATCTCGTCGCTGATGGTCAGGCGCCGCAACCGGATCAGCGCGGTCTGCCAGAGCAGCAGGATCTGCTCGTAGATGTCCCGGTCGAGCCGCTCCTGCTCGTCCGGCGTCAGCTCGGTGCGGGCGCGGACGCGCATCAGCTCGGTGATCCGGTTCTGCGCATCGAAGACGCTGCGGCGGCGCGTCTCGGTGGGATGTGCGGTGATCACCGGCACGACCGCCGCGTGCGCGAGCGCTGTCCCCACCTGCTGATCACTCAGCCCGGCCGCCTCGAGAGCCTCGAAGGTCGCGGCCAGGCTCGACGGCTGCGGCGGATCGCCTGCGCGCAGGTGGATCCGGCGCCGGCGTTCCCGATGCAGGTCCTCGGCCAGATTGGCCAGCAGTGCGAAGTTGGAGAAGGCCCGGACCACCGGCATCAGCTGGCGGACCGACGGGTCGGTGTAGCGCGCGGCGAGGTCGTCGCGGGTGATCTCGTCGTACCGGAGCGCGAACGCATCGCGCCGGGAACTCTCGACCAATTCGAAGGTCTCCGGGCCGGCGTGCGCGGCGATCACGTCCCCCAGCAACCCGCCGAGGAACCGGATGTCTTCGCGCAGCGGCTCGGTGGCCGCGCGACCGGTGTCGTCGACCCGGATGTGCTCGATCATCGGCCTGCCGATCGCGCTGGCGACCACATCGGAATGCCCTCTGACATCGGAAGCCGGCCGGGCGTCGGAGTCTGCGGATGCGTCGGATCGGTCGTCAAGATGCATGCCGACAAGTATTGCCGGTCATCGGTCCCGTGTCAGTGCTCGGGGTGCAGAGGCGGTCCCGGAGACGACGAATCCGGCACGCGCAGCGCGTACCGGATCGAGTGCGGGCGCAGCCCGCCGCAGGTCAGGAGTACTTGATGTCGAGGCCGACACCGATGATGAAGATCACCCAGATCAGGCCGATGAAGATGGTGATGCGGTCCAGGTTCTTCTCGACCACCGAGGAGCCGGACAGGCTCGACTGGACGCCGCCACCGAACAGCGAGGACAGACCGCCACCCTTGGCACGATGCAGCAGCACCAGAACGATCAGCAGCAAGCTGGTGATGATCAGGCCGATGTTGAGCGCGGTAGTCACGAGGGAGGAATCCGTTCGGTCAAATGAACTGTGGCAGGCCGCCCCGGAGGGCGACCCGCCACAGTCTACGCGATGATGCTGCCGGTCAGAGCAAGGGCCCGCCCGCGGCGATCGCCGAGAGCTGAGCGAACTCGTCCGCCTTCAGCGAGGCGCCGCCGACCAGGGCGCCGTCGACGTCGGACTGCCCGACGATCTCGGCGACGTTCTTGGCGTTGACGCTGCCCCCGTACAGGACCCGGACGCCTGCGGCGGTCGCCGGATCGGCGATCTCGGCGAGCGCCTCCCGCACTGCACCGCAGACCTCCTGCGCATCTTGGGCGCTGGCGACGCGGCCGGTGCCGATGGCCCAGACCGGTTCGTAGGCCACGACCACCTTCCCGACCTCCTCGGCGGTCAGGCCGGCCAGGGACGCCTTGAGCTGTGCGACGTTGTAGGCGACGTGCTCCCCCGCCTCACGCACGTCCAGGCCCTCGCCGATGCACACGATCGGGGTGAGTCCGTGCCGCAGAGCGGCCTTGGTCTTGCGCAGGACCACCTCGTCGGTCTCGGCGTGCAGCGTGCGCCGCTCCGAGTGCCCGATCGTGACGAAGGTGCAGCCCAGCTTCTCCAGGAAGGCGCCGCTGATCTCGCCGGTGTAGGCGCCCGAGTCGTGCTCGGAGACGTCCTGCGCACCGTAGGTGAGCAACAGCTTGTCGCCGTCGACGATGGTCTGGACGCTGCGGATGTCGGTGAACGGCACCAGCACCGTGACGTCGACCTTGTCGAAGTACTTCTCGGGCAGCGCGAAGGCGATCTTCTGCACCAGCGCGATGGCCTCGAAGTGGTTCAGGTTGCACTTCCAGTTGCCCGCGATGAGCGGTTTACGTGCGTCAGCCATCAGTTATGCCCCTTGTTCGAGAACAGTCAGACCGGGCAGTTCCTTGCCCTCCAGGTATTCCAGAGAGGCCCCTCCCCCGGTCGAGATGTGCGAGAAGGCATCGTCGGGCAGTCCGAAGGACCGCACCGCCGCCGCCGAGTCGCCGCCGCCGACGACGCTGAAGGCGCCGTCCTGGGTGGCCGCCGCGATCGCCTCGGCCACCCCGCGGGTACCGGTGGAGAACCGCTCGAACTCGAACACGCCCATCGGGCCGTTCCAGAAGACGGTCTTGGCGCTGCGCAACACAGCGGAGAACCGCTCCACGCTGCCCGGGCCGATGTCCAGGCCCATCCCCTCGGTGAAGCCGTCGCGGGTGAACGCGATCGACGTCTCGGCATCGGCGGCGAACTCGTCGGCCACCACGATGTCGTGCGGCAGGTGGATCACATCGCCGAACCGGTCGAGCAGTTCCTTGCAGGTGTCGACCATGTCTTCCTGCAGGAGTGAATCGCCGACGGGGCTGCCCTGGGCCTTGATGAAGGTGAAGGCCATGCCGCCGCCGATCACCAGGGTGTCGACCTTGGGGGCCAGCGCCTCGATGACGGCCAGCTTGTCGGAGACCTTGGAGCCGCCCAGGACCACCGCATACGGGTGCTCCACATCGGTGGTGATGCGCTTGAGCACCTCCACCTCGGCGGCCACCAGGTCGCCGGCGTACGACGGCAGCAGCGAGGCCACGTCGTAGACGGAGGCCTGCTTGCGGTGGACCACACCGAAGCCGTCGGAGACGAAGGCGCCGTCGTCGCCGACCAGCTCCACCAGAGCCTTAGCCAGACCGGCCCGCTCGGCGTCGTCCTTGGCGGTCTCGCGCGGATCGAAGCGGATGTTCTCCAGCAACAGGACGTCCCCGTCGGTGAGTCCCTCGGCCCGCGCGAGCGCATCCGAGCCGACCACGTCGCCGGCGAGCTGGACGTTGCGGCCCAGCTCGGCCGACAGGCGGGCGGCCACCGGCGCCAGCGACAACGCCGGATCCGGCTCGCCCTTCGGACGGCCCAGGTGCGCGGTGATGATCACCTTCGCTCCGGCGTCGGCCAGCTGCGCGAGCGTGGGAACGCTCGCCAGGATGCGGCCCGGATCGGTGATCTTCCCGTTCTCGAGAGGCACGTTGAAGTCCGACCGGACGAGCACGCCGCGACCGGAAACTCCTTCGGCCAGAAGGTCTTTGAGAGTACGTACAGCCATATCTCTACAGCGACTTGCTCACGAGGGTGATCAGGTCGGCGAGGCGGTTGGAGTAGCCCCACTCGTTGTCGTACCAGGAGACCACCTTGACCTGGTTGCCGATCACCTTGGTCAGACCGGCATCGAAGAGCGACGAGTGCGGATCGGTCACGATGTCGCTCGAGACGATCGGTGCGTCGTAGTACTTCAGGATGCCCTTCATCGGGCCTTCGGCGGCGGCCTTCATGGCGGCGTTGATCTCCTCGGCCGTGGCCTCCTTCTCCAGCTCCACGGTGAGGTCGGTGACCGAACCGGTGGGGATCGGCACGCGCAGGGCGTAACCGTCGAGGCGGCCCTTGAGCTCGGGCAGCACCTCGCCGATGGCCTTGGCGGCGCCGGTCGAGGTCGGCACGATGTTCAGGGCGGCGGCGCGGGCGCGGCGCAGATCCTTGTGCGGCGCATCCTGCAGGTTCTGGTCCTGGGTGTAGGCGTGCACCGTGGTCATCAGGCCCTGCTTGATGCCGAAGGTGTCGTGGAGGACCTTGGCGAACGGGCCGAGGCAGTTGGTGGTGCACGAGGCGTTGGAGATGATGTTCTGGCTGCCGTCGTACTTGTCGTCGTTGACGCCCATCACCACGGTCAGGTCGGGGTCCTTGGCCGGAGCCGAGATGATGACCTTCTTGGCGCCCGCCTTCAGGTGCCCCTCGGCGGCGTCGCGGGCGGTGAAGATGCCGGTCGACTCGACCACCACGTCGACCCCCAGGTCGGCCCACGGCAGGGCGGCAGGTCCCTCGCGCAGGGCGAGCGCCTTGATGCGCTGATCGCCCACGACGATGTAGTCGCCGTCCACCGAGACGTCTTCGGGCAGACGGCCCAGGATCGAGTCGAACTTCAGCAGGTGAGCCAGGGTGTTGATGTCGGTCAGGTCGTTGACGGCCACGATCTCGATGTCGGCCGCGCCGTCCTTGTTCTGCGCCTGCACGGCACGGAAGAAGTTGCGGCCGATACGGCCGAATCCGTTGATGCCTACCCGAACGGTCACTGTGTGCTCCTTAGCCAGGGATGAAGAGCCGGTGGGAATGTCCGGCCCACTTCGACCCAGCCTA
Source organism: Gordonia caeni (assembly GCF_039537105.1). Classification (NCBI taxonomy): domain Bacteria; kingdom Bacillati; phylum Actinomycetota; class Actinomycetes; order Mycobacteriales; family Gordoniaceae; genus Gordonia; species Gordonia caeni. The sequence continues at coordinate 75,930 of NZ_BAAAZW010000014.1, forward strand.
ATCGTCGGCGCGTGACCGGTCAGCAGAAGGTCCCGATGCGGCGTGCGTCACGTCCCGGCGTCGGCGCCCGCGGGCGATTGCGCCGAGGCGAGAATGGTCCCGGCCTCGGTCAGCGCCGCCTCGTCGTCGAAGTAGACGGCGATCGCGAGGTACCCGGTCGGTCCGGCGGCGAAACCGTACAGCGGCGGTACCGCGGCGGGGCCGGTCGGTTCGGGCACGCGGTAGCCGACGAACTGGAGCTCGCCGTGGCGCCAGCGGCGCACGTCGAAGCGGTGCGGCGGCGCCTGCGCGGACAGCCGCTCGATACAGGCCGCAGGGCTCTCACCGGACCGCAGGTTCCACAGGCTGAGCCAGGCGGTCACCCCGGGGCGCCACAGCACCAGCGATCCGTCCTCGAGCCGGCGGTTCATCGGATGGGGCAGGGTGACCGACCACTGCGGCGACAGCGCGGTGACACCGGTGGCCACCGGATACTCCGGGTGCAGGCCCGGCGCCGGTTCGCCGGACCCGGTCGGCTCGGGACCGCGCTCCACGGCGAACCCGGTCGGTGTGCGCACCAGCGCCGTGCCGACAGCGGCGGTCAGGTGCGGTTCGATCGCGGGTTCGCGCGCGACCATCTCGGTCAGGGACGTCAGGGCGAGGTTCGCCGGGTCGTCGACGTACTCCTGGGTCTCGTCCCCGGCCAGGAAGCTCCAGCCCAGCTCGTCGCGCACCATGTAGCCGACCGGACGGCCGTCGGTGAGGATCCGCTGCGACACGGTGCAGCTCGGCGATTCCGATCCCACGTCAGGCTTCGTCCAGCAGTTCGGGAGTGACCGCCGACTCGGTGTCCGGCAGCCCCTCCGCGTGGGCCTTCTTGTCGGCCATCGACAGCAGACGGCGGATCCGCCCGGCCGCGGCGTCCTTGGTCATCGGCGGATCGGCCAGCTGGCCGAGCTCCTCCAGTGAGGCCTGCCGATGCTGCACGCGAAGGGTGCCGGCGGCCACCAGGTGGTCGGGCACGTCGTCGCCGAGGATCTCCAGGGCACGCTCCACGCGTGCGGCCGCGGCCACGGCGGCACGGGCCGACCGGCGCAGGTTGGCGTCGTCGAAGTTGGCCAGTCGGTTCGCGGTGGCCCGGACCTCGCGGCGCATCCGCCGCTCCTCCCAGACCAGGCGGGTCTCCTGAGCCCCCATCCGGGTCAGGAGGGCGCCGATGGCCTCGCCGTCGCGGATCACCACGCGGTCGCTGCCGCGCACCTCGCGTGCCTTGGCCACCACGTTGAGCCGGCGGGCCGCGCCCACCAGCGCGAGTGCGGCCTCCGGTCCGGGACAGCTGACTTCGAGCGACGACGACCGTCCCGGTTCGGTGAGTGAACCGTGCGCCAGGAAAGCACCGCGCCAGGCCGCCTCGGCGTCGCCGATGCTGCCGCCGACCACCTGTGCGGGCAGACCGCGGACGGGCCGCCCGCGCGGATCGAGCAGCCCGGTCTGGCGGGCGAGCGCCTCCCCGTCCTTGCTCACCCGGACGATGTAGCGCGAGCTCTTGCGCACGCCACCGGACCGAAGCGCGTGCACCTCGGAGGGATAGCCGAACAGATCGTGGATCTCCGAGCGCAGCCGCCGTGCGACGTTGCCCAGGTCCACCTCGGCCTCCACCACCACGCGGCCCGCCACGATGTGCAGGCCTCCGGCGAAGCGGAGAAGTGCCGAGACCTCTGCTTTCCGGCAGCTGAGCTGCGCCACCGAGAGTCGGCTCAGCTCATCTTTGACCGCCCCTGTCATGGCCAAATCGACCACGCCTCCTTCTGGTTCAACCGCAGTGGAATTGCTACATGTTACCGCAGAGTCAGTTCCGGATTCACTCCTCCAGCAGACGGTCGAGAGTAACTGCGGTCTTGACCGGATCGTGAACGTGGAGCCCGTCACCGGCGAGGTCGGCACTGCGCAGCTGCGCGCCGAACAGGCGGGCGGCGCGTTCCAGGTGTTCGCGTTCGCGACCGGCCGGCACCGAGGCCGCGTCGACCACGACGTCGTCGATCTGCAGGGCGCCGGCGTGGGCGCTCAGCACGTGCAGGTGCCGTTCCACCGAGAACCCGGTGGTCTCCCCCGGTTCGGCGGCGAGGTTGACGAACAGGATCTTGCGGGCCCGTGTCCGCGTGAGCGCAGCGAGCTGTTCGGGGACCAGCACGTGCGGGATGACGCTGGAGAACCAGGAACCGGGGCCCAGCGTCACCACGTCGGCGGCACCGATGGCGGCCACCGCGTCCGGGCACGCGACCGGCGCGGCCGGGGTCAGCCGGACCCGCCGCACCACGCCCGGCGTGGTGGCCACCGCGACCTGCCCGCGGATCACCCGGCTCATCCGGGGGTCCTCCTCCAATCCGGTCACATCGGCCTCGATCACCAGCGGCTCGGTGGCCATCGGCAGCACCCGGCCGTCGATGCCGAACAAGTCCACCACCGCGTCGAGGGCGGCGACCACGTCACCGGTGTACTCGTCCACCCCGGACAGCAGCAGATTGCCCACCGGGTGTCCGGCCAGGGCACCGCTTCCGCCGAACCGGTGCTGCAGGATCGCGGCCCAGGTGGCGCGCCGCTCGGCCGACGACGGATCGGTGGCACGCAGCTCGTCGAGCGCGGCCGGTGCCGACAGCAGTGCGGCCAGCGCCATCCGCAGATCGCCGGGCGGCGTGCGGCCCAGTTCGCGGCGCAGGCGCCCGGAGGAGCCGCCGTCGTCGGCGACGGTGACCACCGCGGTCACCTGAGGAGTCAGGTAGCGCAGTGCCGTGAGGGTGTTGTACAGACCGTGGCCGCCGCCGAGGGCGACGGCGGTGAGCCCGTCCCGTACCGGTGGCGGTGCCGGCGCGTTCACTCGCGGCCCAGGTCACGGTGGCTGGGGGCCACCTCGTAGCGCGGAGCGCCGTCGGCGTCGGTTTCGGCGGCCAGCCGCCGCGTGAGCTCTTCGGTGATCGCCACGCTCCGGTGCTTCCCGCCGGTGCAGCCGATCCCGATCGTCATGTAGCTCTTGCCTTCTCGCAGATAGCCGCGCGCGATGATGTCGACCAGGTCGACGTAGCGGTCCAGGAACTCGCCCGCATCGGACTGGCCGAGGACGTAGTCGCGGACCTCGCCGTCACGGCCGTTGTGCTCGCGCAGCTCGGGAATCCAGTACGGGTTCGGCAGGAAGCGCATGTCGGCGACCAGGTCGCAGTCGATCGGCAGACCGTACTTGAAACCGAACGACTGCACCGCGATGGTCATCCCCGTCCCGGTCTGCGACGGGAAGGCATCGGCGACCAGGGTGCGCAGCCGGGTCGCCGAGAGGTCCGAGGTGTCGATCACCGTGTCGGCGTCGGCCTTGACCTCAGCGAGCATCTGGCGCTCGGCCGCGATGCCCTCCGACAGCGTGCCCGCACCCTGCAGCGGATGGCGCCGGCGCACCTGCTCGAAGCGGCGGATCAGGACGGGACCGGAGGCATCGACGAAGAGCAGCGAGGTGTGCGCGCCGCCGTCGGCGAGTTCGCCGCGCAGACGCCGCAGGTCGGCGGCGAAGGTGGGACCGGTGGGCCGCACAACCATCGCGACCTTCTGGGCGCCGATCTCACTGGTCTGGGCGGCATCGACCACCTGAGCGATCGTCGAGACCGGGACGTTGTCGGCGACGTACCAGCCGTCGTCCTCGAGCACGTTGGCGACCGACGTCCGGCCGGCGCCCGACATGCCGGTGACGAACAGGACGGTGGTGGTCGGGCCGTCGGGTTGGCTCACTGCGGCGTCCTTTCCGTGGAGGCGGTCCGGCCGGCGGATTTCCGGCGGGCGGCGGTGCGGTCGGAGGTCGGTGCCGCCGGTGGCGGCTCGGCCTCGGCGTGCAGGGCTTCGTGAACTGTGCGCGCGGTGGTCTTGCCGATCCCCGGCACCTCGGCGATCTGGTCGACGTCCGCCTCCTTGAGCCGGGCGACGGAGCCGAAGTGGGTGACGAGCGCGGTACGCCGGGTTGCGCCCAGGCCGGTGATTCCGTCCAGCGCCGAGGCCGTCATCCGCTTGCTCCGCTTGGAGCGGTGGAAGCCGATCGCGAACCGGTGGGCCTCGTCGCGGATCCGCTGCAACAGAAACAGTGCTTCGGAGTTGCGCGGCAGGATCACGGGTTCATCGTCGCCTGGAACCCAGACTTCTTCCAGCCGTTTCGCCAGACCGATGACGGTCACGTCGGTGACGCCCAGCTCGTCGAGCACCGCGGCGGCCGCGTGGACCTGCGGCTGACCGCCGTCGACGACGAACAGATTGGGCGGATAGGCGAAGCGGCGCGGCCGGCCGGTCGCCGGGTCGAGGGCGGCCTCCGGAGCCAGATCACCCCCGTTGTCGGCGGCGGCGCCGTTGCCGGCGGCGGCGGGGAGTGGGCCGGATTCGCCGGTGCCGTCGCCGCGATGCCGCAGGAACCGGCGGTGGGTCACTTCGGCGATGGAGGCGACGTCGTCGGAGCGGCCGTCGCCGGCCGCCTCCCGGATGGCGTAGTGCCGGTAGTCGGACTTGCGCGGCAGACCGTCCTCGAAGACCACCAGCGAGGCGACCACATCGGTGCCCTGGACGTGCGAGATGTCGATGCACTCGATGCGCAGGGGGGCTTCGTCCATGCCGAGCGCCTCCTGCAGTTCGGTGAGCGCCGCCGACCGCGTCGTGAGGTCGCCGGCCCGCTTGAGCTTGTGCCGGGTCAGCGCCTCGCCCGCGTTGCGCTCCACGGTCTCGGCGAGGGCGCGTTTGTCGCCGCGCTGCGGCACCCGCAACGAGACCCGGCTCCCCCGGCGCTGCGACAGCCACTGCGTCAGCTGCTCGTGGTCGTCGGGCAGTTCGGGGACCAGCACCTCGCGCGGCACACCGGAACTCATCTCCAGTTCGTCACCGTAGAACTGCAGCAGGAAGGTCCCCACCTGATCGCCCAGCGTCGCATTCTCCTGGACTTCCACCACCCAGCCGCGCTCGCCGCGGACCCGTCCGCCGCGCACGTGGAAGATCGCCACCGAGGTCTCCAGCTCGTCGCCGACCATGGCGATCACGTCGGCGTCGGTGCCGTCGCCGAGGACCACCGCCTGCTTCTCCATCGCGCGGCGCAGTGCCGAGATGTCGTCGCGCAGGCGCGCGGCCCGCTCGAAGTCGAGATCGGCTGAGGCGGCGGCCATCTCGCGTTCCAGCCGGCGGATCAGGGAGTCGGTCTTACCGGCCAGGAAGTCGCAGAAATCCTCGGCGATCTCGCGATGCTCGGCGGCGTCGACCCGGTCCACGCACGGGGCCGCGCACTTGTCGATGTATCCCAGCAGGCACGGCCGGCCCATCTGGGCGTTGCGCCGGAAGACCCCGTTGGAGCACGTCCGCACCGGGAAGACCCGCGTCAGCAGATCCACGGTCTCGCGGATGGCCCACGCGTGCGCGTACGGGCCGAAGTACCGCACCCCCGGCCGCCGCGGGCCGCGGTAGACGAAGATCCGCGGATACTCCTCGTTCATGGTGACCGCGAGCATCGGGTAGGTCTTGTCATCCCGGTAGCGGACGTTGAACCGGGGATCGAACTCCTTGATCCAGTTGTACTCGAGCTGGAGCGCCTCCACCTCGGTCCCGACGACCGTCCACTCCACCGACGCGGCGGTGGTCACCATCTGTCGGGTCCGCGGATGCAGGGTCGACAGATCGGCGAAGTACGACGTCAGGCGCGACCGCAGATTCTTGGCCTTACCGACATAGATGACCCTCCGGTGCGCGTCACGGAACTTGTACACGCCCGGATCGATCGGAATGGTGCCCGGAGCCGGGCGGTAGGTCGTCGGATCGGCCACGACTCCAGGCTAGCCGTCGCCGCCGACAGCGTCGCCGGGCGACGCCTCCGGGCGCCGGCCGGCGACACGCTCCGGACCGAAGGCGGCGCGGACCGCCGCGCGGGCGGCATCGTCCAGCGAGGCCCCGGGCACCGTGAACGCCCAGTCGAAGTCGCCGTCGGACCAGCGTTCCACGTCGCCGTCCCAGGCCGGATCCCACGGTTGCGGGGAGTGCGGGCGCCGGGCGAGACGGGCGTGCAGATTGCCGGTGGTACTGCGCAGACTGGCTTCGAGGGTGCCGTCGGCCGCCGGCCGCGCGCCGTGCACGCTCGGCTCACCGAAGGTCAGCGCGAGGGGCAGCGTGAACTCCGGGGCGCCCACGTTCTCGGCGAACCAGGCCCGGCGCCCGGCCTGCTCCTCGTCGAAACGGGCGCCCTCCCGCGCATCCCGTTCGGCGACGTCGAGCACGGGGCCGTCCCAGGTGTACCAGTCGTGGGGCACGTCGGCCTGGGCGAACTCCACATACGACGCACGGACACCTGCACCGTCGTTGCGCATCTCGAGCACGGTCCCGGTCGCCCGGTCCACGACCAACTGGATCGGATACGGCTTGTGTTCGGGCGGCGCCAGCTCCACCTCCCAGGCCGGGCGGCCGAGGAAGTCGATCTCGGCGATGGGCCGACCGGTGGGCCGGGTGAAGTCGTCGGTGCGCGCCCAGTCGTTGGCGTCGCGCAGCCCGACGAGCATGTCCGCCGGCCCGGTGTAGTGCACGCGCCGGGCCGGACCCGACACCGGCGACTGCGCCGGCTGCGCGGGATCGAAGGACCACGACCGATCCCCGTCGCCGCGGAACACCGGGGTGCCGTCGGGCAGGTCCACCCGCAGCTTCGCGCCGTCCCGCCATACCCGCACCGCGCCGGGCGGGAATCCGACGAAGACCGGCAGCTCGCCGAACCACATCCGGAACTCCGGCTCCGGATCGACGGTCTCGACGACACCGGTCACCGGTGCGACCGGGCCGTCGACCATGCGGGTGAGAACCTCCACCCAGCCGGTGGTCACAGCGCGGTCCTCGGTACCTCGCTGGTGCCGAACACCGTCAGACCCCGATAGTCGAGCAGGTAGGCGGCGCGGGTGGTGAGCTCCCCGGCCTCCCCGTCGTGGGCGACGCGGATCGGCTGCGCCGCGTCGATCTGGAACTCGGGGACCTGGGCCTCGTGGTAGAGCCGCGAGTTCTTGATGCGGCCGGAGATCAGGGACGCCGCGACCCGCAGCGTTTCGAAGCGGTGCCCGGTAGTGAGGTACCGCACGTCGATCAGGCCGTCGTCGAGCCGGGTCCGCCGTCCCGGGAAGAACCCGGACGACCCGTACATCGAGTTGCCGAGGAAGAAGAACAGGATCTGCTGCTCGCGTCCGTTGACGGTGACGGTGACCGGCTCGCTGTGCCGCAGCACGTGCAGCCCCGCCCGGATCGCGGCGATCGGTTTGGCGACGCCGTGCGCATAGCGGTCGCGCGCCCGCACGAAGTCCGGGTAGGCGCCGATACTCGAGGTGTTGAGGATCACGGTGTCGTCGTTGAGCCACAGGACGTCCACGTCGACCGCCTCCCCGGCGCGGACCCGGGCGACGGCGTCGTCGACGCTTCCGCAACCGATGTCCTTGGCGAAGTGATTGAAGGTTCCCGCCGGGAAGACCACCAGCGGCAGCCCCGCGGTCACGGCCTCCCGCGCCACGGTGCCGACTGTGCCGTCGCCCCCGGCCACCCCGAGTACCTCTGCCCGGGCGGCGGCCTCGCGCGCGGTGGCGGCCAGATCGGTCACCTCCGACAGGTCGACGATCTCCGCGGCGGGCAGCGCCTCGGCGATGCGCTCCTGCACGCGCATTCCGGTGCCGTCGCCGGACTCCGGGTTCAGCAGGATCACCAGGCCCTCGCCGGCGGGCCGGGGAGGTTGTGCCGAGCGGCGCGGCCGTTCGAGGACGATGGCGTGGTCGTCGACCGGGGGCGTCAGCTGTGCGCCGAGCACCGCGACACCGGCACCGAGCACGAAGCCGCCGAGGACGTCGCCCGGATAATGCGCGCCGGTGACGATGCGCGAGAGGCCGACCAGCCCGGCGACGCCGCCGAGCAGGAAACCGGCGGGGCGGTTCTCCACGGCGACGGCGCAGGCGAAGGCGGCGGCGCTGGCCGAATGCCCGGAGGGGAACGAACTGGACGTGGGCTGGCGGCGAAAGCGCCGCAACGTGATCCGGCTGGCGTCAGGGCGCCGGCGGGGATGCAGGCGTTTACCCACCTGGTTGGCCACCAGACTCGTCACGCCGAGGGTGACCACCCCGCGCACCGCGCCCCGCTGCAGCGACGGGCGGCCGGTCAGTGCCAGGCCCCCGGCGACAGCGAACCAGAGTTTGCCCTTATCAGCCGCCGCCGACAGCGGCTTCATGGTCTGGTCGAGCAGGGGGCTCGGTGAATCGGCGATGGCGTTGAAGACCCGGATGTCCAGATCGGCCAGCCCGGTGGTCACCGCCTGCCTGCGGGTGTCGCGGCGGGGAATGGGGAATCGGCTCATCCTCTGACCGTAACGGCGATCCCGCCGGACCGCGCGCGGGCCGGACTACTCTGGCGCACATGATAGTCCGGGCCGGACACTCCCCCGCACGTCACCGTCGCAGGGCCGTGCTCGCCGGGTTGCTGGCCTGCCTGATCCTGGTGACCGGGTGCACCCTGAACGCCGGAACCGGATTCGCCGACGAGTTCGGCGGCTATCTCGATACGCGGGCCGATGTGGACTCGCACCGGGTACAGGGCAACAACGACCTGCCCGGCACCGGCTCGGCCGACAGCCGGGTCCAGCTGCGGGCGGGGCTCACCGATCCGGAGCTGGCCGCGGCGATCAGCGAGATCGCCACCCACCGCGCCGACCAGCAGATCGCCCACCACAACCTGACGGTCGCCTTCCCCGCGGAGAACGGCAGCGGCGGTGAGGCGGTCGTCTCGGTGTTCCTCCGGCTCGGCGACGGCGCCCTGGGCGACACCTCGCCGGCCGCACTGGAGACCAGGATCGGGCAGGTGCGCGAATTCGCCGCCGCCGACCCGGCTCTGGTGGAGTTGTCGGCGACCGTCTCCGATCTGCACGCGAGCACCACCGGCGACCCCTTCGTCACCGCCGGGGCGCTGACCGACTACCTGCGCACCGAACCTCCCGGGGTGCAGCGCGCCACCGCGCGTTCGGGTGCGCCGGGATCGCTCGGCGTGGTGAGCTTCGACGTCGGTGACCCGATCGACGCTCTGCGCCCGATGGTCGCGATCCTCGGTGTGCTGCCCGCGGGGACGGTGCCGCGGCGCTGGCGCGCCAGTTCGCAGCGTCCGTTCACCGCGCCGCAGTTCGAGCTCGATCTGCCGCGCGGCACCGATCCGGCGGTGCTGGAGGCGGCCCGGCAGCAGGCCGCCGCGCTCGGAGTTCCGCTGCGTGCCCTGATCGCGAAATGAGCCGCGTCAGGCTTCGGCGGCCGGCGGCGCCGTGTACTTCTCCCGCAGCTGCCGGAACGAGCGCATCGCCTCCACGGCGTCGGCGCCGTCGCGGGCCTGCACGGCCATGACGGGAATGTGCTCGTCGTAGGCGAACAGCAGCCGCCCCCACTGCGCCTTCTCCGGATACGACAGGCCCTTCACCGAATCCCACTCGTAGAGGCGCTCGGACACCAGATTGCGCACGCCCACGCCGCGTGGTCCCACGCGCAGCCGAGACCGGGTGAACAGCAGCAGAGCCGCCGAGATCACCACGCCGATACCGATCAGCGAGAGCTGATCGGCCCAGCCGACGTTGACCCCCGTGTACGACACGGTCAGCAGCAGCCCGAAGGTGACGTGGATGGCGATCACCACCGCGATCACCGCGATCACGATCTTCACGATGGCCCGCGGACGGTAGACCAGATCCCAGTCGTCGTCGGTGTCGGTGCCCTGGGCCTTCGCCGGGGTGTTCATCGTGCGGCGAGCTCGCGAAGAGTCAGAGCCGAGGCCAACGCCGCCGACATCGCCTGGGCACCTTTGTCTTCCGAGGATCCAGGCAGCCCCGACCGGTTCAGGGCCTGCGCTTCGTTCAGGGTGGTCAGCACACCGTTGCCCACGGGCGTCGACTCGTCCAGCGAGACCCGGGTGAGGCCGGCGGTGACGGCATCGCAGACGTACTCGAAGTGCGGGGTCTCGCCCTTGATCACCACGCCCAGTGCCACCACCGCGTCGTGGGTGCGGGCCAGCGCCTGCACGATCACCGGAAGCTCGATGGCCCCGGCCACCCGGACGATCGTCGGTGCCGTGACCCCGGCCGCCGCGGCGGCGTTCACCGCACCGTCGAGCAGTGCCGTGCAGATGGTCTCGTGCCACTGCGAGGCGACGACGGCGACCTTCAGCTCGCCGGCCGCCGCCAGTTCCAGAGTGGGTTCTCCATGGCCGCTCATGCTCCGGCTCCGCCTTCCGCTGTCGCCTCGTCCAGGCCGTCGAGTTGGTGCCCCATCCGGTCGCGTTTGGTCTGCAGGTAGCGCAGATTCTCCTTGTTGGGGCGGACCGGCATCGGCACGCGGTCGATGATCTGCAGCCCGTAGCCGTCGAGGCCGACGCGCTTGGCCGGATTGTTGGTCAACAGCCGCATCGACCTGACGCCCAGGTCCACCAGGATCTGCGCGCCGATACCGTAGTCGCGCGCATCCGCGGGCAGACCCAGTTCCAGGTTCGCGTCGACGGTGTCCGAGCCGGCGTCCTGCAGCTGATAGGCCTGCAGTTTGTGCAGCAGCCCGATGCCGCGGCCCTCATGGCCGCGCATGTAGAGCACCACTCCGCGGCCCTCCTCGGCGACGGCCGCCAGCGCGGCGTTCAGCTGGGGCCCGCAGTCACAGCGCAGCGATCCGAAGACGTCGCCGGTCAGACACTCCGAGTGCACGCGGACCAGGACGTCCTCGCCGATGCCGTCGGGGCCGGTGATGTCGCCCTTCACCAGCGCCACGTGCTCCACCTCGTCGTACGGGCTGGAGTAGCCGACGGCGGTGAAGTCACCGAACTCGGTGGGGATGCGCGCCTCGGCGATCCGCACCACGTGCTTCTCGTTGCGGCGGCGCCAGGCGATCAAGTCGGCGATGGAGATCAGCGCGAGGTCGTGCTCGTCGGCGAAGACGCGCAGTTCCTCGGTGCGCGCCATCTCGCCTTCGTCCTTCTGACTGACCACCTCGCAGATCACGCCGGCCGGACGCAGCCCCGCCAGCCGTGCCAGGTCGACGGCGGCCTCGGTGTGCCCGGGACGGCGCAGGACGCCGCCCTCCTTGGCACGCAGCGGGACCACGTGGCCGGGGCGGGTGAAGTCGTGTGCGGAGGAGTCCGGCTCGGCCAGCGTGAGGATCGTCTTCGCGCGATCGGCGGCGCTGATGCCGGTGCCGACCCCCTCACGGGCGTCGACGGTCACCGTGTACGCCGTGCCGTGCTTGTCCTGGTTCACCGAATACATCGGCGGCAGCCCCAGGCGGTCGCAGTCCGCGCTCTCCAGCGGTACGCACACGTATCCGGAGGTGTAGCGCACCATGAAGGCCACCAGCTCCGGCGTCGCCTTCTCGGCGGCGAAGATCAGGTCGCCTTCGTTCTCCCGGTCCACATCGTCGACCACGACGACGGCTTTGCCGTCGGCGATGTCGGCCAGCGCCCGTTCGACGCTGTCGAGCCGCACCGTGGAAGTCTCGTCACTCATCCCGTTCACTCGCCCTTCTCGTTGCGGTGCGGCGCGCCCGCGCCGGTCAACCGCTCTACATACTTAGCGATCACATCGACCTCGAGGTTCACCGGGTCCCCGGTACGTGCCAGACCGAGGGTCGTCTCGGCGAGCGTGGTGGGGATCAGCGAGACCTCCAGCCACGTGCGGCCGTCGTCCTCCCCGAGCGCCGACACCGTGAGGGAGGTGCCGTCGAGGGTGATCGACCCCTTCTCCACCACGTAGCGCGCCAGCTCGGTGGGGACCGCGATGCGCACCACCGTCCAGTTCTCGGTCGGATCGATGCGGACGACTTCACCGACACCGTCGACGTGGCCCTGCACGATGTGGCCGCCGAACCGTCCGTCGGCCGCCATCGCCCGTTCCAGGTTGACCGGGGAGCCCGCGCCCAGCCGTGCGAGAGAGCTGCGCTGCAGGGTCTCGTCCATCACGTCGACGGAGAAGACGTCGCCGTCGAGACCGGCGACGGTGAGACAGACACCGTTGACGGCGATCGAGTCCCCGTGGGAGGCGTCGCTGGTGACCAGCGGGCCGCGGATCTGTAGGCGGGCGGCTCGGTCGAGGTCGTCGCGAGCGATGATCTCGCCGCGCTCCTCCACGATTCCGGTGAACACTTGTCTCCTTCGCGTACACGCTCGGGGTGACAAGCATCGGCCTGGCGCCGCGCTGCCGTTCTCTCGCATCCGGACTGTGACCGTCGGCTCCGGAATCGCACCGGAATCTGCTGTCCCCGCGCACTGCGCGGGCGCTCGCGGGCTCGGAGCCACCAAGGTGGATCCAGTACCGCCGGTGGGGAGTTTCACCCCGCCCCGAGAACTCTTCTTCGACGCTAGCACGCATGCGCACCGTCGCGCCGCCCGCACCGGCGCTGTCCTGCGGTGTTAGATGGATTCACGCCGGGCGGAATCCTCCTGCGCCCGGCCCGAGAGCCATCGGAGCCTTCCATGATCGAGCAGAACCCGAAGTACGCCGCACCGAAGTCTCCGGCGGGAGGCAGGGATGCCGCGACTTTCGTCAAGGCGTATTGGCTCCCGTTCGTGCTGGTGATCGTGGCGATCATCTTCATCGCGACCAACACCGCCGACGCCACCTTCAACATCGGCTGGGTCTCGATCACCCAGCCGCTGTGGCTGTTGCTGACGGTCACCGTGCTGGTCGGCTTCGTGATCGGCTGGTTCGTCGGCCGTCGCACCCGCAAGTAGCCACGTGTGCGGAGTGTGAGACCCCTCGCTGCGGCCTGCGACTGACGGAGAGCGGCGCCCAGGCGAGAACAGGGGGACATTCCGGGCTGTTTCGTTTTGAGGTCCCGTTCTTGACGGCGCG
>NZ_BAAAZW010000015.1:0-45967 GCF_039537105.1 Gordonia caeni
CCGCCACAGCGGCCCCATCAGCGCGCCCCGTCAGAACGAAATCGAAACAGCCCGACATAGCCGCTCAGCTGAGCCGTGCTCCGAACTCCGGCGAGTGGTTCCGCGGCGGGATCGTCGCCTACCACGAGCAGGTGAAGCACCGCCTCTTGCGAGTACCGCCGGGCCCGGTGGTGTCGGAGGCCTCGGCGCGCGCGATGGCGAGCAGCACCGCAGAGTTGCTGGGAGCGGACATGGTGGTCGCGGTGACCGGCGAGGCCGGACCTGAGGGGCAGGAGCAGTCACCGGGAACCGTGTGGTTCGGCGTCTACGACTGCGGCGAGGTCACGGCGGCGCGCCATGAGTTCGACGGTGAACCGGAACTGATCCTTGCGGATACGTTGATCCGCGCGCTCCGGATCTTCGTCGAACACATCTGTGGTGCCGGCCGGTGACCACCCGGCGAGGTCGCGCATTCGGCTCGGCAAGGATTCCGGTCAGGGTTTGAGGACCACTTTGACGTAGCCGTCGGACTTGTCCTGGAATCGGGCGTAGGCGTCCGGGGCATCGGCCAGCGGCAGTTCGTGCGAGGCGAACGAGTCGACCCCCAGGGGATCGTCGTCGGTGAGGAGCGGCATGATCGCATCCGTCCACCGCTTCACGTTGGCTTGGCCCATGCGGATCTGAATCTGCTTGTCGAACAGCCTGAACATGGGCATCGGGTCGGCGGCTCCGCCGTAGACGCCGGAGATCGATACGGTGCCGCCGCGGCGCACCACGTCGAATGCCGTGTGCAGCGCGGCCAGGCGGTCCAGCCCCGCGGTGTTGTTGATCCATCGTCCTACCGGGCCGGGGAGCATGCTCACCGTCTGTTGCAGGAGCTTGGTGGCCGGCGAGCCGTGCGCCTCCATGCCGACCGCGTCGATCACCGAATCCGACCCGCGGCCGTCGGTCTTGTCGGCGATGATGCCGGCGACGTCGGCCTCGGAGGAGACGATCTCGATTCCGCGAGCCTCGGCGCGCGCGAGCCGCTCGGGCACGCGGTCGACACCGAATACGCGGGCCCCGCGATGCGCGGCGATACGGGCCGCCATGTCACCGATCGGGCCGAGCCCCAGGACGGTGACGGAGCCTCCGTCAGGGATGTCGGCGTATTCGACGGCCTGCCACGCGGTCGGCAGCACGTCGGACAGGTACCCGAATCGGCTGTCAGGCGGGCCGTCGGGCACTTTGATGTGCGTGAACTGCGCTTGCGGGATGCGGAGATACTCCGCTTGACCGCCGGGCACCGATCCGTACAGGCTCGAGTACCCGAACAGCGCCGCGCCCGTCCCCTGCGTCCGCACCTGTGTCGTCTCGCACTGCGTGTACAGGGAGAGATCGCACATGTAGCACTTGCCGCAGGAGATCTGGAAGGGCACCACCACCCGGTCGCCGACGTATAGATCGCCAGTGTCCGATCCGACCTCCTCCACGGTCCCCATGGCCTCGTGCCCGAGGATGTCGCCGGGCTGCATGAACGGCGTGAGGACTTCGTAGAGGTGCAGATCGGAGCCGCAGATGTTCGTCGAACTCACGGCGATGACGGCATCGGTGGGCTCTTCGATCCTGGGATCGGGGACGTTCTCCACCTGAACGTCACGTTTGCCCTGCCATGTGACGGCTCGCATCGATGTCTCCTTCGAGTTGCGGGCGATTCCGTCCTGGATGCCCGCGTTCGAAGAAGTTCAAACGTCCTGCGCGGGGTGGAGTGTTTACTGCACTCAACCCTCGACTTCAGGATGATCAGTCGCCCGAGTAGAGGTCGTCCCGGCTCAGCCACTATCCGGCGGCGACGTCTGCCGGGGACGAAGTGCCCCATAGCTCGCCGTAGCGAAGCATCCACGGATCCGAGTTCTGTGTGACCTGCGAATACGAAGAATCACATGGATGTGATTCCGGACTCGAGGTTTGGCAGCGCAGGGACGCGCTTGTGTATTCTGGGAGCAGTCGTTCGTACGCGGGTCGGGACGGGTGCGGTGGAAATGCGTCAACCGGCGCCGTTCCCTACAATGACGTGTGAATCGGGAGACCGGTCCGCTTAGGCGGGGCCTCACGCCGAGGCCCGGGTTCAGTTTGGAGCATCATGGGGTTCAGTCGTTTGCGGGATCGTCGCGCCTTCAGCAAGGCAGTGGCGGTCGGTGCTCTGGTCGTCGCGACTGTCGCGCTCAGTTCTTGCAGCAGCGGGTACAGCGATCAGGTCCGCGCTTCCGGTGAGTTCGCCGACATGGTCAAGCCGGCTATTTCGGTCACCGACAACGGAGGCAAGCCGCTCGACAAGGATGCCGTCGGCGTCCAGCCTGGCCTTCCGATCGTGGTCAACGCCTCTGAAGGGGCACTGACCGGCGTCAACATCGACAAGGCTGACGGCACCCCGGTCAAGGGCGTCCTCAGCGACGACGGTGCCACCTGGACCAGCGACGAGCCGTTCGGCTACGACCGCCGGTACACGGTGCAGGCCGAGGCCGTGGGCGTCGGCGGTAAGACCACCACCACCCAGTCGTTCACCACTCAGGCCCCGAACAACCTGACGCAGGCGTACATCTCCCCGGGCAAGGGCGAGACCGTCGGCATCGCGCAGGCCGTCGGCGTGCGCTTCGATGAGGCCATCCCGAACCGCAAGGCCGCGCAGGACGCCATCACGATCACCAGCACCCCCGAGGTGCAGGGCGCCTTCTACTGGATCAGCCCCAGTGAGGTCCGCTGGCGGCCGGAGCACTTCTGGAAGCCGGGCACCAAGGTGAAGATCGAGGTGAACACCTACGGCATCAACCTGGGCAACGGGCTGTTCGGCGAGCAGAACGTCTCCTCCAACTTCACCGTCGGCCGCGCCATGGAACTGAGCGCCGACGACAACACCAAGACCGTGGTGATCAAGAAGGACGGCGAGGTCATCCGGACCATGCCGACGTCGTTCGGCAAGCCCGGCCACGACACCCCCAACGGGATCTACACCATCGGCGACCGTGTCGATCACATCATCATGGACTCGTCCACCTACGGCGTCCCGACGAGCGCGGCCGAGGGCTACCGGACCCCGGTGGACTGGGCGGTGCAGATGTCCTACAGCGGCATCTATCTGCACGGAGCCCCCTGGTCGATGTGGGCACAGGGCAACACCAACACCAGCCACGGCTGTTTGAATCTGAGTCCTGCAGACGCGCAGTGGCTGGTCCGCAACACGTTGCGGGGTGACCCGGTGACGGTGAAGAACACCGGCGGCGAGACGTTGTCGGGCACCGACGGCCTCGGGGACTGGAACATTCCGTGGTCCACCTGGTCCAAGGGCAACGCGACCAGCAACAGCTGACCCATACCGTACGAGAATCGACCGGCCCCGCACGGGGCCGGTCGATTCCTTTACATCGGTCAATGGTTAGGATCGGCGAGAACCCCTCGAACAAGTTAGATAGGTGGCACCACTCCATGGCCAAACCGTCCTGGGAGACCGAAGAACTGACGGCACTGCGCGACATGGCTCGAGCCTTCTGCGAGAAGGAGATCGCGCCGAACAGCGAGCGTTACCTCGAGCAGCATCACGTCGATCGTGACCTGTGGAACAAGGCCGGCGAACTGGGCCTGCTCTGCATGTCCATTCCGGAGGAATACGGTGGCGGCGGCGGAACCTTCGCCCACGAGGCCGTGCTGATCGAGGAGCAGGCGCGCGTCGTCGACTCGTCGTGGGGCCAGAGCCTGCACAACGGCATCATCGCCCACTACATCCTGGCTTACGGCTCGGAGGAGCAGAAGAAGCACTGGCTGCCCAAGCTCGCCTCGGGCGAAGTGGTCGGCGCCATCGCGATGACCGAGCCGGGCACCGGCTCGGACCTGCAGAGCGTCAAGACCAAGGCCGTCAAAGACGGCGACGACTACGTGATCGACGGCAACAAGACCTTCATCACCAACGGCGGTCAGGCCGACCTGGTGATCACCGTGGTCAAGACCGACACCAGCGCCGGTGCCAAGGGCATCTCGCTGGTGCTGGTCGAGACCGACCGCGAGGGCTTCAGCCGCGGCCGGATCCTGGACAAGGTCGGAATGAAGGGGCAGGACACCGCCGAGCTGAACTACTCCGGTGTGCGCGTGCCGCAGTCGAATCTGCTGGGTGAGGAAGAAGGGCTGGGCTTCATCCAGCTGATGACCCAGTTGCCGCAGGAGCGGCTGATCATCGCCGTGGCCGCGGTGGCCGGCATGGAGATCGCGCTGGAGAAGACGATCGAGTACACCAAGGACCGCACCGCCTTCGGCAAGCCGATCTTCGCTTTCCAGAACACCAAGTTCAAGCTCGCCGAGGTCGCCACCGACGCGCACATCGGCCGGGTGTTCGTCGACGACTGCATCGAGAAGCACCTGCGCGGCGAGCTGGACATCCCGACCGTCGCGATGGCCAAGTACTGGACCACCGACACCGCGATGAAGGCCGCCGACACGTGCCTGCAGCTCTTCGGCGGCTACGGCTACATGAACGAGTACCCGATCGCCCGCCTGTGGGCCGACAACCGGGTGCAGCTGATCTACGGCGGCACCAACGAGATCATGAAGGAGATCATCTCGCGCTCCCTGTGAGTCGCGTCGAGTTCGATTGATCGACCGGGGCCGGCCATCGCGAGATGGCCGGCCCCGGTTTTCGTTCGCTGGCAGCGGAGCACGATGCGCGCGAGTGGGGGACGGTCCGCGGTGTGATGAGCCACACTTGAGGGGCGGCGCCCCTCGGGTGCGAGCCGGGTGAGCGGACGAGAATCGGAGGCATCGTGGGTGCGATCGTGCTGGCGGATGTGCGGACCGACTGCGAATGGCAGGTCATCAACGAGTGGGCGGGCACCAATCACCCCGCCGCCCGGGTGCTGAGGCTGTCGCAGGTCGATTTCGAGCGTCTGCTCCCCGACACCGAGCTGATCCCGGCCCGCGTGGTCTGGCTTCCGCCGATCCGCCGCGGGGAGCGGCGGGTGTCGTTGGCCGACGCGGTGGTGCTGTCCAATCCGCGGCGCCCCCCGGCGTTCCGGCAGCCGCAGATCCGCAAACGTCACCCCGATCGCGTGCGGGTGGTCGCCGGCGCCTCGGCCACCATCGCCGAGCTCTCCGAGCGGTACGAGGTGAAGCAGGCCAAGGGCGAATCGTTCGAAGCCTTCGTCGGCATGCAGGCGGCGCTGGCGGCCGAGCGCGCCGAACTGCAACTCGTCGGCGACCGCTACAAGGTGCCGCGACTGGTGGCCGAGCAGATCAGCTCTTCGGCCCGGTTCCAGGACGCGGTCGCCGCGCTGGCCGAGGAACTGGGCCGCCCGGCCGCCTCGGTGGCCCAGGAGGCCACCGACAAGATGAGCTCGTTCGTGGCCACCCAGAGCCGGCTGATGCGCGACGTCTTCACCTCCACCTTCAGCGGCCTGTACGAGCGGGCGTGGACGGTGTCGGTGGATCTGGACACCCTGGGCCGGCTGCGCACCCTGAACAAGTCCAGCTCGCTGATCTTTCTGCCCTCGCACCGCTCGTACGTCGATTCGCTGGTGCTCTCCGGCGTGCTCCACCAGCACGACTTCCCGCCCAACCTGGTGCTCGGCGGCAACAATCTCGCGTTCTGGCCGATGGGGCCGATCGCCCAGCGGGCGGGCACCATCTTCATCCGCCGCCAGTTCGGCTCGGATCCGGTCTACAAGCTGGCGATGCGCTCGTACCTGACGTTCATCGTAGAGAAGCGGTTCAATCTGGAGTGGTACATCGAGGGCGGACGCAGCCGGACCGGAAAGCTGCGGCCGCCTATGTTGGGCCTGCTGGCCTATGTGGCCGATGCGGTGGAACGGCTCGACGACGCCGACGTGACCGTGGTACCGACGTCGATCGTCTACGACCAACTGCCCGAGATCGCCGCCATGGCACAGGAATCGGCCGGCGGCACCAAACGGCCCGAGGACCTCAAATGGCTGCTGAAGTATGCGCGCGGTCAGCGGGTTCACCGGGGTGAGGCCCGCGTGCGCTTCGGCGAGCCCTTCTCGCTGCGCGAGGCGCTGGCCGAATCAGGGGAGGGCCGGGTCCGTCTGGAGAAGGTCGCTTTCAAGGTGATGGACGAGATCAACGCCGCCACACCGATTTCGGCGACCTCCCTGGCAGGTTTCGCGCTGCTGGGCGCCGCCGACCGCGCCTACACCGCGGCTGAGATCGAGGCGATCCTGGCGCCGCTGCTGACCTACATCACCGAGCGCGGCCTGCCCGGCCCGGACCCGGCTCTGTGTCGCGGCCTCGGACTGCTCAACACGCTGTCGGAGCTGACCGACGCCGGTGTGCTGGAGATCTTCGCCGGCGGACCCGAGGACGTGTGGTCGATCGCGCCGGAAAACCACGCGGTGGCCGCCTACTACCGCAACGGGGCCCTGCACCACTTCGTGGACCGCGCGATCGTCGAACTGGGCATGGTGGCCGTGGCCGAAGGCGCGGTGCAGGCGGCCGACAACGGGGACGGCCCGGAGCCCGGGGCGCTGCTCGCGGTGTCCCAGCAGGAGGCCCTGCGCATCCGCGATCTGCTGAAGTTCGAGTTCTTCTTCCCGGCGAAGGAAGAGTTCCTGCACCGCCTGGGCGCAGAGCTCGATCTGATCACGCGGGAATGGCGGACCGTCGAACCGACGCAGGAGTGGGTGCACGCGGCACTGCTGGCCAGTGCCGGCCAGCTCTTCGCCCGCCGCACCCTGCAGACCTTCTTCGACGCGCAACTGGTGGTGGCCCAGCAGCTGACCACGCTCGGCGGCGAGCCGCTGGACAAGGAAACGGTACTGATGGACTGTCTCGGACTGGGCCGGCAACTGACCTTGCAGGGGATCATCGCGAGCAAGGACTCGGTGTCCAAGGATCTGTACGACGGCGCCTACCGACTCGCGGAGAACCGCGGCGCCATCGGCGACGGCCCGGCCGACGAACAGGACCGTGCGCGCCGGGAGTGGCTCGCCGAGGTCGAGGACATGCGCCGTCGCCTGTCGGTGATCGCGGCCATCGAAGCCGAACAGGCCTCGGCCGAACGCGTGGAGGCCGAGCTGTGAGCGCGCTGGCGGACCGGCTCCGCGAGATCCGCTCGGCACCCGCCGGCGACAAGGTGTGTGCCTTCTTCGACTACGACGGCACGCTGATCGACGGGTTCTCGGCCGCCGACATCCTGCGGGCCCGGGTCCGCAGCCTGGACTTCACGGCGGGGGAGCTGGTCGACGGCCTGATGATCGGGCTGCGCGGCTGCTATTCCGAGCAGGATTACGCCGAAGTCCTCAAGGCCACGCGCCCGGCGTTCGCCGGCAAGACCTACGACGAGCTCCTCTACATGGGTGAGCAGCTGTTCAAGAACGTGACGGCGGAGAAGCTGCGCCCACAGATGTGGCAGATCATCCGGGCGCACCGGGCGCGCGGACACCGCATCGTCATCGCGTCGTCGGCCACCCGGTTCCAGATCGAGCCGATCGCCAAGGAGATCGGCGCCGACCGCGCGTTGGCGACCGATGTCGAGGTGGTGGACGGGATCGTGACCGGCCGGGTGCTGGGCCGGCCGCTGTGGGGGCCTGGGAAGGCCGCGGCGGTGCGCAGACTGGCCCGGGAGTGGGATCTGGATCTGGATGCGTCCTTCGCCTACAGCGACGGCAACGAGGACGTGCCCTATCTGGAGTCCGTCGGGCACCCCGCCGCAGTGTCCCCGCAGCAGGGGCTGCGCGGCGTCGCCGAGGCCAAGGGTTGGCCGATCCTGGACCTGCGCAATCCGACGTACAACAAGCTGGGCATGCTGCTGCGGACCGGCGCCTTCTACGGCACCTTCCTGGGTGGGGCGGCCGTCGGGTTCGGCAAGTCGCTGCTGTCCGACGACAGCACGGCGGTGATGCAGTCGTCGATCACGTCCGGCCTGGACGTGGGGCTCACCCTGGCCGGCGTCGACGTCGACGTCCTCTCCGGTCAGGAGTACCTGACCTCGGCACGCCCCTGCGTGTTCGTCTTCAATCACCAGTCCAAGCTGGACCTGCCGGTGATGATCCATCTGATCCGTCACGACGCGACCGGAGTGGCGAAGAAGGAGGTGGGCCAGCTGCCGCTGTTCGGGCAGATCCTCGACTCCGGCGGAGTGGTGTTCATCGACCGCGCCGACGCCGGAAAGGCCATCGAACAGCTGGATCCGGTGGTCCGCAAGATCCAGGACGAGGACTTCTCCCTGGTGGTGGCGCCGGAGGGCACCCGGTCGGCCACACCGAGGATCGGGGCGTTCAAGAAGGGCGCGTTCCACATCGCGATGCAGGCCGGCGTCCCCGTGGTGCCGGTGGTACTGCGCAACGCCGGCGAGGTGATGTGGCGCGGCTCCCAGCTGATCAAGCCCGGCACCGTGGAAGTCCGGGTGCTGCCGCCGGTCGACACCTCGCAGTGGCGGCCGGAGACCGTCGGCGAGCACGCCGAACAGGTCCGTCAGATGTTCCTCGATGCGCTGGCGGACTGGCCGGTGACCGCTTTCGACGACGGCCGGATGACCCGCACCATGCGGGCCTTCGAGTGGCAGGAGTCCGCCGATGACCAGTGAAGACCGCCCCATCGATTGGGGCACCGAGTCGCGGCTGAGCCCGGTGGACACCGTGATGTGGCGCGGGGACACCGACCGGAACCTGCGCTCCACCATCAGCATGCTGGAGGTCTACGACTGCACTCCCGATTGGGACCGGCTGGTCGCCGCGCACGAGTGGGGCAGCCGGATGGCGCCGCGGTTCCGGCAGCGGGTGGTCGAGGCGCCACTGGCGGCCGGTGCGCCGAGCTGGGCGGTCGATCCCGACTTCGATCTGCACTATCACCTGCGGCGCATCCGTATCGGTGGTGACGGCTCGATGCGCGAGTTGCTGGAGACCTGCGAGCAACTGGCGATGACACCGCTCGATCCGCGGCGCCCGCCGTGGGAGGGCTATCTGATCGAGGGGCTGCCCGACGGCACCGCGGCGTACTTCCTCAAGGCTCACCACGCCTTGACCGACGGACTGGGGGCGATCATCGCCCTGGCCCAGCTGCACTCGACCAGCCGGGACCCCATCCCGGACAAACCGCAGCCGCCCGCGCCGGAGGTCGACGAGCCGTCCGCGCTGGACGTCCTCGGGCGTCAGCTCGCCGAAGAGGTGGAACGGGTCCCGCTGCTGGCGTCGAAGGCGCTCGAAGGGGTGCTGGCCCTGCGTAACCCGAAACGCGCGCTGAGCAAGGTGCTGCGTTACGGACGCTCGGTGCCGCGGGTGGCCGGCCTGGTCAGCCCGCCGGGCTCGCCACTCCTGGCCGGCCGCAGCGGCTCGTGGCGGTTCACCGCGTTCGAGGTGCCGTTCGTGAGTCTGAAGGCGGCCGCGACCGCCACCAAGGCATCGGTCAACGACGTCTACCTCGGCGGGTTGATCGGCGGCTTCCGCAAGTACCACGAGCGGCTGGACACCATGGTCGACGCCATCCCGGTGGCGATCCCGATCTCGGTGCGCAAACCGGACGATCCGGCCGGCGGCAATCGGATCGCGGTGGGCCGGCTGGCCGGACCGGTCGGTATCGACGACCCTTTCGAGCGGGTGCTGACCGTCCGCGAGCAGGTGCGGGCCGCACGCAACGAACCCGCCGTCGACGTCTTCAACACCGCCGGGCCGGTGCTGGCCTGGATGCCCGGGCAGCTGCTGGCGCAGTTCAGCGGCACCACCTCCGGGAACGACCTGCAGGCCAGCAACGTGCCCGGCATTCCGTGGGAGACCTTTGTCGCCGGCGCCAGGGTGGAGCGCATGTACCCGTTCGGTCCGTTGCCCGGCTGCGGGGTGATGGCGACGATGATCACCCACAACGGTGTCGCGTGCCTGGGCCTGAACTCCGACGCCGCCGCGATCGCCGACCCCGAACTGTTCGCCGAATGCCTGGTGGAAGGGTTCAACGAGGTGATCGACCTCGCCGCCGATCACGACGACGAGGAGGCCGCCGAGCTGCCGCGGATGACGCGCGTGATCTGACCCCGCCCCCGGCACGGCAGGCCGGATCCGATCAGGGGTTCGCGTAGGCGGCGAGGAACTCGGTGAGCATCCGGGCGGTGACCGGGCGCGGCAGCGTCTCGATGGCCGCGATGATCGACGGCAGGTCCAGGGCAGCCGCGGCACCCGAGGGGTCGGTGTGCGGATCGATGCCCGCCCCCGACAGCGCCTGCTCGACGGCCTCGGAGGGCAACCCGAGCACATCGTCCACCGTCACCGAGCCGTCGGCGAAGGCACCGGCGAGAGCGGCCAGGGCTTCGGGAGCCGCCGCCGGAGGCAGTCCGCGAGCCGCCTCGGCGCCGGTGCGCAGCGCCTCGATCAGCTGGTCGATCACCGCCGCGGTCACCGGGGTGACGGTGAAGTGCGTGCTCGCCGGGAGGACGGTGCCGTCGGACTGGGTGTAGCGGGGCTGCGCCTGCAGGGTGAAGCCCTGCGCGGCGACGGCCTCGGCCCAGCGGTGCGGATCGATCGGGGCGGCGGCGGATTGATCGGCCACGACGGCGAAGACCGGTCCGGCCGGTGCGCCGATCACTCGCAGGCCGTCGATCCGGGACACCGCCGCGCGCAGCCGGGCCTCGCTGTCGGCGACCTTGCCGACCAGGTCGGCGTAGCCGTCGGGACCGAGATACTCGGTGATCGCCCATGCCGCGGCGAGGCCGGCGGCCGACCGGGAGCCCAGCAGGGTCGGATTCACGATCGGGTAGCCCGGCCAGTCGGTGGTGGCGAAGAAGCCGGCGCGATGCCGGTCGCGGTCGGCGTGCAGAATCACCGAGGCCCCCTTGGGGGCGTACCCGTACTTGTGCAGGTCGGCGGAGATGCTGGTGACGCCGGGGACGCGGAAGTCCCAGGCGGGCAGCGGTTCCGGCCACCAGGCCAGGGCGAAGCCGCCCAGGCAGGCGTCGACGTGGAGCGGAAGACCCCGTTCCAGAGCGAGGGCGCCCAGGGCGGCGATCGGGTCGATGGCGCCGGTGGGGTAGTTGGGCGCCGAGGCGATCAGGAGGAAGACCTCATCGTCGATCGCGGCCGCCATCGAGGACGCCGAGACCTGGGTGGTCACGGGATCGACGGGCACCCGGATTGCGCGGACGCCGAGCAGTCGTGCGGCCTTGTCGAAGGCGGCGTGGGCGGTCGAGGGGAGCACGATGGCTCCGCGGCCGGGCGGCAGAGCTGCGCGGTCCCGGGCTGCCTTCACTGCTAGAATGCAGCTCTCGGTGCCACCGGAGGTGACCGATCCGACCGCTTCTGGGTCGTGGAAGGCGTTGCGGGAGAAGGTGATCAGGTCGCGTTCCATGGTGGCGACCGAACCGAAGACGGTCGGGTCCAGGCCGTTGACGGGCTGCACCAGGGCGGCCGCGTGGCCGGCGAGCTCGTCGAGTTCGGCCAGACCGGAGTCGTACACGTACGACAACACGTGCCCGCCGTGCGTCGGCGCATCGGTGGCACGTCGTCGGGAGAGTTCGGCCAGCACGTCGCCGGTCGATCGGTGAGGGCTCATTTCGCTTGCTCCTGTCGGCGGTAGAGGGACAGCACCGCGAGGCTGACGGCGATCAGGCCGGCAGGCAACAGCGAGAAGCCGGCCGAGATCCCGACCAGCGCGCTCTGTGGCTGGTCGGCCACCTCGCCTGAAGTGGAGGAGACGAAGCCGCTCCCGGCGAGCACCAGCAGGTACACCCCGGGACCGGCTGCCAGCCCGAGGGTTTCGCCGGCGGTCCACAGTCCCGACAGGGCCCCGCCCTGGTCGCGGCCCACGTGCGCCGACTGCTCGTCGATCACGTCCGGGAGCATGGCGAGCGGGAAGATCTGCATGCCCGCATACCCGATGCCGCACGCGGCGACCGGAACGAAGACCCAGGTTCCGGGGGTCGCGATCGCCAGTGCCAGAGACAGGGAGGCGGTGAGGAACAGCACGCTTGCGATCACCAGCGAACGCTGCTTGCCGAAACGTCGTCCCACCCGCCGCCACAGCGGCATCGTCAGCAGCGCCGGCCCGACGAGTGAGACGAACAACGGGGTGAGCGCGGCATCGTCGTCGAGCACGTAGGTCGCCAGGTACTGGGCTCCGGCCAGCATCACGGCGGTGGCCAATGCCTGAATCACGTAGACCGACAGCAGAATCCGGAAGTGCCAGTTGTTCTTCAGTGCCTGGTAGCCGTCCCGCGGGTGGTGGGTCACCACTGGAAGGGCCGGGTCGGGAACGCGGGCGGCGGCGCGGCCGGGCACCAGGATCGCGATCGCCATGCCCACTCCGATCGGCACGGCGGTGGCGGTGGCCATCGTCGCGTAGCCGACCGCGCCGCCGCCGAGCGCATCACGGATCGCCGGTGCGCCAGCGCCGACCACCAGAATCGTCATGGCGAGCACGGCGACTCGCGTGGAGATCAGTTCGGTCCGAGCGTGATAGTCGGGGGTCAACTCGGCGGGCAGCGCGATGTAGGGCACCTGGAAGCAGCCGTAGGCGACTGCGGCGAGCGAGTAGAAGACCAGCACCCACAGCGCGGCGAATCCGGGCGTGATGCCCGGGGGTGCACAGAAAGTCAGGACGAACAGGGGAACGATGGCCACTGCGCCCAGGCTCATCAGCTGTGTTCGTCGCCCGGTGAGGCCGGCGTCGCGGTCGCTGCGGATACCGATCAGCGGATTGATCAAGACGTCGATGGCCTTCGGGATCACCACGACCACCGCGGCGAGCAGCGCCCCCACGCCGAGCGAATCGGTCAGATAGTAGGCGAGCACCAGGCCGGGCAGCACGGCGAAGGCGCCGGTGCCGACGCTGCCAGCGGCGTACCCGAGGGAGATCTTCCGCGACACCACAGGTGTCACCGGCCGTAGGCTTCGGTGCGCTCCCACATGCGGGTCTTGGCTGCGGCGGCCCGGTACATGTCGGCCACCAGCGCGTCGCCGTCACTGCCGGCCGCCAGCCGCAGACTCTGGATCCAGTCGGGGATCATCCCGTAGTGGGCGGTGCCGTCTGTATTGACGTCAAAGGTGCGAGTGCCCGAGACCTGACGGTGCATCAGGGTGCCGTCCTCGGCGCGGAACGGGTAGCGCACCGGATTCTGCTTGGCGCCCGGGCGCGGGGGCGCCTGCTTGCCGAGGCCGTTCATGTCCGCGCCGTAGGCGAGGCCGACCGCGGCGCCGTCGGCGGCCCCGCGGACCTTGCGCCATTCGTCGACGAAGGACTCGCTGTGCTTGTCGCCGGGTACCGGCTCGGCCCCGCTCGCGTACAGGCCGACCGCGCCGCCGAGTCCGAGGATGCGCCGGTAGTTGGTGGGATCGGTCCACGAATGCGAAGACGTCACTCCCGGGTACTCACGGGCGGTGGCGATGTCCAGCACCCGGGACGCCGACTTCACCGACAGGTGGTCGATGTCGATGACCATGCGGCGCTTGATCGCCGCGTCCACCGCGTACGCGCCCAGCGAGGTCAGACCGCGCGCATTGCAGCGGCCGGGCGCGTCGAACGGTGCCTGGTGGTCGCGCTGCTTGCTGCGGCAGGGCTCGGTCTTCCAGGGTTGACCGGTGGCGATCAGTTGCCCGGTCTGTACCGCGAGCCCGGTGAAGTCGCTGTCGATGTGAGCGCCGCCGAGGGCGTTGTCGAACTTGTGCGTCAGGATCATCTGCCGCACGCCCATCCGCTGGAGTTCGTCCATTCCGCGATCGATGTCGGCGCGGTTGCACTGCGGGACGTCGTTGATCATCCCGCAGCCGAAGGGCTCGGAGATCTCGATGCCGAGCGAGACGGCGAGCTTGCCCGAGGCGATCACCGACCGCGCCTCGGCGGCGCTGGTGACGATCTTCAGGAAGCCCTTACCGGGGCCGCCTGCCTGGGCGTCGATGTACTCCTGGAACTTGATCATGCGGCGGTGCTGGATCCGGACCGACTCCATCTCGTCGCAGGGTTCGTCGCCCAGCGGGTAGAGCTCGCAGAGGATCCGGTTCTGCACGTAGTAGTTGTTGATCAACCGGACGCCGCCGCGCCAGGCGCGCTCGATCCAGCGGTAGTAGTTCTGTTCGTGGGTCAGCGAGTACCACTGCGGCCAGCCCTCGAACGTGGGCCACCCGTCGGCGCTGTGCGGTCCCGGCTCGGACAGGATGTGTTCGCTCAGCGCGGGCCAGCCGTCACGCCCGTGGTCGGGGCAGTCCTTCAGTGCGACGGTGATGCCCAAGGGGCTGAACGGTTTTCCGCAATGCAGGCCTCCGCCGAGGAATTGCTCTGCCATCAGATGGGCGTGCCCGTCGACGAAGCCTTGCAGCTTTCCGTCGGCGCCGACGCCCGAGGTCGCCGGGCCGTCGACGTTCAGCTGGGCTTCGGGGAAGGCGCGGCACCCCTGCGCGGGAGTCAGGGCGACGGTGCGCACGGTCCCGCGATGCGTGACGGAGGTGAGCCGGTATCGGTCGCCGTCGTGGCGGACCGACCAGATCGCGTCGTTGGAGACGCCCTTGCGGGCGACGGCGCTGCCGCCGTCGGCGGTGAGCACCCGGCCGGACGTGTCGGAGAACAGGAACTGTCCGAGGGCCGCGGCCTTGGCGTAGTAGCGCCCGGTGGGAATCTTGGCGCCCTCCAGGCGATAGCAGTTGCCGGCCAACTCGTAGGCCGGGGTGCCGGCGGGTTCGGCGGTCGCCGGCGGCATCGCTACGGCGAGGAAGCCCGCCAAGATGGCGGTGATGGCTACGGCGGCAGCGCGCAGCACGAGGGATGACCCCCGAAATCGGTCCATGCTGCAGGAGCCTAGTAGAACCTGTTACAGGTGTGGAGGGTATTTGGCGCACGCTGAGCAGGAATCCTCGGTAGCCTGCGGGCGTGACCGCGAACATGGAGGACCGGCTGGCGGCACTGGAGGCCGTCGAACAGATCAAGGCGCTCAAACACCGCTACTGGCGCGCCTGCGACGGCAAGGATCCGGAGACCTTCGCCGACTGCTTCATCCCGCACGGAGCAGCGATCGACTACGGCCGACTGGGCCGCTTCGACGACGCTGCGCCCATGGTGGAGATCTTCCGTCGCTACGGCTGCGCCCGAATCGACGGCAGGTACGCGGTTCTGGACATGCACCACGGCACTCATCCGGACATCGAGATCACCGGCCCGGGAACTGCGCGCGGCCGCTGGTCGCTGCAGTTCCGGCAACTCAACACTGTGACGCGCACCGAGACGCTGGCGGTCGGGGAGTACGACGACGAATACGTCCGCGGCGACGACGGTCGCTGGCGGATGTCGGTGTGCCGGTTCACCGAATCGTGGTCGCACACCCGCCCCCTCGCCGACGACGAAGTGATCACCGAGGGCGTGCTGGACGGCTGAGGCCGACGCCTGGAACAAAACGGACCGCGGTACGGTTACAGGCAGTATGAAGAACATCGGATTCCTGTCATTCGGACACTGGTCGGAGGGGCGAGGCTCGCACACCCGCACCGCCGCCGACACCCTGCATCAGTCGATCGACCTCGCGGTCGCCGCCGAGGAGATCGGCGTCGACGGCGCCTACTTCCGCGTGCACCACTTCGCACGACAACTCGCCTCACCGTTCCCGCTGCTGGCGGCCATCGGCGCGAAGACCTCGCGCATCGAGATCGGCACCGGCGTGATCGACATGCGCTACGAGAACCCGCTGTACATGGCCGAGGACGCCGGCGCCGCCGATCTGATCTCCGGCGGACGGCTGCAGCTGGGCATATCGCGGGGATCGCCCGAGCAGGTGGTCGACGGGTACCGCTATTTCGGGTACGAGCCCGCCGCGGGACAGACCGACGCGGACCTGGCCCGTGCGCACACGGCCGACTTCCTCACTGTGCTCGGCGGTGACGGATTCGCCGCGCCCAACCCGCAGCCGATGTTCCCGAATCCGCCGGGCCTGCTGCGGGTGGAGCCCCATTCGCCGGGGCTGCGCGAGCGGATCTGGTGGGGATCGGGCACCCGCGCGACGGCGGAGTGGACCGCGCAGCAGGGGATGAACCTGATGAGCTCGACGCTGCTGACCGAGGACACCGGCGTGCCCTTCCATCAGCTGCAGGCCGAGCAGATCCATCAGTTCCGCGAGGAGTGGGCCAAGCATGACTGGGGCTTCGAGCCGCGGGTGTCGGTGAGCCGCAGCATCTTTGCGCTGGTCGACGATCGTGACCGTGCCTATTTCGGTTTCCGCGGCGACGACCGGGACCAGGTCGGATACATCGACGGGGGCATCGCCCGGTTCGGGAAGTCGTACGCCGCCGAGCCGGACCAGCTCGTCGAGCAGTTACGGGAGGACGAGGCGATCGCCGCTGCCGACACCCTCCTCCTGACGGTGCCCAACCAACTCGGTGTCGACTACAACGTCCACGTGCTCGAGTCGCTGCTGACTCACGTGGCGCCCGCGCTCGGCTGGCGGTGAGAGCGGCGAGTCACGACGACTGACGGCGCCGATCGGCCGCGGCCTCCACATCCATCTGCTTCTCGTGGGTCCGCCATTGCTGATAGTCGGGGTCGTCCGCGAAGTGCTCGTCGATCTCCGCCTGGGTCGCACGGAGCTTCGGGTCGAACTTCAGATACGCCCGGGTCTCGCGTGCCACCAGGCCCGACAGGATCAGGATTCCGATGAGGTTCGGGATCACCATGAAGCCGTTCATGATGTCGGCAAAGGTCCACACCGTCGCCAGCGGAATCGTCGCGCCGACGAAGGCCATCACCACCCAGACCAGGCGGAAGGGCAGGATTGCCCTGGTGCCGACCGCCCGCTCGATCGCGCGTTCGCCGTAGTACGACCAGCCCCACAGCGTGGTGAGCGCGAAGAGCAGCAGGCAGAGCGCGACGACGTAGCCGCCGATGTTGCCCGGCAGGCCCTCGTTGAACGCTGCGGACGTCAGACGGACGCCGGTGAGAGCTTCGCCCGCGGCATCGGTCTGGGTGTACGCACCGGACACCACGATCACCAGCGCGGTGAGTGTCACCAGGATGATGGTGTCGATGAAGGTCTGGGTCATCGACACCAGGCCCTGGCGAACCGGGTGGCTGGTCTGTGCGGCGCCGGCGGCGATGGCCGCCGAGCCCATGCCGGACTCGTTGGAGAACAGGCCGCGTGCGAGGCCGAACTGGATCGCCGCGATCACCGCTGCGCCGGTGAAGCCGCCGGCGGCCGCACTGCCGGTGAAGGCGTCGGTGAAAATGGCCCCGATGGCATCCGGAATCTGGTCGACGAAGGCGGCGAGCACCCATACCTGGGCGACGATGAAGATGATGATCATGATCGGCACCACCCGCGCGGCGGCGCTGCTGATGCTCTTGATACCGCCGACCAGCACCACCAGCGTGATGATCGCGACGAGGGCGCCGGTGAACCAGTCCGGGATGGAGAAGGTGTCGTTCATCGCCTCCGACATCGAATTGGCCTGCACCATGTTGCCGATGCCGAAGCTCGCGATGATGGTGAAGATGGTGAACGCCCAGGCGAGGACCACGCCGAGCGGGCTGAGGAACCGCCCCCTGAGGCCCTTGGTGAGGTAGTACTGCGGACCGCCGTTCCGGTTGCCGTTGCCGTCGACCTCACGGAACCGCACCGCGAGCATCGACTCGCTGTACTTGAGTGCCATGCCGAAGATGCCACTCATCCACATCCAGAAGATGGCACCCGGACCGCCCAGCGAGATCGCGGTCGCGACGCCGGCGATGTTGCCGGTGCCGATGGTCGCGGCCATCGCGGTGGCGAGAGCACGGTACTGGCTGACGTCGCCGCTGGCGCCCTCGTCCTGCCGCCGGATCAAACCGAGATTGAGAGCAGCAGCGGTACGCGTGAACTGGAGGCCCCCCAGCCGCACCGTCATGTACACGCCGGTGCCGAGCAGTAGCGGAATGAGGACGTACGGGCCCCAGACGACCCCTGCTATCGAATCGAGAATCTCGTTGAATCGATCCACTGCCTGACCCTTCTCCGGTGTCCAGGACACCCAACGCTGGTGGATTCGGCCGCTGCCGAATGCGTGCTCCCGGAATCGTAATGGTCGTCACCCCGGAGGGAAACAGAACGCGGGCCGGATAACCCAGCTGTAACACGACTACTTCACACCGGAGGGGATCCTCACTCAGTCCACGAGGTCGGGATGGTGACGCGCGGCGACATCGGGGTGCGCGCGCAGCCGGGCCTTGAGCATGTTCTCGCCGAACGTCCCCGAGATCACGTTGTCCGGATCGTCGGTGACACCGGGGGCCTGGGCGGCCAGATCCGCCGGAAGCTCGATGCGCGGCATCGTCGACGACAGCGCGGGATTGAAGAAGAACGGCACCGACAGCCGCTCGGTCCCCTCCGGGGGTGACTGCACGCGGTGCAGAGTCGCCTTCAGATAGCCGTCGGTGGCGTACTCCATCAGCTCGCCGATGTTCACCACGAAGGCATCCTCGACCGGGGGCACGTCGATCCAGTCGTCGCCGTGGGCCACCTGCAGACCGCCCTTGCCGGGCTCCACCAGCAGGAGCGTCAGCACGCCCGGATCCTTATGCGCACCCACGCCCTGCCGGGCGGCCGCGTCGTCGTCCTGGCCGGGGTACCGCACCAGTTTCAGCAGGGTCGACGGCCGGTCGGCGAAGGCGGCGTCGAAGAGGTCCGCGGGCGCGCCGAGGCTGAGAGCCCACTCCCGCATCAGTTCCAGCCCCAAGGCGCTGCAGCGACCCTGCCAGTCCTGAATCACCCCGCGGAAGTCGGGCAGGGACAGCGGCCACAGGTTGGGTCCGTCGAGCCGCAGATAGGGCGGCTCGTCGCCGAGCGAAGGATACTCGGCGGCCAGGTCGATCTGCTCGCGCCAATCGACGGCGCCCTGCGTGTACTCGCCGCCGAACCGCGTGTAGCCGCGGAACTGCGGACTGGCCAGCATTTCGACGCTGAACTTGTGAGTGTCGGGCAGCGCGAAGAAGTCGCGCGCGGTGTCGAAGAGCCGGTCGCGGATCGAGCGATCGATGCCGTGTCCGGTCAGGAAGAAGAAGCCGAACTCGTGGGTGGCGCGGCGCAGGGCCGTGCGGAACTCGGTGCGGGCGTCGTCGTCACCGCTGAGCAGTGACATGTCCACGATCGGCAGCCCGGTGGGCGGCTGAGGCATGGCGTCGTTCCTTCCGTCTCGGCGGCCACGGCCTACCGGGGCATCTCACCCGCCGCGGCTCGCTTTCTGGCTCACCTTGTGAGGGTCACCCTATGCGGCTCACCGCAGGAAGACCGAAGCCGCCTCGGCGAGGTCGAGCAGGGGCTGCGGAAAGAAGCCGAGGAACACGGTGACTGCGGCGCAGACCGCGATCGGCACGGTGGTGAGCGCACTGGGGGTGAGCACGGCCGGCGCGGTCTCCGGTGCCGGGGCGAAGAACATCGACACGATCACCCGCACGTAGAAGTAGGCGGCCACCGCGCTGCAGAGCACGCCCACGATCACCAGCGCCCACGCACCCTGCTCGCCGGCGGCGGCGAAGACGACGAACTTGCCGATGAAGCCGCTGGTGAGTGGGATCCCGGCGAAGGACAGCAGGAACATCGACATCAGCAGACCGACGAGCGGCCGCCGCCGGCCCAGCCCGGCCCAGGCGCTCAGCGCCGACTCCTCGCGGCCGCGGTCGTCACGCACCACCGACAGCAGCGCGAAACCGCCGAAGGCGGCGAAGGCGTACGCGGCGACGTAGAACAGAGTGCTCGCGGTGCCGGCGGCGGTGAGGGTGATCGCGCCGGTCAGCGCGAAGCCGACGTGGCTCACCGACGAGTACGCCAGCATGCGTTTGATGTCGCGCTGGGTCACCGCCATCAGGGTGGCGATCACCATGGTGGCGATGGTCACCACCCATAGCGCGGGGCGCCAGTCGGGCTCCAGTCCGGGGAAGGCCACGTGCAGCACCCGCAGCAGCGCCCCGAAGGCGGCGACTTTGGTGGCCGACGCCATCAGCGCGGTGACCGGGGTCGGGGCGCCCTGGTAGACGTCGGGCACCCACGAACCGAAGGGCACCGCCCCCACCTTGAACAGCAGTCCCACCACCACCAGCACCACGGCGATCAGGGCCAGGGTGCGGTCGGCGGAGCCGTCGGCGATCGACCGCCCGATCACCTGCAGCGACAGCGATCCGGTGGCGCCGTAGGCGAAGGCCGCACCGAACAGGAAGATCGCGGACGCGAACGCCCCGAGCAGGAAGTACTTGAGGGACGCCTCCTGCGACAGCAACCGGCGGCGCCGCGCCAGCCCGCACAGCAGGTACAGCGGCAGCGACAGCACCTCCAGGGCGATGAACATGGTGAGCAGGTCGCCGCTGGCGCCGAAGAGCATCATGCCGCCCACCGCGAACAGGGTCAGCGGGAACACCTCGGTGGTGATCGCGTGGGCGCGCGCGGCGATCAGCTCGTCGGGGGAGCCGGGCACGGTGGCCGCCGACGGCGCGAAGGCATCGGCGGGCAGATCGCGGTCCGCGTCGCCGCCACCGCCGCCCGCGGCGATCTGGGTGCCTGCGGCGGTCTGCACCTGCACCGGCGCCCAGACCCGGTCGAGCCGGCGCTCACCCATGAAGGCCACCGCGGCCAGCGAGACCAGCAGCACCGTGCCCTGCAGGAACAGCCCGGGACCGTCCACGATCACCGCACCGGACATGGTCTCGCCTCCGGTGGCGCCGTCGGCACACGCCACCGCGATCAGCATCGCGGTGGCGGCGGCCAGCGAGCCCAGGGCCAGCGTCAGCTGCAGGCGATGTCGCCGGCGGGCGTTGGCCGCCGCGGCACCGGGACCGGCCGTGCCCGGGACGATCGCCAGCACCGCTTCGGCGAGCACACTGAGCACCGCCGCCCCGAAGACGATCAGCATCGGCGACAGCGCGAAATAGTCGATCGACGGGGCCTGTACGGCCAGGACGGCGGTGCTCATCGTTCACCTCCGGTGACGGCCGCGGGCGGATCCACCTGGCCGATGGTGGTCATCGTGAACTGCACCGCCGGGTCGATGAAGTCCAGGATCAGGCCGGGGAAGAAGCCCAGCACCACCAGCGCCACCAGCAGTGGGGCGACGACCACCTTCTGCCGCACGGTCAGATCGCGGATCGGCCCGGGTTCGCGGACCGGGCCGCCGAACATGCGCTGGTAGGTCCACAGGATGTAGAGCGCGGACAGTACGAGGGCGCAGGCGGCCAGGATCGCGGCGGCCGGATAGCGCACATAGGTGCCGATCAGCACTAGGAACTCGCTGATGAACGGGGCCAGCCCGGGCAGCGACAGCGTTGCCAGCCCGGCCACCAGGAAGGTGCCGGCGAGTACCGGCGCCACCTTCTGCACGCCGCCGTAGTCGGCGATCAGGCGGCTGCCGCGCTGGGTCACCAGGAAACCGGCGATCAGGAACAGTGCCGCGGTGGAGATGCCGTGGTTCACCATGTACAGCGTCGAACCGCTCTGGCCCTGGCTGGTCAGCGCGAAGATGCCGAGCACGATGAATCCGAAGTGCGAGATAGACGTGTACGCGATCAGCCGCATCACGTCGGTCTGGCCGATCGCCAGGATCGCACCGTACAGGATCGAGACCACCGCCAGCGCCGAGATCAGCGGGGCGAAGGTGGCCGAGGACTCCGGGAACAGACCGACGCAGAACCGCAGCATGGCGAAGGTGCCGACCTTGTCCATCACCGCCATCATCATCACCGCGCCGGCCGGGGTCGCCGAGACCGCGGCATCGGGCAGCCAGCTGTGCAGCGGCCACAGCGGCGCCTTCACCGCGAACGCGAACAGGAACCCCAGGAACAACAGGTTCACCGTGGTCGAGGACGCGTCCAGACCGTCGCCGGCGGCCAGGGCGCTGATCGCGGTGAACGAGAACGTGCCGTCGCCGCTGCGCGCGGTCACCACGTACAGGCCGATCACCGCGGCCAGCATGATCAGGCCGCCGAACAGGTTGTACAGCAGGAAGCGCACCGCCGCGCGCGACCGGAAGGCATCGGAGATGCCGCCGTTCGGGGTGTTCCCGAATCCGCCGATCAGGAAGTACATCGGGATCAGCATGGCCTCGAACACCAGGTAGAACAGCAGCACGTCGGTGGCGACGAAGCTGATCAGCACCATCGATTCGATCGCCAGAAGCAGGGCCACGTAGGCCCCCGGGCCGCGCCGGGCGGCCGAAGCGTCGGCGTCGCGCCAGCCGGCGAGCAGCAGCAGCGGCGTCAGGCACGCCGTCAGCAGGATCAGCGCCAGACCGATCCCGTCGAGAGCCAGCGAGTACCGCGCGCCGATCGCGGGGATCCAGCTGACGTCCTCGGTCATCTGGAAGCGGCCGCCGCCCGGGGTGAAGCGCACGGCGACGATGATCGCCCACACCGCGGTGACGGCGGCGGCGCCCAATCCCAACTGTTTGGCCAGCACCGACCGCTGCGCGGGCAGCAGGAGAACCACCACCGAGGCCACGGCCGGGAGCAGCCAGAGCACGGTGAGCCATGGGAGCGTCATAGGGCGCTCACCACCCAGGTCACCACGGCGATCACCAGCGTGCCGACCACGATCGACGCCGCATACGACCGCACGTAGCCGGTCTGCAGTCCGCGGGTGAGGCGCGACAGCGCGCTCATGCCCGCGCCGATCTCGTCGGGCAGCCGCGCCATGCCGTCGTCTTCCACCGCGACCACGGTGCGCGTGAGCAGCCGTCCGGGTCGCTCGAAGACGGTTTCGTTGAAACCGTCGCCGTAGAGGTCCCGGCGGGCAGCCGCGGTCAGCGCACCGACCCGGGTGGGCGCGGAGACCGGAACGGGCGCCCGGCCGTACTGGCGCCAGGCGATCGCCACTCCGGCCAGGACCACCACCAGCACGATGGCGGTGACCAGGGCGACCGGCAGCGGACCCTCATGATGCCCGGGATCACCGACGACGGGAGCGAGCCAGTCCTGCAGGGTGCCG
This sequence comes from Gordonia caeni, assembly GCF_039537105.1. NCBI lineage: Bacteria > Bacillati > Actinomycetota > Actinomycetes > Mycobacteriales > Gordoniaceae > Gordonia > Gordonia caeni. The sequence goes on from NZ_BAAAZW010000015.1 coordinate 22,850, forward strand.
CCGAGAGCCAGGGCACCGCCCACTCCCAGCGACCCCACGGCCAGGCCGATCATCGGCCAGGTCATCGACCGCGGCGACTCGTGCGGGCGCGACTCGGGATCGACCCACCGGCGCTCACCGAAGAAGGTCATCGCCATCACGCGGGTCATGTAGTAGGCGGTGAGCCCGGCGCCGAGCACCGTGACCGAGAACAACACGGGACCGCGGACCCCGCCGGCGCCGAGCGCGGCCTCGATGATCCCGTCCTTGGAGAAGAACCCGGAGAACGGGGGGATCCCGATCAGGGCGAGATACCCGACGCCGAAGGTGACGAAGGTGATCGGCATCAGCCGGGCCAGGCCGCCGTACCGACGCATGTCGGTCTCGTCGTTCATGGCGTGCATCACCGAGCCGGCGCCCAGGAACAGGCCGGCCTTGAAGAAGCCGTGAGCGACCAGGTGCAGGATGGCCAGCGCGTACCCGGCCGGGCCGAGTCCGGCGGCCAGCACCATGTAGCCGATCTGGCTCATCGTGGAGGCGGCGAGCGCCTTCTTGATGTCGTCCTTGGCGCAGCCGATGATGGCACCGAACAGCAGGGTCACCGCGCCCACCACCAGGACCGCCGTCTGCGCGTGCGGGGCCAGGTCGTACAGCGGCGCGGACCGGGTGATCAGGTAGACGCCCGCGGTCACCATGGTGGCCGCGTGGATCAGCGCCGACACCGGTGTCGGGCCTTCCATGGCGTCCAGCAGCCAGGCCTGCAGCGGCACCTGCGCGGACTTGGCGCAGGCGGCCAACAGCAACAGCAGGCAGATCCAGGTGACGGTCTGCTCACCGGCGGCCCCGGCCCCGGCGAAGACGGCGTCGAAGCCCACCGAGCCGAAGGCCGAGAACATCAGCATCAGGGCGATGACGAAGCCGAAGTCGCCGACCCGGTTGATCACGAAGGCCTTCTTGGCCGCGGTGGCCGCCGACGGCTTGTGCTGCCAGAAGCCGATCAGCAGGTACGACGCCAGGCCCACGCCTTCCCAGCCGAGGTACATGACGAGGTAGCCGTCGGCCAGGACCAGCACCAGCATCGCCGCCAGGAACAGGTCGAGATAGGCGAAGAAGCGGCGGCGGTGCGGGTCGTGCGCCATGTAGCCGATCGAATAGATCGCGATCGCCGTGCCCACGACGGTGATCAGCAGGACGAAGCACATCGACAGCTGGTCCAGGTGCAGGGCGGCGTCGACGTGGAAGTCGCCGGCGGTGATCGCCCGCCAGCCGACCGACGTCACCGCGCGCTGCTCGTCGGGGCGGCCGATCATCGCGATCCAGCTCGCCACGGCCACCACTGCGGCCGCCCCCGCCAGCCCGGTCGCCAGGAGGTGACCCCACCGGTCGGTGCGGCGGCCGCCGAGCAGCAGGATCACTGCGCCCAGCGCAGGCAGACCCGGCAGGCACCACAGCAGCCCGGCCCACGGTCCGGTCGTCATCGGCTCACCGCCTCAGCAGATCGGCGTCGTCGACCGAGGCCGACCGGCGGACACGGAAGATGGTCATGATGATCGCCAGCCCCACCACCACCTCGGCGGCGGCCACCACCATGGTGAAGAAGGCGATCACCTGCCCGTCCAGGGAAGAATGCATGCGCGCGAAGGTGACGAAGGCCAGGTTCGCGGCGTTGAGCATCAGTTCCACACACATGAACACCACCAGCGCGTTGCGCCGCAACAGCACCCCGGAGGCGCCGATGGCGAACAGGACCGCCGACAGGTAGAGGTAGTTCGCCGGGTTCATCGACCGCCTTCCAGCTCGTCGGTGCCGGGCAGCTCCCGCGGGTTGAGCATCGCGTTGACCGACGCCCGCGACGGCCGCCCGTCGGGTTCGAGGGCCGGTACGTCGGCGGCGTTGTGCCGGGCGAACACGCCCGGGGGCGGCAGTGGGGTGACGTGCCCGCCACGGGCGAAACGTTCCACCGACAGCTCGCGCTGCCCCCGTTTGGGACCGAACCGCTGGCGGTGTGCCAGCACCATCGCCCCGAGGGTCGCGGTGATGAGCAGGGCGCCGGTCAGCTCGAAGGCCCACAGGTAGTCGACGAAGATCAGTTCGGCCAGTGCCCGGATGTTCGCGTTGCCGCCGCCGGGGGCGGTGCCGCCGGAGAAGTCCGGTGCGCCCCGGAAGGGAGCGAGGGTGGCGGTGCCGATCGCGGCCACCAGCAGCACTGCGAAGCCGAGTCCCAGCCCGGCACCCAGATAGCGCTGCCCGCGGATGGTCTCCACCAGCGACTCCGACGAGTCCACGCCGATCAGCATCAGCACGAACAGGAACAGCATCATCACCGCGCCGGTGTAGACCACCACCTGCACCACCCCCAGGAACAGCGCTCCCTGCAGGATGTAGAAGACGGCCAGGATGATCATCGTCATCGCCAGGAAGACCGCCGAATAGACGGCTTTCGGGCTCAGCACCACGCCGAGCGCACCGATCACCACGATCACCGCGAGCACCCAGAAGGTGACGGCTTCACCGGTGCCGGTGCGGGTGAACTCCTCGGCCAGCAGCGTGGTCATTCGGCGTCCTCATCGGGCCGCGTGGCGTCGGTGCGCGGCTTCTCTGGACGCATCCCGTCGGGGCCGATGTCGCCGCGGTAATAGTTCTCCGGCCGCGATCCGGGGGCCATCGGGTGCGGCGGCGCGGTCATCTCGTCGTCGAGCGGGGCCAGGAGCTGGTCCTTCTCGTAGATCAGTCCGGCGCGGGTGGGGCCGGTCATCTCGTAGTCGTCGGTCATGGTCAGCGCACGGGTGGGGCAGGCCTCGATGCACAGGCCGCAGCCGATGCAGCGCAGATAGTTGATCTGGTAGACGCGGCCGTACCGCTCTCCCGGCGAGAACCGCTCCTCCTCGGTGTTGTCGGCGCCCTCCACCAGGATCGCGTCGGCGGGGCAGGCCCAGGCGCACAGTTCACAGCCGATGCACTTCTCCAGCCCGTCGTCGTACCGGTTGAGCTGGTGCCGGCCGTGATAGCGCGCGGCGGTGGGCTCCTTCTGTTCGGGATACTCCTCGGTGACCGGCCGGCGGAACATCGACGAGAAGGTCAGCGCGAAACCGGCGGTGGGGTCGGGCAGATCAGGCATCGGCGCTCTCCTTGAGGGATCGGTCGGGCAGCACCTGTCCGGGCAGCGGGGGCACCGGGAAGCCGCCGGCCATCGGATCGAACGGGGCGGCCGGGTCGGGTGGCAGCGGCGTCGGCGCCGGGCGGGCGCCGACCACTCGGCCGATCGCCCAGAGCAGCACCGCGGTGACCACCAGTCCGGCGGCGGCCAGGATCAGGGCCGCGGCCCACGACGTCAGGCCGCGGGTGGCTTCGACGATCACGGCCACCACCATCACCCAGGCCAGGGCGAACGGGATCAGCACCTTCCAGCCGAGCTTCATGAACTGGTCGTAGCGCAGCCGCGGAAGCGTGGTCCGCAGCCAGATGAAGACGAACAGGAAGCACCACATCTTGATGACGAACCACAGCAGTGGCCACCAGCCGGAGTTGGCTCCGCTGATCTGGCTGATCGGCCACGGAGCCTGCCAGCCACCGAGGAACAGGGTGGTGGCCAGCGCGGCGACGGTCGCCATGTTGATGTACTCGGCCAGCATGAACATGGCGAACTTGAGCGACGAGTACTCGGTGTGGAATCCGCCGACCAGTTCGCCCTCGGCCTCGGGCAGATCGAAGGGGGCGCGGTTGGTCTCGCCGACCATCGAGATCGCGTAGATCACGAACGACGGCAGCAGCACCAGCAGGTACCAGTGCCCCTGCTGCCCGGCGACGATGCCCGAGGTGGACATGGTGGCCGAGAGCAGGAAGACGGCGGCGAAGGTCAGCCCCATCGCGATCTCGTACGAGATCACCTGGGCCGTCGACCGCAGACCGCCGAGAAGGGGATAGGTGGAGCCCGAGGACCAGCCGGCGATGACGATGCCGTAGACGCCGATCGAGGTGACGGCCAGGATGTAGAGCACCGCGACCGGCAGGTCGGTCAGCTGCAGCGGCGTGTGATGGCCGAAGACCGAGACCTCCGGCCCCATCGGGATCACCGCGAACGCCATGATCGCCGGCACCACCGCGATGATGGGGGCGAGCACGTAGAGCACCTTGTCCACGCCGATCGGGGTCAAACCCTCCTTCAGCGCCAGCTTCACCCCGTCGGCCAGGCTCTGCAGGGCACCGTGCCAGCCGACCCGGTTGGGGCCGATGCGGCGCTGCATACGCGCCATGATCTTGCGTTCGGCCAGAATCGCCACCAGCACCGTCACCACCAGGAAGGCGAAGATCGCGATCGCCTTGGCCAGCATCAGCCACCACGGATCGCGGCCGAAGTCGGCGAGGGTGGGGAACTGTCCCTGGGCGGTGGTCATCGGCCGCTCCGCACGGTCACGACGTCGCCGGGACGAGCGGCGAGCCTGCGGTGCAGCCCGGCGCCCGGAGCGTTCATCGGCACCCACACCACGCCCGCGGGCATCGGGGTGATGGCCAGCGGCAGCGTCAGCTCACCGCGCGGCGACGCGACGGTGACGGGGTCGCCGTCGGCGGCACCCAGGGCATCGGCGGTGGCCCGGGAGAGCCGGGCGACGGGCGCGCGCGCCGTTCCGGCCAGATACGGTTCGCCGTCCTGCAGGCGTCCCGCATCCAGCAGCATCCGCCACGAGGAGAGCACCAGCGGGGTCCCGGTGTCCCCGGCCTCGAGGGGGATCGGGTCGGGCGGTGGGGACGGAGGCACGGCCTCGGCGTCGAAGGCGGTGCGCGGACCGTCCCAGGGGCCGATCGCGGTGAACTCGCGGTGGATGGCCGCGCCGCTGTCGCAGTTCAGGTCGACGTCCAGTTCGGCGGCCAGAGCATGCAGGACGCGGTGGTCGGTCAGCGGGAGCGTGCGCCGGGTCGGGTCGCCGAGCGCGGCGCCGAACTGCCGGGGCCGACCCTCCCAATCCACGAAGGTGCCGGCCTTCTCGGCGACGGCGGCCACCGGTAACACCACGTCGGCGAATCCGGCGACCGCGCCGGGCCGCTGTTCCAGACTCACCACGAAGGCGCTCTCCAGGGCGCGGGCCGCGGCGGCCGGATCGGGCAGATCATCCACGTCGACGGCGCCGGTGACGGCCGCCTCCAGGGTGCCGTCGCCGAGGGCCGCGAGGATGGCGGCGGTGTCGCGGCCGGGTGTCTCGGGAGGCAGTACTCCCCACACGGCGGCGATCTCGCGGCGGGCCCGCGCCGAGTCCACCGGGCGCCCGGCCGGCAGCAGGCCCGGGGCCGCGCCGACGTCGAGGGCGCCGCGTTCCCCGGCCCGGCGCGGCACCCACGCCAGGCGGGCGCCGGTCGCCGCGGCCGCGCGGGCTGCCGCCGACAGCGCACCCGGGGCACCGGCCAGCCGCTCGCCGGTCAGCAGCACCGCGCCCGGCTCGCGCAGCAGCTCCTCGCCGGCGGCGCCGTCGAGCACGGCGGCCTCGCCGCCCGGCACGCACTCCAACAGGGTCGCGGACGTCTTGGCCGAACCCGGGCTCAGCCACGGGGCGATCACTGCCACCCGCATTCCCCGGCGCCGCACGGCTTTCCGCAGCCGCAGGAACAGGATGGGGCACTCCTCCTCCGGTTCCAGACCGGCCAACACCACCACCGGCGCCTGCTCGAGCGCCGCATAGGTGAGCCCGATTCCGGTCCCGGCGACGTGCGCGGCCAGGAAGGCCGTCTCTTCGGCCGTCTCTTCGCGAATCCGGGCGTCGACGTCGTTGGTGCCCAACACGGCGCGGGCGAACTTGCCGTAGGCGTAGGCGTCCTCGACGGTCGCGCGACCTCCCGCCAGCACCGCGGCGCGCGATCCGGCGGCGCGCAGGCCCCGGGCGGCCACCGCCAGCGCCTCCGGCCACGAGGCCGGCCGCAACTCGCCGGCGGGCGCGCGCACCAGCGGCGTGGTGAGCCGGTCGGCGGCCTGCGCGTAGGTGAACGCCCAGCGGCCCTTGTCGCAGTTCCACTCCTCGTTGACCTCGGGGTCGTCGCCGGCCAGCCGCCGCAACACGGTGCCGTTGCGGTGGTCGGTGCGCTGGGCGCAGCCGGCCGAGCAGTGCTCGCAGACGCTCGGCGACGAGATCAGGTCGAACGGCCGGGCGCGGAAGCGGTAGGCGGCGCCGGTGAGCGCGCCGACCGGGCAGATCTGGACGGTGTTCCCGGAGAAGTACGACTCGAAGGGCTCGTCCGCGTAGGCGCTGACCTGCTGCAGGGCACCGCGTTCGGTCAGCTCGATCAGCGGGTCCCCGGCGATCTCGGTGGAGAAGCGGGTGCAGCGCGCGCACAGCACGCAGCGTTCGCGGTCGAGCAGTACCTCCGACGACAGCGGCACCGGTTTGGTGAAGGTCCGCTTGGTCCCGGAGAACCGCGACTGCGGCCGGCCGCCGGACATCGCCTGATTCTGCAACGGGCATTCGCCGCCCTTGTCGCAGGTGGGGCAGTCCAGCGGGTGGTTGATCAGCAGCAATTCCAGCACGCCGCTCTGCGCGCGAGCCGCCTCGGCCGAGGTGTGCTGAGTGCGCACCACCATGCCCTCGGCGACCGGGATCGTGCACGAGGCCATCGGTTTGCGCTGCCCGGAGATCTCCACCAGGCACTGCCGGCAGGCGCCGGCCGGGGACAGCAGCGGATGGTCGCAGAAGCGGGGGATGTCGACGCCGATCAGTTCGGCGGCGCGGATCACCAGCGTGCCCTCGGGCACGCGGACCTCGACGTCGTCGATGGTCAGGGTGACCAGATCGTCGGGGAGCACCGTGTCCGGCACCTCCGGGTCGGCGGCGGTCATCGGTCACCTCCGTGCTCTCGCTCGGCGAAGACGGTGGCGCGAGACGGATCGAACGGGCAGCCGCCCGGATGGCCGTCACCGGGGAAGTGCGCCAGGTACTCGTCGCGGAAGTACTCGAGCGAACTCATGATGGGACTGCCTGCCGCGTCGCCGAGGGCGCAGAACGACTTGCCGACGACGCTCTCGGTGATGTCGGTGAGCGTCTGCAGATCGTCTTCGGTGGCGTCGCCGGACTCCATTCGCCGCATCAACTGCCGCAGCCAGTAGGTGCCCTCACGGCACGGGGTGCACTTTCCGCACGACTCATGGGCGTAGAACTCGGTCCAGCGGGCCACGGCGCGCACCACGCAGGTGGTCTCGTCGAAGATCTGCAGCGCCTTGGTGCCCAGCATGGAACCGGCCTCGGCCACGCCCTCGTAGTCCAGCGGCACGTCCAGGTGCTCGGCGGTCAGGATCGGGGTGGACGAGCCGCCCGGCGTCCAGAACTTGAGGGTGTGCCCGGCGCGGACGCCGCCGGCGCGGTCGAGGAGCTCGCGCAGGGTGATGCCCAGCGGCGCCTCGTACTGCCCGGGCCGGGCGACGTGCCCGGACAGCGAGTACAGGGTGAAACCGGGGGAGCGTTCGGTGCCCATCGACCGGAACCAGTCGGTGCCGTTGCGCAGGATCGACGGCACGCTGGCGATGGATTCGACGTTGTTCACCACCGTCGGGCGCGCGTACAGGCCGGCCACCGCGGGGAACGGCGGCCGCAGCCGGGGCTGTCCGCGGCGTCCCTCCAGCGAATCGAGCAGGGCCGTCTCCTCCCCGCAGATGTAGGCGCCCGCGCCGGCGTGGATCACCAGTTCCAGGTTCAGGCCCGACCCCAGGATGTTGCGGCCCAGCAGCCCGGCGTCGTAGGCCTCGGCGACCGCGTCGCGCAGGCGGCGGACCACCGAGGCCACCTCGCCGCGCACATAGACGAAGGCGTGCTCGGCGCCGATCGCATGGGCGGCGATGATCACGCCCTCGATCAGCAGGTGCGGCGTCGCGAGCATCAGGGGGATGTCCTTGCACGTGCCCGGCTCGGATTCGTCGGCGTTGACCACCAGGTAGTGGGGAGTGGTGCCGGGGCCCTGCGGAATGAACGACCACTTGGTTCCCACCGGGAAACCCGCGCCGCCGCGGCCGCGCAGTCCCGAAGTCTTCACCAGTTCGATCACCTCGGCCGGCGGCAGGCGCAGGGCGGCCTTGAGGCCCTGATAGCCCCGATGGCTCAAGTAGCTCGCCAGCGTCCACGACTGCGGCTCGGACCACCACCGGCTCAGCACCGGCGGCTCGGCCGGTTCCGGTGGCCCGGCGGGCAGATCGACGGTGATCACGGCCGGTCTCCGTCCTCGGATTCGGGCGCCCCGGCCAGCAGCCGCGACACCTGCCGGAAGCTGCACAGCGTCGCCGCGCCGCGGCTCGGCCGTACCGGTGTGCCCGCACGCAGGTCGTCCACCAGTCGCCGCGCCGACTCGGGGGTCTGGTCGTCGAAGAACTCCCAGTTGACCATCACCACCGGCGCGAAGTCGCAGGCGGCGTTGCATTCCACGGCGGTGAGTGTGACCGCGCCGTCGTCGGTGGTCTGACCTGGAGCGATCCCGAGCCGGTCGGTCAGCTCGGCCAGGATCGCGTCGCCGCCCATCACCGCACACAGTGTGGTGGTGCAGACGCCGACCAGGTGCTCGCCGGTCGGTTCGCGCCGGTACATGGAGTAGAAGGTGGCGACCGAGGCGACCTGCGCCGCCGTCAGCTCCAGTTGCCGTGCGCAGAAGCCGATGCCGGCGCGCGTCAGATAGCCGTCGCGGGCCTGCACCAGATGCAGCAGCGGCAGCAGGGCCGAACCGGCCTGCGGGTAGCGCGCGATGATCGGGGCGGCGTCGGCGGCCAGAGCGTCGTAGTCGTCGGACGGATAGTCGGCGGGCCCGCCGAACTCGACCGGCGGGTGCGCCTGCCCGGTGGAGAACGGCGCCGGCGGGGCACCGCCGTCCACCGTCAGTTCCAGGAAGACCGGTTCGTTCATCGGTCGACACCTCCCATGACCGGATCGATGCTCGCGACGGCGGTGATCACGTCGGCCACCAGACCGCCCTCGCACATGGCGGCCACCGCCTGCAGATTGGTGAACGACGGATCGCGGAAGTGCACCCGATACGGCCGGGTGCCGCCGTCGGAGACCACGTGGACCCCGAGTTCGCCGCGCGGGGACTCCACCGCCACGTAGCACTGTCCGGCGGGCACCCGCAGCCCCTCGGTGACCAGCTTGAAGTGGTGGATCAGCGACTCCATGGACACGCCCATGATCTCGGCGATGTGCTCGGGGGAGTTGCCGAGTCCGTCGGGTCCCACCACCAGATCGGCCGGCCACGCGAGTTTGCGGTCGGACACCGTCACCGGGCCCGGCTCCAGCGCGTACAGGCACTGCCGCGCGATCTTGATGGACTCGTGCATCTCGCGCACACGGATCAGGTACCGCCCGTAAGAGTCGCAGGCGCTGTCGGTCACCACGTCGAAGTCGTAGTTCTCGTAGCCGCAGTAGGGGGCGGACTTGCGCAGGTCCTGCGGCAGCCCCGTCGACCGCAGCACCGGACCGGTGATGCCCAGCGCCATGCAGCCGGTCAGATCCAGGTAGCCGATGCCTTCGGTGCGGGCCTTCCAGATGGGATTGTGGGTGAGGAGCGCCTCCACCTCGTCGATCTGCGCGGGCAGGGCGTCGAGCACCGCCGCGATCTTGCCCACGGTGCCGTCGGGCAGATCGGCGGCGATCCCGCCCGGCCGGATGAAGGCGTGGTTCATCCGCAGGCCGGTGATGTCCTCGAACAGATCGAGGATCGTCTCGCGGGCGCCGAAGCCGAGGAACATCGGTGTCACCGCGCCCAGTTCCATGCCGCCGGTGGCCAGCGCGACCAGGTGCGAGCTGATCCGATTGAGCTCCATCAGCAGGACCCGGATCACGCTGGCGCGCGGGGGGATGTCGTCGGTGATGCCGAGCAGCTTCTCCACCGCCAGGCAGTAGGCGGTCTCGTTGAAGAACGGCGACAGATAGTCCATCCGGGTCACGAAGGAGACGGCCTGGGTCCAGGTGCGGAATTCCAGATTCTTCTCGATTCCGGTGTGCAGATAGCCGATCCCGCAACGGGTCTCGGTGACGGTCTCGCCTTCGATCTCCAGGATCAAGCGCAGCACCCCGTGGGTGGACGGGTGCTGAGGCCCCATGTTGACGATGATGCGTTCGTCGGCCGAACCGCGCCCGGCCAGTGCCGAGGTCAGCTCGTCCCAGTCGTTGCCGCTGACGGTGAAGGTCTGCTCGGTCATCGGTACGACCTCCGCTGATCCGGCGGCGGCACCGTGGCGCCCTTGTACTCCACCGGGATTCCGCCGAGGGGATAGTCCTTGCGCTGCGGGTGGCCCTCCCAGTCGTCGGGCATCTCGATCCGGGTGAGCGACGGGTGGCCCTCGAAGACGATGCCGAAGAAGTCGAAGGTCTCGCGCTCGTGCCAGTCGTTGGTGGGGTACACGCCGGTCAGGCTCGGTATCCGCGGATCGGCGTCCGGGGCGGTGGTCTCCAGGCGCAGCAGGCGGTTGTGGGTGATCGACCGCAGCGGGTACACGGCGTGCAGTTCCCGGCCGTGCTCGTCGGGGTAGTGCACGCCGTTGACGCCGAGGCAGAGTTCGAAGCGCAGGGCCGGCTCGTCGCGCAGGGTGGCGGCCACCGGCACCAGGTGGGTCCGGGCGATCGACAGGGTCAGCTCGCCGCGATCGATCACAACCTTCTCCACGGCCGCATCCGGGTCGACGCCGCGCGCCCGCAGACCGGCGGCGAGTGCGTCGGCCACCTCGTCGAACCAGCCGCCGTACGGGCGCTCGGCGGCGCCGGGAAGCGTGATCGGTGCCACCAGGCCGCCGAAACCGGAGGTGTCGCCGGACCCGGACGGGCCGAACAGTCCGCGGGCCACGCCGATCACCTCGCGGTCGTCGCCGCTGCCGGCGGGAAACAGCTCACCCGTCATCGCAGCAGACCCTTGAGTTCGAGGGTGGTCGGCGCCGACAGGGCGGCCCGTTCGGCGGCGCGCACCGCCTCTTCGCGGTGAACACCGAGCGGCTCGGCGGCGATCTGCTCGTGAAGCGCGAGGATCGCGTTCAGCAGCATCTCGGGGCGGGGCGGGCAGCCGGGCAGGTAGATGTCCACCGGGACCACGTGGTCGACGCCCTGCACGATCGCGTAGTTGTTGAACATGCCGCCCGAGGAGGCGCAGACCCCCATGGCGAGCACCCACTTGGGTTCGGCCATCTGGTCGTAGATCTGCCGCAGTACCGGAGCCATCTTCTGGCTCACCCGGCCGGCGACGATCATCAGGTCGGCCTGCCGCGGCGAGGCGCGGAAGGCCTCCATCCCGAACCGGGCGAGGTCGTAGCGGCCGGAAGTGGTCGCCATCATCTCGATGGCGCAGCACGCCAGACCGAAGGTGGCCGGCCACAGCGATCCCTTGCGCATGTATCCGGCGAGTTTCTCGACGGTGCTCAGCAGGAATCCTGCGGGCAACTGTTCTTCGATCCCCATGTCGGCGACCTCCTTCTCCTCACTCGATCGGTGGGCTGTTCTGATCGGTCAGAGTCACGCGGCACTCAGTCCCAGCTCAGCCCTCCGCGGCGCCACTCGTAGGCGTAGGCCACCGAGACGTTGACGATGAACAGGGCGACGGCGATCAGACCGAACCAGCCGAGACTGTCCGAGGCGACCGCCCACGGGTAGAGGAAGACGATCTCGATGTCGAAGATGATGAAGAGCATGGCGGTGAGGTAGTACTTCACCGGAAAACGCTGGACCAGCCCGGCCGTGGGCGGCAGCGGCTCGATCCCGCATTCGTAGGCCTCGAGCTTGGCCCGGTTGTGCCGCCGCGGCCCGACCGCCGACGCGATCACCACCGAGACCACGGCGAAGGCGAGAGCGACGGCACCAAGGACCAGGATCGGTGCGTAAGCGTTCATGCTCGCCTCCGTCCTCCTTGCGCCGCAACTGAATTGGCTGGTGGGTGCGATCAGGTCGAGGTGTGTGACCTACACCTCACCCTAGTCACGGACGGCGGACGGGTGGGGGAATACCGCTATTGCCGCCGGGCGCGTCGGCGCAGGAGCGCCGTGACCTCGCGGGGGAGGCCGAGGGGGTCCACCGGCAGCGGTGCGCTCGCGTCGGCGCGCGACCAGTCGGCCAGCCAGCGATCGGCGCTGCGTGCGATCAGCACCAGCAGCGGCGGACACGGCTCGTACTCGTCCCGGATCTGCTTGGCCAGGCCCATTCCGCCGACCGGAGCGGCCTCGCCGTCCAGTATCGCCAGGTCCACCGTTCCGGTGTCGAACTCGCGGAGCACCACGGCCGCGGTGGCCACCTCGACGCATTCCAGGTCGGGCAGGTCCGGGTGCAGACGGGCGGCGGTGCGTTCCCCGGGGACCGCACCGAGCGCCTGGAGCACCTGGGCGCGGGTGCCCGAATCGTCGGAGTAGACCAGTATGCGTGCGACGACGCGATCGTCGCCGGCACCGGGAGAACCGTTGGGCTGGTTCATGTCTATCGACACTACGTCCCGGTACCGGGCGCCGGGCGCTTTCTCCGACGGCCGTGGCCCGGCGCGGGTGGCCTACCCTGGTGGCACGGTCGGCGCCGGGCTGCCCGGTGAGGAGGAAACCGATGACGGCGGTGCTGCGCACTCTGGAGCGGGCGGATCTGCCCTTCGTGCACCGGCTGTTCAACGACCCCGAGGTGACCCGGTACTGGTTCGTGGAGCCGACGCACTCGCTGGCGGCCATGGAAGACCAGTTCGGCCGCCGCCTGCACGACACCAGCGAACGGCGGTTCGTCATCGACGACGCCGGGCGACGCTGCGGGATCGTCGAACTGGTCGACATCGATCTGAGGCACCGCAACTGCGAGTTCCAGATCATCGTCGCGCCCGACTGTCAGGGCAACGGCTACGCCGGGGCGGCGACGCGCGACGCCCTGCGGTACGCCTTCGCCGTCCTGAATCTGCACAAAGTGCATCTCCTGGTGGACAACACCAATGCCGCCGCGATCCACGTGTATCAGAAGGCGGGCTTCGTCAACGAGGGCGTGTTGCGCGAGGAGTACTTCGCCGACGGCACCTACCAGGACGTCACGCGGATGGCGATCTTCCAGCGGGACTATCTGTCGACTCCTTGAGGGCCTCCAGCGCCCGGCGCGCCTCCTCCAGTTCCCGGCTCAGTTCCTCCACCCGGCGCTGCGCGGCATCGCGGGCGGCCGACAGCACCGCGGACACCGCGTCGACGGTGGCCTCGTCGCCGAGTTCCCGCACGGCCGCGTCGACGGCCTCCGGGGTCACCGGCCGGGACCGCTGCGGTTTGCGGGCGCCCCGGGTGAGCGCCACCGACCACTGATTGTCGGGCGACCCGTAGAGGGTCACCGTCAGCGACGTGGCCGCACCGCGCCGCGCCCTGGCGGGCGTCTTGGCAGCGGGAGTCTTGGCGGCCGGTGTCTGGGGGTCGGGTGTCTGGGCGGCAGGGGGAGTCCGGACGGGCGTCTTGGCCGGCGGCGGGGACGCCTTCGCAGAAGTTCTCACCGCGGTCTTCGCGGCCGTCTTGCGCGGTGCGGCTGCCTTCGCGGGGGCTGGTGCGGGCTGCGGGTTCTTGGTCATCCGGAGCTCGTCGGCCTCGTAGGGAAGTTCGTCGTCGACGCCGCGGGGCCGCACCACCACGGTGGTGCCGTCCACCGACACCACCCGTGCCGAGCTGCCCGGCGCCAGACCCAGGCTCGAGGTGCCCTCCCGCAGATAGACGGTGGCGCGCTTGCCGTCGGCGACGGCGGCCGTGAGCTTCGCGAGGTCGTCGGGGGTCAGGGTGGCGTCGGTGGCCGAGCGGCGGCGCGGAGGCATGGGCGGCCCTTTCGGGGTAGGCGGCGTTCGCTGCCTCCAGTTTCCCACATCGTGCCGACATCGACCCGAACTGGTGTGCGAAACGTGTCCGGCGGGTCAGAGTTCGCCGACCAGGGCGGCCAGATCGTCTTCGCCGCGCGCCAGCAGTGCCTCGCGGACCCGATCGGCGGAGCTGTCGTCGGGCAGGCCGACCGCCGCGGCCAGTACGGTCAGGACCCCGTCGTCCGGGGACTCCGGCGCCCCGACCGCGGCCAGCAGTGCCTGCGCCGGCCCCGTCGAGCCGGACCGGACCGGTTCGACGTCGAAGCCGCCGCCGTCGGTGAACACGAAGAAGGCTTCGGCCGGTTCGTCGAGCGCGTGGTCGGTGAAGAAGCGGCGGGTGCTGCCCAGGCTCGGCTGCAGCGCCGACCACGACACGAGCTGCTCCCCGGCGGGCGAGTCGAGGTGGCGGACGTCGCCGTAGTCCAGGTCCAGCGCCGTCGCGAGGGCGACCGGCAGCGGTGATCCGCTGCCGCGCAGGTGTTCGGCGTTGACGGTGAACCGGAGCTTCCAGGCATCGCCGATCCGGTACAGGTGCCGCGTCTGGGCCGGTGACTTGCGCGACTGCGGGGCGTTTCCGGTGCGGGTGACGACGCCGTCGTCGGTGCGGTAGGGCGGTGCCGCGGCATACGCGATCACACTGGCCGGTTTCACGTCGAAGGCCGACGACAGTTCGTCCACCAGCCGGTCCAGCGGTGCGCTGCCGCCGGACTCGTCGAGCAGGTCGCCGATGGCGGCGCGGATGGTGGCGTACTCGCGGCCGCCCCAGGCGCGCAGGCCCCAGTGGGTGCGGCTGACCCGCTGGAAGCGGTCGTCGCCGGTCATCTGATTCACCATGGAGCGGGCGGACCGCTCGACGTGGAAGCTGCCGACCAGCTCTTCCGGCGTCATCGGGGTGCCGTGGATGGACAGCACCGCGGCGGCGTAGTCCTCGATGGTGGTGGTCGCGATCAGGATCTGCCCGCGGTAGGTGACGTACCCCAGCGATGCGGCCCAGCGGGCGCCCCAGTCCGGGCTCTCGCCGGGCAGGCGCGCGGTGTTGATCTCGGCGACCCGTTCCGGGGACAGCACCCCGAACTCGTCAGCGCGGTCGCGGAGGTGTTTCTCGGTGGCTTCGCGGGCGGAGTCCAAAGTGGGAGCCGCGGCCCAGTCGCCGTCGACCTCGAAGGGCACACCGATCCCCACCAGTACCCGCCAGAGGGGACGGCGGACCGCTTCGACCTCGTCGCCGAACACCGGCAGCGCGGACAGGACGTCGGCGAGGGGCCGCACCGTGGAGATCACCCGGACCGCCGAGGCGACGACGAACTGGGCTTCGCCGCTGCCTTGCACCCACTCGTACAGCTCGTCCAGGGCGCGAGCCTCGTACTGGCGCACCCGTTCGCGGGAGACGCCGAACCGTTCGCCGATCGCTTCGAGTCGGGTGCGGGTGTCGGTGAGCCGCCGTTCGAAGAACACCTCCAAGTCCCGCTCGGCCAGGGCGTCCATTCGGGCGCTGAGCTGTTCGGCCACCCCCATCTGGGTGGCCGCGGCCACGGCCGGACTCTGCGCGGTGATCGACGACAGCCGATGGTGCGCCTCGCGCACCGCCTGCGGCGCGAACTCGGGCACCGGGTCCATCAGCGGGGTGTCGTCGTCGCCGGCGGCGGCGCGCCAGCGGGCGATGGTCTCCAGGTCGCGCACCAGGTCGGCGACGGCGCGCTGGCGCCCGCCGGACCCGTCCCCGGTATACGCGTCGGCCTCGACCGACAGCGCCGCCAGCCGGCTCAGCAGCGGCAGCACCGATCCCATGCCCATGCCGCGGTGGCCGAGGATGCCGGCGGTGGTGACGTCGCCGATCCGGTCGGTGGTGAAGGTGGACGACTGCAGAAGCCAGTTGGCCGCGCGGGTGGGCAGTTCCGGATCGGGGATCAGGTCGACGCCGCCGGGCAGCAGGGGGAGCAGCTCACCGAGTGGCACGGTGGACTGGGTCTCCACCATCAACACCGCGATCAGGTCGCAGTGGGCGTGCACCACCTCCGGGTCGGCGTCGGCGGGATCGTCGTCGATCCAGAAGAACTCGGGATCGGTGCGCAGGTCCTCGAGCCAGGGGGCGACGTCGCACCAGGTCTCCACGAGCCGCGCGCCGGGTGCCGCGGGGTGCTCCGTGGAGTGGGGCGGGTCCGTGCTCATACCCGCTAGTGTTGCGCACCGATCCGGTCAGGGGACGGATCGGTGCGGAATCTGTGTGTCGCGCACCTACGATGACTCCCATGAGATCGCGGGCGTGGCCGGCCGCCGCGTGGGCGCCGTTCGTGGTCGCCGCCGTGGTGCACGTGGCCGCGCTGATCGCCGACAGTGCGCTGGCCGGACCCACCAAGCTGACGCTGATGCCGCTGCTGGCCGTGCCGGTCGTGGTGGCGGGGCCACGCCTGCGGCCACCGGCGGTCACCGCGCTGGTGCTGGTGGCGCTGGTGTTCTCGTGGCTCGGCGACGGTGCGGGGGCGCTGTTCCCCGGCGGCCCGGAGCTGCCGCTGATGCTCGGTTTCTTCGGACTCGCCCACCTCGCGTACATCGTGGCGTTCGTGCGCTTCCTCGGCACCGGGCCCTGGTTGCGCTGGGCGGTGCTGTACGGGTGCTGGTGGGTCGCGATGGTCGCGGTGATCGGCCCGCACGCCGGCGGGCTGCTGGTGGCGGTCGCGGTCTACGGCGTGGTGCTGGCGGGGACCGCGGCGACGGGGGCGCGGTGCGGGACGGTGATCGCCGCCGGTGCCGCGTTCTTCCTGGCCAGCGATTCGCTGCTGGCCTTCCGCATCTTTCTGCCGGACGCCGCGCCGGGCTGGTTCTCCCCGGCGGTGATGGCGACCTACACGTTGGGGCAGGGGCTGATCGTGTTCGGGGTGCTGCGGGCCGCGACGGCGGGCACGAATCGGTCTAGCCTCGAATCATGACCGACGAGCGCTATCAGAGACTGACCGCCGCACAGGCCGCCGAGCAGACGCCGCCCGGGTGGCGCGTGGACGGGGACACGCTGGTGGCGACCTACCGCACCGGATCGATGGTGCGCGGGCTCGCGTTCGTCGACCGGATCGTGGCGGCGGCCGAGGCCGACGAGCACCACCCGGACATCGACTTCCGGTACGCCACGGTCGCGCTGACGCTGACCACGCACGCCACCGGCGGCCTCACCGATGCAGACGTACGGCTGGCCCGGGCGATCGGTGAGCTGGCCGACGGCCTGGAGCTCACGGCCGAGCAGCCGAACTCCTGAGCGCGTCGGCGAGGAAGTGGTCCTCGGCGTCGTTGCCGGGCAGGTCCAGTGCACGCCGGTAGGCCTGCGTCGCGGCGGCGTCGTCACCGAGTTCGGCCAGGGTGAGCGCCCGCGCGATGTGGAAGGGCCGATAGCGGGCGAGTGCAGGGTCGTCGGCCAGGGCGTCGAGGCCGGCGATCCCGGCGGCCGGCCCGTACGCGCGGCCGTGGGCCACGGCCGCGCCGAGACGCACCACCGGTCCGGGCTCGTGGGTGGCGAGCAGCCGGTACAGAACGCAGATCTGCGTCCAGTCGGTGTACTCGGCAGTCGGTGCTTCGGCGTGCACGGCCGCGATCGCGGCCTGGATCGCGTACGACGCCGCCCCCTCGCCCGCCGCGGCTTCCTCGGCCAGGGCGATGCCCTCGGTGAGGAGGGCGGGCGTCCACAGGCTGCGGTCCTGGTCGGCGAGCGGGACCGGTAGGCCCTCGCGATCGGTGCGGGCGGGGCGCCGGGCCTCGGTGAGCAGGAGCAGTGCCAGCAACCCGGTGGTCTCCGCGCCCGACGACAGCCGCTGGATCAGCCGCGCGAGGTCGATCGCCTCGGCGGTGAGGTCGTCGCGGACGTGGTCGGCGCCGGCCGACCGGGCGAAGCCCTCGGAGAACAACAGGTAGAGCACGCGCAGCACGCAATCGAGCCGTTCGGGCAGCTCCGCGGGCGCCGGCTCGGTGAAGCGCACACCGAGGGCCCGGATCCGCTTCTTGGCCCGGACGATCCGCTGCTGGACCGTCGCCGTCGGCAGCAGCAGGGCGTGCGCCACCTCGGCCGTCGTCAGACCGGCGACGAAGCGGAGGGTGAGCGCCAGTCGGTCGTCCGGCTTGAGCACCGGGTGCGCGCAGGCGAAGAACATCGCCAGGCGTTCGTCACCGAGACCGGCGGGTTCGCCGTCGGCCGGGCCGGCGCCGAATGCCCGGGGTGCGGTGCGGTCGGACTCGATCTGCAGTTCGGCGAGCTTGCGAGCCAGGACCCCTTCGCGGCGAACCGCGTCGAGGGCTTTGCGTTTGGCGGTGGTCGTCAGCCACGCCTCCGGAGACCGGGGAACCCCGGTCTCCGGCCAGGTCTTCAGTGCCTGGATCAGCGCTTCCTGCAGGGTGTCCTCGGCCAGGTCCAGATCGCCGAACCGGCTGGCGAGCACCGCCAGCAGACGGGTGCGGGTGTCGCGGTCGATCGCCGCGACCGCCGCCCGGGCATCTCGGTCCATCGCCATCTCGGCTCGCCACTCAGTAGGGGGCGAGCGGGCGGATCTCGATGTGGCCGCCGGGCGCCGAGGCCGGGCTCTTGCGGGCCCAGGCGATCGCCTCGTCGATGTCGGCGACTTCGATCACGTAGGTGCCGCCGACGAACTCGCGGACTTCGGCGTACGGTCCGGTGGACACCACGCGCTGCCCGGCGTCGTCGCTGTGCACGATCACGGCGTGCTCGGGGTCCTCGAGCGCGAACGAGTTCACCACCACCCCCGCCGCGGTGATCTCCTGATCGAAGGCGAAGAACTCCTCCGGGGCGGCGCCGCCGTCCTCACCGCAGGCCGGGTCGTTCACGTGGCCCATGAGCAGTAGTGCGTATTTCATCGTCTCTCCTGTCGTCGTCGCGCTGTCGTGCCTGGACGCGCAGCCCGGTGATGGCGTCGAACCCGGACGGCCCGACACCATGGTGACGGACGGGACGCCCGGATATCGACAGCCGACCGGGAAACGATTCAGACGCCCCGGGTGGGACTCGGGTCGGCGGTGGGGCCGGCCGCCGTCGCCGGCGGCACGATCCGGAATTCCGGCATGCGGCTGACCATCAGCCACGCCGGGAGCACGATCACGCAGAGGATCGGCAGCAGCGTGATGTCGCCGGGGATCGCCACCGCCAGGAACAACGACAACCAGCCGTCGCGGGTCACCACCAGCAGGATGCCGAGCACACCGCACGCCACCGCCAGCCCCAGCGGCAGGCTCGGGATCAGGACGTGGCCGAGCATGCCGAGGGCGACGCCGATGAAGGTTGCGGGGAAGACGCGGCCGCCGCGGAACAGGGCGCTGGCGGCGATGACCAGCGCGAGGGTCTTGACGGCGGCGATCACCGCGAGGTCGCCGGCGTCGTAGGCGCCCGGGTCCGCGAGCAGCTCGCCCATCTCGTGCAGCCCCTTGAACATCGTGATCGGCCCGCCGATCAGGCCGAGGATGCCCAGCAGGAAGCCGCCCACCACCGGAATCAGCACCGGCGTCCGCAGCGCGTGCAGTCCCCGCCAGGCGTGCGGGAACAGCCACAGCGCCACCAGGCCGCACACGACGGCCCCGCAGGCCACGGCCACACCGGTCAGCACGTCGATCGCCACCGGATCCCCGTACGGCGGCAGCTTGAAGCCGAAATGCTGACCGCCGATGAGGCGCATGGTGATCGCCCCGGAACCGGCCGCCACCAGCGGGAGGAACAGCTTGTCCCACAGCGATCCCCGGCCCTGGACGGCGGCCAGGATCTCGGTGAAGATCAGCGCCGCGGCCACCGGAGTGCCGAACAGGGCGCCGGTGGTCGCCGCCCCCGCGATCAGCACCGCCACGTCGCCGGGCACCTTCGGCAGCACCCGCGCGAAGAAATAGGCGATCAGGCCGACGTTGATGGCGATGATCGGATTCTCCGGGCCCAGGCTGACGCCGCCGGCCAGCGAGAGCACTGTCACCACCGCCAGTGCGGGCAGCGCCGACAGCGCCAGCGGCGACTCGATCAGCTCGGTGGTGGCGCTGTCCGGGCCGCCGTGACCGGGCAGGAATCGCAGACACAGGCCCACGGCCAGACCGATCACGGTGAGGACCAGGACGATCCACCAGCCGTCGGGGTTCACGCCGAGGGCGCCGGGGACGTCGTCCCACAGCACCTCCTGCAGCAGGTCGGCGAGGGCCTCGAGGGCCCACAGCATGCCCGCCGCGAAGGCGCCGAGCACGATGCTGGGGACGGCCAGCAGCAGCATCTCGCGGGGAGACGGGGCATCCGTGCCGGGTTCGGGAGCGGCAAGGGTCATCGGCGGCGTCCTCCGTCTCGGCGCGCGGACCCGGCGGGGCAGGCGCTAACTGAACACGATGATGCCGTATACCGCGAACGTGGCGAGGTGAACTGCGCCATGAAGGGCGGTCACGCGGCGACTGGTGAACGTCGCCACCGACAGCACGAGTGTGACGGCGAGCAGCAGCAGGTTGGCCGGGGTCTCCGCCAGGAGCACCGTCTGGCCGGTGGCCAGCCCGATCAGCAGCACTGCGGGGATGGTCAGCCCGACGGTGGAGACCAGGGCGCCGTGGCACAGGTTGCTCACCCGCTGCATCTCGCCGGCCAGCGCGGCGCGGACCGCGGTCAGCGATTCCGGAAGGAACACGATCGCCGCGATCAACACCCCGGCCAGGGCGGTGGGCGCGCCCAGGCGGCCGAGCCCGTCGTCGAGGAGGGTGGCCAGGTCGTGCGAGATCAGCACGATCGGGATGACGGTGAGCACCAGCACGATCAGCCGGGTGATCAGCTCGCGGCGGTGCTCGCGGACGATCTCGCCGATCGATGCCCCGGCCTCGGCCGGCTGCGCGGCGCTGCCGGGGGCGTCCACCTCGCGGAAGTCGCCGGCCTGGGCGCCGGTCTGCCGGTAGAGGAAGAAGGCGTACAGCGCGACGGTCAGCACCGTCACTCCGATCGCCTGCACGGTGGTGTACGAGCCGTCGTCGCCGATCGCCGCGGGCAGCGCGAAGGCCAGCGCGATCAGCACCACCAGCACCGCCAGGTACGACGAGGCGCCGGTGCGGTTGTACCGGAGTCCGCCGTGCCGCAGACCGCCGGCCAGCAGGCAGAGGCCGATCACCAGGTTGAGGATGATCATCGAGACGGCCATCACCGAGTCGCGGGCGATGGTGCTGTGCACGCCCGGGCCGAGCATCACCGCGGCGATCAGGATCACCTCGATGAGCACGATCGACAGGGTCAGCACCAGCGTGCCGTAGGGGTCGCCGAGCCGGTGGGCCAGCGCCTCGGCCTGTCTGACCACCCCGAACGAGGCGATCACGACCACCGCGACGATGGCGGCCAGGACGATTGCCAGCGTGGGGCTGGGGACGGGCGGTGCCAGTAGATCCCCGGCCAGCAGGAGGGCGACGACGGCACCCCAGCCGAGAACGAGACGGGCGATGTCTGAGCGCGCGACGAAGCGCGGCGCAGGTGAGGTCCCTGCAGGTGAACTCATGGTGGGCTTCTCCGGGCGGGGTCGTCCCCGCGGGAAAAGGGTGCGGCCCGGGTCGTCCCGGCCGGCGAGCGACTTCCGGCCCGCGACCTCGATCGTAGACGATCGTCGTGCGGCCGGGCTATGACGTGGGCTACGCCGTCAGCGGGCGGCGGTGGCGCGCTGGCGGGTGCCGTAGCGTTCGCGTGCCTGCGCGGGCGTCACGGTCACCGGGTCCGCCGGGGGTGCGCTCGCACGGTGGGCGGCCAGCACCGCGGCCGTCATCGGCGCGAGCGGCCGGATCAGTCGTTGTGCCACAGCGGGATTGGCCGCCGCTGCCACCGCCGCGCGGGTGAGCGGCCGCGCGGCCAGGTCCACCAGGGCAGGCTGGTCGAAGCCGCCGATCTCGCGCATCCACTTGGGCAGGGTCGCCACCGTCGCCGGGGCGATCAGCCGGCTGCCGAGCCAGAATCGGCGGTTGCCGGCGGCGCCCTCGGTGCGCAGCAGGTAGTGCATGCCGCGCTGTGCCCGCTCACTGGTGCACAGTCCGGGGCGGACCCGGTCGAAGTAGTCGTGCACTTCGCCGCGGGAGGTGGGCACCTGGTCGGGGTCGCAGGTCTGCAGTTGTGCGGCGATCGCGGACTCGGCCCAGTACCGGCGTTCCTCGTCCGCGGTGAGCGGTCCGGGGCCGTACTCCTCGTAGCACTTGAGCACCGAATGCCAGCCGGTGACGTGGATCCACAGTTGGGAGGCAGGATTGTTCGCGGCATAACGCCGGCCGCTGATCGGCTCGATGCCGGTGGCCTTGGCGTGCACGGTCATCAGATGTTCGGAGGCCTCGATCGCCGTCTTCGAGTCGGCGGTGGCCACGGTGACGAAGTAGGCGAGGGTGGCGTCGAGCCGCCGGGCCGGGTCGTTGTAGATGCCGCCCATGTCGGCGACGGCGGCTGCGAGGGGAGCGTCGAAGTGCTCGAGCACCACTGATCGCTGGAAGGCGATCAGCGCTGTCGGTGCGGTCCACAGCTTCCAGGAGATCGAGTCCGGCCCGAAGAAGCCGTAGTCGGTGGTGCGGTAGGTGGCGGTATCGTAGCTGAACATTCGCGGTTCTCCTTCAGGCCGTCCGGTACGCGGCGGCCATCATCTGCCCGTAGAGGGCAGCGAGGTCGTCGGCGGACCAGTCGGTGGCGGGGTTGATGACGATGCGGATCGCGGCCTCGCACGAGGACACGAACAGTTCGATGAGGGCGGGCAGCTTCCGCTCCAGGTCTTCGGTCTGCCACCAGCGCTCCAGCGCCGGGGCGATCCAGCGTGTGGAGGCGTCGACGATGCGGCGCCGAGCGTCGGCGACCAGTCGTGCCACTTCGGGGTCGGGCCGGGCGTCGAAGACCAGGCGCCACGCCTCGGGCCGCGCGGCGACCGCGTGCAGCAGGGCGCGGTAGCCGTCGACGAAGGTCTGCTCCGGGTCGTCGCCGCTGGCCGAGTGCAGGGCGTCGAGGGTGGCGGCGAGCAGCGACTGCGACTCGCGCTCCAGGAGCGCGTCGAGCAGGGTCACCCGATCGGGATAGCAGGAGTAGATCACCGGGCGGGTGACGGCCATGCTGCCGGCGACGGCGGCGATGGTCACTGCGCCGAGGCCGTCGCGGACCGCGATGGCCTGGGCGGCGTCCAGTACGGCCGGGCGGCGGCGTTCGGGTCCCAGGTGTGCGGCCCGTTCCCGTTTGGTCGAGGTGGTCACCACTCGACCATAGACGCAGTTTCTACAGATGTGAAGGATTATTCTTCAGACGCGTAGGAAAGGGTTGGTCGACGAACATCGGCTCCTGGGGAGGGACGGCCGGAGAATCCGGGCTGTTTCGTTTTGAGGTCCCGTTCTTGACGGCGCGGCACCCGT
>NZ_BAAAZW010000016.1:0-15600 GCF_039537105.1 Gordonia caeni
TCAACTCCGCTCACCACCCCGACACCAAACAGGCGCCGGGGCGGTGAGCCATGCCTGGGCCGCGTTGCACAGGGACTGAACCTCGACCTGTCGTCGAGGCTCGGTTTCGGAGCCGAAGAATGAACGCCAGGGCACGAAGGTGAACGGCGCATGACACCGCTGTTTCGTGCTCGCGGATTCTGCGCGGCGGGCCACGCATAAGTAGCGGCAGAGGCTTCCATGCGAGTTCACGCAAGCAACGATGTGCCGGGCACCACCCCCTCCTCATCGTGTGATCCGAGCTGCTTCGGAGTGACGGAAATCGGTTGCCGTGTAACGCTTTTGGCACATCAACCGATGTGAACCCACCGATGAGAGGACAACTCATGTTCCCGGCTCTGACTCAGTTCTTCAACGACTTCACCGTCTTCGGCGGCGACCTGCTGCACATCGCCATCACCTTCGGCTTCGGCGGCTGATTTCAGCCCCCACCCCAGTCGGAGGAGACTCACGCCGCCGCCCAATGGGCAGGCGGCGTGAGTGTTTTGGTGGGTTCAGAGCAGTCGTCCGGCGGCGCCGTACAAGCCACCGCCGAAGGCCTTGGCGTCGGCCAGTTCCTGCGTCCAGAGTGGTTGGGCCGCACCGGGTTGCCAGGCGGCGACTCCCACGGTCGCCACTCGCTCGGAGTCGGCGCCCAGGACGCTTTCGCAGCCGATCGCACCGCCGTCGCCGGAGGCCGCCGCGAAAGCGAAGCAACGGCCGGCGCCGTCGTCCACCACCACCTGAGTACCCACCCCGGAAATCCGCACCGCGTCCGCATCAGTCTGGGCTACCTCGCGCTTCCACAGGTTTCGCTTCTGCGTCGGATCCACCCCGACCACGGTGACACCGTCTCGGCGCTTCTCCAGGATCACGGGAATCGGCGGCGCCGGCCCCCCGCCTCCGGGGGCCGCGGCGAGGCGCTGCCCGCCCTCCGCCGACACCGCGCCGGGCAGCGCTTCGCCTCCGGCGTCGAAGAACCGGATCTGCTGGCCGGGCCGTTCCAGTGCGAACCCTCCCGGGTACGCCTGGAATCGGACAGGCTGCCCCTTTTTGACGGCGATCTGCACCAGCTCACGTCCGTCGTCGGCGGCGAGCACCCGGCCGACGCCGTCGTCGCCGTCGCCGTCGCCCCGATCGAGGACGTACACCACCGCGGCTCCCGGCGACGCGACGAACTCCGTGCCCTGGGCCCGCCATTTCACGCTGCCATCGGGCCGATACAGGGCCGGGGCGGACTCCGCCGACCAAAGCAGGAAACCTTCGCCCACCGGATAACCGGAGACCGCTCCCGGGGTGGCCACACGCCCGGTCATCGCGCCGGCGGCCAGATCCACGAAGGCCACACCGGCCTCACTGCCGCACGCAGCGGCGGCACCCCGAACCAGACAGGTCAGTCCCTCGGCGGGGCCGTCGAGGCTGATCGTGCGCAGGTGTTCACCGGTGTCTGCGCGCAGGACCTCCAGCCTGCCGTCGCCGGGTTCCGCCGCCGAGGAGTAGAGCACTCGCTCGACATCACCGCCGACCGGCGCCCGAGTGCCGGCTCCCTCCGGAACGGTCCACCGCATGACCGGTCGGCGCGCGAGCGAGGGCAGCAGGTCGGTGACGGGAGAGATCTCCGAGGACGGCGCCGAATCCCGGTCCTGCGCCTCGCGGACCGCGGAGACCAGTCCGGACACCAGCAGTACGACCACCAGTACGGTCCCGACCAGAATGGCCCGCCCCCGCCACGTCGACGCCATCCTGCGCAGAAAGCTCACCCGGGCCACGGTACCGGTGGCGCCCAGCACTATTCGGCGTCTTAGGCCTGCCCGGTCAGCGGTACTGCTCGAATCCGGCGAACAGCGTGTCGCGGATACGCTCCCAATCGGCCGCGTAGTCCGGCACTTCGTCGGAGCGCAGCCATCGCAGTCGCAGACCGTCGACGACGGTGCCGAGCAGTTCCACCACCGCCGCCGGATTCCGCGGATAGTCGCGTTCGGCCAGCGCTACCGTCGCCGGGAACGGCCGCAGCCCGTACCGGCGCGCGAAGTAGTCGTGCGCGGGGTGCTCCGGATCGGCGAGCGCCCGCGTCTCTAGAGCGTCGAAGTTGCGGTTCTCAGCCGCTCGGGTCATCGACACGCGGACGACGGTGTCAGTCCACTGTCGCAGTGTCGCATCGGCAGGCATCGCCGCCTCGAAGGCGGCCAGCTCTTCGGCATCGCGCGCGGCGAGCACCTCCTCGAGGAGCACCTGCAAGCTGGAGAAGTGGTGCAGCAGTCCGGGCGCACTCATCCCGCACCACCGCGCCACCGACCGCAAGCTGAGCCCCTCGGCGCCCTGCGTCGCGATCATCTCGCGGGTGCGCCGAAGGATCTCGGAGCGTCGTACTTCGGGTGTCAGCCGACGTGCCATGGACTCTCCTCTCCCTTGGGGTCAGGTGCCGTCACGGCCGATGAGGTCGAGCAGTCCCGGGAAACGTGCGTCGAGGTCGCGCCGGCGCAGAGTGACTTCGCTGCGGTTGCCTCGATCCACCTGGTGTACCAGCCCGGCCTCGCGCAGCACTTTGAAGTGATGGCTGCGCGTGGACTTCGACAGCTCCAGACCGAAACTCGTGCAGGAGCGCTCGCTCCCGTCCGCGTCGTTGACCAAGTCACGGATGACTCGCCGGCGATGCGGATCGGCCAGTGCCGACAGCACCGCACCGAGCTCGATCTCGTCCGGCTCGAGACAATCGGCTTCGCCCGCCATCGCCGCCCTCCATCTCCGCGCAGCACTCCAAGGTTCGACTTGCATCGTACCTCACACACCTGCAACGCTAGGTTCGCCTTTAATCGAACCTTAGCCTTGTATCGAACCAAGGAGTGTCCATGTCCCGCACCAGACCGCTGCTGGCGGTGATCCTGCTCGCCCAGTTCGTCATTCCGTTGTCCATCTCCGGTACCGCCGTCGCGCTCCCCGCGATCGCTGGCGATCTGGGCTCGAGTCCGACGCCGTTGCAGTGGGTGGTCAACGGCTTCAACGTCTCCTTCGCGATCTGCACGATCGTCTGGGGTGTCTTCTCCGACCGGATCGGCTACACACGCTCGTTCCGCATCGGCATCGCCATCGCTGCGACCGGGGCCATCGTCAGCGCGTTCGCGCCCAGCATCGGCGTACTCGACGCGGGTCGGGTCATCGCCGGGATCGGGTCGGCCGCGGTGCTCACGGGCGCGGCTCCGATCCTCAGCCACCTGTTCACCGGCAAGGCCAAGGCTCAGGCTTTCGCGCTGTTCGGCATGATCAACGGCCTCGGCCTCGCCGCGGGACCAGCCTTGTCGGGACTGCTTCTATCCGTTTGGGGATGGCGGGGCATCTTCGCTGCACACGCGATCGTGCTGCTCGTTGCCCTGGTCGGGACTGCACGCCTGCCCCAGTTCGGCCGGGCCGGAACCTCGCTGCGAGAGATTCTGGACTTTTCCGCTTTGAAGGCCCCGAAGTTCGTCGCCATGACGCTCGTGCCGGTGGCCGGGGCGATCGGCTTCGTCACGTTCCTGACCTATCTGCCCAGCGCGCTCGGCGCGATCCACGGCCTCACCGCCGGGATCATCGGCGCCCTCATGCTCGCGATGACGATCCCCGTGCTCATCGCCCCTGTTGCCGTCCATCGCGTCATGGACCGCGGCCGGGTCACCCCGACCGCCGTCGTCGCCGCTTCGTTCGCGTGCCTGATCGTGGGCGGCATCGGCGTGTTCCTGTTGCTGCGACCAGACCTGCCGATCGCGCTCGGCATCGCTCCGATGATCCTGCTCGGCCTGGGCTTCGGGCTGCCACTCGGATTCGTCGACGCCGAAGCGCTGGCCGCGGTGCCCGCCGAACGTGCCGGAGCCGCGTCGGGCGTCATCAACCTGTTCCGCATCGGCTCCGAGGCAGTGTTCGTCGCCGCCTACGCCGCGACGCTGACCGCCGTCATCACCACGACCCTCCCCGGCGCCACCGGCGAACTGGTCGCCTCCGGCGGTCCAGGCGAACCGTGGATCTACCGCAACGGCCTCATGGCCGCCTCGGGAGCCATGATCGGGCTCGTCGTCCTCGCCGGCATCGCCTTCGTCGCCCTCAGCCGCGCCGACGGCCTCAAGGCCGCCGCCGACGGAGAGGTCGAAGCAGCTCCGAACAGCAAGAAACCCGCAGATCGTCGACCTGCGGGTTCTCGGTGGAGCTAGGGAGAATCGAACTCCCGACCTACTCGATGCGAACGAGTCGCGCTACCAACTGCGCCATAGCCCCGGGTGTCACCGTCGGTGAACCGGAGACCAGTGTAACAGCGCTTCCGGGCCGCGTCCGCTGTGGCCCGGGCGCGGGGCTGTAGCGTCGACGCCATGGGTATCACCGATGCACAGATCGCCGCGATTCTGGACCGCACGGCCGCGATCTCCGACCCGATCCTCGACATTCTGGCGCACACCGATCCCTTCGATCTGAAGCCGCGGACCTTCGGGCGCAGCTGGTGGGAACTGATCCCGACGTCGCTGGGTGATCTGACCGCCACCGCCATGAACGTCGCGGACTGGCCGGGTACCGCCGGCTGGGAGAAGCTGAGCATGAACGAACGGGCGGACTGGTGGGTGAGCCGGATCGGCGCACTCAACACGGTGGCCGTGGCCTTCCCCGGCATGTTCGGCCCTTGGGCCAAGGCGCTGCCGGTCGGCGCATTCCTGGGCGCGGCCAGTCAGGCGCTGATGGTGATGGCGGTCGGCCGCGAGTACGGCGTCGTCGACCGCGACGACCAGATCGCGATGCTGGGTGCGGTCATCTTCGACCGGGAGGTGTCCGGCGCCGACGCCCGCCACACCGAGCCCCGGAAGTTTCCGCAATCCGGCACCGAACTGGCCAAGGCGGTGGCGAAAGGACTGTGGGACATCGGCACCGGCCTGCGGAACGTGGAGAAGGCTCTCGGCGCACGGCCGACGTCGCCCTCATTGATCGGGCACCTGACGTGGCTGCCGCTGGTCGGCGCACCGGCCACCTACCTTGGGGAGCGCATAGCGCTGTGCCGGGCCGTGGAGGCCAGCCGCCGATGGATCATCGACCACCGCGAGGCGATCGAAGCGTAAGAACCCGGGGCGGGTTCTAGTCTTCGTCCTCGGCATCGGCCGCGGCGTTGCGCTCAGCGGCGATCTCGAGGGCACGCCGGGCCGACGCCTCGTCCGGGTACGGGCCCATCCTGTCGAGGGCGTGCGCGACCTTGCCCTTGGTCACCTCACCGGTGGTGACGTTGTAGTACCAGTCGCCAGTCGTTGCGCTCATGCCCCTACCTTAGACGGCGTGCCGGTACTCGGAGTCAACGGGCTCAGCTCCTGCCGCGTAGCCGAAATCGTAGGTCGGCAGGTGGTCGAAGGCTGGATCCTCATCATCGAGTTCCAGGACGATCATGCCGCCCGGACGGCGCCGTGCGGGCGCCCCCGGCCGCACCGGAACGGCTTCCTCCTGCTCGCGGCGCAGACGATCGTCTTCGACGGCATGGCGGCGCAGGCGGGCCGCGCGCTGGGCGCGGTGCTGCTGTTCGGCGATCGCGGTGCGCCGCAGGAAGAACAGGTACAGCCCGGACAGGACCACCATCACCGCGGTGGCCAGAAATCCGTAGGGCTGCCAGTAGAAGCAGCTGACGACCGCGAGCAGCGTTGCCACGGTCAGACCGGCGACCATCCGCTGGCGTTCGCGGTACCGGCGCGCGTCGCGCTCGGCGATGGCGTCCGGGGTGAACGCCCGCCCGCGCAGCTCGCGGGCCTTCGGCGCGGCCGGCTTGGACTCCTCGAGCTCGTCTAGATCGTCGACCTCGTCATCGAGCTCATCGACCTCGTGCTCGTCGGCCTCGTCATCGGCATCGAGGTCGTCGTCGGCCTCACCCTCGAGTTCTTCGTCGGGTTCCTCGAGGTCGGGTTCCTCGAGGTCGGCTTCTGCTTCGGCGTCCTCACCCTCGAAGTCATCGTCGAGGTCGACGGCCTCCGCATCGATGATGTCGTCGGCGTCGACTGCCTCGATCACATCGGTCACCTCGGTGGGGTCCTCGGCGGCGTCGGCTGGCACGGCGGTCGGTTCCACGGCGGTCTCCTCGATGACGGGCCGCTGCAGGGCGGCCTCGGTACGAGCGCGTTTGCGCACGTAGTCGGGATTGCTCGGATGGCGACCGGCGGCGCGACGGCGCACTGCGGCCCGCTCGCCTCCCCGGTGCAGCAGTCGGGTGTTGGCCGCGGCCTCGGTGGTCTTGCGGACCTCCGGTCGGCCGCGCAGCACCATCGGCAGCAGGATGAACAGCCACGCCACGATCAGGAAGATCCACAACACTGACGAATTCACGATGGGACCTCCACTTTCTCTCCGGCACACTGACACTCGACCACTGTCAAAACTAAGTCCCGGCGCGGTCGCGGCGCCTCAGGCGCGCCGCGCACCCAGCGAATTCTCAGCCGCTACCGTGGAGAGATGGAGCCCGACGCCGTCGTCTGCCGAGGAGTGACCGTCCAGCGCGGTCGCCGTCTCGCCTTGAACGACGTGGACGCCGACGTCGCGCGCGGGTCCATCACCGGCCTGCTGGGACCGTCCGGCTGTGGGAAGTCGACGCTGATGCGGGCCGTGGTCGGCTCGCAGAAGAACGTGCGGGGCACGGTGACGGTACTCGGCGAGCCCGCCGGCACCGCCGCACTGCGGTCGCGGGTGGGTTACGTGACCCAGTCGGCGTCGGTCTACCGCGATTTGACCGTCCGCGAGAACGTCACCTACTTCGCGCGGCTGACCGGCGCCACCGGCGACGTCGCCGAAGCGCTGGCGGCCGTCGACCTCGGCGAGGTGGCACACCAGCGCGTCAAGGACCTCTCCGGCGGCCAGGTGCGGCGCGTCTCCATCGCCAGCGCACTGGTCGGTCGGCCCGAACTGCTGATCCTGGACGAACCCACCGTCGGACTCGACCCGGTACTGCGTGCGGACCTGTGGCGCCGCTTCCGCCGGCTCGCCGACGACGGCACCACCCTGCTGGTCTCCAGCCACGTGCTCGACGAGGCCGACCACTGCGACAGCCTGATTCTGCTGCGCGAAGGCACCCTGCTGGCCACCACCACCGCGGCCGAGATGCGTTCGCGCACAGGGCAGACCAGCCTGGACGCCGCTTTCCTGGACCTGATCACCGGCACGGAGGCCACACCATGACCCTGGCCACCTCACCACTCGGCACCACCGGCGCCACTACGCTGCGCGTCCTGCAACAACTGCGCGCCGATCCGCGCACGGTGGTGATGCTGCTGGCCATCCCGGCGGTCCTGCTGACGCTGCTGTACTACATGTTCTCGGAGGTCCCGCGTGTGCCGGGGCAGCCGGCCCCGTTCGATCGCGTGGCCACTGCGATTCTGGGGATTCTCCCCTTCGTCGCCATGTTCCTGGTGACGTCGATCGCCATGCTCCGCGAGCGCAGTACGGGCACCCTGGAGCGCATTCTGTCCACGCCGATCAGCAAGGGTGCGCTGATGGGCGGCTACACCGTCGCCTTCGCGCTGTTCGCTGCCGTCCAGGCGGCGATCGCGTGCGGGCTGGCCTTCGGTCCGTTCGGTCTCACCGTCGCCGGGTCGCGCGGGGCCGTGATCGGGGTCTGCGTCCTGATCGGCGTCCTGGGCGTCGCGCTGGGGCTGCTGTGCAGCGCCTTCGCGCAGACCGAGTTCCAGGCCATGCAATTCATGCCCGCGATCGTCTTTCCGCAGTTGTTCGTGTGCGGGCTGTTCGTGCCCCGCGCGGATCTGCCGACCTGGATGCAGTACCTGTCCGACGTGATGCCGCTGACGTTCGCGGTGCAGGCCCTCGAACAGCTCCGCGACCAATCCCAGCCCACCGGGCTGCTCTGGCGCGACATCGCGATTCTCGCCGGATTCACCGTCGCCGCACTCGCTCTCGGCGCCGCCACTCTGCGCAGACGCACAGACTGACCGGTCTCAGACCGCTTGTGCGCGGCCGTTGCGGATCAAGGTGTCGACGGCGGTGTCGACCACCTCTTCGACGGTGAGGCCCATCAGCAGGTGGTCGCGCCAGCGGCCGTTGACGTCCATGTAGCGCTTGAGCAGGCCTTCTTCCCGGAATCCGACGTGGGTGAGCACCGCCTGGGAGGCACCGTTGCCCGGCTGCACCGTGGCTTCGAGGCGGTGCAGCCCCACCGGGCCGAAGCAGTGGTCGACGCCGAGCGCCGCCGCCGCTGTCGCCACTCCTTTGCCGCTGACCCCGTGGTCCACCCAGTACCCGATCCAGGCGCTGCGGACCGCACCGCGCTGGATGTTGCCGACGGTGAGCTGACCGGCGTAGCGGCCGTCCACCTCGATCACGAACGGGAGCACGTTCCCGCGCTTGGCCTCGGCTTTGAGCACCGAATACAACGGCCCCCACGTGCTGCTCTGATGACGTCGTTCCCAGGAGCCGATGCCGGTCGGCTCCCACGGCAGCAGCTGGTTCTGATTGCTGATGCGCAGTCGGCTCCACTCCTTGCCGTCACGCATCCGGATGGGCCGCAACGTCACCACACCCGCGGCGACCCGCAGCGGCCCGAGGGTCGCCGGCCAGCCCGGATGGTGCGGGGAGTCGACCAACCATCTCAGCATGAGGGGAGTCTAGAGTCAGCCGCGCTGCGCCAGGAACATAACTTCGACCCTGTCCCCGGTCTCCAGTTCTTCGACGTCCTCGTCGACGACGATGAGGCAGTTCGCCTCTGCCAGCTCAGCGAGTAGATGCGAAGTGCCCGTGGGTGATTCGCCGATCACCTGGACGAGGTAGTCGCCCGAACGCTCGTCGCGCATCAGCTGGCCGCGCAGGTATCCGGTTCGACCGGTCACCGAGGCGATCGGACCGATGGTGCGCGCGGTGACGGTGCGCCGCATGGGCTGACGCTTCCCGAGCGCGATCCGGATCAGCGGCCGCACCATCACCTCGAAGGTGACCAGTGCGCTCACCGGGTTCGCGGGCAGCCAGAAGGTGGGGATCTCGTCGCGGCCGAGCCGGCCGAAGCCCTGCACCGAGCCGGGATGCATGGCGATCCGATCGATCTCCAGATCCCCCAGGTCCGCCAGGGCTTCGGTGACCTCGCGGGACACCTCGCCGCCCACCGAGCCGCAGATCACCACGATCTCCGAGCGGATCACCTGCGCTTCGACCACCTCGCGCAGTCGCTCTTTGTCCCGCACGGCGACGCCGACGCGGTGCACATCGGCACCGGCGTCGCGGGCCGCGGCTGCCAGCGCGTAGCTGTTGACGTCGTAGACCTGACCGGGGCCGGGCTCTCGATCGATGTCGACCAGTTCGTCGCCGACGGCGATCACCGCCACGCGCGGCCGCGGATGCACCAGGACCCGGGAACGGCCGACGGCCGCCAGCAGGCCCACCTGCGCCGGGCCGATCACCGCGCCCTCGCGGACCGCGACGTCACCGGGCATCACGTCGTCACCGAGCCGCCGGACGTAATCACCGCTGTCCACGCCGTGCCCGATCATGACGCGCTGGTCGCCGCCGTCGGTCCAGCGCAGCGGGACCACTGCGTCGGCGAGCGTGGGCATCGGGGCGCCGGTCTGCACGCGCAGCGCCTGACCCGGCTGCAGCCGGACCGGGGTGCGCGAGCCGGCGGCCACCTCCCCGACCACCGGCAGATGCACCACCAGGTCGTCGCTGCCGTCGGGGCGGCTCACTTCGATTCCGCCCGAGTCGATCTCGTCGAGGTCGTCGGGGGCGATGGTGCCCGCCAGGGCCACGTCCACCGCGCGCACCGCGTAGCCGTCCACGGCCACCTGATCGAATCCAGGCAGCGGCGCCGCGGTGACCACTTCCTCCGCGCACAGCAGCCCCTGCGCTTCGGAGATGGCCACCTGGACCGGTCGCGGGGCCACCACGGAGGCGGCCACCAGGCTCAACTGGTCCTGCACCGAGCGCATGTTCTCTCCTCACCGCCGGGAACCCGGCGTCTGCCACGTGCTGGAGACGAGGTTAGTCAAGCCATGCCGCGCGGGCTGGCAGGCGCGCGGCAGCTATTGCGACAGGCGCCACTGCAGCCAGTTGCGGAGTTCCGGGCCGTAGTCGTCGCGGTCGAGGGCGAAGTCGACGGCCGCCTTGAGGTATCCGCCCGGGTTGCCCAGGTCGTGCCGCGTGCCGTGGTGGACCACCACGTGCACCGGTTCGCCCTGCTCGATCAGCAGCGCGATCGCATCGGTCACCTGCAGTTCACCGCCGGCGCCGGGCGTGATCTCCCGCAGCGCATCGAAGATCCGCCGGTCCAGGATGTAGCGGCCCGCGGCGGCCAGGTTGCTCGGTGCGTCGGCGACCGACGGCTTCTCCACCATGCCCTTGACCCGCTTGACGCTCGGGTCGTCGGGATCGGCGTCGTCGACCTCGAAGACGCCGTAGGCGCTGATCGAGTCGTCGCCGACCTCGATGGCGCAGAGCACGCTGCCGCCGTACCGGGCGCGGGCGGCGGCCATCTTGCTGAGCACGCCGCCGGGCAGGACCAGGTCGTCGGGCAGCAGGACGGCGATGGCGTCCTCATCGTCGTCGAGGTCGGCCTCCACGCATCCGATCGCATGGCCCAGCCCCAGCGGCTTGTCCTGGATCACCGACGCCACCTCCAGCAGCGACGGCGCGTTGCGCACCTTCGCCAGCATGGCCTCCTTGCCGCGCGAGGAGAGTGTGTGCTCGAGCACCAGGTCTTCGACGAAGTGGGCGACGACGCCGTCCTTACCCGGTGAGGTGATCACCAGCAAGCGTTCGGCTCCCGCCGACTTGGCTTCCTCCGCCACGAGCTCGATACCCGGGGTATCGACGACGGGAAGCAATTCTTTGGGGACCGTCTTGGTCGCCGGCAGGAACCGCGTTCCCAGTCCGGCCGCGGGCACCACCGCTGTGCGCGGGATCTTCGACTGCGACATGAGGCCACCTTACTGAGCGATGCTGGCAAGATCGGACGCGAGTCCTGGCGGAAACCTGTACGCCGCCGCGGCCGGCGAACGAAGGGTGCACGAGATGACCGACGACCCCCGGACGACCGACAAGGCCCAGCTGCGGGCCCGGCTGCTCGCCGCGCGCGACGCGATGAGCCCGTTCATCCTGTCGCAGGCGATCGGCGAGCTGGCGGTGTGGATGTACTCGCTGCCCGTCGAGATCGGCGAGGGCGACACGGTGGCCGCGTACGTGGCCACCCGGCGCGAGCCCGGCGGCACGGCGATGCTCGACGCCCTGGTGGACCGCGGCGTGCGGGTGCTGCTGCCGATCGTCCCCGAGGGGCCGCCGCAGCGACTGCAGTGGGGCGTCTACTGCGGCGAGCGCTCACTGGAAGAGGGGCGCTGGAATCTGCTGGAGCCCCAGGGAATCCGGCTCGACCCGGACACTCTGGTGCAAGCCGCGCTGATCCTGGTGCCCGCGGTGGCGGTCGATCGCCGCGGCGTCCGACTCGGACGCGGCGCCGGCTACTACGACCGCACTCTGGAGGGCATCCCCGGGCAGGTGGTCGCCGTCGTGCACGACGGCGAGGTGGTCGACCACGATCTCCCCGAAGAGCCGACCGACGTCCGCGTGCAGTGGATTCTCACGCCCTCCGGCGGCTTCGAACCGGTCCGGGACGACACATAAGTCACCGGACGGGACTCTGCTCAGGACGCGGCGGCCGCCGACGTCGACGACTTCGACGACCCGGACGAAGACGCACCAGACGTCGAGGAGCTGTCACTCTTGCTCGAGGAGTCCGCGCCGCTCTTGCTCTCGCCGGAGGCGACCGAACCCTTGCGGGAGTCGGTGCGGTAGAAGCCGCTGCCCTTGAACACCACGCCGACGGAGTTGAAGAGTTTGCGCAGCTTGCCCGAGCACTCGGGGCACGTGGTCAGGGCATCGTCGGAGAACGACTGCTGGATGTCGAACTTGTTGTCGCAGTCGGTGCACGCGTAGCTGTAAGTGGGCACTGTTTCCTCCGGAATCCGAATGACTGTCGATCAGTGTAACCGCTCTTGGCACTCACTCATTCCGAGTGCCAGCGCAGGCGTCGGCGTGACGGCCTCATTCGATCAGCCGGGTGTCCCGATCGGGGACGCCGTCGCGGTTCATGTCAGGCAGTCGTGGGTGCTTGGCGTTCCACCGCAGCAGCACGCCGCCGAGCAGGGCCGCTGCCAGCGAACCGGCCAGAATGCCGACCTTGGCCGCCGCGGTGTGCGTCTGTGCCCCCGGGCCGGTGAACGACAGCTCGGCGATCAGCAGAGCGACGGTGAACCCGATGCCGCACAGGAAGCCCACCGGCAGCAGGTCGCGCAGACCGATGGCGTCGGGTAGCCGCAGCGGCGTGAGTCGGGTGACCAGCCAAGTGGTCCCGAGGACGCCGACCACCTTCCCGGCCACCAGGCCGACGAAGACGCCGATACTGACCGGCTCCACCAGGTTACCGACCCCGACGACGGTGACCCCGGCCGCGGCGAACGCGAACAGCGGCAGCGCCAGCCCCGACGACCACGGCGTCAGCGCCCGGCTGCCGGTGATGGTCCGCGGCAGGATCTCACGGTGCATCGCCACCGCGGGGACGGTGAAGCCCAGGAGCACCCCGGCCACCGTGGCGTGCACACCGGAAGCGTGGACGAAGACCCACGCCACCAGCGCGATCGGCAGGAGCAGCCACCACCGGACCGTCGTACGGCGCACCAGCACCCCGAACACGGCGATGACGACCAGCCCGACCGCCAGCATCGGCAGGTCGATGGACTCGGTGTAGACGGTGGCGATCACGACGATGGCGAGCAGATCGTCCACCACGGCCAGAGTCATCAAGAACACCCGCAGCGCGATCGGCAGACCGCGGCCGAAGATAGCGAGTACCGCCAGGGCGAAGGCGATGTCGGTCGCCGACGGGATGGCCCAGCCGTGCAAGGCGTCCGGCGCACCGGTACCGACGATCACCAGGTAGACGAGCGCCGGCACCGCCATCCCGCCGACGGCTGCGGCGACCGGCACCCCGGCGCGGCGCGGATTACGCAGACTTCCGGCGACGAACTCGTGCTTGAGCTCCATCCCCACCACGAAGAAGAAGATCGCCAGCAGTCCGTCGGCGGCCCATTGCGCTAGGGACAGGTTCAGGTGCAGCGCCGACGGCCCCACCTCGATCGCAAGCAGCGACTGATAACTCTCCCGCCACGGCGAATTGGCCCAGATCAGCGCGACGACAGCCGCCGTCATCAGCAGCAGGCCACCGCTGATGTCACGGGCGATCCAGCCCTTGAATCGACTGCGGAGAAGGCGCGATTCCATATGCACCATCATGTGGAAATACTGCACCGTCGCGCAAACTCTGTGAATTGACCCACCCCCGTCGGCTCGGGCGGTCGTACGGTCGCCCCATGAATCTCGCCGCGCTGCAACCGGCCGCTCTGCGCGAACGCCTGCCTGGCCAGGGCCGGTTGCGCACAACCACCATCCGACGGGCCCTGGCGGTGGCGCTGCTGGCCACCGCGGCGATCCTGCTGCTTGCCGGGCGCGAGGCGCAGCGCTACGACCTAGTGGTGGTCGCCGCACACGATCTGCGACCCGGGGCCGTGCTGACCGACGCCGATGTGCGGCTGACACGACTACCCGCCCGCACCGATCTGTCGGGACTGCTCAACGACCCGCACACTGTGGTGGGTAGCCGCCTGACAAGCGCGGTAGGAGCCGGCGAGGCATTAACACCGTCGCGCTTGCTGTCGTCGCGGCTGCCCGAGGCACTGACCGGTCAGCCGACGGCCCGGCTGGTGCCGGTACGTCCCGCCGATCCGGCGGTGGCCGGTCTGCTGCGCGCCGGCGATGTGGTCGACGTGATCGACGAGCAGGGGCGCGTGCTGGCCGCCGACACAGTGGTCGCCGTTCCCGCCGCCCCGACCCGAACGGGAGCCGGTCCCGCCGACACGGGCGGCGCGTCGCCCGTGCTGCTGGCCGTGCGCGAAGAACCTGCCCGCCGCGTCGCGGCGTCGGGCCTGGCGAATGCACTGACCCTGGTACTTCACTGAGGTAAACTCAGCCCGTGCTCAAGGGATTCAAGGAATTCATCCTGCGCGGCAACGTCGTCGAGTTGGCCACCGCCGTCATCATCGGCGCCGCCTTCACAGCGATCGTCACCGCATTCACCGACTACATCATCGGCCCGCTGCTGGCCGCCATTCCGACCGGAGACGGCTGTGGTCAGACCATGGCGACCGGCGACGGCGCGACCCAGGAAGCGGCCGTCCAAGTCTGTGGCCTGACCTACCAGCTCCGCGACTCGGTGCCGGCGACCACGCTGGACTTCGGCGCCGTGATCGCTGCTGCGATCAACTTCCTGATCGTCGCCGCGGTGGTCTACTTCCTGATCATCGTCCCGTACAACAAGCTCAATGAGCTCGCTGCGCTGCGTCGCGGTGCGTCTTCGGAAGAAGAGGCCGCCGAGACCGAGGTCGGTCTGCTGACCGAGATCCGCGACCTGCTGACCACCCGTGGTGTTCCGGCCGCTGCCGCACCGACCGCGCCGACGCCCGGCGATCTACCGACCCCGAATCCGGGGCCCGGCGGTTTCCCACCGGACGGACCGCGCCACTCTCGCTGACTGAATTCCATGCGAAGGCGTCGCCGGTGCCGAGGGGTACCGGCGACGTCTTGGTCTTTGCCGGGTTAATCTGGCAGTCGACGATGCACCGCATCGACGCGCACTACCCGAGGAGCAAGAAACATGACGACCACCCCCCTGGAGCCTGCCGACCTCGCCGAGGCGACGCTGTCGGTAGCTATGAAGCAGGGTTCGGCTGTCGAGCACGACGAGGCTGAGCACTCGGAGTTCATGGACGAGCTACTCGGCGGCCGCGTGAACGAGGCCGGTTACGTCGCCTACCTGCGCGCCCTGCGTCCCGTCTACGCCACTCTGGAAACCCTCGGCCGCGAACTGACCGGCGATTCCATCGCCGCACCGGTGCTCGACCCCGGTCTGGAGCGGCTCGCCGCCATCGATGCCGACCTGGATTACTGGGCTCCCGGAGAGACCCACGAGACCGACTCGATCGCCGCAGTCGCCTACGCCGCCGCCATCGCGTCGTCGGCCTCCTGGGGCGGCCTCTACCTGGCGCACCACTACACCCGCTACCTCGGTGACCTGTCGGGCGGGCAGGCCGTCGGCAAGCTGCTGGACCGCAGCTTCGACCTTGGCGGCGAAGGCCTGATGTTCTACGACTTCGCCGAAATCGGCAAGAACAAGCCGTACAAGGACGTCTACCGGCAGAAGTTGGACGCCATCGGCGCCGAGCTGTCCGCCGAGGATCGTCTTCGCGTGGTCGACGAGGTTCGCCACGCCTTCCGCCTCAACCAGGAACTGTTCGCCGAGCTCGGCCAGAACCTGGACCAGTACCGCCGCTGACCCCAACCCCGCCGCCCGAGCCCAACCTCGCCGTCTGAGCCCAACCCCGCCGTCTGAGCCGTGCGACGAAGGAACCCGAGTCGAAGACACCGGCATCCGCTCCAAACCGCCGTCTGAGCCGGGCGACGAAGGAACCCGAGTCGAAGACACCCGCACACCACCGCAAAAAACCAGCCTTCGACACGCCCCTCACTCCGTTCGCGACGGCTCAGGCAGCAAAC
>NZ_BAAAZW010000016.1:15699-42336 GCF_039537105.1 Gordonia caeni
CCCGCCGTCTGAGCCGGGCGACGAAGGAGCCCGAGTCGAAGACACCGGCGGGCAACGCTCCGCGGAACGCCCGCCTTCGACACGCCCCTCACTCCGTTCAGGACGGCTCAGGCAACAACAACCCGCCGTCTGAGCCGGGCGACCAAGGCCCCAGCCCCGCCGTCTGAGCCGGGCGACGAAGGAGCCCGAGTCGAAGACACCGGCGGGCAACCCACTAACGCTCCGCGGAACGCCACGCCTTCGACACGCCCCTCACTCCGTTCGGGACGGCTCAGGCAACGCATCTCGGGACGGCTCAGGCAACGTGTCTCGCTAGGCCAGAGTTCCCGAGGTGAAGAAGTCGGTGAGGCTCTCGGTGTAGGGCGCCAGGTCCAGGCCGGTCTCGGCGACCCATTCGTCGGAGTAGTACTTGTCCAGGTACCGGTCCCCCGGGTCGCAGAGAAGTCCCACCACACTGCCGGTCCGCCCCGCGGCGAGCATCTCCGCGATGATCCGATAGGCGGCCCACAGGCCGGTGCCGGTGGATCCGCCCACGCGACGGCCGGTGACGGTCTCCAAGTGCCGGATGGTGGCGACGGCAGCCGCATCCGGGACCACCATCATCCGGTCGATCGCGGTGCCCAGGAAGCTCGGCTCCACCCGCTGGCGGCCGATGCCCTCGATTCGGGAGCCGACGGCCGTGCGCACCTCGCCGTCCCCGTCACGCCAGGCGGGGAAGAACGCGGAGTTCTCCGGGTCGGCGACGCAGACCCCCGTGTGGCGCCCCGTGTACGCCAGGTACCGCGCGATGGTCGCCGAGGTACCGCCGGTGCCTGCGGTCGCCACAATCCACTCCGGCTCCGGATACCGCTCCAGGGAGAGCTGGGCGAAGATCGACTCGGCGATGTTGTTGTTGCCGCGCCAGTCGGTCGCGCGCTCGGCGAAGGTGAACTGGTCCATGTAGTGGCCGCCGGTCTCCTCCGCGAGCTGCTGGGCCACGCTGTACACCTGACTCGGATCGTCGATCAGGTGGCAGCGTCCGCCCTCGCGTTCGATCAAGCCGATCTTGTGCCGGCTGGTCCCGGCGGCCATCACCGCGATGAACGGGACGCCGATCAGCTTGGCGAAGTAAGCCTCCGAGACCGCAGTGGACCCACTGGACGCCTCGATCACCGGCGCGTCCTCACGGATCCACCCGTTGCAGAGCGCATGCAGGAACAGCGACCGGGCCAGCCGGTGCTTCAGTGACCCCGTCGGATGGGTGGACTCGTCCTTCAGGTACAGATCGATCCCCCACTCCGGCGGCAGCGGCACCGCGATCAGGTGCGTGTCCGCCGAGCGATTGGCCTCAGCGCGGACCCGCCGAACCGATTCGGTCACCCACGCCCGATGCGCGGGGTCGTAGCGATTGAGATCGACGGTCTCCGCCGGATCGGCCATGAGCGACTCCTTCACTGGTCCCCCAAACGTAGATCAGGCCGCTGCCCGAGGGACAGCGGCCTGATCGACATATGGTGCGGTGGACGGTCAGCCGATACTGAACGGCTTTCCGTACAGGGTGACGTTGGCCTTGGCGTCGCCGCCGGAGACCTGCACGTTCACCAGCGCCCGCGCCTGCGCGAAGCCGGCACAGCCGTCGACGCCGAAGCGTTCCTGGCTGTAGGCCACCCCACCGGTGCTGCCGGTGAAGTTGAAGCTGTTGACCGCGGTGTCGTCGATCGAGGTCCGGATCACCGGTACGAACTTGGCCGTCCCCGGTCCCAGGCTGAACGAGGCATTGGCACCGGTGTCGTCGGTCGCTGCCGGCGGCGACAACGGACTGTCGCCAGTCGCCAGAGCGCTCAGGTCGAGGTCGCTCTCGATCCCCGCACCACCTCCGGCGCCGGCACCGAAGTTGAGTTGGCAACCGATCAGGTAACCGGTGGTGATGGTGCCGCCCTTCACATCCCCGCCAGTGTTGACGCGCACCTTGCCGGAGACGAAGACCTCGCGGCTGGTGGGGACGTTGGTGACCGGGCGCTGAACGGTGTAGCTCTCGTCGAACAGCCGGATGCTGACACTGCCCCCGGGCACCTGCTTGGCCTTGTGGCCGCCGGGCAGTTTCGCCGCGTCGGCGGCACCTGCGCCGCCCAGAGCGGCCGCCGCCAGACCGGCCGCCGCGACAGTGGTGGCCAGCCGGGCGGTGCGCTTATTGATCATCATGGCTCAGCCGAGACTGAAGGGCTTGCCATACATGGTGATGTTGCCCTTGAAGGTGTCGGTGGAGACCTTGACGGTCACCTTGGCCATGGCCGAGGCGTAGCCCGCGCAGCCGTCGACGCCGAAGCGTTCCTGGCTGTAGGCGACGCCGCCGCGCGCGTTGCCGAAGTTGAAGCTGTTGACGGCTTCGTCGTCGATCGTGGTCTTGATCACCGGCACATAGGCGGCCTCACCGGGAGAGAGTTCGAACCCACCGCCCACGCTCGCGCTGGGAGTACCCTCGCCTGCGTTGTCAACCTCAAGTCCAGCACCTCCACTGCCCTCGGCGCCGAAGTTCACCTGGCAGCCGACCAGGTAGCCGACGTTGATGTTGCCGCCCTTGACGTCCCCGCTGGTGGTGACCCGGACCTTGCCGGAGACCCAGACCTCGCGCGAGGTCTGGATGTTGGTCACCGCACGGGTGATGCGCGCCGACTCGTCGTAGAGGCGGATGTTGACGCTGCCGCCGTCGAACGAGCGGGACTTGGAGGCGCCCGGAAGACTCTTGGCCTCGGCCACACCGGCGGTCGCGCCGGTCACGGCGATCAGCGCGGCACCGGCCACAGCGGCCCCGGCCACCACGCGCTTGTTCAGGTTCTTCATGTCAGTTCCTTTTGCGTGTGGTGGATCAGTTAAGGCTGAACGGCTTGCCGTACAGGGTGGACTGGACGAAGCCGCTGTCGCCCGACAGCTCTTCGTCCTCCGTGGAGAGACCGTCAGCGGCCATCACCTGCACCACCGAGCGCGCCGAGGCGTAGCCACCGCACTGCTCGACGTTGATGTGGAAGCTGTCGACCAGCAGGGTGGCCTTGCTCTTCTTGATCGACATCGAATCGGACTTGATGAACGCCACCTGCCCGGGGTTGAGCGGAACGCTCATGGCGCCACTCAGCGAGCCCCCGTCGATACCGATGCTGCCCGACAGTCCGCCCTTGAGCCCGGTGATGTCGATCTGGCAGCCCACCAGGTAGCCGACGGTCATGGTGCCCTTGCCCTTGCTCAGGGTGGCGCTGTAGGTGCCCGAGACGGCCGCGGCGCGGCCGGCGCCGTTGTTGGCGACCGACGGCATCGCGTTGGCGCGCTCGCCGGTGCGCTTGAGGGTGACCTTCTGACCGTCGATACCCGTGGTGGTCTTGGCGCCGTTCGGCAGCCGGGCCGCATCGGCGGCACCCGGGCCGGTGATCAAGCTCGTCGCGCCGACGGCGGCGATCGCCGTCGTCACCACGGCCGTGCGCAGCAGGTGTTTGCGCATGTTTGTGTACTCCTCATTGGCGTGTCTAGTGGACCCTGTGAGTCAGCCAAGGAAACCCTGAGTGACTCTGTCGCGAGAAACGCTATCCGATCGGGACGGGCGCCGCTATCGGATGAGGAACGGCTTTCGTTACGCCGGAGTGTCTGTCGATTAACGGTCGGTTAACCGCGACTAAAGGTCACCATGCGTCAAATCAAATACATCCTGGCCAGCGACTATTCGTGATGCGGGGGCCGATTCCGTTCGTACCAGTCACGCCCACGAGCGCTGTGAGGAGTATCACCGGGATCGGCCAGCCGGTCGGGAAGAGTGTCGCCGAAGACCCGGCTGAGGCGCCGCTTGCGGCGCCACTCCGACTCCTTGCCGTCCTCGTCCGCCGACTGCCGATCCGGCGTGCCGTCGCCGGTCTCAGAACTCACTGATCTGGTCAATGATGTGGTGCGACAGCGGAATCAGGGTCGCCATGCCGTCGCGGACGGCGGCGCGCGAGTTCGCCAGGTTCACCACGAGAGTCTGCCCCGAGACTCCGGCCAGACCGCGCGACAGTCCGCCGTCGGTCGCCCCGGCCGAAAGCCCCGAACTGCGCAGAGCCTCTTCGATCCCGCGCAGCCCGCGGTCCAGCAGGGGCTCGGTGGCCTCCGGAGTCACGTCGCGGGCGCGCACACCCACCCCGCCCACCGAGACCACCAGATCCACGCCGCCGATCACCGCGGTGTTCAGGGCATTGCGGATCTCCACCTCGTCGCCGGAGACGGCGACGGTGGCATCGACGTGATAGTCGCCCTCTTCCAGGAGCTCGCACACCAGGGGGCCGAGCAGGCTGGTGTCCTCGCCATGGGCGGCACGGTCGTCGACCACCACCACCAGGGCCCGGCGCACCACCTCGGCGTCGTTCACCGTTTCGGCGATCAGGTCACGGGCGGCGGCGTCGGCCTGCGCATCGGCTGCGTCGATCATGTCGAACCTCTCTTTGGGCTGTGCGTTGTCCGGGGCGCTGTGCGGCCCGCTCAGGACGTCCC
The DNA here is from genome assembly GCF_039537105.1 of Gordonia caeni. NCBI lineage: Bacteria > Bacillati > Actinomycetota > Actinomycetes > Mycobacteriales > Gordoniaceae > Gordonia > Gordonia caeni. The sequence continues at coordinate 20,188 of NZ_BAAAZW010000016.1, forward strand.
GAGCTTCACGGTAACCGTCCGGTCGTCACCCCGGTTGCTGTAGGTGATCTTGACCGAGTCACCGGGGGCGCGCGAGCGGATCGCGGCCACCAGCGCCTCGGACGAGCTGATCTTCCGGTCGTCGACGGCGGTGATCAGCGCACCCTCGGGAATGCCTGCGTCGGCGGCCGCGCCGCCCCGGACCACGCTGGCCACCACGGCACCGGGCAGGGTCGCGTCCCGGCTCGGCCGGACGTTGACGCCCAGGCTGGCGTGGGACACCTCGTCGCCGGCGATGATCTGGTTGGCCACCCGCATGGCCTGGTCGATCGGGATGGCGAAACCCAGGCCGATGGAGCCGCTCGCTCCGTCGGCGCCGCCCAGGGTGGCGATGGCGGTGTTCACGCCGATCAGGGCACCCGCGGAGTTCACCAGTGCGCCTCCCGAGTTGCCGGGGTTGATGGCGGCGTCGGTCTGGATCGCGTCGATCACCGACTCCGTGGAACCGTCGGTGCCCGCGGTGGACACCGGCCGGTTGAGGGCGCTGATGATCCCGGTGGTGACGGTGCCCTCCAGGCCCAGCGGTGAACCGATCGCGATCACGTCCTGGCCGACGGTCAGATTGTCCGAGGTGCCGACGGAGACCGCACTAAGCCCAGACTTGTCGACCTTGATCACGGCGATGTCGGAGGTGGGGTCGGTGCCGACCACCCGCGCCGTGGCGCGGCTGCCGTCGAAGAAGCTGACCAGCACTTCGTCGGCGGCCGTCTGGCCACCGGCGGTGACCACGTGGGCGTTGGTGAGAATGGTGCCGTCCTCGGACAACACCACGCCCGACCCCGAGCCCTGCTGATTGCCGGAGGCGACGGCGATCGCGACCACGGTCGGCAGCACCCGGTCGGCGACGTCCTGCACCGAACCGGGCTCGGCCGGCGGCTGCGTGGTGACCCGGCTGCCCGCGGGACCGCTGACGACGGTGCCCGTGCTGCCTGAGTTCCCCCCGTCGCGGGTGATCGCGACGCCGACGATGCCGCCGAGGACACCGGCGGCCAGCGCCAGCACGGTGACCAGGGCGACCCAGAGCGGACCGCGGCTTCGGGGCTTCTCCGGCGTGGGCGGCTGCCCGCCCGGCTGCCCGTCGGCCGCCGGGAAGGCGCCGGTGCCGTAGGCCGTGATGGGCTGCTGCTGCCCGGGGGGCGGGCCGTAGTACGGCGGCGGTCCGGCTGGGCCGGGTTCGGGGCGGGTCCACTCGCCGGGCCGTGCAGGCGGTGTCTGGCCGGGTCCGTAGGGATTGGGGCCGTCGTCGCGTGGTCCGCGGTCTGTCATGCGGACCACCCTAGAAGACCTACCTGTGAGGTATCTCAGTGATACCTGGGAACCCGGTCCCAACGCGGGTCGAGGCACCGGCCCGCACGGCGAAGTCCTAGCGCGGCACCAGGACCGGGTCGGGTTCGGTGTGCACGGGGCTGCCCGGCAGGACGATCCGGATCAGCGCTCCGCCCTGCTCGGACTGGTCGGCCACCACGGTGCCGCCCATCCGCACCACCACCTGCCGCACGATCGCCAGCCCCAGACCAGAGCCGGGCATGGAACGGGTGGCGGCCGCCCGGTAGAAGCGCTCGAAGACCAGTTCCCGGTCCTCCGGCGGGATGCCGGGGCCGGCGTCGGCGACGGTGAACTCGGCTGTCTCCGGCCCGATCTGCCGCAGCCGCACCTGGACCGCGCGGCCCGGAGGGCTCCACTTGGCGGCGTTGTCGAGCACGTTGAGCACCGCGCGGGACAGGCCGGCGGCCTCCCCGAAGACGAACCACGGGTGGCCGTCCACCTCGAAGTCGATGTCCGTGCGGCGCCGCCGGACTCGGGCCAGCGCCTCGTCGATCACCTCTTGCAGATCGCACTCCTCGAAGACGGCGTCGTGCGACTCCTCGCGGGCCAGGTCCACCAGGTCGCCGACGAGGGTCGAGAGTTCTTCGATCTGTGCCACCACGTCCGACCGCAGCTCCACCATGTCCGACGCCGGCACCGCCGGGGCCCCCGGCTCGGAGGCGGCGATCAGCAGCTCCAGGTTGGTGCGCAGCGAGGTCAACGGGGTCTTCAGTTCGTGTCCGGCGTCCGCGACCAGGCGCGCCTGCTTGTTCCGCGATTCGGCCAGCGCCGCCAGCATCGCGTTGAAGGCCTCGGTGAGGCGGGCGAGCTCGTCCTTGCCGGCCACCGGGATGGGGGTCAGATCCTGGGTGCGGGCGATCCGCTCGGCCGCGGAGGTCAGTCTCCCGACCGGGCGCAGACCGCCGCGGGCCACCACCGTGCCGGCCGCCCCGGCGACGGCCACCCCGATGCCGCCGGCGACGAACAGCACCGAGGCCAGCCGACGGAGGATCGCGTCGGTGTGGTCCAGGCTCTGCGCCAGGATCAGAGTGTTGCCGTCGTACAGTTTGCGCGCCAGCACCCGCTTGTTCCCGAGGGTGCGCAGACTCTGATTCAGCTTGCCGTCCGGGTTGGTCGACGCCACGATCTCCCGCTCGGCCCCCTCGAACGGCACCTCGCCGACGCTGTAGGCGTGCCCGTCCGGCTGCACCAGCGCAATGGTCATGTTGGTGGAGAAGACGGTGCCGGCCAGCAGGCTGCTCGGGTTCTCCGACAGCTGGCCGGTCTTCGCCAGCGCCGTCATGCCGTCGGCGCGGGCGGTCAGCTGGGTATCGACGTCCTGGTAGAGGGCTCGGTAGACGAAGACGTACGTCGCACCGGCCATCAGCATCGCCGACAGCAGCACCACGGCCGCGGCCAGCAGCGCCACGCGGGTACGCAGGGAGACCGCGCGCGTCAGCGGATTCGGATCCCGCATCGGACGTGCCTTGCCGGGGCCGGGGCGCCGTCGCAGCGCAGAACGCAGACTCACTGCGACACCCCGGGGGTCACGGAGCGTTCTCGCGCAGGACGTACCCGACGCCTCGCACGGTGTGGATCAGCCGGGACTCGCCGTCGGCTTCGGTCTTGCGGCGCAGATAGCCGATGTAGACCTCCAGGGCGTTGCCCGAGGTCGGGAAGTCGTACCCCCACACCTCTTCCAGGATCCGGCTACGGGTGAGCACGCGGCGCGGATTGGACATCAGCATCTCGAGCAGCGCGAACTCGGTGCGCGTCAGGCTGATCTGCCGTTCCCCGCGGGTCACCTCGCGGGTCACCGGATCGAGCGTCAGATCCTCGAAGCTGATGGCCTCGGAGTCGAATTCGTCGTCGCGCGTGGTGCGCCGCGACAGGGCGCGCAGCCGGGCGAGCAGTTCCTCCATCGCGAACGGCTTGGGCAGGTAGTCGTCGGCACCGGCGTCCAGGCCGCTCACCCGCTCGGACACCGAGTCGCGGGCGGTGAGCACCAGGATCGGCAGATCGTCGCCGGCCGACCGCAGCCGGCGGCAGACCTCGAGCCCGTCCAGGCGCGGCATCATCACGTCCAGCACCATCAGGTCGGGCCGTTCGGCCACCACCTTCTCCAGTGCCTCCAGGCCGTCGCCCGCCGTCTCCACGGTGTACCCGTTGAAGGTCAGGGAACGACGCAGAGACTCCCGGACGGCCCGGTCATCGTCGACCACAAGAATGCGCATACCTACAGTCTTATCCATCAGCCCTGATAGCGCCCTGAGGACGGGATAGTCGTGTCGCGGTCGGCGAAAGACTCAGCGCCGGCGGCGACCCGCGGCCGACAGCATGTCGGAGACCTCGGTGAACTTGACGCGCGGACGTCCCTCGCGGGCGCCGGCCTCGCGTTCGCGCCGGTCGATCGCGCGGATCCCCCGGTAGCCGACGGCCTTTCGCTGACGCTTGCGCAGCAGCGCGGCGAAGGCCTCCGGTGCCGTGACCGGGCGCGCTATGCGCTGATTCACGACGTCGTCGATGAATCTCTCGACCGTCTCGATGGCCTGCATCTTGTTGGCGCCGATGCCACCGGTGGAGCCGCGGCCGGCCCAGCCCAGGACATAGGCACCCGGGATCGGCTCACCGTCGGCGCCGGTCAGCCGGCCGTCGACGTTCGGGAAACGGCCGCTCTCGTCGTCGAACGGCAGGCCGCCGATGGGGGCGGAGCGATAGCCGATGGAGCGCACCAGCAGGTCGGCGGCGATCTGGTACTCGTCGCCGCCCGTCGCGACGGTCACCGTCTCCAGGTGCCCGTCACCGTTGGCGCGCACCGGGGACGTGTTGAACAGGAAGACGATCCGGCGGTTGTCCGGGTCCGCGGGGCGGCCCAGTTCGGGCAGCGGCCCGTCGGCGGTGTCGTGCACCACCACGTCCACGCCCGGGATCACCGACAGCGCACGGTATTCGGCGGCGGTGTAGGCCGCGGACTCCGGACCGCGACGGCCCAGCAGCACCACCTCGTGGATGTTCTGCTGGTGCAGCAGGTCCAGCGCACGGTCGGCGATATCGGTGACGGCCAGCAGCTCCGGCGGCGACACCAGGATCCGGGCGACGTCGAGGGCGACGTTGCCGGTGCCGACGATCACCGCGCGGCCGGTGCCGTCGACGGGGATCTCCGGTCCGTCCGCGCCGGGCACCGCGTTGTACCAGGCCACCAGATCGGTCGCGGAGGTGGAACCGGGCAGGTCCTCCCCCTCGATGCCGAGCCGGCGGGAACGGGAGGCGCCGACCGCGTAGAAGACGGCGTCGAAGTGCTCGGCCAGTTCGGCCGGCGAGATCTGGCCGGCGGCCGCGTCGTCGCCCACCTCCACGTTGGTCGCCATCTGCACCCGCGGATCCCGGTACAGGATGTCGAAGGTGCGCATCACGTCCTTGGTGCTGGGGTGATCGGGCGCCACACCGGCGCGCACCAGGCCGCCCGGGGTGGGCAGCTTGTCGATCACCGTCACCTGCGCCATGGTCCGGTTGAGGACGGTGCGCAGGGCGTAGCCGCCGGACGGCCCGGTGCCCACCACCGCCACGCGCAGCCCCTCGGGCAGTCGCGGGATCTCCGGGTACACCACGTCGGTCCAGCCGGACGAGATGTCCGGGTTGTCCTTGTAGTAGTCGGCGTTGATGTCGGCGAAGATGCGGTCCTTGGGCGCCAGCTTGTCGGCCGGGAAGATCGCGTTGACCGGACAGGCGTCAGCGCAGGCACCGCAGTCGATGCAGGCCTCCGGATCGATGTGCAGGATGTCGGAGGTGCCGAAGCCGCGTTCCTCGGGAGTGGGGTGGATGCAGTTCACCGGGCACACCGAGACGCACCCCGCGTCGCTGCAGCACGACTGGGTGATGACGAAAGACATTCAGTGCTCCTTAGAGCATGTGGACCTTGCGGTAGTACCGCATGGCCGGCTTGGTGAGCAGCCCGACGTCGTCGAGGAACTCCATCAGGTGGGCACAACTGCTGCGGATCATCGAGTGGAAGTGCTCGTTGCCCGCGGCCTCGCGGCGTGCGCGGTCGACATCGAGGCCGGCGTCGGCGTACGCCTGCGGCTGGATCAGGCTGGAGACGATGAAGTACGCGCCCATCGCGACGTAGAGGGCGCTGAACTGTCGTCGTGCCCAGCTGATGCCCTCGACCGACTCACGCACCTCTTCGCGCGCGAACTTCATGTGGCGCGACTCTTCGAGGACGTGGATCTCGTTGACGGTCCGAATGAACGGGAGGACGCGGTCGTCGCGCATGCAGCCGCGCTGGAAGACGTCGAGGACCTCCTCGGCGACCAGGATGCCTGCGTAGGCGACCTCGTTCTTGGCGGTGCGCTTGAAGATCTTGCCGAGCCGGCCGATCCGGCGGCTGGGCCGGTACGACCGGCCGACCATCTTCTCCGAGGCCTTGGCGAACATGATCGAGTGACGGCACTCGTCGGCCACCTCGACCAGCGCGAACTGGAACTCCGGATCGTGGTAATCGCCCAGGTACTGGTCGCGGATCACCATCTCCTGCAGGATCATCTCGAACCAGATGCCGATGCACATGATCGAGGCGAACTCGTGCCGGGTGAGCGAGATGCGCTGCTCCTGCGTCATCTCGTTCCAGTAGTCGGTGCCGTACAGCGACGACCACTCGGGGCTGCAGCCGTACTTCTCCGGTTCCATCGGCAGCGACCAGTCGATCTCGGTCATGGCGTTGCGGGACAGGCGCGCGGCCGAGGCCAGCAGTCGCTCGGAGACCTCGCTGGGCCCCTGATCCTGCAGGCTCACCACATTGCCGGGCAGTTCGTCTCGCTCCATGGCGGCAGTCATCGAAAGACCTCCTTCAGCACCCGTCCGGGCTACCGGAACGGCGTCGATCGTTGCTGCCATCCCTGGATGGTTACAACGCTTATTGTCACGATAGCACCGGCTTGCATGGACGTAAACCGTCTGGAAACGTTACTGCCCGGTAAGAACTGCGGGACGATCCGTCACCGCAGGCCAGAGTGGAGGAACTCATGCCATCGATCTTCATCTCCGGCGGCGCCGCCGGTATCGGACTGGCAACCGCCAAGCGGTTCGCACGGGACGGCTGGACCGTCGGAATCTACGACGTCAGCGACGACGCCCTGGCCGCCGCTCAGGCGGAGAACCCCGAGTTCATCACCGGCAAGCTCGACGTCCGCGATGCTGCGGACTGGGACCGCGCACTCGCCGATTTCACCTCGCACACCGGCGGCACTCTGGACGTGCTCGACAACAACGCCGGCGTCCTGGTGGCCGGCGACCTGGTCGACATCACCCCCGATGCCATCAAGGCGCAGATCGACATCGACGCGCTCGGCGTCGCGCTCGGCGCGCGGGCGGCCCACCCGTACCTGGCGGCCACTCCCGGATCCCATCTGGTGAACATCGCATCGGCCTCGGCCATCTACGGCCAGCCCGGCATCGCGGTCTACAGCGCCACCAAGTTCTTCGTCGCCGGCTTCACCGAGGCACTGGAACTGGAGTGGCAGTCCGACGACATCCGCGTGGTCTCGATCTGGCCGTTGTGGACCAAGACGGCGCTGGCCGACAACGACGCCAAGACCACCCAGACCCTCGGCGTCCGGCTGACCGCCGACGACGTGGCCGACAAGGTCTTCGAGTCGGTGCACCCGAACCGCCTCGACCGTCTGACCCGGCGCACCAGCTACTCGGTCGGCACCCAGACCACCCTCCTCGGCAACGGCGCCAAGTTCATTCCGAACAGCCTCAACCGCACGATCAACAAGTACCTGGCCCAGTAGCGGGTCAGCCGCCGTTGAAGGCCGGACGGTAGGTACGACACGGCTGCCCGCGCAGCGACTCGCACGGCGCCGCGGGCGCCGCGGCCCGCCGGCCCGGCACCACCGGAAGCACCAGCGTCGAACCGCCGGCGCCCAGCTGCAGCGTGTCCACGACACGACCGCCGGTCGCCGGCGTGTCGAACCGCCAAGACGTCTTGTCGCCGCCCGGCGCGGTGATCGTCACCCGGATCTTGGAGCCCTTCCGGAAGGTGTGGGCGATCGGATTCAGCGAGATCCGCGCGGTCTGCACGCCCGACATCGGTGTCTGCACCAGCCAGTCACGCGCCGGCATCAGCGGCGTCGACGCCGCCGAGGTCTGCCGCAGCGAGGCCCGCAACAGGCCCGTGGTCACCAGGATCTCGGTGCCGTCCGGGCGCACCTCGGAGACCGTCGCCTGCAGGTCGGTGTCCGGCGCGCTCGAGGACAGTTTCAGGTCCAGGCTCGCCGGACCGACGGCCATCACGTCGCGTGGTTGCGCACCGGTGACGAAGCCGACGCCCGCCTTGCCCGGAACGGGCGTCCACCGGTAGTCGGCCTGCGCCGACCACGGCTCGGTGGATGCGCCCTCGACGTCCATCGTGCCCGCCGGCCGGGCCTTGGGATCGGGCCGGAAGTCGACGGTTGACGGCGCCCCCGGCGTCGTCGTCAACCGGCCGTGGCCGTCGAGGGTCCACCGGTGCCCGTCACCGGCGGCCTTGACCGGCCAAGAACTGAAGCCGCTCGACCACGGCGAGGACAGATTTCCCGGGATCGGGGTGCCCGCGCCGTTGTCGAAGAACACCTGCACGCGCGGATCGCGCTCGAACTGCGCGCGGGCCTGTGCCAGCGACGTCGCACCCGGGTGGCGCGCGGTGACCAGCGGGCGCCCCGGCGAACTGGTGACAGCACCGTAGACCACCGGCATCAGCGCGGTGAGGACATCGCTCTGCCTGGGCACGGTGCGGTCGACGTAGATGCGCAGGAACTCGTACCAGGGGCCGAGGTACTGGGGGCCGATCGAATCGAGGTGGGCGCCGTTCATCATCCGCACCCAGACCTTCGAGTTGCCGTCGAACTGGTCGATGATGGCGGGCCACTGCGGCCCGGTCTGCTCGTCCTGCAGCGCACCGACCAGGTACACCGGCACGTCCACCTTCGGCGCCCAGTACGACGGCGAGCGGTGGTCGTGCAGCGCCGGGGTCCGCGTCGGATTCTCCTCGATCAGCTGCTTGATCCGCTGCGTCTGCAAGCGCAGCTTCTGGTTGTCCTTGCAGTGCTTGTCGCCGCGGCGAACCAGTTCGCGCGCATACGGCTGGCCGCCCGCGGGCGCCGGTTCGGCATCGCCCTGGCGTTCCTGGAGCCAGGAGTCGGCGAAACCGTTGTTGAATATGCCACCCGGGAAGCCGGTCGAGTACAGGTCGTCGGTCAGGCTCATCGGCGCGATCGCGGCCAGGCTCGGCGGGCGGGTGCCCGCGGTCGCGATCTGCGAGATGCCCGAGAACGAGATGCCGACCATGCCCACCTTGTGGTGCTTGACCCACGGCTGCGCACCGACGGCTTCGACGATGTCGTAGCCGTCGTAGATGGTCGGATAGTCGAACAGGTCGAAGGCACCGCCCGAGCAGCCCGAACCGCGCATCTGCACGTTCACCGAGGCGAATCCCGCGGTGGGCGCCACCAGGTTGCCCAGCAGGGTGCCGGTGGCCGGGGCCATCGGATCGTCGGCGCCGGCCAGTCCCGCCAGCGCACCGACCAGGAAGTCGCCGGGGGCGGCGTGCTGGTAGCCGGAGTACTCGATCACGGTGGGGAACGGCCCGTCGGCCATGGTCTTGCCCAGCGGCAGCCGTACGGTGACGGCCAACTTGACGCCGTCGCGCATGCGCACGTAGTTGAGGCCGGGCCGCAGGTGCTGGCCGGTGTAGAGCTTGCGGTCCGGCGCCGCTTCGTCACGCACGGCGAAGGTGTTGCCGGCCGCCCCGCCGACGACGAAGCGGTAGCCGCCGCCCGCCCGCAGGTCGCGCACCAGGAACGAGCCGAGCCGGTCGACCGTCCCGCTGCCGACCGTGGCGCCCGCGCCGTCGACCAGGCGCACCGGTGCACCGGGCTGCGCGTCCGTCAGATACGCCTGGTAGACGCTGCCGTGTCCGCTGCCCGCGCGCGGCGCCGCGCCTGCCGGTGAGACCCCGACCCCGGTGAGCACCAGCAGGGCCGTCATGACGACGGCGATCAGCACCGGCACCCGGCGACGGGCATCGGTCAGAAACGACAGCATGGATTCCCCAACCTGCGGTGGCCACCCGTGTGACAACGCGCTGTATCAAATACTCTGCGCGAGCCTAGCAACGTTGGATACGACAATGTATTGAAATTGGGAACATCGCCCCCAGGGCGGTCGACGGCACGAAAAAACCGCGACCGACTCGTGACGAGTCGGTCGCGGTTCTTCTCGCGTTTCGGGTGCTGCGCCTCCCGGCGTCAGCGACGGTCGAGGTCGACCAGGCCCAGCTTGGCTGCCTTCACCAGGCGGCGCGGGATCCGGTGGCTCACACCGTTGATCTTCTCTTCCTGCAGGGGGGCGTTGTCCGCCTTCCACTGCGAACGACGACTGCGGGTGTTAGCCCGCGACATCCGGCGCTTCGGTACTGCCATGGTGTCCAGCCCTTCTCTACTTGCTCTCCTGATTGCGCGAGTGGGGTTCGGGGGGATACCGATCCGGCCGACCCGCGGCCAATGCTCGCAGTCGTGCCCCGCCTTCGCGCGCGGCACGCAACCAGAACAGACTAACGGTTGAGCACCGTCTCCTGCAAAACGGAGCAGCGGGTCTACCATCACCGGGGTGTCAGGCGTCGTCTCCGGATTCACGGTCATCTTCATCGTGGTGGGGATCGGCTATCTCCTGGGCCGCTCGGGAGTGCTCGGCGACCACGCCGTCTCGGTGCTGGCCCGAATGGTCTTCTTCGTCTGCACCCCGGCCCTGATGATCACCTCGCTGTCGACCAGCGACCTGTCGGTGGTCTTCTCCCCCACGCTGGCGGTCGCGTCGATCTCCGCGGTGGCGGTCGGTGCGCTCTACTTCGCCGTCGTGCGCGTGCTGTGGCGCCGCACGGTGCCCGAGGCGGTGATCGGGGCACTCTCCTCGTCGTACGTCAACAGTGTGAACCTGGGGCTGCCGATCGCGATCTTCGTGCTCGACGATGCCTCGTTCATCGCGCCGCTGCTGTTGTTCCAGATCATGCTGTACTCCCCCATCGCGCTGGTCACGCTGGATCTGACGGCGCTCGACCCCGACCGGCGCGGGTCGCTGTGGCGCACCGTCCGCACCCCGCTGACCAATCCGATCGTGATCGGCGGGCTGCTCGGGCTGGGGCTGTCGCTGGCGGGACTGCACCTGCCGCAGCCCGTCTTCTCGCCGCTGGACATGCTCGGGCAGGCCTCGGTGCCGCTGGCACTGCTGGCCTTCGGGCTGTCCCTGACCGGCGTGCAGGTGTTCCAGAAGGGGGCGAGCCCGCGCCGCGACATCGCGCTGGCGAGCGTCCTGAAGATGGCGCTGATGCCGGCGATCGCCTTCGCCCTGGCCCGCTGGGGCTTCGGCATGACCGGCGAAGCACTGTTCGCGCAGGTGGTGATCGCCGCGCTGCCGACCGCGCAGAACGTGCTGGTCTACGCCACGCGGTACAGCCGCGGCGAGATCCTGGCCCGCGACAGCGCCCTGGTCACCACCCTGCTGTCGATCCCGGTGATCGCGGTGCTGGCCGTGCTGCTGACTTGAGTGCTGAGCGGTCCCGGCGATCAGTTGGGACGGCGCGGGCCGGTGTTCTCCCCGCGCGCGGCCCGCTGCGTCTCGACGCCGCCCATCAGAGCGAGGCCCTTGATCACCACGCGCGGCGCACCCGGGCGGCCGGGCCCGGCCGCCTTGCCGGAGAAGCCGCCCATGATGCCCGAGCCGTGCACCTCGACGGTGATGTCGGACGGCACGACGATCCGGATGCCGCCCATGATCGCCCGGCACGAGATGGTCAGCACCGGCGCGGTGAACTCCACCTCGCGCAGATCGATCTCGACGCCGCCCATCACCGTGAAGGCGGTCAGCTCGGCACCGACCACGGCGCCGCCGCTGATCTCGCTGCTGGACATGATCGCCACGGCCCGGCTCACCGGTGCCGCGCCCGAGGCGCTGACGCGGGTCGGGCCGAGTGAGCCCTCGGCCACGGCCGCACCCAGCCGGTTCATCGGCAGGTCCGCGCACAGCGCATCCAGTTCGGCGAGGGTGGTGGCGGCCAGCGCCGTGCCGGCGCGCTCGGTGTACTCCTCCGGGGAGAGCGCCCCGACGCTCATCGCGGCGGACAGAAAAGCGTTCGCCTCCTCGCGGTCGGCGTTGCTGGCCCGGACTCTCGCCCGGTCGTCGTCGCCGATCGGTGCCGGGAAGTACTTGCCGCCGTGAGGTTCCTGGGTCACGGTGGCCAGTCTAGGTCCCCGGCTCTCATCACGCTCCGGGTCGGGGCGGCTCAGCGGGCGGAGCGGGCGCGCAGGTAGTCGCCGACCACCGCGGCGCCGAGCCCGTCGAGGTCCGGGCTCACCACGCGGCCGCCGATCCGGCGGGCGATCTGGTCGATGAAGCGGGCCAGGCCGGGATCCTCGCCGAGCTTGAAGAAGGTCACCTGGGCGCCCATGCGCGAGACGTGTTCGAGCTCGCGCACGGTGAGACCGATGGTCTGCGGATGCGGCGGATAGAAGAAGAACGGCTCCCCGTCCGGGGCCAGGTGGGCCGTCGGCTCACCGTCGGTCACCACCAGCACCACCGGCTGCGCATTCGGGAAACGTCGCAGATGACGCTGCGCCAGCAGAAGCGCGTGGTGCAGGTTGGTGCCCTGCTCCATCCGCGGCTCCAGCGCGGTCAGCTCGGCCACGTCGGTGTCGCGGGCGTAGCGCCCGAACTCGATCAGGTGCAGCTCATCGGACCGGAACCGCGTCGAGATCAGGTGATTGAGCGCCAGCGCGGTGCGCTTCATCGGCGTCCAGCGGCCTTCCATCACCATCGAGAACGACGTGTCCACCAGCAACACCACCGCCGCCTGCGGTCGTGCCTCGGTGTCGGTCACCTCCACGTCGCCCATGTCGATGCGGACACCGCCGGACGCCATGGCCGCCACCGGGTCGGCACCGGGCGCGGCCTCGGCGACGGTGCGCAGCACCGAGTTTCCGATCGTGCGGGTGACGTCCCAGGGTTCGGTGTCGCCGTACGCCCATTCGCGGGTGGCGCCGGTGGGTTCGCCGAGCCGGCCGGTGGTGTCGGCGCGACGTTCCCCCGACCGCGACGACAGCTGCTGGGCGATGTCGCGCAGGATCGACTGGCCCAGCTGCCGCATCGCCTTCGGCGTCAGATTGAGCCGCCCGTCCGGGGTCCGCTGGAAGAAGCCCTGCTCGGCCAGCGCACGGTCGAGTTCGGCGAGGGTGCGCGCGTCGGCGGCGGCCTCGTCGCCCAGCTGACGTTCCAGGGCGTCCAGGTCGATGTCTTCCAGCTGCGCCCCGGCGTACGCCTGCGACAGCTGCTCGGCCAGCTCCTCGAGTTCGCCGATGTCGCGGAGCGCGGCCGCGCCCTCCCCCAGGCCCATCGGCTGGTCGCCGGAGAAACCCTGACCCGAGTCCCAGCCCAGGTCCGGGCGGGCCTCCCGCAGAGCGGCGTCCATCTGCGACAGCTGGTTCATCAGGGCCGGTGAACCGAAGGCCTGCTGCGACAGCTCGGCCAGTTCCGCCTGCTGCTCGGGGCTCAGCGAGTTGAAGAACTGCGAGGCCGCCGCCGACCGGCGGGCCAGGGCGTCGATCAGCTCGTCGGTGTTCTCCGGATTCTCCGGGAAGTACTCGCCGTGCTTGTTCATGAAGTCCTGGAACTGCGCGGTGGTGTCCTCACCGCGGTTGTGCGCGTCGAGCAGATCGTTGAGGTCGGTCAGCATCTCCGAGATCGCCTGCCGGTCCTGCTCGCTCGCGCCCTCGAGCGCTTCCTTCATCCCGGCGAAGCGTTGATCGAGCACCTCGCGCCCGAGCAGATCGGAGATCTGCTGGTACTTCTCCCGGGCGGTCTGGCTGCGCCACTGGTAGTCCGACAGCTCGCGCACGGCCTGCGCGGTGGAGGCGGGCAGGCTGTCGATCTGCATCTCGGCGAAACGGGCGTCGTCGTCCAGGTCGCGGGCCAGCTGCTTGCGCTCGGCCAGGACCGCCTCGTCGAGCAGTTCCCGGATCTCGTTGAACGTGCCGTCCAGATTGCGCGAGCGCAGCAACTCGCGCCGCCGCCGGTTCGCGGCCTCGGCGAGGCGGTCGAGACCGCGCATGTTCGCGTCGCCGCGCCGCAGGTACTCGCGCAGCGCGCGCTCGGGCGAGACCCCGGACATCACGTCCTCGCCGATCGCGTCCAGCGCCTCGCGCAGATCCACCGGCGGCGCCAGCGGATCTGGGCCGCCGGTGTACCGCCCGTAGCGGGTGCGGTGGTAGCGACTAGGAGTCATCGTCTTGCGTCTCGACCCGATACACGGTGCGGCCGCGCTCATCGGGTTCCTTCCCGATCCGGCGGGCCAGGAACAGCCCCTCCAGAGCGAACTCGAGGGCGCTGGCGCGCTCGGCGTCGTCGGCGCTCAGCTTCTCGGCGAGTGCGTCGAGCACCGCCGTGGTGGCCGGGTCGTCGCCGAGCGCGGCGATCACGTCGGCGGCCGGCACCCGGTCGCCGGTGAGCACCGCGTCGCCGCTCTCCAGCCGGTCGACGAGCGGCCGCAGGTCCAGACCGCCGAGGTCGGCGCGGACCGCGTCCGCGGTCGCCTTGCGCAGCAGATAGTCCAGGATCTCCAGTTCGCGGCCCTCTTCGCCGGACTCGAACTCGACCTTGCCGCGGAGCACCTCCACCACCGACTCCAGGTCGATCGGCCGGGCGACGGCGATGTCCTCGCCCACCACGGTGGCCCGGTGCAGGGCTGCGGCGGCGACGGTCTCGGCGCCGGCGATGGAGAAGCGGGCCGACACCCCCGAACGCTGGTCGATGGACGGGTGCTCGCGCAGGTATCGGGTGAAGCGCGCCAGGATTCCCACCAGGAACGTCGGCACCGACGCCACCAGATCGGCCTCCTGCTCGATCACGTCGATCTCGTCGTCGAGTTCCAGCGGGTAGTGCGTCCGGATCTCGGCGCCGAAGCGGTCCTTGAGCGGGGTGATGATGCGGCCGCGGTTGGTGTAGTCCTCCGGGTTCGCGCTGGCCATCACCAGCACGTCGAGAGGCAGACGCAGGTTGTAGCCGCGGACCTGGATGTCGCGCTCCTCCATCACGTTCAGCATGGAGACCTGGATACGCTCGGCCAGGTCGGGCAGCTCGTTGATCACGATCAGGCCGCGATGAGCGCGCGGGATCAGACCGAAGTGGATGGTCTCGGGGTCGCCGAGGCTGCGGCCGGCGGCCACCTTCATCGGGTCGATGTCGCCGACCAGGTCGGCCACCGAGGTGTCCGGGGTGGCCAGCTTCTCGCTGTAGCGCTCGCTGCGGTGCCGCCACTCGATGGGCAGGTCGTCGCCGAGTTCGCTTGCGCGGCGGATGGTCTCCGGGAGGATCGGCTCGTACGGGTGCTCGTCCAGCTCGGATCCGGCGATCACCGGGGTCCACTCGTCGAGCAGGTTCACCAGGGTGCGCAGCAGGCGCGTCTTGCCCTGGCCGCGCTCGCCGAGGAGCACGATGTCGTGCCCGGCGATCAGTGCCCGCTCCAGTTGCGGGACCACTGTCGACTCGAACCCGACGATCCCCTCCCACGGGTCGGTGCCGTCGCGCAGGGCGGCGAGCAGGTTGTGCCGGATCTCGTCGCGGACGTCGCGCTGCCGGTGCCCTTCGGCACGCAGTTCACCGACCGTCGCGGCGGTGGGAGGAGGAGTCTGGCCGGTCTCGATCACAGTCTGGGAAGCCACGCTTCCAAGCTACCCGTCTGCGCCCATCGGCCGCCCGCATGCGCGTAGGTTCGATCCCATGAGCTGGGACGCGCTGCAGACCTACGACAACGGACTCGACTTCTTCGGCGCGGTGGTGCACGCCGTTCCCGCCGACCGATGGGGCCGGCCGTCGCCGTGCGCCGGGTGGAGTGCGCTCGACGTGCTCGGGCACGTCGGCCTCACCACCGCTGTGGGCGCGACCATCCTGCGCGGTGAGACGGTGACGGTGACCCCTGTGGAGCCGCCGTCGAGCGCCGTGTCCGGCGACCCGGTGGTCTGGTGGGACGGACTCCAGGCGCAGGCGCACGCGGCACTGACGTCGGTGGACGATCTGGATCGGGTGATCGACAGTCCCGCAGGCCCGCGCACAGTGCGCGAGGGGTTGTCGTTCCCGGCGGCCGACCTGTACATGCACGGCTGGGACCTGGCGACCGCCACCGGCCGCGACCTCGACATCCCGGCGGAGGCGATCGAGTTCATCTCGGGGATGTTCGCGGACATCCCCGACGAGATCACCCGCCGCCCCGGGGTTTTCGGCCCGCCGGTCTCGGTGCCCGAGGATGCCTCCCCGACCGCCACCCTCATGGCCTTCGCCGGCCGCGACCCCGGACGCTGACCGCCGGTCGTCAGCCCCGGTCGCGGCGCTCCGCAGTCGCCGCTTCGGCCTTCACCGCGGTCGCGACCTCGGCGCGCAGCCTGGCGAATTCCGGAGTCTCGCGCAGCTCGTCGGCACCGATTCCCGTGCGCGGCAGGTCTGATCGCAGGTCCGCGGCGATCCGCCCCGGGCGTCCGCTGAGGACCACGATGCGCGACTCCAGGTAGGCGGCCTCGTCCGGACTGTGCGTCACGAAGACCGTGGTCCGGCCCGACTCGGCACTGACCTGCCGGACGTCCTCCTGCAGCCGTTCGCGCGTCAGCGCATCGAGGGCCGCGAACGGTTCGTCCATCAGCAGCAGGGAGGTCGGCACCGCCAGGGCCCGCGCGATCGCGACCCGCTGCTGCTGCCCGCCGGAGATCTCCCAGATCCGCCGGTCCCCGGTGCCGTGCAGACCGACCCGGGCCAGCAGCGCGTCGGCCTGCCCGTCGCGCTCCGAACGCGACACGCCCGCGTACTTCAATGCCAGTGCGACGTTGCCGCGCACCGTCTGCCAGGGGAACAGCCTCGGCTGCTGGAAGACCACGCCCGCGCTGTGCCCGGGCACCGGCGGACCGCCGTCCACCAGGACCGACCCCCTGCTCACCGGCTCGAACCCGGCGATCAGGCGGAGCAGGGTGGACTTGCCGCAGCCGGACGGCCCCACCAGCACGATGAACTCCCCCGCAGGCACCTGCAGATCGATCGGGCCGAGCGCGGTGACGCGCCGGCCACCCTTGCCGTACTCGCGGACCGCACCGGTGATCGCGATCTGGCCCAGCGGGCCGGCCGCCGCGCCGCTTGCGGCCGGCTCAGTCGACGTCGTCGAAGACACCGGGAAGGCCCTTCGTGTAGAGCCCACCGGCGAAGACCTGCTCGCTCGGTACGGACGGGATCTGGTTCTGCTCCTTGAGGAACTCGGCGGTCGAATGCAGGATCCCGGCCAGGTCGCCCGGGCTCCCCTCGGTGCCGAGCCATTCCGGCGACGCGATCTCCGCGGGGGTCAGGAAGATCGCCTGCTTCAGCTGATCGGCGGCCTCCTCCGGGGAGATGCCGGCCTGACCGGCGATCGCCGCGGCGGCCGACTCCGGATCGGATTTGATCAGGTTCACCGCTCGCGCCTGCGCCTTGCGCCAGGCGTCGACCGCCTCGGGGTTCTTCTCGGCGAACGCGGTGGACACCACCCCCAGGTCGGCAGTGGCCTGCCCCCGCTCGGCGAGCTGACGGCTGGAGATCAGCTGCTTGCCGCCGTCGGCACGCAACTCGCCCAGCGTCGGCAGCCACGTGTAAACGGCGTCGACGTCACCGCGCTGCCACGCGGCCAGCGAGGCCTGCGGCTGCAGGTCCACCAGGTTCACCGACGAGGCGTTCAAGCCGGCATCGCTGAGCGCGGCCAGCAGGCTGTAGTGGGCCGTCGAGGCGAAGGCCGTCGCGACGCGCTTGCCCCGGAGGTCGGCGACCGTCTCGATACCGGTTCCCTCGCGGGCGACCAATGCCTCGTTGTCGCCGAGAACGGTCAGCGGGAAGGCCACCTGGTACGGGATCCGGAGAGGGTCGGACAGTCCCCGCGCGACCGGACTCGAGCCGGCGGTCCCGAAGTCGAGCTCGTCGGCCACGAACGCCGTGTTCACGTCCGCCCCGGAGTCGAACTTGGTCCATTTGATGTTGTAGTCGGGCAGGGCGTCCTCGAGCCACCGGTTGTTCTTGACGATCAGGTCGCCGCTCACGAGGTTCTGGTAGGCGATGCGGATCGTCGGCTTCGACGAGTCCTCACTCGGGCCGACCGAGCAGCCGGTCGCCAGGACCAGTGCACCGAGCACCGCCAGCAGAGTCGCCAGCCTGGGGATACGCGTATGTCGTCGTGTCGTGTACTGGTGGATCGACATGGGGCTCAAGCCTTTCCGCGCCAGGGAACGGCGCGTGTCTCGACCGCGCGGAGCACGGCATCGATGATGAGTCCGGAGAGCCCGATGGCGAGGATGCCGACGAGTACGACCGGGGTGTTGTTGTAGTTGGACGCGTCCTTCACCACGCCGCCGATTCCGGGGATGCCGTTGAAGAGTTCGGCGGCGACCACCGACGAGTAGGCGATGCCGACCGAGAGCCGGATGCCGGTGAAGGTTTCGGGTAGCGCGGCGGGAATCACCACGTCCCGCAGGACATTCCACCGGGAGGCTCCCAGCGCGCGGGCTGCTTCGACCAGTGGCACCGGGGTGGAGGCGACGGCCGTGGTGGTGGCCACCGCCGCCGGCGGCAGCGCCGCCAGCGCGAGCAGCGTGATCTTCGGCGTCTCGTCGATGCCGAGCCAGATCACCAGCAGGAAGAAGTAGGCCAGCGGCGGCAGCGCACGCAGGAAGGTCAGCCAGGGCTCCAGCAGCCGCCGCACCCAGGGGATCGAACCCATGGTGACGCCGAGAGCCACCCCCGCGGCCACTCCGATCGTCACACCGACGAAGACCCGGCGCAGCGTCATGTAGAGGTGTTCCCCGAGCAGGTAGTCCGCGTAGCCGCGCACCCCGTCGTGCGTGGTCGACATGTCGACCAGGGCCGTCCAGACGTTCCCCAGGGGCGGCACGAAGGTCTCCGACCAGATGCCGGAGACCGCCGCCAGCTGCCACAGACCGAGGAAGACCAGAACCGACGCCAACGGGAGGGCGACGGCCGTGGCCAGACGCCGCCAGAGCGACGGATGGTCGCCGGCGCGCGGGGCCTCGTCGCCCGTGCCGGCCGGCGCCGATGTCGCGGTGCCCGGCGTCGAGCTGTCGATCAGTGAAGTCACCGGACAAGTTGTACGCGGGCCGTCGGGGCACGCCCACGCTTCAAATCAGGGCGCGCGGAACCCTCCGCAGATTGGGCGATTTCGGTCGAATCGGTGCATCATCGCGCCGCCGCACCCGCCGGTGGCAGTCAGCCGAGGTCGCCGTCGACGTAGTACCAGCGGCCGTTCTCGCGGACGAAGCGGCTCCGTTCGCGAAGCTCTCCCCGGCCCGCGGGATCGCGGTAGACCGCGGTGAACTCCACCTCGCCGTCGATATCGAAAGGTCCTCCGCGGGAACAGGATTCGATGCTCAGATGCAGCCAGCGCCGGTCCGGGTCGAGGTCCGGCCCGACCGGCCGGGTGCTGGGGTGCCAGGTATCGAGCAGGTGCTCCGCATCGCCCACCGCGAAGGCCGAGTACCGGCTGCGCATCAGCGCTTGCGCGGTGGGTGCCGGCGCACCACCGGCGCTCGCCAGGTAGCGCCCGCAGCAGTCGCCGAGGGTGTCGCCACTGCGACACGGACACCGTTCATCGGGGTTCACCCCGGTCACGGTACCCATCGACGACCCCCTTGACACCCCCTCCGAGAGGTGTCATGGTTAGTTAGTCAAGTAACTAACCGAAGGACTTGAACATGATCGATGACGGAAGGCCGCTCTTCCAGCAGATCGCGGACCAGGTCGCCGATTCGATCATCGACGGCTCTCTCGCCGAGGAGACGCGGGCGCCGTCCACCAACGAGCTGGCGGCGTTCTACCGGATCAACCCGGCGACCGCCGCGAAGGGCGTCAACCTGCTCGTCGACAAGGGCGTGCTCTCCAAGCGCCGCGGCGTCGGCATGTTCGTCGCTGCCGGCGCGCGGGACCTCCTGCGCCGCGAACGACAGACCGCGTTCGCCGACCGCTATCTCGACCCCCTGCTCACCGAGGCCGCCCGTCTGGGCCTCGATCCGCAGGACGTCATCGACCTGATCCACGACCGCCGGGACGACCGGCCACCGGAACCTCGTTAGGAGCCGAAGCCATGACCGAAACGACCACGACGCCCGCGGTGCGGGTACACGACTTGACCAAACGATACGGCGACAAGACCGTGCTGGACGCGATCGACTTCGCGATCCCCCGCGACGTGATCTGCGGACTGTTCGGGCGCAACGGCTCGGGCAAGACCACCATCATGTCCATCCTCACCGCGCAGAACTTCGCCACCTCCGGCGACGTGGAGATCTTCGGCGAGCACCCGTACGAGAACGCCCGTGTCCTGCAGCGCATGTGCTTCGTCCGGGAGTCCCAGCGCTACCCCGACGACGCGAAGCCCAAGCACGCCTTCGCCGTGGCGCAGCTGTTCTTCCCGAACTGGGACGCCGACTTCGCGCAGCGCCTGATCGACGACTTCCGGCTGCCGATGAACACCCGCATCAAGAAGCTCTCCCGGGGTCAGCTCTCCGCGGTCGGCGTGATCATCGGTCTCGCCGCGCGTGCCGACGTCACCTTCTTCGACGAGCCCTACCTCGGTCTCGACGCCGTGGCGCGGCAACTCTTCTACGACCGCCTGCTCGCCGATTACGCCGAGCACCCGCGGACCATCGTCATCTCCAGCCACCTGATCGACGAGATCTCCGATCTGATCGAGCAGGTCCTGGTGGTCGACGACGAGCAGATCGTGGTGAACGAGTCGGTCGACGACCTCCGCGATCGCGCCTTCACCGTGGTCGGCCCGGCCGGCACCGTGGACGAGTTCATCGCCGGCCGTGAGGAACTGCACCGCGAAGCGCTCGGCACGGTCGCCTCGTCCACCGTGCTGGGCACCCTCACCGACGACGATCGGCAGCGGCTCACCGCGGCCGGACTGACCACCGCACCGGTCTCCCTCCAGGAGCTGATCGTCCGCCTCACCCAGAACTCGGATGCACAGCACCGAACCGGTCTCACGGCAGGAGCCCACCGATGAATCGCACCGCCAACGTCGTCCGCATGCAGCTGGTCAACCGGCAGACCTTCGTCGGGCTGCCACTGCTGATCCTGTTCGCCGCCTTCGCCATCACCCTGGCGATCTACGGGATCATCATCTTCTCGGTCAGCGACCCGATCGAGGAACCGATGTACAGCGGCGGTACCCAGGCTCCGCTCTGGTACTTCGCCATCGTGGGCATTCAGGCGCTGAACTTGACGTTCCCGTTCTCGCAGGCGATGAGCGTGACGCGTCGCGAGTTCTTCTCCGGCACGGTGCTCACCGCGGCCGGTACGTCGCTGGTCCTGGCGGTCACCTATCTGGTGGGCGGGCTGATCGAGCGCGCCACCGACGGCTGGGGCTTCAACGGGTACTTCTTCTACCTGCCGTGGATCTGGGAGCACGGGGCGCTGTCGGCAGCGCTGTTCTACTTCGCCGCCGCCATGCTTGCCTTCCTCATCGGCTTCCTCGGGGCGACGATCTACAAGCGCTTCGGACTCCTGTGGCTGCTGGTGGTGACCATCGGTCTGGTGATCGTTCTGGTCGCGGCCGCTTTCCTGATCTCCGTGTTCGGCTCATGGGTCGGCGTCGGCGAGGCCTTTGCGAACGCGAACGCGCTGTACGTCGCGCTGATCGGACTCGGCGTGGCCGTGGTCCTGGCGGGGGCCGGATACCTGGCTCTGCGCCGCGCGATCCCCTAGCGCACCGGCCCGACGGCCGGCGATGGAACCGGACTGCCCCCGTGACGCGTCTAACGGTCATGGGGGATCAGTCGGTCATCGTCTCGGTCGCTTCGGCGACGGCCACGCACGGCGGCGCGGTGCACGGGGTGTACTTCCGTGACGAGCTCGCCGCCCTGGGGATCGGCGAACGGGAACGACGTCTGATGGTGCAGACCGGCGAGCTCACCGTCCCGCGCAAGGACTGGTACGCGGCCGCGACGTGCAGCCCGAAGGTGAAGGAAGCGGTCAAGGCGGGTGGCGTCCTCGCCTGTGTTTCGGCGCTGAGCTACTACGGCTTCTGGGTACCTCCCGGCTACCGGGACCTCCACGTTCGTTCGGCTCGGGGGAAGAGCAAGACCTCCTGCCGCGGCTACTCCCCGAAGGCTGCCGGCCGCACCGCGGTCGACCCGGTGACCACCGCACTCGAGTGCGCCGCGCGGTGCATGACCGAAGAGGACTGGATCGCGGTCTGCGACTCTGTGCAGAACACGATGAACCTGTCCGCCGAGGCCCTTCGCGGGGAGATGGGGTCGCTGCCCAAGTACGTCGAGGCGATGTTCGGCAAGACCGACGCTCGCACGCAGTCCGGCACGGAGTCGGTCAGTCGGGTCCGCCTGCGGGGATGCGGATACAAGGTGGTGGTCCAGCCGGAGATCGCCGAGGTCGGCCGCGCCGACCTGCGCGTGGGGCGCCTGGTGATCGAATGCGACGGCAGGCAGTACCACTCCTCGGCGGAGGAGTTTCAGAACGACCGGACCCGCGACCGCAAGGCCGCGGTCGGCGGCTGGATCGTCTTCCGCCTCACCTACGACGACGTGCTGTTCGGATGGGACGAGGTTCTCCAGGACATCCGCGCGATCACGCAGAAAGACCGCCATCGACCTCGTCGGCCCCGCACGAAGAGCGGCCGATAGGCGGACACAGAGGGAGATTCGGGCTGTTTCGATTTCGTTCTGACGGGGCGCGCTGATGGGG
>NZ_BAAAZW010000017.1:0-38011 GCF_039537105.1 Gordonia caeni
CCAGGACTAAGTTACACACGCCCCAACACGAACACAACTCCGCTGGTCAACGGCCGAACCTGTAGCCTGACGGGCATGCAGAAGCAGCGTCAGACGAATGCCCGCGGCCGTTCGGTCCTGATCTCCGCCGTCCTGGCGGGGCTGGTGATCGCCGGCACCGCTGCCTGCGGCGACTTCCCCCGGTCGAACACCGACCCGCTGACCGAGAGCGCCACGGCGCAGTCGATCGTGGAGCAGTTCGTCGACACCTATAACGAGGCCGGCGTGGCCGATGCGGTGGAGCAGACCTTCTGCAGCGACGACGTCGCCGCCAACGAGGGTCGCGAGTCGTTCGGCGACTCCGAGTTCACCGCGGGATCGATGCAGATCACCTCTCCCGCGTCGACCGGAGGCGGGAACGGTCACGCCGGCGTCTCGGTCAGTGGCGCCGCGTCCCCGGTGCAGAACTACACGGTGCAGCTGCGCAAGGACGACGCCCAGGGCTGGTGCATCACCGGGCTCTCCCCCGTCACGGGATGACCAGCGACTCTCCGGCGTCGACGCGGGTGTCGACTTCGGCGGCCCAGCGCACCGGTCCCTCGGCGGGATTCCACTCGGTCAGCAACGACGTCACCTTGGATCGCATCACGGCCGCCAGGCGCCCGAAGGAGTCGCGGTAGTCCTCACCCACGTCGCCGAGCAGCAGCCACCACGCCCAGGCGACGGCGCCGGCGTTGGCGATGAAGTCCGGGAGCACCGCCACCCCGCGGGCAGCCAGTGACAGCTCGGCGTCCGGCGTGGTCGCGGCGTTGGCGGCCTCCACCACGATCGACGCGCGCACGTCCTCGCAGTTGTCCAGCGTGAGCGCATAGGAGACCGCGGCCGGGATCAGTACGTCGCACGACAGGCCGAGCACCGCTTCGCGTTCGAGTACCTGCACGCCGGGCCCGACGATCCCGCGGTCGATCTCGCCGAACCGGTTCCTCGACTCGAGCAGGGCCGGCACCTCGAGCCCCGACGGGTCGTAGAGCGTGCCCGTCGCATCCGCGAGCGCGACGACCTTGGCACCGGCCTCGTGGAGGTAGTACGCCGCCGCACCGCCCATGGTGCCCACACCCTGAACGGCGATCTCGGTCTCGCCCAACGTCCAGTCGCGCACCCGAGCCGCGGCCAGCGCGGCCTGGGCGACGCCGTAGCCGCCGATGACGTCGCCGAGCAGACCACCGGGCGCCGAGGCGTTCAGGCCGGCGGCCACCCGTTCGGCCGTGGCCGCGGGAGTCGCTGAGCGCTCGATCGCCGCGTGGAACGACTGGCGCATGCCCAGACCGGCGAAGACCTCGTCGATCGACTGCTGGCTGACCCCCAGGTCCTCCGCGGTGACCCAGTGGTTGTCGAGGTAGGGGCGCATCGCATCGCAGAAGCGGGTCAGGACGCCTTTGGCGCGGGGATCCTTGGGGTCGAAGTCGATGCCGCCCTTCGCCCCGCCCACCGGGAGGTCGAAGGCCACGGTCTTGTTCGTCATCCCGCGGGCGAGGTCGGCGACCTCACTCGCGGTGCACCCGGCGCGCATCCGGGTGCCGCCCGTGGCCATGCCGCGGACGAGCTTGTCCACCACCAGATAGCCCTTGGCCGCGGTGATCTCGTCGATCCACTCGATACGCAGGTAGGGCTCCCGCCGCGGCATCCGCGACGGGAGTGGGTTCGTTACCGGACCGATCGGGGTGAGCGTCATGCCCATCGCCTCCTACCACTCATGCCGGGCGACCCTGCGTCGCTCGCATCTCAAGTCTCGGCCGCCCGGAAGCGCAGGTCCACGAGGCTTTTCCGCACGTCACCGTTCAGTTCCTCTTCACAATCGCGCGTTCGTTCTAGTCTCGGTCCATGGACGTGTCGCTGCACCGGCTCAAGTTGCTGCGGGATCTGCGCCACCGGGGGACGGTGACGGCGGTGGCCGACGCCCTGCACTATTCGACTTCGGCGGTGTCCCAGCAGCTGTCCCTGCTCGAGCGCGAGACGGGGGCGACGTTGTTCGAGCGCCGCGGGCGCCGGCTGGTGCTCACCGAGGCGGGTGAACTGCTGGCCGACCACGCCGAGTCGATCCTCGACGCGGTGACCCAGGCCGGGAATGCGATCGAGTCGCTGCGCGACGGTCTCACCGCGACGCTGCAGGTGGGCGTGTGGGCCTCGGTGGCGAGCGGATTGTTCCCGCGCGGCATGACGACGCTCGCCGACCGCGCCCCCGGCATCCTGGTGCGCTCGGTGGAACTCTCACCCGAGGACGGGTCCGACGCCGTGCGCGACGGGTCGCTGGACCTGTCCTTCGTCATCGACTACTCCAACTACCTGATGCCGCGGACCCAGGCCCTGCGCAGCCGCCCGATCGCCGCCGAGCAGATGTTCGTCGCCGCACCCACCGGCACCTTCGAGGAGGAGGCGATCGCGTTGTCGTCGCTGGCCACGAAGCCGTGGATTCTGGCGGACTCGCGCTCACACTTCGGCCGCGCGGTCCGTCTCGCGTGCCGGAGCGCCGGCTTCGAGCCGGACGTGCACCACGCCGTCGGTGAGCAGTCGACGGCGCTGGCCCTGGTCGGGGCCGACCTGGGGCTGAGCCTGATCTCCGAGCTCGCCGCGACCGACGTGCCCGACGGTGTGGAGCTCACACCGGTGGCCGACCGGTTCGAACGCAACTTGTCCATCGTCTACCGGTCCCGTGACGCGCAGCGCCCGGCGGTGCGCGCCTTCCTGGAGGCGATGAGCGAGGCGGCGCAGACGCTCGGCCTGCCGCCGCCCACCGGCGAAACCTACGAATCCCCCGAGGCCGAATCGCCCGAGACGTAGCCGCGGTCCTTGTCCACCGGGGGACCCGGCTGTTCGCCGGCGACGTAGCGGCGCAGGTTCTCCAGGAACTGCCGGGACAGCGTGTCCCGCCATCCCACGACGTCCCCGGACATGTGCGGGGACAGATGTGCGCCGGGCAGCGTCCACAGCGGATCGCCCTCCGCCGGCGGCTCGGTGACCAGGACGTCCAGGTGCGCGGCGAGCCGGCCCTCGGCGATCTGCGCGGTCAGCGCCTCCTGATCCACCAGGGGGCCGCGCCCGACGTTGATCACGTGGGCGCCGTCGGGCAGCGCCGCGAGTTCGACCTCGCCCAGCAGGCCGCGCGTCTGCTCGGTGAGCGGTGCGGCCATCACCAGGTGATCGACCTGCCCCAGATGATCGGCGAGGCGGGCCGAATCGACCACCGTCCCGAAGTCGGGATCGTCGGTCCGTTCACGACGTCCGGCACCGGTCACCTCGATCCCCACCGCCCGGAGCAGGCGGGCGCATGCCCGGCCGATGCCGCCGGTGCCGACCACCAGTGCCTTCCGGCCGGCCACCCGCCGAGTCTCGCGGTGCACCCACCGTCCCTCGGCGCGGTAGGCCTCGGTGCGGTGCAGCTGCTTGTCGTGGGCCAGCACGCAGGCCAGCACGTACTCGGCGATGGGCTCGTCGAACACGCCCCGCGCGTTGGTCAGCAGCACCTCGGACTCGCGCAGTCCGTCGAAGAGCACCTTGTCGACGCCGGCAGCCGCCACGTGCACCCAGCGCAGGGCATCGGCGGAGTCCCAGGCAGCGGCGAGCGCGTCGGAGAAGATGTCCCAGACCAGGAGGATCTGTGCGCCGGGAAGGTGTTCGGCGAGCGTCTCGGCGCTCCCCTCGCGCACCTGGGCCAGTTCCTCGATCGCCCCCAGATCCGCCGGCGGTTCCACCCCCTCGGCGGTGAGGAGGACGACGATCGGTCTTTCATCGGCAGGATGATCGCTCATCGTTCCACCGTAGCTGGCGCACTGTGACGATTGTCGACAATCCTACCGTTGACAATGATCGACAGCGGCGGAACACTGATCGGTATGAGCAGCGCAGCACTGTCCCCCGCCCTGAAGCAGGCGACTCCGGTCGTCGTCGACTACGCCTCCGGCTCGTGGATCCACGGCACTGACGGCCGCGACTACCTCGACTTCACCACCGGTATCGGCGTCACGAGCACCGGGCACTGTCACCCCGAGGTGGTGGCCGCCGCCCAGGAACAGTGCGCCAAGATCATCCACGCGCAGTACACGACGGTGATGCACCAGCCGCTGCTCGCCCTCACCGACAAACTCGGCGACCATCTGCCCGCGGGCATCGATTCGGTGTTCTACGCCAACTCCGGCTCCGAGGCCGTCGAGGCGGCGGTGCGGCTGGCGCGGATGGCCACCGGCCGGCAGTACATCGTCACCGTGCAGCGCGGCTTCCACGGACGCACCGTCGCCGCGGCCTCGCTGACCACCGCCGGCACCAAGTTCTCGGCGGGTTTCGGTCCGTTGATGGCGGGCGTGGCCACCACCCCGTTCCCGGATGCGCTGCGGCTGCAGATGTCCGAGGAGGAGGCCGTCGCGCACGCCCTCAAGGAGTTCGACTACCTGCTCGCCACCCGCGTGCACCCCGACGAGCTGGCGGCCGTCCTGATCGAGCCCTTCCTGGGCGACGGCGGATACCTCGCGGTGCCCCCGGCCTACCTGCAGGGCCTGCGCGAACGCACCCGCCGCCACGGCGCCCTGCTGGTCCTCGACGAGGTCCAGGCCGGCATCGGTCGGACCGGTGAGTTCTGGGGCCACCAGCACACCGCCGACCTGGTTCCGGACGTCATCATCACCGCCAAGGGCATCGCCTCGGGCTTCCCGATCTCGGCGATCGCCGCACCGGAGGAGATCATGGCGCGCGTCTGGCCCGGCTCGCAGGGCGGCACATACGGCGGCAACGCGGTGGCCGCGGCCGCCGGTGTGGCCACGCTCGGGGTGATCGAACGCGAAGGGCTGGTGGAGAATTCGCGGGTCCGCGGCGGTGAGTTGCTCGACGGCCTACGGACCGGCCTCGCCGGGATCGAGCAGATCTGCGACATCCGCGGCACCGGCCTGATGCTCGGGGTGGAGTTCGGCGATCCGGCGGCCAACGCCGGCGGCCCCGAAGCCGCCGACGCCGCGCGGCTGGCCACCGCAGTCCAGCAGGCGTGCATCGACGAGGATCTGCTGACCCTGACGTGCGGCCCCACCGGGTCGATCGTGCGGATCATTCCGCCGCTGGTGGTCACCGCCGAGGAGGTCGCCACCGGCACCGACCGCTTCGTCCGCGCCGTCCGCCGCGTGGTGGAGGCCTAGAGAGATGACGGTGGTCGGCGCGCTGCGCGACGCCGGTCTGGCGCCCGACGACTCGCCTCGCCGGCTCGCGGAGTACTCCTACGACGCCTCGAACTACCGTGTGGTCCCCACCGCCGTCCTCTTCCCCCGTGACGAGCGGGAGGTGGCGCAGGCGCTGGCCGTCTGTCACCGCCACCGGACCCCGGTCACCGCGCGCGGCGGCGGCACCTCGATGGCCGGCAACGCCATCGGGACCGGCGTGGTCCTCGACCTGTCCCGGCACATGCACGCCGTCCTCGACGTCGACGAGCAGGCGCGGACCGCCACGGCGCAGGCGGGCGTCGTCCTCACCGCGCTGCGCGCCGCGGTGCTGGAGGCCACCGGTTCACGACTGACCTTCGCCCCCGACCCGTCGAGCCAGTCGCGCGCCTGCCTGGGCGGCGCCGTCGGCAACGACGCCTGCGGGAACCACTCGGTGCAGTACGGACGCACCGCCGACCACGTGGTGGAACTCGCGCTGGTCACCTCCGACGGACTGCGGCTCACCGCCACCCGCAGCGGCGTGCGCGCCACCGACCCGCACGATGCGGCCGCCCGGGCGCGCGCCGAGCACCTGGAGACCGAACTGCGGGCACTCACCGCCGACCACCTGGCCGAGTTCCGCACCGAACTCGGCCGCATCCCGCGCCAGGTGTCGGGCTACCACCTGCGGCATCTGCTGCCCGAGGAGGGCTTCGACGTCGCCCGCGCACTGGTGGGCAGCGAGGGCACCTGCGCGGTGATCACCTCGGTCACCGTCGGACTCGTCCCGCGGGCGCAGCGCACGTCGCTGATCGTCGCCGGCTACGCCGACATCGTCGATGCCGCACGGGACGTCCCGCTGCTGCTCCGGCACTCCCCCAGTGCCGTCGAAGGGGTGGACCGGGTGATCGTCGAGACCATGCGGGTCCGGCGCGGCGCGGACGCGGTGGCCGAGCTTCCGGCCGGCAGCGCCTGGCTGTTCATCGAAGTGGAGGAGACCGGGGAGTCCGACGGCGCCGCGACCGCACTGATCGACGATCTGCGCCGCGACGGGCACATCGTGGACCTGCGGCAGGTGCGCGACCCGGGCGAGCGCGCCGACCTGTGGCGGGTCCGCGAGGACGGCGCCGGCCTGAGCTCGCAGCTGATCGACCCGGAGACCGGCGACACCATCACCACCTGGCCGGGATGGGAGGACGCCGCCGTGCGCCCGGAGAATCTGGCCGACTACCTCGCCGAGTTCCGCGAGTTGCTCGACCGGCACGGCCTGACCGGGGTGATGTACGGGCACTTCGGCGCCGGATGCATGCACATACGCATCGACTTCGACCTTCGCTCGACCGCCGGCCGGGACGTCTTCCGCAGTTTCTGCACCGACGCGGCGCACCTGGTGGTGGCGCACGGCGGGTCGCTGTCCGGCGAACACGGGGACGGGCGCGCCCGCTCGGAGTTCCTGCCGATCATGTACACCCCGCGCATGCTGGCCGCCTTCGATCGTTTCGCGGCCCTGTGGGATCCGCGGGGAATCCTCGCCCCGGGCGGGCTGCGCGCGCCGCGCCCGATGGACGCCGACCTCGCCCTGGCCGGTGCCGGTGAGCACCCCGCGCAGTCGTGCATCGGCGTCGGCCGCTGCCGGACGGCCACCGGCGGGGTGATGTGCCCGTCGTTCCGCGCCACCGGCGACGAGAAGGATTCCACCCGCGGCCGCGCCCGCGTGCTGCAGGAGTTCATCCGGGGCGACCTCCCGACCGCTGCCGACTGGCGGTCGGCGGAGGTGACCGAATCCCTCGAACTGTGCCTGGCCTGCAAGGCGTGCTCGTCCGACTGCCCCACCGGCGTGGACATGGCCGCCTACAAGTCCGAGTTCCTGCACCACCGCTACGCCCGCCGCCTGCGGCCGCGAGCGCACTACACGCTCGGTCTGCTGCCGCTCTGGCTGCGGATCACCCCGCATGTGGCGCGGCCGCTGAACCGGCTGATGGGCACCCGAGCCGGCGCACTGGGCGCCCGCCTCGGCGGCGTCACCACCGACCGCGCCCTGCCGGAGTTCGCGTCCGCCGCCCAGTTGCGGGCCGAGCTGGCGCGGGTGCCGTCGACGGTGAACCACTCCGGCGGCCCCGCCGAGGTGATCCTGTTCGTCGACTCCTTCACCCGCGGCCTGCGCCCGGCGGTGGCCGGTGCGGCCGCCCGGGTACTCGGGGCGGCGCACTCGAGCGTCACCTGCAGTGCCGATCATTGCTGCGGGCTCACGCACATCACCACCGGTCGTCTCGGTGCGGCCCGGCGCACGCTGCGCCGCACCGCCGACCACCTCGATGCGCTGCGCGGCCCGGACGGCGGCGAGGTGCCCATCGTCGTCGTCGAACCGAGTTGCGCGGCGACGCTCCGCGAGGAACTGCCGCGGCTGCTGGACGACGACGTCGCGCGCCGGGTGTCCGCCCGGATCCGTTCGGCTGCAACTCATCTCGGTGCGCTCGCCGCCGAGGGCCGCGCACCGTCCTGGCCCGGTGGATCACCGCCGGAGGCGGTGGTGGTGCAGACCCACTGCCATGAGTACGCGGCCTTCGGCAACCGGGTCCAGCGGGCCTCGCTCACCGCGCTCGGGGTGCCGAGCGTCGTGGAGGCCACCGGCTGCTGCGGTGTGGCCGGCGACTTCGGCTTCACCGCAGGCCACGAGCGCGTCGCCGATGCGATCGCCGAGCAGGCGCTGGCCCCGGCGCTGCGGGACCATCCCGAGGTGCCGGTCCTGACCGACGGCTTCTCGTGCACCACGCAGGTCCACCATCTGGAGGCCGGCCGACCCGGCCGGCACATCCTCGAACTCCTCGACCCCGACCCTCAGGAGGAATGACATGACCCGCTCCGTCACCGACATCATCGCCGGGCTCGGCACCGGCATCCACATCGACGGGCAGTGGCGGCCCGCGCAGTCCGGGGCGGGGTTCGACGTTCAGAACCCGGCGACCGGGGAGACGATCGCGTCCGTCGCCGACGGCGGGCGGGCCGACGCCCGGGCGGCCATCGAGACCGCGGCCGCGCACCAGAAGCAGTGGGCGGCCGTGCCCGCCCGCGAGCGATCGGAGATCCTGCGGCGGGCCTACCAGCTGGTGCTCGACCACACCGACGAGATCGCCCTGCTGATGACCACGGAGATGGGCAAGCCGCTCGATCAGGCGCGCGGCGAGGTGGCCTACGGGGCGGAGTTCTTCCGCTGGTTCGCCGAGGAGGCCGTCCGGATCGGTGGGGACGCGCGGCGCAGCCCGGACGGGAAGACGCGGTTCATCGTGACCCGCGAACCGGTGGGCCCCTCCATCCTGATCACCCCGTGGAACTTCCCGCTGGCGATGATCTCCCGCAAGATCGGCCCGGCGGTCGCCGCCGGCTGCACGATGGTCTACAAGCCCGCCGAGCTGACCCCGCTGACCTCCCTGTACGTCACCGATCTGCTGGTCGAGGCCGGTCTGCCGCCCGGGGTCCTGTCGGTGGTGTCCACCACCTCCCCCGGGGAGGTGACCGAAGCCTGGATCGACTCCGGGAAGGCGCGCAAGCTGTCGTTCACGGGCTCGACGCCGGTGGGCAAGCTCCTGCTCGAGCAGTGCGCGCGCGGCGTCCTGCGCACGTCGATGGAGCTCGGCGGCAACGCCCCGTTCATCGTGTGCGAAGACGCCGACCTGTCCGTCGCGGTGAGCGCGGCGATGGCCGCGAAGATGCGGAACATGGGCGAGGCGTGCACCGCCGCGAACCGGATCCTGGTGCACCGCTCGCGACTGGAGGAATTCGCGGCCGCACTGACCGCCGAGATGGCGGCGCTGACGGTGGGCGACGGCACCCGCGACGGCATCGACGTGGGCCCCCTGGTGGGCCCCGACGCGGTAGACAAGGTGACCGAGCTGGTCGCCGACGCCGTCGACCGCGGCGCCCGGGTGCTGTGCGGCGGCCAACGCCCGACCGGTCCCGGCTACTTCTACCCGCCGACCGTCCTCACCGATGTTCCCGCCGACGCCGACCTGATGAGCACCGAAATCTTCGGCCCGGTGGCCGCCCTGGTGCCCTTCGACACTGACGCCGAAGCCGTCGAACTGGCCAACTCCTCGCCGTTCGGTCTGGTCGCCTACGTGATCACCGAGTCCCTCGACCGCGGTCTGGTGCTGTCCGAGGAACTCGAATCGGGCATGGTGGGGCTCAACACCGGCCTGGTCTCGAATCCGGCGGCCCCGTTCGGCGGCGTGAAGCAGTCCGGCCTCGGCCGCGAAGGAGGCCTGACCGGGATCGACGAGTTCCTGGAGACCAAATACGTGGCTATTCCGGTGCGCTGACCGGCGAGTTCAAGCGGCCCACGCCGTCGCGCATGTGCTCGTCGAGAGTCGCGACGGCGTGTGCCAGATCGCCGGCCCGAACGGCGGCCGCCAGCGCGCGATGCTCGTCGACCCGGTCCTGCCCCTCGGTGTAGGTGGCCTGCATGGCGCGCAGACACATGCTGGTCTCCACGATCACCGTCTCGTGCACCCGCGACAGCCGCTCGCTGGCGGCGGCCTCCACCAGCTCGTGATGGAACTCCAGGTCGGCGGCCACCATCTCCGGGGAGTCGGGACTGCCGGTCAGCGCCGCCATCGCGTCGACGGCCGCGTCGAGGCGGTCGGCCGTCTCCGGCCCGCGGCCGAGTTCGAGCACCCGCTCGACCGCGGCACGCTCGATGGTCGAGCGCAGCAGGTACATGTCGGACACCGCCTCCGGCGTCAGATCGGGGACCTTGGCGCCCCGGTTGCGGTGCGAGACCAGCAGACCCTCCTGGGTGAGTCGCTGGATCGCCTCGCGCAGCGGCCCGCGACTGACACCGAGCTGGCGGGCCAGGGCGGCCTCGCCGAGCTGGGTGCCCGGCGGGAACTCCCCCTCGGAGATCGCCCGGCGCAGCGTCCGGGCGATGAGCGCGGGTGTCGACTCCTGAACGACCGGTTCCAGCACAGTCATCGCCCGGCCCAGATCTGCGGGCGCGGCACCCTGGCGCCGACGCGTTCGAACAGGGCGGCCCCGGCCGCCATCACCGCACGGTCGTCGAAGCGCGCACCGACCAGCTGGATGCCGACCGGCAGCCCTGCGTCGGACACCCCGCACGGAATGCTGAGCGCCGGCTGCTGCGTCATGTTGAAGATGTACGTGTACGGCGTCCACGACGTCCAGTCCGGGCTGTGCCAGCCGGGCGGAACATCCGCACCGACGGGGAAGGCGACGCTCGGCATGGTGGGGGTCACCAGCAGGTCGTACTGCTGGTGCAGGACGCCCATGCGGGCGCCGAGCGCCATCCGGACGGCGACGGCGTCGAGGTAGTCCTGGGCGGTGAAACCGGCGTAGCGCGACAGGGCGTCCCGCAGGCTCGGGTCGACGCGCTCGACGGCGCCCTCCCCGAACGGGCGCAGCACCGCGTCGGCGCCGGCGAACCAGAGGACGTGGAAGGCATCGACCGGATCGGCCAGATCCAGGGTCGGCTGTTCGACGATCGCGCCGAGTCGCTCCAGTTCGCCGACCGCGGCGGTCACCTCGCGCTCCACGTCGGGGTCGTTGGCGCCGAACCCGAGGTCCGGGCTGTAGGCCACACGCAGACCGGCCAGCGGCCGGTCGTCGTCCCGCACGGCGGCGAGGGCGGCGGCCAGGTAGCCGCCCTTCTCCGGGGTGGTCGCCGACGGCGGCATCGCCGACCAGTCCCGCGCATCGGGCCGGATGAGCGCATCCATGTAGGCTGCGGCGTCGGTGACGGTGCGCGTCATCGGGCCGGCGTGCGCGAGCGTGCCGAACGGGCTGGACGGGAACATCGGGATCACGCCGTACGTCGGCTTGAGGGCCACGCTGCCGGTGAACGCGGCCGGGATCCGCACCGAACCGCCGGCATCGGTGCCCACCGACAGCGGGCCCAGGCCGGCCGCGACCGCGGCCGCCGAGCCGCCACTGGAGCCGCCCGGGGTGAGTTCGGGATCGTGGGGGTTGCGGGTGGGCCCCCTCAGCAGCGAGTCGGTGACGCCCTTCCACGCGAACTCGGGCGTCGTGTTCTTGCCCACCACCACGCAGCCGGCCGCGAGGGTGGCCTCGGTGACCGGCGCGTCGACGGTGAAGCTCGCGGGATCGTCGGCGCCGTCGGCCTCGGCGAGCAGCCGGGACCCGCGGTACGTGGGGTGCCCGGCGGTGAGGAAGACGTCCTTGAGCGAGGCGGGCACGCCGTCGAGCGGGCCGAGCGCGCCGCCCGACCGGATGCGCTCGTGGGCCTGCTCGGCCGCCGCCCGCGCACCCTCCGGATCCACCACGCAGAACGCGTTGAGGGAACCGTCGAACCGGTCGATCGCCGTCAGGACCGCGTCGGCGGCCTCCATGGGCGAGAGCTCGCCGCTGCGGAAGGCTCCCGCCAGCTCCAGCGCAGACATCGAACATATCTCGGACATGCCACCACCTGACTACCGACTGTCAATTGTCGACAATCCTACCAGTAGGCGGTTCGGTAGCGGAAGCTGCCGCGGATGCGGCCGACCAGATTCCCGGTGACCCACACCCACTGCCCCACCCGGCGCCGCGACCACGCCCACGGCCACACCGGTGCGGTGCCGAGGCTCACGGCGGCATGGACCGGGAACCACCACCACTGCCGGCCCGGGGCGCGGTACTCCTTGGCCACGCGCGCCTCCTCGCGCCCGTAGTCGATCACCTGCGTCCACGTCTCGCGCAGACCGGTGCGGTAGCGGTAGGCCACCATCGCGTCTCGCGCATGCGCGAAGCGGTACCCGCGGGTCTGCACGCGCCAGCAGAACTCGACGTCGCTCGCCGCCGTCGGATAGCTCTCGTCCCAGCCGCCGACCGCCTCGAAGACCGACCGCCGGATCCCCAGATTGCACCCGAAGGTGATCGGCAGGAAGCGGCCGAGGACGAACGGCTCATCCGGGTCCGGCAGCACCCGCCAGGCGGCCACCACCGGGTCGTTCAGAGTCTCCCGTTCCAGCGGTCCCCCGACGAGGTCGGCGTCGTGCGACGCGGTGACCATCGCGCGCAACCAGGTCGGATGCACGGCGTCGTCCTGGTCGCAGTAGGCGATGAAATCGTATGCGGCGCAGCGAGTCCCGACGTTGCGAGCGTGGGAGGTACCCGCCACCGCCGACGAGTCCACCCGGCGCAGATTCAGCCGCTCACGCAGCGGATGGGACTCGACGTAGTGGGCCAGGTCGGCGCTGCCCTCGTTGTCGCTGATCACCACTTCGAATGCACCGTCGTAGTCCTGCCGCGCCAGCGCGCTGATCTGGACGTCCAGATCGGGCAGGCCGCGGTAGTACGCGATCACCACCGATGCCGTCATGTCACGGTTCCTTTCACCGCACGCGGGCGGTCAGTTCGCTCACGCGGCCGGAGGTGACCGCGGTCAGCAACGCGACCAGATGCTCGACGAGGCCTTCGGCGCGCTCCCGCGACACCCGCCGCACCGGGAAGATCAGCGTGCCGGCGACCCCGGCCGCGCGGCCCCGGTCACGACGTTCGAGCAGGGCGATCTCGTACAGATGCTTGGCCACCGTGTTGGCGACGGGTTCGCGGCGCACCCGGACTCCGCCCAGGTCCACCTCGCCGCCACCGGTCTCTCCCGCCTCGGCCTGCTGCAGGATCAGGGTGGCCGGGAAGAACGGGGCCCCCGCCGGTCCGCCTGCCGTGTCGGGCAGGTCCAGGGCGTCGATTAGATCCGAGACCGAGACGTCCGGGTGCGCCAGTCCGCCCAGCAGTTGCCGCTGGGCATCCCGGACGAGGCCGGTGAAGGGCTGCTCCTCGGTCACGGTGAACCGCATCGGGATGTCCTCGGCGAAGTTCCCGACCACGCCGTCCAGCGCAGCGTGGGCCCGGTTGGCGTTGGCGGTCCCGATCCGGACTTCGGGCTCGCCGGTCAGCTCGGCCAGCACCGTCGCGAAGGCGGCCTGCAGGACGGCGAACAGTCCCACCGATTCGACGGTCGCGTACGCCTCCAGTGCGCCGTGCAACGAGGCGTCGAGCTCGAACTCGACGGTGTCGCCGGCCGAATCCCAGGCATCGTCCGGCGCCGTGCCCTCCGGGGCCGCGCTCTGGGGCCGCCCGACCGCACCGGTCCAGTAGCCCAGTTGGCGGCCGAACTCGGCGGTCCGGGCGCCGGGGGCGCCGAGCACTTCGGTGCGCCAGTGCGCATAGTCGGTGAACCGAACCGCCGGTTCGGCCAGGACCGGTTCGACGCCGTGGCAGCGCGCAGCGAACGCAGCCAGCACGTCCCGGATCAGCGTCCCCATCGACTGCCCGTCGGCGCTGAGGTGGTGAACCACCACCACCAGTACGTGCGAGCGCGGGTCCAGACGCAGCAGGCGCGCGCGGATCGGCGCCCGGTTCTCCAGATCCAGTTCCGCCCAGGCGATTTCGGAGATCGTCGCCGCCAGGGCGTCCTCGGTGACCGCTGTCGGGCCCAGGTCGGCGCGTAGCGGCGCGGCCAGCTCGCCGGTCGGCGTCACCACCAGTTCCGGCCCGGCGCCGGCGTCCCGGTAGCGGGTGCGCAGCGCCCGGTGGTGGTCGATCACGTCCAGCAGCGCCGCGGCCAGCACATCGACGTCGAACTCGCCGGTCAGGCGCATGGCGACCGGGACGTTCCAGTCGGCGCCGGTCCCGGCGCGCACCGCGCGCCAGATCCGCATCTGCGCCGGCGCCATCGGTGCGGGGCTGTCGTCCTCGCGCCGGACGAGCGGCGATGCCGCGACCGCAGCGGGCGGCAGGGCCTCGATCTGGGCGGCGAAGTCGCCCAGATCGACGCTGTCGAACAGCAGCCGGACCGGCACCGGGTGGCCCAGTTCGGCCTCCAGTCGGGCCGCGACGCGCGTGGCCGACAGCGAGGTGCCGCCCAGGGTGAAGAAGTCGTCGGCGACACCGACCCCCGAGGTCCCGGTCACCTCGGCCACGATCGCGGTGACCCGCTTCTCCAGCTCCGTGCGCGGCGGCACGTAGCGGCGCCGGGCGACGGGCGGCTGCGGCAGCCGGGCGCGGTCGACCTTGCCGTTGGCGTTGTACGGCAGCGCGTCGACGGCGACGATCTCCGGACGCAGGTAGCCGGGCAGCCGGTGTCCGAGCTCCCGGCCGACCGTCTGGGGCTGCACATCGTCTCCGGTGACGAAGGCGATCAGGCGCTCCCCGGCGGCACCGGTTCCCGCCGCGGTCACCACGGCGTCGGCCACGCCGGTGCAGCGGCGCAGCACCGCCTCGATCTCCCCCGGTTCGATCCGGAAGCCGTGCACCTTCAGCTGGTGGTCGGTGCGGCCGAGGTAGATGAGCAGTCCGTCGCGCCCGCGGCGCACCAGATCGCCGGTGCGGTACATCCGCGCGCCCGGGTCGAACGGGTCGGCGACGAAGGCGGCGGCGGTGCGGGCCGGATCGGCGTGATAGCCGCGTGCCAGCTGGACGCCGCCCAGATACAGCTCGCCGGCCACGCCGTCCGGGACCGGATGCAGGCGCTCATCGAGCACCCGCGCGGTCACCGCGGGCTGGGCGCCGCCGATCGGGATGCGCTCGCCGATCGGGCCGTCGGCCCGGTGGGCGGTGGCGCTCACCGCGCACTCGGTGGGTCCGTAGAGGTTGTGCACCACGGCCGGCGAGCCGCCGTCGGCGAGCCTGCGCACCAGTTCCGCCGGGAGTTCCTCGCCGATGCACAGCACGCTGCGCACCGATTCCGGCAGCGGGCCGGCGTCGAGCACCATCGCCAGTGCGGACGGGACCGTCGGCACCACGGTGATCGCGTGGTCGGTGAAGGCGCGGCGCAGGCCGGCGCCGTCGCGCTCGAGGCCCTCCTCGGCCAGCACGATCCGGGCGCCGCAGCTCAGCGCCCACCAGTACTCCCAGACCGACAGGTCGAATCCGGCGGCGGTGCGCACCAGCACCGCGTCGTCGGCGGTGAGGCGGTAGTGATCCTGCATCCAGCGCAGTTGCTGCCCCACCGCCTCGTTCGGGACGCTGACTCCCTTGGGCCGGCCGGTGGAGCCGGACGTGAACATCACGTACGCCGGATGCGCCGGTCCGGCGCGGCCGACGAAGGACGCCGCGTCCACGGGTGCGGCCGCACTCAGCCGGTCGAGGTCGACGTCGCCGGCACCGAGTTCCAGCAACGGCTGGGCGGTACGGCGGATGTCGTCGGCGCGCTGCGGCGCGGACGGGTCGATCGGCACGTACGCGGCGCCGACGGTGGCCACCGCGTACATGGCGACCAGTTGTTCCAGACCGCGGGGCGCGGTGATCGCGACCCGGTCCTCGGGCCCGGCGCCACGCTGCGCCAGCTCCGCGGCCAGCGCCAGCACCCTCTGCGACAGCTGCCGGTAGGTCAGGGTGCACCCGCCGGCGTCGACCGCCGGCGCGTCGGGAGTCCGCCGCGCCTGCCGGTGGAAGGCGTCCGCCAGGCCGCCGCCGCGTCGGCGCGGCAGCGGCGCGCTGCGCTGCAGGTGCACCGCCTGATCGGGGGTCAGCAACCCCAGGTCGCCGACGGCGGCGACGGGCGCAGCGAGCAGGCCGGTGAGCACGCGCACGTACTGCTCGGCGACGGCCGCGGCCGTCGCCGCATCGAACAGGTCCGTGGCGTAGTCCAGGCGG
The DNA here is from genome assembly GCF_039537105.1 of Gordonia caeni. Lineage (NCBI taxonomy): Bacteria > Bacillati > Actinomycetota > Actinomycetes > Mycobacteriales > Gordoniaceae > Gordonia > Gordonia caeni. Next base: position 15,765 of record NZ_BAAAZW010000017.1, read on the forward strand.
CCGATCAGGCCGCCGTCCGGCGCGCCGTCGGCGAGGGTGAGATGCAGATCGAATTCGGCCACCCCCTGCTCCCCGTCGATCGCCTCCACGTCCACACCGGGCAGGGACAGCTCCAGCGGGCCGATGTTCTGGAACGACAGCGCGACCTGGAAGACCGGATGGTGCGCGGAGGTGCGCGGGCGGTCCAGCACCTCGACGACCCGGTCGAACGGGACGGCCGCGTTCGCGAAGGCGTGCAGTGCCGCCTCCCGGGCGGTCGCGAGCGCCTGCTCGCCGGTGGCGGACGGGTCGATCACCGTGCGCAGGGCCAGCATGTTCACGAACATGCCGACCATCTGGTCCAGGTGCGCGTCGCCGCGACCGGCGACCGGGGTGCCGATCACCACGTCCCGGTTGGCGCCGAGGCGACCGAGCAGGATGGCGAAGGCGTTGTGCGCCACCATGAACGGGGTCGCACCGCGACTCCGGGCGAAGTCGGTCATGCGTGCCGTCAGCCGCGCGTCGACCGCGAAGTCGATCCGGTCGCCGGCCCGCGACGGGCGCACCGGACGCGGCCGGTCGGTGGGCAGGTCGATCACCGGCGGCGCATCCAGCAGGCGTTCGCGCCAGTGCTCGAGCTGGCCGCGGGCCGCGGTCTCCAGGAACGCCCGCTGCCAGATCGCGTAGTCGGCGTACTGGACGGCCGGTCCGCTCGTGTCCGGGGTGCGGCCGGCGAGCCGGTCGCGGTAGGCCTGCGCCAGATCCCCGGCGAGGGTCGCCATCGACAGTCCGTCGGCGCAGATGTGGTGAACCACCAGCACGAACAGGTGCTCACCGGAGTCCTGATCGGACCACAGCGTCGCGCGCACCGGTGGCCGGGCGGTGACGTCGAAGCCGCGGCGGACCACGCGCTGGACGACGTCACTGTCGGCCGCCGGACGGCCCTGCTGCCGGGTCGGCTCGATCCGGGCCTGCGCCGGCGGCAGCACCACCTGGTGCGGCCCGTCCGGGCCGTCGGGGTAGACCGTCCGCAGCACCTCGTGCCGGGCCACCAGGTCGCCCAGGGCGGCGGCGAAGGCGTCGGTGTCCAGCCGCCCGCGCAGGCGCAGGACCACGGGGATGTTCTCGGTGAGCGCATCCGGGTCGAGCCGGTTGAGGAACCACATGCGCTGCTGCGCCGGGGAGAGCGGGACCCGCTCCGGCCGCGGCAGCTCACCGATCCGGGGACCGGCGCCGATCGCCGACTCCTCCAGTGCGGCAGCGAGTTCACGCGCCGTCGGCCGTTCGAACAGCGTGCGCACCGACACCTCGCGGCCGGCCGCCTCCCGGATGCGGGCGATCGCCTGCGCCGCGGTGAGCGAGTTCCCGCCGGCCAGGAAGAAGTCGTCGGTGACGCCGAGGCGCCGCTGGTCGAGCACCTCGGCGAAGATCGCCGTCACCAGCTCCTCGGCCGCACCCATGGGTGCGACATGAGTGAGACCATCGAAGTCGGGATCGGGCAGGGCACGCAGATCGACCTTGCCCGAGACGGTCAGCGGGAACACGTCGAGGGCCACGATCGCGGCCGGCACCGCATACGGCGGCAGCAGTGACCGCAGATGCTCGCGCAGCGCGGACCGGTCCAGACCGGCCGGGCTCGAGGTCACGTAGGCCACCAGCGCGGTCCGGCCGTCCGGGCCCGGCCGGCCGGCGACCGCCGCCGCGGTGACGGTGTCGAAGCGGCGGAGGGCTGCTTCCACCTCGCCGGTCTCGATCCGGTGACCGCGGATCTTGAGCTGGTGGTCCACGCGTCCCAGATGTTCCAGGTGCAGTCCCCCGGTGCCGTCCGGCACGGCGCGCACCAGGTCGCCGGTGCGGTAGCAGCGGACGCCGGGCTCGCCGTACGGGTCGGCGATGAACGCGCCGGCGGTGAGACCGGCCCGCCCGGCATAGCCGCGGGCCAATCCCGGGCCGGTCACGTAGAGCTCCCCGGGCACCCCGGGAGGGCACGGCGTCAGGTCGGTGTCGAGGACCCGGACTCCGGCACCGGCGATCGGGCCGCCGATCGGCAGGGATTCGCCCGCCGGGGCGGCGATCGGTCCGGCGACGGTCGCCATGACGGTGCATTCGGTGGGGCCGTACGCGTTGAACAGCGCCTTGCCGCGGTCGGTCCACCGGCGTGCGGTCGCCGGTGCGCAGGCGTCGCCGCCGACCACCAGGGTCTGCAACTGCGGCAACGGATCCTGTCCGCCGGCCACTTCGAGCGTGTCCAGGACGGCCGGCGTGAGGAAGGCGTGCGTCACCGCCTCCGCGCGCAGCAGGGCCACCAGGTCGTCGGCGCCGTAGACGTCGGTCGGCGCGATCACCGTGGTGGCTCCGGCGTCGGCGGCCAGCAGCAATTCCAGGATCGCCGCGTCGAAACTCGGCGAGGCGAAGTGCAGTACGCGGCTGTGCGCACCGGCGCCGTACCTGCGCTGTTCGGCGACGAAGGAGGCAAGTCCGCGGTGGGTCACCGCCACCGCCTTCGGGCGGCCGGTGGAGCCCGACGTGTAGATCAGATAGGCCGTCTGGTCGGCGTGCCGGGGGCCGCGCAGTTCACCGGCGCCGATCGGCTCGTTCGGCAGCGCCTCGGCGTCGGCCTGCAATCGGGGGTCGTCCACGACCAGCGCGCCTGCGGCGAGACCGCCGGGCAGCGCGTCCAGGCAGTCGCGGTCGGCGGAGACGGTGACGACGATCGAGGCCCCCGAGTCGGTCGCCATGAACGCGAGTCGCTCGGCCGGATAGGCGGGGTCGATCGGCACGAAGGCGGCACCGGTGGCCGCCACCGCGCGCATCGCGATCACCGACCACGCCGAGCGCGAAAGACACAGGGCCACAACCGATTCCGGTCCGACACCACGCGCGATCAGCAACCGCGACAGGCGGTTGGTCCGGGCGTTCATCACCTCCTCGGACATACCGGCCAGACGCCAGCCCGGTGTCTGCAGCAGGTCGCCGAGCAGCTGCGGTGCCGCGGCGGTGCGAGGTCCTGCAGTGTGTGGTGGTGCCAGGGATGCCGTCGCCGCCTGCTCGGCGGGCAGCAGTGCATCCAGGTCGCCGATCGGGCGGTGCGGCGCGGCGATCGCCTGCCGCAGCAGGTGGGTGAGGCGGTCGAGCAGGCGGGCGGCGGTGTCGGCCCGGTAGACGTCCGCGCGGTGCACCACGGCCAGGTCCAGGCCGCCGTCGGCGGTGCCGACCCCGGAGAACTCCAGGTCGAATCGGGCGACGGGGACGTCCATCCGCAGCGCCCCGGGAGGCGCCTGCTGTTCGTCGAGGGCCAGGGAGACGTGGATGAACGGGTGACCGGCGATCTCACCGGCCTCGGCGTCCTCGTGTTCCATGGCTTCGAGCACCGTGTCGCGGGACTGTTCCACCAGGGTCGCGAACGCGGTGTCGCGCCGCACCGTCGACCGCAGCGGCGCCACGGCCACGAACAGTCCGACGAGATCGGCGATCTGCGGATCGAGCCGGCCGGAGGTGGGGGTGCCGATCACCACGTCGGGTCCGGATCCGCTGCGGCGCAGGGTCACCGCCAGCGCGGCGTGGAGCACCGCCAGAACGGTGCTGCGCGTCCGTGTCGCGAGCTCGCGCACGGCGTCGACCTCGACCGCCTCGAGCCTGGTGTGCTGCACCCCGGCGGATGGTGCCGCGGAATCCGCATCGGGAGCGGGTGCCGACCGGAAGCCGGGCTCCAGCGGAGCGCCGGCGAGCTGCGCGAGCCAGTAGTCGCGGTGTTCCCCGGACCGGCCGGCCCGGGAAAGTGCGTGGTCTGCGTACTGCATCGGCAGCGCGGTCCAGTCCGGCCGCTGCCCGGCGATCCGGGCGCGGTAGGCGGCGGTCAGGTCGCGGGCCAGAATCCGCAGCGACCAGCCGTCGGCGGCGATGTGGTGGACGGCGAGCACCAGCACGGTGTCGTCGCCGTCGGGGTGGACGACCACCCGCAACGGCAGGTCCGTGATGAGATCGATCGGCCACGCCAGCGCCGCGGCCAGCGCGGCCTGTTCGGCGTCGGCGTCCGGGTCCGGCGGCACCGCGGCGATCAGTGTCTCCGGAGCGCAGTCGGCGACCGCGTGGATGTGCTGGTGCGGTCCGCCGGTTCCCTCCGGGTAGACGGTGCGCAGGATCTCGTGCCGCTCCAGGAGGTCGCCGAGGGCGGCGGCCAGCGCGCCGGCGTCGACGGTGCCGGGCAGGCGGACCGGGGCCACGATCAGGTAGGCCGCCGACCCCGGATGTCTCCGGTTGTGCAGCCACATCGGCAGTTGTCCGGGCCCGAGCGGGATCTCGGCCGGGCGCGGCGCGGCGGCGATCGATTCGGGGACGCTCCGCTCGGTGGTGGCGCCGCCGGCCTCGACCGCGGCGGCGATCGAGGCGCCGGTGCGACCGTCGAAGACCGCCCGCACCGGGACGCGGACACCGGTGCGTTCTGCGACGGCGGCCACCACGCGCGTAGCGATCAGCGAGTTGCCGCCGGCGGCGAAGAAGTCGTCGTCGATACCCACGTGCTCGCCGAGGAGTTCGCGGATCACGTCGAGCACCAGCAGTTCGCTCGCGGTCTCGGCGGAGCGGCCGCTGCGGGGTGACTGGAGGACCGGCGCCGGCAGGGCGGCGCGGTCGACCTTGCCGCTGCTCGTCACCGGCAGGCGCTCGGCCAGCACGATGTGCGCGGGCACCATGTGGTCGGGCAGGTGCGCGGCGACGTGGGTGCGCAGCTGTGCCGCGGTCGGTTCGCCCGGCACGTCTGAAACTCCTCGGACGACATGGGCCACCAGCTGGGCACCCGAGCGAGGGTCGTGATGCTGCACCGTCACTGCGGTCTGCACCCGCGGATGCGCGGTGAGGACCGCGTCGATCTCGCCGAGCTCGACGCGCTGGCCGCGGATTTTGACCTGGAAGTCGCTGCGCCCCAGGTACTCCAAGACCGGCAGCGCGTCGGAGTGAGGCCGGACCCAGCGCACCAGGTCGCCGGTTCGGTAGAGACGCTCGGCCGTGCCCCACGGGGAGGCCACGAAGCGGGCGCCGGTGAGGTCGGGGCGTCCGTGGTAGCCGCGGGCCAGCTGCACGCCGCCGAGGTACAGCTCGCCGGTCACCCCGGCCGGCACCGGCCGCAGGCGGTGGTCGAGGACGTAGGTCGCGGTGCCCGGCAGCGGACGGCCGATCGAGACCGGCCGTTCGGCGAGGTCGCCGGCGCGGACCTGGACGCCGGTCACGTCGACCGCCGCTTCGGTAGGCCCGTACAGGTTGTGCAGCTGCGCACCGGTGCGCCGCAGCAGCTCCGCCGCGGGCGCCGCGGCGAGCGCCTCGCCGCTGGTGAAGACCAGGCGCAGCGAGGTCAGCCGGTCGTCGGAGATCCCCGAGGCCAGGAAGGCGTCGAGCATCGCGGGGACGAAGTGGATCACCGACACCCGCTCGGCGGCGATCACGGCGGCCAGCTCGTGCGGATCGCGGTGCGCCCCGGGGGCGGCCAGCACCAGACGGGATCCGGCGACGAACGGCCAGAACAGTTCCCACACCGAGACATCGAAGGTGGTCGGCGTCTTCTGCAGCACCGTGTCGGCGGCGTCGATCGGCGTACGGCGGGCCATCCAGTCCAGCCGGTTGACCACCGCCGCGTGGCTCACGCTGACGCCCTTGGGTTCCCCGGTCGATCCGGAGGTGAACAGGATGTACACCGGGTGCGCCGGCCGCAGCGGCACCCACCGGTCGGCGTCGGTCACCGGGCTCGCCGCCCGGTCGGTGTGCGGGTCGCTCGCGTCGAACCGGTGCCCGGTGAAGGTTTCCGGGACGGCGTGCCACGTGGACTCGGCGGCGATCACCGCGACCGGGTCGACGGTGGCGAACATCGCGGCGGTGCGGGCGGCCGGCTGGTCCGGATCCACCGGTACGTAAGCGCCGCCGGCCACCACGACCGCGTGCAGGGCGACGAGCATGTCGATCGACCGCGGTACCGCGACGGCGACGGTGGTCTCGGGCCCCACTCCGGCGGCGACGAGGGCCCGGGCCGTCCGTGCGACGCGCGCGGCGAACGCGCCGCCGCCGAGCACCGAGTTCTGGTCGGCCACCTCGGCCGCTTGACCGGCGGCGACCAGGTCGGCGACGGTCGAGGCGGGCGGATCGGTCGCGATCTCCGCGTGGCTCCACGCCCCGGTGACCGCTTCGGTCTCCGGCCCGGTCAGCACCGGAAGATGATGGACGAGACTCTGCGGCCGCTCGGCGACTGCCCGCAGCACGCTCTGCAGCCGGGCGGCGAACCCCTCCACCGTTGCGCGATCGAACAGCTCGGTCGCATACGTCCAGCGGGCGCGGACCGGACCGTCGGGGGCCGCCGCGTCGAGCGGGACGTCCAGGGTCAGATGCAGGTCGAACCGCGCGAGCGGTACGTCCAGCGTCATGGGGGTGGCACTGATCGGGCCGAGCTCGAGCCGGCCGGGCAGCGGATCACCGAAGGCCAGCATCACCTGGAAGATCGGATGGTGGGCACCGCCGCGATCGGCCTCGAACTCGTCGGCGATCCGCTCGAACGGATACTCCGAGTTCGCCTGGGCCGCGAGGTCCGCCGCGGCCGTCCGCGCCACCAGCGCGCCGGTCTCGGCGTCGTCGTCGATGCGGGTGCGCAGGACGACGGTCTCGGTGAACATGCCCACCACGTCGTCCAGGAGGTGACTGCCGCGGCCGGCGACCGGTGTGCCGACGACGATGTCGCCGGAGCCGGACAGCCGGGACAGCAGGACCGCGAGCCCGGCGTGCACCACGTGGAAGAGCGATGCGTTGCGGCTGCGTGCGAGGCGGCCGAGCCCGGCCATCAGGTCCGCGTCGAGGACGAACTCGACCGTGCCGCCCGCACGACCGGGCTGCGCGGGGCGGGTGCGGTCGGTCGGCAGCGGAATCGGTCCGGGCAGGTCGGCCAGAGTGCGGCGCCAGAAGTCGTGCTGGTGGTCGAGTCCCTCGAGCAGACGCGTCTGCCAGAGGGCGTAGTCGGCGTACTGCACCGGCAGCGGCTCGGCGGCGGACCGGCCGGCGTAGCCGTCGAGCAGATCGCGGACCAGGGCCCGTGCCGACCAGCCGTCGGCGGCGACGTGGTGCACCACGATCACCACGAGGTGCACCCCGGGTTCCTGGTCGATCACCGCGACCCGCAGCGGGATTCGGGTTTCGAGGTCGAAACCCCGGCCGGCGATCGCCGAGACGGGACCGGTCGCGCCGAACTCCAGGTCGATCAGACCGAGTGCCTCATCGGTCGGATGGATCTGCTGGCGCGGGACGCCCCCGTGATCGGGATAGCTGGTGCGGAGCACTTCGTGTCGGTCGAGCAGGTAGCGCACGGCGTCGCGCAGCGCGCTGTGCTCGAGCGGTCCCTCCACGCGGAGCGCGACGGGCAGGTTGTACAGCGCCGAACCCGGCTCGATCCGGTCCAGCAGCCACATCCGCTGCTGCGCGCGGCTCAGCGGGATCACCGCCGGGCGTTCGGCCCGTTCCAGGCGGGGGCGGCGCAGGTCGTGAGCGGCGTCGATCCGGCGGGCGAGGTCTTCCACACGCGGCGCTTCGAAGACTTCGCGAACCCCCAGGTCGACTCCGAGACGGTCGCCGATGCGGGCCGCCAGCCGTGCCGCCAGCAGTGAGTTGCCGCCGAGGCTGAAGAAGTCGTCCGCCATGCCGACCGGTTCGGCGGTACCGAGGAGGTCGCCGAGCACCTCGCCCAGGGCCTGTTCGGTGAGGGTCCGCGGGGCGATGTGCCGGTGGGTGACATCGGGGGCGGCGGGCAGGGCGGCGCGATCGACCTTGCCGTGGATGCCGCGCGGCATCTCGGCCAGCACCACGCCGGAGACCGGGACCATGTAGCCGGGCAGCCGGTCGCGCAGGGCGTCGAGGATCTCCCGCACCTCCCAGTCGCGCCCGGTGGCCGCTCCGGCGGCCGGCACCAGGAAGGCGACCAGGTTGTCGCCGCGGGCCGTCACGGCCGCAGCACCCACGCGAGGGTCGACGGCCAGTGCGGCCTCGATCTCGCCGAGCTCGATCCGCTGACCGCGGATCTTGATCTGGAAGTCGTTGCGGCCCAGGAACTCCAGGAGTCCGTCGGGACGGATCCGGGCCAGGTCGCCGGTGCGGTAGATGCGTCCTCCGGAACCGTCCGGGTCGGCGACGAAGCGTTCGGCGGTCAATTCCGGGCGCCCGTCGTAGGCGGTCGCCAGCTGGACTCCGCGCAGGTAGAGCTCGCCCACCACACCGACGGGGACCCGGTGCAGTCGGGCATCCAGGACGAGGGCCGCCGAGTCGTCCACCGGCACGCCGATGGGAACGGTCGTCTCCTCGGCGGTGCATTCGTGCACGGTGATGCCGACGGCCGCTTCGGTGGGGCCGTACAGGTTGTACACGCGCGCGGACAGCTCGCGGGCGGCCCGCGCCGCGGTGGCCGGGGGCAGCGTCTCCCCGATGCAGAGCACCTGCCGCAGCGTGTGCGGGTCCAACTCGGCGTCGGCGGCCGCGTCGAGTTGCGCGTCCAGCAGCGAGGGAACGAAGTGAGCGGCGGTCACGTCTCGGCGGCGCATCAGTTCGGCCAGGTAGCGCGGGTCGACGTGCCGGCCCGGTGCCGCCAGTACCAGCCGTGCACCGGTCACCAACGGCCAGAACAGTTCCCAGACCGACAGGTCGAAGGTCAGCGGCGTCTTGAGGACGGTGGTGTCGCCCTCCCCCAGTGGAAAGGCGGTGCGCTTGAAGCCCAGCTGCGCGGCGACGGCACCGTGCGAGACCGCCACCCCCTTGGGAGCACCGGTGGAACCGGACGTGTAGATGACGTAGGCGGTGTGTCCCGGCAGCGGCCGCGGCCAAGCCGCGGGCAGATCAACGGCGGCGTCGGCGGTCACGTCGAGGACGGGAATTCCGGGCTCACCGACGCCGGCCGGGACGTCCCCGGCGACCAGGAGCAGCGCCGGCGCGGCCGACTCCAGGACCAGTGCGGTGCGCTGCGCCGGGGCCGCCGGATCTAGCGGCACGTAGGCGCCGCCGGCCACCAGCACGGCGAGCACGGCGTCCACCAGGTGCAGCGATCGGTCGATCGCGACCGCGACGCGCACCTCCGGACCCACTCCGGCTGCGCGCAGCCGGCCGGCGAGCCGCTGCACGCGCTCGGCGGTCTCGGCGTAGGTCGTCGGCCGTCCGTCGTCGGGGCACAGGGCCGGGCGCTCGGCGTAGTCGGTGAAGGAGGTCTCCAGCAGGGCGGTGAGCGTGGTCGCGGTGCGGCCCCCGGCCGGTCCCTCGAGCACGCCGGAGGACCGGGCGGGCGCCAGGTCGCCGACCGGGCTGTCGGGGTCGTCGAGGGCTGCGGTGAGGAGGTCGGTCCACAGGCCGTGCCAGCGCTGCACGGTGCTGTGGTCGAACAGGTCCCGGTCGTAGTCCCAGTGCACGGCCATGCCCTCGCCCGCAGGGCCCTCGACCAGGGTGAGGTGCAGATCGGATTTGGCGACGCCGAGATCGGGTTCGAGCACCTGCACGTCCAGATGGTCGAGCGCGAAGTCGGCCGGCGGCAGATTCTGGTACGAGAATCCGACCTGAAAGAGCGGATGGTAGGCGGCCGAGCGGCGCGGCCGGAGCAGATCCACCAGGCGGTCGAACGGCAGATCGGCGTGCGCGAAGGCGTCCAGATCGACCGCGCGCACGGCCGCCAGGAGGTCGCGGAACGGCTGGCCCGGGTCCACCGGGGTGCGCAGCACCACGGTGCCGACGAACATGCCCACCAGGTCGGCGAGCTGCGGGTGGCCGCGACCGGCCACCGGGGTGCCGACGGCGATGTCACTCGAACCGCTGAGTCGCGCCAGCGCGAGCGCCAGCACCCCGTGCGCCACCATGAACGGTGTGGCCCCGGCCTCGGCGGCCCGCTCGCGCAGCCGTCGCACCAGCTGCGCGTCCAGAGTCGCGTGGAACTGCGCTCCGTGTGCTCCGGCCACCGCGGGCCGCGGGCGGTCGGTGGGCAGCGCGAGCAGGTCGCCGAGCCCGGCGAGGTGTTCGCGCCAGTAGTCCAGTTGCCGGGCGGCGGGCGAGGAGGCCTCGGCCTCGCTGCCCATCACGTCCTGGTGCCAGCAGGTGTAGTCCCGATAGGTCACCGGCAGCGGCGCCCACTCGGGAGTCCGGCCGCGCGCGCGGGCGCGGTAGGCGACGGCCAGGTCGCGGGCCATCGGCGCCGTCGACGAGCCGTCGGCGGCGATGTGGTGGACCACGCACACCAGCACGTGCTCGCGCCGGTCCACTCGCAGGAGGGCGACCTTCAGCGGGACGGCGGCGGCGACGTCGAACGCGGTCGCCGCCAGTTCGCTCAGCCGGTGCTCCAGGTGTTCAGGAGCCACGTCTTCGACCGTGTAGCCGAGCCCCGCAGCCGCCTCGTCGACCGGCAGCACCTGCTGGATCGGACCGTCCGGTCCTTCCGGATAGAACGTGCGCAGCGTCTCGTGCCGTTCGACCACGTCGAGCAGTGCCGCGTGCAGCACCTCGGCGTCCAGGTCGCCGCGCAGACGCAGAGCGAGCGGGATGTTGAAGATCGCCGACCGGTCGTCGTACTGATTGATGATCCACATCCGGCGCTGCTGCGGGGAGACCGGGACCGGTGCGCCGTCGTCGCGGCGGCGGGCGAGTTCCGGTGCCCGGCGGGTGTCGGCGCCATCGACCTGCGCGGCCAGCGCGGCGACGGTGGGCGCCTCGAACACCCAGCGCACCGGGATTTCGATGTCGAGCCGGGTGCCGAGCGCGGCCACCAGCCGGGTGGCGGTGAGCGAGTCGCCGCCGAGGGCGAAGAAGTCGTCGTCGCGGCCCACGCGGTCGGCGCCGGTCGCTTCGGCGAAGGCCTGGGCGACGGCCTCCTCCCCCTCGGTGGCGGGTGCGGTGTAGGGCGCGGTCTGCATCGCCGGGGCCGGCAGCGCGTCGCGGTCGAGCTTGCCCGAGGAGGTGAGCGGCACCGTGTGCAGGTGCACCAGCGCGGCCGGAAGCGCGTGCGCGGCCAGCGCTTCCAGCAGATTCTCGCGCAGCGTCTCCGGTGTCACGGCACCGGTGTAGTAGCCGACGAGCACGGTCTGCCCGGCCGGGGTGCGGCGCGGTTCGGCAGCGGCGAACTGCACACCGGGCACGGCGGCCATCGCCGAGTCGACCTCGCCGAGCTCGATGCGGAAACCGCGGATCTTGACCTGCCGGTCCGCGCGGCCCCGGTACTCCAGGGTGCCGTCGGAACACCAGCGCACCAGGTCGCCGGTGCGGTACAGGCGGGCGCCCGGTGCGCCGTGCGGGTCGGCGACGAACCGGCACGCGGTCAGCGACTGCCGGCGGTGATAGCCCAGTCCCGGCCCCGCGCCGCCGAGGTACAGCTCACCGGTGGCCCCCACCGGCACCGGCCGCAGCCGATGGTCGAGCACCAGTGCGGTGGCGCCGGTGATCGGTGCGCCGATGGAGACCGGCTCACCCCGGTCCAGCGGACCGGCCAGGGTCGCCATGACGGTGGTCTCGGTGGGCCCGTAGGCGTTGAACATCCGGCGGCGGCCGGCCCAGCGTGCGACCAGTTCGCGCGGGCAGGCTTCGCCGCCGACGATCACCGTGTGCAGTGCGTCCAGGCCGACGTCGGGGACCGAGGCCAGCGCCGCCGGGGTCAGGAAGGCATGGGTCACCTGCTCCGCGCTCAGGATCCGCGCCAGCTCGCCGCCGCCATAGACGCCGGTCGGCACCACGACGAGGGTCGCCCCGGAGGCGAAGGCCATCAGCAGCTCCAGGACGGAGGCATCGAAGCTCGGGGACGCGAACTGCAGGGTCCGGGCTCCCGGGCCGAGGCCGTAGCGCCGGTTCTGTTCGAGCGCGAAGGAGGCCAGACCGCGGTGGGGGATCACCACGCCCTTGGGTTTTCCGGTGGATCCGGACGTGTAGATCACGTATGCGGGATCGTCCACGCGCAGCGGCCGCGCCCGGTCGGTATCGGTCACGGGCTGCGCCGAGGCGGCGCCGAACTCGGTGCGCAGTGCCGCTCCGTCGAGCGCGATCCAGTGCCGCTCGCCGTCACCGTCGTCGCCGAGGCGGTGTCTGCCGCCCGGGCCGGTCACGCCGAATCGGGCACCGCTGTCGTCGAGCAGATAGGCGATCCGCTCGTCGGGCAGTTCCGGGTCCACGGGGACGAAGGCGCCGCCGGCCACCAGGATCGCCAGCTCGGTGATTACCTGGGCACGACCGCGCGGCAGCAACGTCGCCACCAGGTCGCCCGGGCCGACGCCGCGGGAGATCAGGACCCGCGCCAGCCGGTAGACCCGGTGCCAGAGCTCGTCGTACCGGAGGTCGACGTCGTCGGCCACCAATGCGACGGCGCTCGCGTGCGCCCGCGCGACGGCCGCCAGCAGATCCGGCAGCGGCTGCGCCGGAGCCGCAGCGGGTCCCCGCGCCGGGACGTGACGCAGGCGATCGCCGTAGGCGAGAATCTCGAGGCGGTCGACGAGCGTCTCCGGCGCACAGCGGACGAGCGCGGCCAGCACCGCGCCGAACCGCCGGTGGTGGGCGCCCAGGTGGTCGGCGGTGTAGGCGGCCGAGTTGGCCTCCAGGTCGATCCGCAGCCGCCCGCCGCCGGTGTAGACGGTGAAGGCCAGGTCTTCGGTGGGGCCGGTGCTGAGGATGGTGCTGCGCCCGGTGCACTCGCCAAGCGTCAGTTCGTGCCGGAACATCATCACGTTGATCACCGGGCCGAAGAAGCCGCGGCCGGCCGGCCGGTCGGCGTTCTGATCGCGGCGCATGTCCTCGAAGCGGTACCGCTGGTGGCGCAGAGCGCCGCTGAGCTCGGTGGTGACCTGTCTGACCAGGTCGGCGACCGTGATGCCGGCCCCCATGCGGCTGCGGATCGGCACCACGTTCGAGATCATGCCGCCCGAGCGGCGAAGCAGGGCGTTGGTGCGGCCGGTGACCGGCAGACTGAGCACCACGTCGTCGGTTCCGGTCATCCGGGCGACGTAGACTGCGGCCGCCGCACTCACCACCGCGGCCACCGTCGCGCCGTGGCGGGCGCAGAAGGCATCGACGTCGGACTGCAGCTGCGCGTCGAGCGGGGCGCCCGCGCTCCGCGACCGGGCGACCCGCCCGGCCGGATCGGCCAGCCGTGCGGCCTCCGGGAGTGCACGCAGCCGCTGCGCCCAGTGCTCCCGGTCGCGCTCGAAGCGGGTCGACCTCCGGTAGCGCTCGTCGTCGGCGTGCAGTTCGGCCAAGGTTCCGGCGCGGCAGGGCGGCACCGGAGCACCGGTCGCGCGGGCCGTGTAGACCTCGGTGATCCGGTCGGTGAAGGTGGCCGCGCCGTAGCCGTCGAGCAGGATGTGGTGTACGCGGGTGTACCAGAAGTAACGGTCGTCGCTCAGCCGCAGCGTCACCGACTCGATCAGCCGATCGGTGAAGAGGTCCAGGGGGCGCTGGAAGTCGGCGTCCATCCACTCGCGCGCCGCGGCCTCCGGGTCGTGGTGATCACGGAGGTCGTGATGGTCCATCCGGTCGTGTGCGGTGTCGTCGAGCAGCTGGACCGGCGCCTGCGACGGATCGTCCCCCGGCAGGAACCGCACCATGGTGCAGCCGAACTCCCGGACCACCTGTCGTGCCACGTGCGAGAGCAACTCGGTGTCGAGCGGACCGCGGACGTCGACGTAGTGCGCGATCACCAGCGGTGTCTCCGGCGACAGCTGCTGTGCGAACCAGATGCTGCGCTGGGCAGCCGACAGCGGGAGCACCTGTCCCGGCGATTCGGTGCGAACAACGTTCAGCGTCACGGTCTGTCAACTTCGGCTAGGCGGGCTTCGATCCATAGGTAAGCGCAGGCTAACCTTATGGAACGAAGGGAAACCTTACAACATCAGGATCGGGCCACCGACGCCCGCTCGCCCCAAAGTATGAGTGAAGGCTAACCTTAACGCGATGTCCACCGACCAGACGACTCCCGGGGTCCGGGTGAGGAGCCTCGGCAAGTCTTTCGACGAGGTCCACGCACTCCGGGGCGTGTCCTTCGACGTGCCCCGCGGCAGTGTGCTGGGCATCCTCGGCCCCAACGGCGCGGGCAAGACCACCCTCGTCGACATCCTGTGCACGCTGCTCCCCCCCGACACCGGCACCGCCGTGGTGGACGGGCACGACGTGGTCGACGACGGCCCCGGTGTGCGCGCCGCCATCTCGATGACCGGGCAGTACGCGGCGCTCGACGAGACCCTGAACGGACGCGACAATCTGATCTTCTTCGGCCGGATGCAGGGGCTGCGGCGGCGGGCCGCCGCAGCACGGGCGGACGAGCTCCTCGACCGGTTCGACCTGACCTATGCCGCCAAACGCCCCGTCTACGCCTATTCCGGCGGCATGCGCCGCCGACTGGACATCGCCTGCGGGCTGGTGGTCGAGCCGGCCGTGGTCTTTCTCGACGAGCCCACCACCGGGCTGGATCCGCGCAGCCGGCAGGAAGTGTGGGACCTGGTCGAGGTACTCAAGTCCGACGGCATCACCACCCTGCTGACCACCCAGTATCTGGAGGAAGCCGACCGGCTCAGCGACAACATCATCGTCCTCGATCGCGGGCGAGTGGTGGCCGAAGGCACCGCGGCGCAACTGAAGGACCGCGTCGGCGGAGTGTCGTGCGCCGTCGTCCTCGCCGACCCGGCCGACACCGGCCCCCTGGTGGACCTGCTGACCCTGGAGCTGGAGCCCGGCCACCGGCTCGCCGCACCCGAGCAGGGCACTGTGACTCTGGCCGCACCCGACGGCGTCGACACCATGGCGGCCGTGATCGCCGCGGCCGGCCGCGCCGGAATCGGCCTGCGCGACGTGGGCTTGCGCAGCCCGTCTCTCGACGACGTCTTCTTCGCACTGACCGGCGACGCCCCTGCTCCGGCACCGAGCGCCGCCCGGTGACGCTGACCTGGCCGGACCGCGCGGATCCGGCGGTGACTGCCGACGGCTGGACGTTCGGCAGGCAGTGGGCGGTGATGACCGGACGCGGGGTGCGCTCGGCGGCCCGGCAGGGCGAGTTCACCATCGCGATCGTGATGCCGATGGTCTTCGCCCTGGGGTTCTATCTGCCGCTGCGCCTGATCATGGCCGACCGCGGAATCGACTACGCCCAGTTCCTGATGCCGATCATCGTGCTGCAGGCGGTGGCCTTCACCGCCGTCGCCGCCGCCCAGCGGGCGACGCTGGACAAGTTGCGCGGCATGAGCCGGCGGCTGGCGTCGATGCCGGTGCGCCCGCTGGTGCCGGTGGCCTCGCGGATGAGCACGTCGCTGATCCGGTCGGTGGTGTCCATCGCCACCGCGCTGATCTTCGGAGCTCTGCTCGGCTTCTCGTTCGACGGCGGTCTGCTCAACGCCGCCGGCTTCATCGCCTTCTCGATTGCGGTGGGGCTGGTGCTGGCGGTCGGCGCGGACTCGCTCGGCCTGCTCGCGCGCGGCCCCGAAGCCACCTCGCAGCTGCTGGTCCTCCCCCAGCTGGTGCTGGGCATGCTGTCGACCGGCTTCGTGCCCGAGTCCGGCTTCCCCGGCTGGGCGCAGCCGTTCGCCCGGAATCAGCCGATCTCGCACTTCGCCTCCACCATGCGCGAGCTGGCGGCCGGCGATCCCACCTGGGCGACCGCCCGGCCCGCGCTGATCTGGCTCGGCGCCCTGGCGGCGGCGTTCCTCGCCCTGGCGCACTACACCCAGACGCATCGGCGGTTGTACCCGTGAGCCGCCCCCTGGACTTCCCCGCCCGCGAGGCCTTCTCGCCCGAGTCGACCGGCCGGTCGCTGTGGCGCGCCTCGGCCCTGCAGGCCGAGCGAATTCTGGTGAAATGGTGCACCGACACCGCGACGCTGTTGCAGTCGCTGTTGTTCCCGGCGCTGATGGTGCTGCTGTTCTGGCTGGTCCTGGACCGCTCGGTGAGCGGCTACTCCGGAACGTCCACCGCCTTCGGCATGGTGCCGATGGTGGCCCTGGTCGGCGCGATGTCGGGGTCGGCGATCAGCGGCCTGGGACTGCGGCGCGAACGCACCACCGGCCTGCTGTCGAAGATGTGGACGCTCCCGGCGCACCGGGCCTCGGCGATGCTGGGGCGGCTGGGCGCCGAGGCGGTGCGGATCGTCGTCACGGTCAGCGGCGTGCTGGCGGTCGGCACCATCATCGGTTTCCGTATCGAGACCGGTGTTCTCGGCTACGTCGCGATCATCGCGGTGGCGCTCCTGTTCGGCCTGTCCTTCTCGATCATGGTGACCGCGCTGGCTCTGCGCAGCCGGGAGTCCCGCATCGTCGAGTGGGTCGCCATCGGCACCAATCTGGCGATGTTCTTCAACACCGGTTTCGTCCCCGCCTCGGCCTACCCGGCGTGGCTGCAGCCGATCGTCGAGTATCAGCCGCTCAGCTGCGCCGTGAACGCGATCCGGGGGCTGGCCACCGGGGGCGCCGTCGCGCAGCCGCTCCTGCTCACGGCCGCCTGGTCGGCGGCGCTGCTGCTGGTCTTCACCGGGCCGACGCTCACCGGCTATCGGCGCGCGGCGATGCGCACCTGAGATCGGCGGCGCCTCACACGTACCAGGCGTGGTGGCGGGCGCTCCCCTTGATCCGGCCGAGTAGATTGCCGGCCTGGAACAGCCAGCGGCCGGTGGGCACCCGGGTGATCACCGTCGGCAGCAACGGATTCCGCAGCAACAGGTAGGCGATCACGTCGGCCGTGGCGTACCACGGCCGTGGGGGCATCCCGTACGCCCGGTACTCGGCGTAGAGGCGGGCATCCCCCTCACCGCACATCACCGATTGATCCCAGATTCCGCGCAGGGTGTCGCGCAGCCGATAGGCGATCAGGGCGCGGGGTGCGTGGCCCAGCACGCCCCCCGCCAGTTGGATCCGGATGGTGAAGTCCGCGTCCTCGGCACCGCGGTCGTAGGCGACGTCGAAGCCGCCCACCGCGTCGAACCGGTTCTTCCACACGCCGAGGTTGCATGTCGGTGAGACCGGGAGGAATCCGGGGAACTCGTACGGCATCTCCGGGGGCAGCATCTGCCGCCAACTCTGGGTCCGGGGCGTGTTCAACGAGGACGTCTCCACCGCACCGCCCACGGCGGAGCAGCGGCGCGCCACGGCGGTCAGTTCGGTGAGCCAGCTCGAGTACACCCGGTCGTCGCCGTCGCAGAAGGCGAGGAAATCGCCCGCGGCGGCAGCGGCCCCGGCGTTCCGGCCGTACGACGCCCCCGCCGGCCCGGACGCGTCGACCCAGCGGAGGTCCAGGCGGTCGGCGAGCCGGTGGCCCTCGAGATGTTCGCGAAGACCGTCGGTGGAGTTGTTGTCGGCCACGACCACCTCGAACGGTCGCGAGTAGTCCTGGGCGGCAAGCGCTTCGAGCTGATCGTCGATGGTCGCGACGCCGTTGTGGACCGGGATCACCACCGACACCAGGTCCGGGAGACCCCGATCGGTCTCGAGCGGCCGCGCGGACGACACCGGCTCACCGCCGGCGAGCCGGGCCCGGCGCAGGGTGCGCGCCGGGATGCGGCCGCGCTCGCCGCGCAGCGCGGCCCGGGTGCCGGCAGCGGTGAGGTAGACGCGCCGGAGGCGGTGGGAGCCGATCAGCATGGCGCGACCGCGGCTGATCGTGTCTTTGGCGATGGACACCGCGCACCACAGCGGCTCACGGCGCCCGTAGCGGCGGTAGAGGTCGAGCCGGTTGCGGGCGATGTAATAGTGCCGGAACGGGGCGTCCTCGGAGAACTCGACGCCCGCGCCGTAGCCGCGCAGCAGCGGACGCAGCAAGCGCGGCGGCCTCCAGCGGGCGCGGCTGCCGAGGCGGTGGCTGATCCGGGTGCCCGGCACGATCAGCGCATGCCCGCCGTGGGCGCGGGCCCGCAGGTAGAACTCCGTCTCCACGCAGTCGATGAACAGCTCTTCCTCGAAGAGGCCGATCTTCTCCAGCAGGCTGCGGGTGATCACCAGCCCCGACTGGATCGGTTCGTAGGCCAGTGTCAGCCCGCGTTCGGCGAACCAGAACGGGGCGACGTCGTCGTTGATCAGGCTCGGCGAGGCCATCACGTCGGTCAGGCCGAGCGAGGCCGCGAGCGCCAGATGATCGCTGGTACGGGCCACGTAGTCGGGTTCGAGCCGGGTGTCCTGGTCGAGGGTCAGCACCGCATCCGCGCCCCGATCGAGGGCTTCGGTCACGCCGACGTTCAGGGCGTGCGCTATGCCGCGGTTGTCCGGGGTCTCGTGCAGCGTCGCCCCCAGATCGGCGCAGGCATCGAGCGTCCGGCGCACCGCGCCGGACGGGTCCGAGCGCAGCGACGGCGATCCGTCGTCCACCACGATCAGCGAATCGACCTGCGCCACTGCGCTTTCGACCACCCCGATCAGCTCGGGGCCGGGCTCGAAGGCGGTCACGACGGCGACGACGGAGGTCATCGCACGTTCTCCGGTCCGGGCAGTGCGCGGCGGAGGGCGTCGGCGGTCGCGCGCACGTGCGGCACCCGCAGCATCGAATGGTGGTCGCCGGTCACGCGGATCAGCGTCAGCTCACCGGTGGCCAGTCGCGCCCACGCCTGCGGATCGTCGTGGTTGTCGGTGGCCGCCACCAGCGTCACCGGACCGGCGTAGGGCGTGGGCCGGTGTTTGCGGAGCAGGCTGCGCCCCAGGTCCCAGAACACGGTCCACTGCAGGGTGGTCGGCAGCCGCCACAGTCCGGCCGTAGCGACCAGGAACGCCATCGCGGCCCGGTTCCACGCCGTGGCCGCCCGGGCCGCGAGACCGGTTGCGGGCCCCGGCTTCTCGGCTTCCCCGGTGCGGTCGGGCAGCGCTGCGCGGACCCCGGTCATCTCCGGTTCGAAGAGCGCGTCGAGCAGGACGACGTGCTCGACGTGGGCGCCGCGGGCGCGCAGCATGGTCGCCGCTTCCAGGATCACGAAGCCGCCGAAGGAGTAGCCGGCCAGCCGGTACGGGCCCTGCGGTTGCACCGAGACGATCTCGCGCACGGCGCGCCGAGCGGCCGCCGTGACCGACCGGTCGGCGCGCCCGCGCTGCTCCAGGCCGTGAGCCTGCAGTCCGTACACCGGCTCGTCGCCGCCGAGCTCGGCGACCAGCGGCAGCAGGCTCGCGGCCGGGCTGCCCGCACCCGCCGCGACGAACAGCGGGGTCCCCGAGCCGTCGCGCAGGCGGGTGAGCGAGCCCGCCGCCGCCGCGCGCCGGCGGTCCCGGTGTCCGGCGTCGAGGCGGGCGCCCAGGCCGGCGATGGTGGGCTCGGCCGCGAACTCGGCCGAGGAGATGTCGACCAGCCAGCGGTCGCGCAGTTCGGCGAGCATGGTGGCAGCCGCGAGGGAATCGCCGCCGAGGGAGACGAAGTCCTCGTTGCGGCCGACGGACTCCAGTCCGAGCACCTCGCACCAGATGTGCAGCAGCGTGGCCTCGGTGGGCCCGCGGACGGGCTCGGGGGTGCGCGGCGCCGGCGGCGGCAGGGCCGCCCGGTCCACCTTGCCGCGTTCGGTGCGCGGCAGCTCGGTCAGGATCACCACGTCGCGGGGAATCATCCAGGGCGCCAACGTCGCACCGAGGGCGGTGCGGATCTCGGCGGGCGACGGCGTCCACCTGGCCGCGTCGACGGCGACGTGGGCGGTGAGCCTGCCGGCCGCGGGGTCCCCGGTGACCACCGCGTCGACGGTCCACGGGAGTTCCCGGAGTGCGGTCTCCACCTCGATCGGCTCCACCAGATAGCCGCGCACCTTGATCGCGTCGTCGCGGCGGCCGACCAGGTGCAGCTGACCGTCGTCGTCGAACCGTCCAAGGTCGCCGGTGTACAGCCGTCGCCGCCCGGTCACCGGCGGCTCCCCGTGGTAGCCGAGGGAGAGATGGTCCGATTCGACCACCACTTCCCCGGTCGTCCCGGTCGGGACCGGCGTACCGTCGCCGTCCACGATCCGGATGTCTTTGCCGGAGGCCGGCATCCCCACTGGGATCACTCCGGAGGGCAGGTCCCGCTCGGGCGGGAATCGGTTGAAGGCCAGATTCCCCACCTCTGATGAGCCCGACCAGCTGCAGAACACCCCGCCGGGCAGCAGGGTCTCGCGCAGGGCGGCCACGTCGGTGGCGTGCACCGGCTCGCCGCAGGTGGTCAGCAGGCGCGCATCGTCGAGCCGATCGCCCGGCGCCGAGTCGGCGAGCCAGGAACGCAGCAGCGACGGCGTGCAGTGGACGGTGGTCGCCGACTGCTGCGCCAGCCAATCCCGGAGACCGGAGGTGGTGCGGCGGCGGACATCCCAGAGCAACAGCCCCGCGCCGTTGAGCAACGGCATCAGCATGGCGTCGACGCCGGCACCGAAACTCAGCGGAAGCAGGACGGCGGAGCGGTCGTCCGGGCCGAGGCCGAGGAAGACCCGGCCGTCGTGCGCCTGATTCACCCAGGACCGCTGTCCGTGCACCACGCCCTTCGGCCGACCGGTGGACCCGGAGGTGAAGATGAGGACCGCCGGGTCGTCTGCGGCAGGCGGCGCCACCGGGACGTCGGAGGCCGGCAGGCCGTCGAGGTCCTCCGGGCTCATCAGCCGGGCGCCGGTGCGGTCGAGGATGTGTGCGCGGCGTTCGGCCGGCAGGAACGGATCGACGACGATCACCGGGCGCCCGGAGCAGAGCACCGCGAGGATCGCGAGCACAGACGCGACGTCGGATTCGGTCTCCACCGCCACCGGCACGCCGTCGCTCACCGCGGCGGCCACGGCACGGGCACGCTCGGCGGTACGCCGGCCGGCGTCGGCGAAGGTGATCGACTCCTCCGGGGTTCGTACCGCGACGGCGTCACCGCGGTCGGCGGCCACCTGGAGCCACCGACCGGCGGTGGTGGCAGCTCCGGTGACGGCCGAGGTCATGAACGCAGGCCGGCGGCGATCGTCGGCCAGGAACGCTTCAGCTCATCACGCCAGTAACCCCACGAATGGGTGCCCGTCGGCGGCAGGTGCACCTGAGCGGCGATCCCCAGGGACTGCAGCCGCACCGCCATGCGCGAGGTGCAGTAGCGGGTGGCGGCCTCCAGAGCCCCGCCGACCAGGATCTGGTCGTAGAGCGGCGGGGCGTCGGGGGCCTGGCCCTGCGGAGTGTCGTACTTGCCGGGCAGCCCGCTGCCGCTGGACAGGTAGATCTTGGTGCCGCGTAGCTTCGCGGCGTTCACGTAGGGGTCGTTGCGGACCCACTCGCGCGAGGTGACAGGGCCCCACATGTTGTCGGCGTTGGCCTGCGCCGCCATGTAGACGATGCCGCGCACCGCCGCCTGTCCTTCGGGCGTGCTGGTCAGCGCGCAGCCGCTGTAGGACGCCACCGATCGGTACAGGCCGGGCGCGGCGATGGCGAGGTTGAACACCGAGGTGCCCGACATCGACAGGCCGGCGATCGCGTTGCGGCCGTTGCTCGCCAGCGCGGCGTCGAGCGGGCCGGGCAGTTCCTTGGTCAGGAAGGTCTCCCACTGCGGCTTGCCGACCTTGCTGTCGTGCCGGAGCCAGTCGGTGTAATAGCTGCCGCGGCCCTTCTCCGGGATCACGACGTTCACCTTCTTGCCGTCGAAGAACTTGTCGGCGTCGGTCTGCGCCAGCCAGTTGGCGCCGTCTTCACCTCCGCCGGCCCCGTTCAGCAGGTAGAGGGTCGGCGCACCGGCCGGATCGGTCCGTGGCCGCAACACGTAGAAGGGGACGTCCTCCCCCATCGACGACGACCGCACGACGACCCGCCACAGGTTGTCGCGCAGGTGGGTCAGCGACAGCACCTCGGCCCCCGGGGCCGCCTGCGCGGGTGGCGCCAGGCCCACCGTCGCGGCGGCCGCAGCGATGAACGCGAGGAGAACGGTGACAGCGACGGAGAGGACACGACGGTACCCGGCGGGAGGCTTCATAATGAAGGGCAGCCTACACTTATGTAGGTTCGCCTTACTGGGGGCGCGCCCCACAGAGGGGCGCCCCACAGCGCCGGGACTCGTCCCGTCAGCCCCGGGAGGAGCGGCACCGCCAACCTGTCCGCGCAACCTCCGAACAGTCGTCCTTGCCGAGATCAGTCATATCGACACAAGCCCCTAGAACCCAGCGATCTCGCGCGCCAAGTACCACTCCTGAAACAGCGTTGCCGCACATTCTGCCAATACGTCCAGTTCATCGGCGGGTACAGACTTCGATCTCGGACCTAGCGCCCAATCAAAATAGCCTTGCGCGATCCACTGTGAATCCGGCAAGAACTTTGCAGGCTCTTCGGTTCTGAGAGTGCGTAGGTGAGGTTCGGGACGAGCGCGGGCGACCA
>NZ_BAAAZW010000018.1:0-13838 GCF_039537105.1 Gordonia caeni
GCGAGAACGCCTCACTCCGCACCGGATCCACGGCCTCAACGAGCGCCTCGAACGGAATATCCGAGTGCTCGAAGGCCGAGAGATCCTCGTCGCGAACCCTATCGAGCAGTTCCGAGAACGACTCGTTCACCTCGATCCGAGTACGGAGCGTCAGGGTGTTGGCGAACATGCCGACTAATCGGTCCAGAGCCTCCTGACCTCGACCGGCAATCGGCGATCCGATCACTATGTCGTCCGTGGCAGACAGTCTCCCGAGAAGCACTGCGAATGCTGCGTGCAGAACGATGAAGGGAGTGGCTCCGTGCTGCTGCGCCACCGAGCGAATCTGATCCACGATTGCCGCGGGTACCGGGAACGAGACGGAGACCCCGCGATGCGAAGGACGGGCGGGACGTGGCCTGTCTGTCGGCAGTTCCAGGAGGTCGGGTGCCCCGCTGAGTCGTGCTCGCCAATAGTCGAGCTGACGGCCGATGACGCTGTCTGGGTCCTCAACCGAGCCGAGCACATCGCTCTGCCAGATCGCGACATCGGCGACCTGCACCGCCAGCGGCAGGAACTGGGGCGACGTGCCGGCGATCCGCGCGCTGTACGCGGTGACCATGTCGGCAAGCAGGGGCGCCAGCGACTCGCCGTCGGCAGCGATGTGATGCACGGTGACCACCAGGAGGTGCTCACCCGTAGACACGGGAAGCAAGCGAACGCGGAGCGGCCACTGCTCCGTGACGTCGAACCCCTTGACGGCGGAGGCCATCAATTCGGCCTCCGTCGCCACAACCTCCCACACACCTCCCGAGGCGAAGTTTTCGGTGATCGCCTCAGTCCTGTCGATCGACTGGACCGGGACCCCTTCGAAAGTCGGGTAGGTGGTTCGCAGAACTTCGTGCCGTCCGATGACATCGGCCACTGCTTCTCGGAGCTTCGACACGTCGAGATCTCCGACGAGCCGCAGGGCGACCGGGATGTTGTATGTGGCCAGCTCCGGATCAAACTGGTTGATGAACCACATGCGTTGTTGTGCGAATGACAGTGGTATCCGGTCCGGGCGAGGGTCCACGGCGGTGATCGGCGGCAACGCGCGGGCCCGGCCGATCACCGCAGCGGCGAGGTCACGCACCGAGGGCGCATCGAACACATCACGCACGCTCACTTCCACATCCAGGGCCTCACCGACCCGGGCGACCAACCGCATCGCCGACAACGAGTTACCACCGGCATCGAAGAACGACTCAGTCACCGATACCCGATCGACCCCGAGTACCCCGGCGAACACCGCGGCGACCACACGCTCGGCCTCACTGTCGGGCTCGACGAACTCGGCGGCGACGAACACCGGCGCCGGCAACGCCGCACGATCGAGTTTGCCGTTGGCCGTGAGCGGAAGCTGATCGACGACCATCACCAGGTCCGGAACCATGTACCGGGGCACCTGCACCCCGGCCTGCTCACGCACCTGCTGCGGATCGATCTCAACCCCGGCCTCGGCCACCACATAACCGATCAGAAGATCACCACGGTCGAGGTCACCGACCACCCGGACAGCTGCTGCCACCACCCCCGAAACCCCGACCAAGGCCTCCTCGACCTCGCCGTACTCGATCCGGAAGCCCCGCAACTGGACCTGCCCATCAGCACGACCGAGATACTCGATGTCATCACCGACACGGCGAGCCAAATCACCTGTCCGATAAAGCCGTTCACCCCGACCACCGAACCGATCGGCAACAAACCGTGACGCGGTAAGCCCCGGCTGCCCCAAGTACCCCTGAGCCAACTGAGCACCGGCCACATACATCTCCCCGACCACCCCTTCGGGCACCGGCTGCAACCGGTCATCGAGCACATGAATCGCCAATGAACTCAACGGCCGACCAATCAACGACCGCTCCACACCAGCCGCATCGGCCACATCAGAACGCTCGATCGGCCGGAAACTGACATGCACTGTGGTCTCAGTGATGCCGTACATATTCACCAACTGAGCACCGTCACCGGGATTGTCCTCAAACCAGCGCCGCACCTGCTCGAAAGCCAACTCCTCACCACCGAAGACCACATACCGCAGCCCCAACCCCACCTCCGGGCGCCGACGCCGCGCATCGATCAACTGATAGAACGCCGACGGCGTCAAGTTCAGGAACGTCACCCCCTCGGACTCCAACAACGAGACGAAACCATCCATATCCCGCGCCAGATCACGATCGACGACCACCAACCGGGCCCCCGACAACAACGGACCCCACAGTTCCCACACCGAGAAATCGAACGCATACGAATGGAACATCGTCC
The DNA here is from genome assembly GCF_039537105.1 of Gordonia caeni. NCBI lineage: Bacteria > Bacillati > Actinomycetota > Actinomycetes > Mycobacteriales > Gordoniaceae > Gordonia > Gordonia caeni. Next base: position 2,287 of record NZ_BAAAZW010000018.1, read on the forward strand.
ACACATCATCGGAACGGAACTCGAAATCACCAGCCGCCGAACTCAGCAACGCCCCCACCTCGGCATGGGTGACCTCCACCCCCTTCGGACGCCCCGTCGACCCCGACGTATAGATCACATACGCCCGCGCCGATACCGGCACCACACCCCCAACAAAACCACCCGACTGCCACTGCCCAACCACATCGACATCGAGGACCTCCACCTCCCCATCGACCACCGACCACAACTCGTGACCAACAGTCGACGAATCCGCCAGAGCCACCCCCACTCCCGCATCCCTGACGATGTACGCCAACCGATCAACCGGATTAGTCACATCCAGCGGCAGATACCCCGCCCCCACCTTGAGCACACCCACAATCGCCGCGACCAAATCCACCGACCGCGCCAACGCCACCCCCACCAGATCACCAGCACACACCCCAGCAGCCACAAGTCCCGCCGCCACCGCATCCGAACGCCGATCCAACTCCACATACGTCAACGACGCCCCACCCGCAGACACCGCCACCGCATCAGCATGAGCAGCCACCGAGTCAGCGAACATCTCCACCAACGACCCCCGCCCCCGAGCAGAAACCACCGGCAACGGCAAAGCCGCCAACAACTCCCGATCCCGCCGCAACAACACACCAACATCACCGACCGCCACCGACGGATCAGCAGTCAACTGATCAAGAACACCCACAAACCGCTCAGCAAAACCCTCCACCGTCGACACATCAAACAAATCAGTAGCGAACACCAACGACAACGGCCAATCCCGACCAGCATCAATCGACAAATTAACCGTCAAGTCATACTGCGCAGGAACCCACGAAGCCTCCACCGGCTCAACCCGCAAATCACCCACCTCAACACCCGGATCAACCTCACGCCCCTCAACCACCGCCAACATCACCTGCGCCAACGGCGAAAACGCCTCACTACGCACCGGATCAACCGCCTCAACCACCGCCTCAAACGGCGCATCAGCATGAGCGAACGCATCCAAATCAGTCCGCCGAACCCCCTCAAGCACCTCCACAAACGACATCGACGCATCCACCCGCGTCCGCAACACCAACGTATTGACAAACATCCCCACCAACGGCTCCAACACCGCCTGCCCACGACCAGCAATCGGAGTAGCCACACACACATCACCAGTAGCAGCCAACCGACCCAACAACACCGCCAAACCCGCATGCACCACCATGAACGGCGTCACCCCCACAGACCGAGCCACCCCCAACACCCGATCACCCAACTCCACCGGCACCACCACATCCACCTTCGCCCCCCGATGCGAAGCAACCCGCGGCCGCGGCCGATCAGCCGGCAACGCCAACACCTCAGGCGCACCCACCAACTGCTCCCGCCAATACCCCAACTGACCACCAACAACCGACTCCCCATCAGCCGGCGACCCCAACACCTCGTGCTGCCACACCGCAAAATCAGCAAACTGCACCGACAACGGCGCCACCACCGGAACCCCACCAGCAGCCCGCACCGCATACGCCCCCACCACATCAGCCACCAACGGCCGCATCGACTCACCATCAGCCGCAATATGATGCGCCACCACAGCAAGAACGAACTCGCCCTCACCAACACGCCACAACCGCACCCGCAACGGCCAATCAGAAGTCACATCAAACCCAGCAGAAACCGCAGCCTCCAACTCCGCCCGCGACCCCACCACAGCCCAATCCAGACGACCATCGACCTCATCCACCGAAGCAATCTCCTGGAACGGCACACCATCAACCGCCGGGAACACCGTCCGCAACACCTCATGCCGCACAACCACATCCACAAACGCAGCACGCAACGCCGCCACATCAAGCCGACCAGTCAACCGCAACACCGCAGGAATGTTGTACGTCGGCAACGACGGATCCAACTGATTGATAAACCACATCCGCGCCTGCGCAAACGACAACGGCACCCGCACCGGACGCGGCACCACCGCAACCACCGGAGGCAACCCCACACCACGCCCCACAGACACACCCACCAACCCCCGCACCGACGGCGCATCAAACACATCCCGCACCGACAACTCAACACCCAGCACCTCAGACACCCGAGACACCAACCGCATCGCCGACAACGAATTCCCACCCAACTCAAAGAACGACGCCGTCACCGACACCCGCTCCACACCAAGCAACTCAGCAAAAACCCCCGCAACAACCACCTCAGCCTCGCTGGTCGCGACACTGTGATCACCGGCCTCGAACACCGGATCCGGCAAAGCCCGCCGATCAACCTTCCCGGCACTGTTCAACGGCATCTCATCGAGCGCGACCCACGAGGTAGGCACCATGAAGCCGGGCAGCCGCGCATCGAGTTCTGCAGCGACCGAGTCGGTGTTCACCGATTTCGGAGCAACGTAACCGACCAACTGGTCTCCAGCCGGCCCACTTACCACGCGTACAACTGCGTGGACCACCCCCGGTGCTGCGGCGATCAGCGCCTCGACCTCTCCGAGTTCCAGTCGCTGCCCCCGCAACTTCACCTGAAAATCTGCCCGACCCAGGTAGTGAATACTTCCAGACCTGCTGCGGCGCACCAGATCCCCGGTTCGATACAGTCGTGATCCTGGAGCCCCGAATGGGTCCGCCACGAAACGTTCTGCCGTCAGGTCGACACGAGCCGCGTAACCGCGCGCTGCCTGCACACCGCCCAGATACAGTTCTCCGACCACACCGTCCGGGACCGGATGAAGTCGCGTATCCAGAATGAACGCCGAAGTGTTGAGCATTGGGGTACCGATCGGCACCACGTCACCGATGTCGGCGAGGTCAGCCGCCGTCGTGTACACCGCGGCCTCAGTCGGGCCGAACAGATTCATGATCCGGGCCTGCGGCACCCTGGATCGAAACTCCCGGGCAACCGCCGGCGGCAGTGCTTCTCCGCCTGAGAAGAGTGCTCGCAACCCCGGAAGGAGCGCCACATCGTCGACGACGTCGAGGAAGGCGGCCAGGAGTGAAGGTACGAACTGAACGACCGTGACGCCCGAACTCGCGATCAGATCAGACAGATACTTCGGATCCCTATGCCCCTGCGCATCTGCGATCACCATCGTGTGACCCGCTGCCAGCGGCCAGAAGAGTTCCAAGACCGATGCATCGAACGTGTACGGAGTCTTGAACAGCAACCTATGGGCGCCCGACGGCACTTCTTCGTCAAGCCATGTCACGAAGTTGTGGACAGCACCGTGAGAGACAGTCACTCCCTTCGGTTTCCCTGTTGAGCCCGAAGTGAACAACGTGTACGCCGCATTAGCGGAAACCAGCGCGGCCGGCCGCTCTGATGCGTTCAACGGCTTAGCATTCGGCGGGAGTTGCGCCGAGCAGTCGGCCTCTATCACGGGAATCTGCAGCTCGTGAACGAATGTCGGTGGCTCCGCACCCGCACGGGTCACAACGATCCGGACATCGCCGGCCGACGCGACGAACTGCGCACGCTCGGCCGGGTAGTCCATTCCGATGGGGACGTACTGGCCGCCGGCGGCCAGCACCGCGTGCACCGCTACCACCATCTCGATACTGCGGTCCATCACCAGGCCAACCGCCACCTCGGGGCCGACCCCGGAGGCGATCAGCACACGGGCCAGCTCGCCGACTCGTGCGCCGAACTCGGCGTACCCGATCTCTCGTTGACCGGCGATGAGGGCGACTGCTGTCGGACGAGCTTCGACCTGCGCGGCGACCGCTTCGGCGATCGTGGTTTCCGGAACGGTCGCCACAGGCCCCACTGACCTCTTCAGGACCCTGGCTCTCTCCGCATCGGTGGCGAGTGCCAAGTCTCCGACCGGTATCCCCGGAGACCCGAGCAACGCGGTAGCGGTCCGCACAAAGAAGCTACTGAACCACTCGATCGACGAGCGGTCGTACAGAGCGGTCGCATAGGTAAGGTGCCCCGACCAGCCTCCGGAGCCGTCTCCAGTGGAAATCGTCAGGTTCAAATCCAGCTGGGCCGGCACGTCTGGCGGGTCCACCGCCTCGACCTTCAAGTCGTCGATCGACGCGTCCGTTGGCGTGCTCATCGGGTCCACCGAGAAGATCACCTGAACGAGCGGGGAGAATGCCTCGCTACGGACAGGGTCGATCGCGTCGACGATCGATTCGAAGGGCACATCAGCATGGGCGAATGCGTCCAGATCTGCTGCCCGACTGCGCGCTGCAAACGCGGCGAACGGCTCGGCCGGATCAACCCAGCTTCGCAACACGAGCGTGTTGACGAACATCCCGACCATGGCGTCGAGACCGTTTCGGCCACGGTTATCGATCGGAGTACCGACCACGATGTCCTGAGTGTCGGACAGCCGCGCGAGTGTCACTGCGAACACCGCATGCAACACCATGAATCGAGTCGTACCTTGCCTCGCAGCAAACGCATCTATCTGCGCACCCAGATCCGCAGGAATCGTGAAGTGCACGACATCGCCCTGATGGGAGAACACACGTGGCCTCGGATGATCAGTAGGCAGACCGATCACGTCCGGCACACCCGCCAGTTCCCGCTTCCAGAACGCAAGCTGCTTGCCCATCACCGACGAATCGTCCTGCGGAGACCCCAGCACCTCGTGCTGCCAGATCGAGTAGTCGGCGTACTGAACCGGCAGCGGCTCATACTGTGGCGCCGTCCCGCGCGTCCTGGCGGCATACGCGGCCAGGAAATCAGCGATCATCGGACCGAAGGATTGGCCGTCGAACGCGATGTGGTGAGCGACCAGGCCAACGATCAAAGAATCTTCACCGTCGCGGAGAACTCGGCCGCGTACCGGCAGCTCTGCAGTCACATCGAAGCCCAGCCCCAGATCCGTGGCCAGCTCGGACACGGAGTCGACTACCCGCCAATCCAACAGAGAACCGAGCTCGTCGGTTGCGGCCACTGACTGGAACGGCACACCGTCATCCGCGGGGAACACAGTGCGCAGCACTTCGTGCCGAGCAAGAACATCACGCAATGCGGCAAGCAGAAGACCTTCGTCTACCGTCCCGCGCAGGCGGAACGCCGCCGGAATGTTGTAGGTCGGCAGGGTCGGATGGAGGCGGTTGATGAACCACATTCGCTGCTGGGCGAACGACAACGGAACACGATCGGGCCGAGGCACGACACGGGTCACCGGCGCGAGCGCAGGAGCTCGATGGGTCGACACGGAGGCCAGCTCACGAATCGTCGGAGCCTCGAACAGGTCCCGCACCGTCAGGTCGACACCTAGCGAGTCGCCGACCCTGGCCACCACACGCATCGCCGACAGTGAGTTGCCGCCGACATCGAAGAACGATTGAGTTGCGCTCACGTTCTCGACATCGAGTATCTCGGCGAAGATCGCTGCGACCTTCTCCTCAGCTTCTCCGTCCGGCGCGGACCACTCGACCTCCAACACCCCGAACTCCGGTTCCGGCAGCGCTTTACGATCGATCTTGCCCGCTGTGTTCAGCGCGATATCGTCGACCAGCATCCACACTGTCGGCACCATGTATCGGGGAAGCGCGTTCGTCGCTGATTCCGTGACTGCGCTGAGGTCGAGTGTCTCCCCTGGCCCCGCCGCAAGGTAGGCGACCAAGTGCTCGCCACCGTCAGGCGACTGTGCCACCGTGACCGCGGTATGCACCACCCCCGGTGCGCCGGCGAGCACGGCTTCGATCTCGCCCAACTCGATCCGCTGGCCCCGCAGCTTGACCTGGAAGTCGGTACGCCCCAGGTAGTCGAGTCCACCGTCCGGCAGCCTGCGCACGAGGTCTCCCGTTCGATACAACCGCGCACCTGGCGCACCGAACGGATCAGCGATGAATCGCTCCGCAGTCAGGTCCGCGCGTGCCGCATAGCCGCGCGCCAACTGCACACCGCCCAGATACAGCTCGCCCGGCACGCCCGGTGGGACCCGGTGAAGTCGCGAATCCAGTACCAGCGCTGAAGAGTGCCATATCGGTGTGCCGATCGGCACTGTCGGATCATCGGCGGTGACCTCCCCTATCGACTGATAGGTGATCTCTACCGCTGCTTCAGTAGGACCGTAGAGGTTGTAGAAGAGCGCCTCGGGCCAGACTTCCCGTGTTTGAGAGGCCACGGCCGGGGGCAACGCCTCGCCGGTGGTCGAGATTATCCGCACGGAGTCAAGGCGCTGCAGCGTCTCCAATGGGACAACATCGACGAATACCGACAGCATAGACGGTACGAAATGCACCATCGTCACGCCGGTGCGAGCGATCTCGTCAGCCACATGCGTCGGCTCCAAGTGCCCGCCATCCCTGAGCACCACCATTGCCGCTCCCGCCATGAGGGGCGCAAACAGCTCCGGTACCGAGCAGTCGAAGGTGTACGGCGTCTTCTGCAGAACCACATCCGAACTGCCAATCGGCAGTTCGTCGAGTCCCCACCACAGGCGGTTCAGCACCGCTTCGTGGCTCAAGGTGACGCCCTTCGGCATTCCCGTGGAGCCCGAGGTGAACAGGGTGTACACGGCGGACGCCGAGTGCACCGGGCCTCGGCGATCGGCGTCGGTCAACGGTTTCGCGTGAGACGAGGACGCATCGATCCAGCCCGAGGCGTCCACCTCTACGATCTCGATCGCAGCGTCCTCCGCGGCCCCCAGTGCGGAACCAGCGGCGTCACGGTCAGCCACCAGCAGCATCCGTGCTCCAGAAGTCACCAGCATGTACTCCGCACGATCGCTCGGGGTTTCCAGATCGATCGGCACGTACTGGCCGCCTGCGGTGACGATCGCGTGAACGGCGATCAGCATCTCCACCGACCGTGGCATAGCGATCGCCACCGCGGACTCTGCCTCGAGCCCCATCGAGAGGAGCTTCCTGGCGAGGACATTAACCCGAGCGCCGAACTCCCCGTAGGTGACCGCACGCTCACCGGAAATCAGCGCCACAGCGTCTGGCGTCCTGACGATCTGATCCGCCACTGCTTCTCCGATGGACACCACCGGGGGAAGGTCGACCTGCGGCCCTTGCTCAGTCGCCTGTGCAGAATCTTGACCGGGCATCCCGATATCACCAATCGAGCGGCTGGGCTCTGCGGTGAGGCCGGCGAGCAGGGCCACGAACCACTGAATCAGACGTTCTGCAGATGCTTCCTGGAAGAGATCGGTCGCGTACTCGAGCCGGATCTGCCACGACTCGCCCGCTTCGGCCGTCGTCACGACGAAGGTCAGATCGCGCTGGGCCACGACCCGGTCGCTGTCGAGGAATTCCCCCGCAAGCTCTCCGAAATCAATCCTCCGGCGGCGTGCCGACGCCGCCGGATCCACCGAAAGCATGACCTGGGCGAGCGGAGCAAAGGCCTCCGAACGAACAGGATTCAACTCCTCAACGATCGTCTCGAAGGGCACATCTGCGTGACCGAACCCCGCGAAATCGACTTCCTTGAGTTGCTCAATCAACTGGACGAACGACTCTCCGTTGTCCACCCGGGCGCGCAGCACGAGAGTGTTGACAAACATACCGATCAGTCGCTCGAGAGCGGCCTGACCACGGCCCGCAAAGGGCGTTGTCACGGCGATGTCGTCACTTGCGGAGAGCCTCGCCAAGAGTGTGACCAGCGCAGCGTGCAGGATGATGAAGGGGGTCGCGTCGTTGTCTGCTGCCACCTGACGGATCCGGTCACTGACCTCGGGCGAGATCTGGGTGGACACGGAGGCGCCAGCGCCACTTGCAACAGGCGGGCGCGGATGATCTGTCGGCAAGGTGATCACGTCGGGAAGGCCCGCAAGGTGCTCGCGCCAATACGCCAGTTGCGTACCCATCACTGATTCAGCGTCGTCCGGCGCGCCCAGCACATCGTGCTGCCAAATCGCGAAATCGGCGAACTGGATGTCCAGGGGCTCGAGTTCAGGCCCCGCGTCTGCAGCACGAGCCGCGTACGCGACCAACAGGTCTTCGGCGAGCGGCTCCAGCGATTCTCCGTCCACTGCGATGTGGTGGGCGACCAACGCCAGCACCCACTCGTCTTGCCCCAACTCGAGAATGCGTACCCGGACAGGCTGATCGCTGGTCACGTCGAATCCGGCGAGAAGCTCCCGCTCGAGTTCAGCTTCGTCATCGACACTGCGCCAGTCCAGGCGATCGGGAACGGACGTCGCAGGGTGAACCAGCTGATGAGGCACGCCATCAATCGCCGGATACGTGGTTCGCAGCACCTCGTGCCGCGAAACCACGTCGACTAGTGCGGATCGAAGGGCACCGACGTCGAGGACTCCAGTCAACGAGAGCGCGAAGGGGATGTTGTAGTTCGAGGTTCCAGGATCGAATCTGTTGATGAACCACATTCGCTGCTGAGCGAAAGACAACGGAATCAGTTCCGGTCGCGGTGTCTGAGCCACGATCGGAGGCAACGCCCTGCTACGGCCGGAGGCCGCGACCACCAGTTCCCGAACGCTAGGAGCGGTGAACACATCCTGGATGGTGACTTCGGCATTCAGGCTCTGCGCGACTCTCCCGACGACACGCATCGCGGACAGCGAAGTACCGCCGAGATCGAAGAAGCTGTCGGTAACAGAGACCTGCTCGACGCCGAGAACCTCGGCGAACGCATCAGCGACAACTCGCTCTTCATCTGTCGCCGGCTCAACATATTCACCAGCGACAATGACCGGCTCAGGCAGCGCGGACTTGTCGAGTTTGCCCACCGGCGTCATCGGAAGCCGGTCGATGCTCATCAAAGAGGCCGGCACCATATGCGACGGCAGCCGCTCGGCAATGAACTGGCGCAACTCGGCCATGTCGACAGGATCGCCCTTGCACACCACGTATCCGGCCAATGCGGAGATCTCCGAGCCGCCGACACCGATCACGACAGCACCCGTGACACCGGGGTGATCAGCCAGAACGGATTCGATCTCCCCGAGTTCGATTCGCAGCCCACGCAGCTTCACCTGGTCATCGCCGCGACCGACATACTCGACGGTCGGTTCACCGCCATCGCCCCTCCGCCACCGAACCAGATCGCCGGTGCGGTACAACCGATCTCCAGGGATTCCGTAAGGGTTGGCGACGAACCTCGTCGCGGTGAGGCCCGGTCGCGCGAGGTAGCCCCGCGACAGCGCGTCGCCACACAGATAGAGTTCGCCCGCGACCCCGATCGGCACCGGCTTGAGACGACCGTCGAGTACGCAGAAGCCGACACCAGCTATCGGACCGCCGAGGAGGACCGGATCGCCGATCTGCATGGGCTCACTGATCGCGACACCGATCGTGGTCTCCGTCGGCCCGTAGAGGTTCTGAATCCTCCGGAACGGGGCCCACGCGTCCTTGAGCGGCTGGGGCACCGCCTCCCCACCCACGTAAACCACCCGCAGGGCGGGAAGTGCGGAGGGTTCGAGCGTCGCCAAGACCGTCGGCGTGAGGAAAGTATGTGTGATCGCATGCTGCACGATGAAGGTCTGCAACGGTTCACCACCGACAGCGCCATCGGGACGGAAGATCAGCACGCCCCCTGAAGCGGCCGCAAGCATGTACTCGAGTACTGATGCGTCAAAACTCGGTGAGGCGAAGCCCAGCACCCGCGAATACTCGTCGGCGCCGGACCTGCGCACTTCCTCGGCTGCGAAATTGGCCAGTCCCGCGTGCGTAACGGAAACACCCTTCGGCCGACCAGTGGAGCCGGATGTATAGATCACGTACGCCGTGTTCTCGATCCTGATTGGCGCCAGGACTTCCTGGGAGTCAATCGAATCGTCACCGTAGGCCGCGATCTCGGCGGCGACGACATCGCCATCGAGACGTAGCCAGTCGAAGCCGTGCTCTGGCAGATCGCCCGACCCAGCGACACCGAGTCCGAGAACCGCTGCCGAGTCCTCAACCATGTCGGAGACTCGACCAGCCGGATAGGTCGGATCGATCGGTACGTACCCACCGCCCGTCTTGGCGACGGCCCAGATCGCGATAAGAAGATCCAACGAACGTCCGATTGCCAGCGCCACCAACGACTCCGGCCCGACTCCGCGGTCGATAAGCCATCGCGCAAGTTGATTCGAACGTGCATCAAGCTGCGCATAGGTGAGGAACGCACCATCGGAGTCGATGACAGCCTGTCTCGGCCCCCACTTCTTAGCCGCAGCGGCAAGCATTTCAGGCAGCAGCACCGGATCAGCGCCGGCACCGCTGGCGAGGATGGCATCCGAATCGGGGATCACTCGCGCCGCAGGCGTCTTCCCAGCAGGCTGCGCGGCAGGCACGGCGACGGGAACAGTCGGCAAAACGATGTCTCCAATCGGAGTGGACGAATCGGCGATCGCTTGCTCCAGAATCGCCAGGAGATGAGCACTGAAACCGAGCACCGTGGACTCGTCGAACAGGTCGGTGGCATAGACCATGGCCCCGCTCCAGGGCCCGTCGGCGGCACGGCTGACTCCCACCAACAGATCCACCTTCGCAGGCATGTGCTCCTGCGATTCGGCAGAAACCGTAATGCCCGCAACGTCTCCGCCGGCCAGCACTTGTCCGGCAAGCTCCGGCACCGCGGATTGGTCAAAGGTCAACCACACTTGGGTGAATGGCGAATATGAAGCGCTCGAGGTCTGCCCGGTCGCCTCGACGACGCTCTCGAACGGGATATCCGCGTTCGCATAGGCTTCGAGATCGACCGTCTTCACAGTGGCCAGTAGTTCAGCGAAGGGCATACCACCGTCGACATCGGTCCGCAGAACGAGCGTGTTGACGAACATTCCAATCAGCCCGTCAAGGACTTCCTGACCGCGTCCCGCGATCGGAGTCCCGATTGCAATATCCTCTTGTGCGCTCATCCGCGCCACAAGTGAGGCAAGGGCGGCGTGCACGACCATGAAGGGAGTGGTCCCGGTGCTCGCGGCGAGTGAATCGATCCCCTCGCCGAGTGCTTCTGGGATCTGAAACCGCACAAGCGCGCCGCGGTGCGTAGCAACGACAGGCCGCGGCCGATCAGACGGCAGCTCCACCAGGTCCGGCACGCCAGAGAGTCGCGCGCGCCAGTAAGCGAGTTGACGTCCCAGCACTGTTTCCGACCGATCCGGAGCTCCGAGTACTTCGTGCTGCCATATCGCGTAGTCCGCGAATTGCACTGGTAATTCGGCAAACTCAGGATCTTGCTCGTCAGCCTCGGCGAAGTAGGCGGTAACAAGATCGGTGACGAACGGACTCATCGATTCACCGTCGAAGGCAATGTGATGAGCAACTACTGCGAGTACAAACTCCTCCGGTGCACTCTCCCAGATCCGGACCCTGATCGGCAGTTGCTTGGTCACATCGAAACCGCGGAGGACGGCATCCGCCATGTCCGACTCAGAATCAACGACACTCCAGTCAAGCCGTGCTGCCACAGCCGATGGTCGCAGAATCTTCTGGTGTGGCACCCCGCCCTCGGCCGGGAACGTCGTACGCAAGGCCTCATGCCTGGTCACTACATCCACGATTGCCGCATGCAGGGCATCCACATCAACCGGACCGGATAGCCGCAGCACAATTGGAATGTTGTAGACGGCGGACACGCTGTCGAGTTGGTTCAGCAGCCACATGCGTTGTTGTGCGAATGACAGTGGTATCCGGTCCGGGCGAGGATCCACG
>NZ_BAAAZW010000019.1:0-13654 GCF_039537105.1 Gordonia caeni
TGCACTCGGGTCAGCTCACCGAACGAGTCAACGCACTCTGAAATACGAAGAGCCCCTTCCTCACGGCCCGGCCAGTCGCCGGCGATCACTTTGGTCGAGGCTTGCCCCGCGGGATGAACGCGCTGTTCGCCACGGTGCACGGACTCCAGAGCGTCCACCAGTCGCGCCGCGGGGAGACTCTTCGCAAGGTATCCGTCCGCGCCATTCGCCAGCGCACTGCGGATGCTCTGCTCATCGAATCTCCACGTGTAGATGACGGTCGACGTGACCCGCGGGTTCGAGGCGAGCTCCCGCACCTGCTGACTGTCTCCTTGAGGATTCGCGAACGAGTCGTACAGCGCGATATCGACAGCTCTGATGACGGAGGAGTTCGCGTCGAGTTCGACGATCTCGATCCGGTCGCGATAGCTGCGCAGCATTGCCGCGAGCCCTTCAACGACCACTTCGTAATCGTCGACCAAAGCGAGTGAGAGTGGCGCCACGGCTGAATCATATCGGCCCCGTCTTCACCCTTAGGGGTGAAGACGACAGCCCGCCGGCGACATACCGTTTCAAGCGGGCACAGGGAGGAAGTCAGTCGTCCACGTATGGATCGGCTGCCCGTCTCGTCACTGATTGCCGCGTTCGGAGAATCGAGAAAGGCGGCGGATGGTCTGGGGACTGACGGGCGCGGGGTGGATCATCATCGGCGCGGTAACCGGTTGGCACGCCGCCGATTTCGTACCCGGGGCCGGCCGCCTGCGCCGAGGGATCTGCGGGGCGCTCGGCGCCTTGGGTGGCCCTGCCGGCGGCGCCACCATCCTTCTCTTCGGGGTCGGATCATCGGACCCGGAATGGCTGCTGAGCATGATCACCTGCGCAGTCGGCGCGGTGGGTGCCGTCATGATCGGCGCCGCCTGTGTCTCGCCGCTTTTCAAAGCGCGGCGTCGTTCGTGAGTTGGATTCGAACAACCAAGAAGCATCGATATCAATTCGGAAGGAAGCAGTCATGATCGTCATCGGAGTGATTCTCTTGATCGTAGGATTCGTCATCAATTTCCCGATCATCTGGATACTGGGAATCATCACAGTAGTCGCCGGCCTGGCGCTGATGGCCGCGGGCGCACTCGGTCACGCCGTCGGTGGACGACGGTACTGGTACTGACGCAGCGTCACCACTGGCCGAGCATCCCACTCGCCAGACCGATCACCACGGGCGCGATGCCGAGGGAGACGAAGGCCGGCAGAAAGCACAGGCCGAGGGGGCCGCTGATAGTGACGCCGGCCTTCTCCGCACGGGCCAGGGCCTGTGTCTGCGCCTGCTCGCGGGTGGCTTCGGCGAGCGCGGCGACGCCGTCGGCGAGTGACGATCCAGCCCGGGAGGCACGCCGCGCCAGGGTGCTCAGCTCGCGGAAGTGCTCTTCGGCGGCACCCGGAGTGTCCGGCTGATCGGTGGCCCACGCCTGCGCCGGATCGGCGCCGAGTGCCAGCAGTTCCGCGGCGCGGGCCAGCGAGTCGGCCAGCGGCCGCGGACTGTGCTGTGCGGCCACCTCGGCCGCGGTGGACACCGGCAGACCCGCGCGCAGGCAGACCGCGAACAGGTCGTAGCCGGCGGCCACCTCGAAAGGGTCGGGAGCGGCGGAGGCGGCACCGATCCAGCGTGGCTCGCCGCCGAACCGGCGGGGCGTCCCGGCTGCAGGAACCACGCGCGCCAGGGCGGGCCCGGGCGGTGGCCACAGCAGCAGGGCGACCCCGGCGAGCAGCAGCACCGCGCTCATCGCGTCACCCGCGCGACGATGGCGTCGGCCCAGCGCACCCCGACGGCGGCGAGCGCCACCCCCACCACCAGAAGCACCGAGCCCAGCGAGGTGCCCAGCAACACGGCGATCGGTCCGGCGCCCATCAACTGCCCGAGTCCCAGACCGAGCGCCGGCAGCCCGGCCAGCACCAGCGCCGTGGCCCGTGGTCCCGCCAGCCCCGCTTCGGTCCGCGCGATGAAATCCCTGCGCTGCACCAGATCCCGTCGCAGCGACTCGATCAGCGCGACCATCGGCAGGCCGTGCCGCACCGAGATCGACCAGGCGTCGCTGAGCCGCCGCAGGCCCGGATAGCCGGGTGGAACGGACTCGGAGCCGAGGTGGCCGCCGAGTTCCACACGCGCTGCGATCCGGCGCAGTTCGCGGGCGAGGCCCGACTCGTCACCGAGTTCGTCGGCGGCGGCCCGGCAGGCGCCCACCATCGGCGCGCCGACCGACATCTCCGCGGCGATCACGCTCAGCGCTCGGCATAGCTCGGCATCCCGGCCTTCGCCCTCGGCCCGCTCGCGTGCCCGTCGCCGCCTCGAGATCCCGGTCGCCACGACGATCCCGGCGGCGATCCCGGCGCCCGTCCCGGCGAGCGCACCGATCACCGGGACGGCGACTACCGCCAGGGCCGGGCCCCGCAGGCGCCGGCTGCCGCGCCCCGGCTCGCCGGACAGCGCCTGCACCCGCCGGACCACCGTCGACGACGGCCAAGCCAGCAGCGCGAGCGCGGCGCACACCGCTGCGGCGGCACTCATCACCACGGCCGTCATCGGTGGGCCCCGACGGACTCGCCGTCACGGCTCCACACCGTCCGGATCGACACGCTGCCGCCGGCGCCGCGCTCGAGAGCACCGACCTCCACCAGGCCGCGCCGGCCGTCGGGCTGCCGGGCCACGCCGAGCACCACGTCCAGCGCCGCGGCGAGCTGACTGTGCAGCGCCGCCCGGCCCATGCCGCCCAGCGCCGCGAGCGCCTCCATCCGCGCGGGCACTTCGGCGATCGAGTTCGCGTGGAGGGTGCCAGCGCAGCCGTCGTGGCCGGTGTTGAGTGCGGTCAGCAGGTCGATCACCTCGGCCCCGCGAACCTCCCCGACGACGATCCGGTCCGGCCGCATGCGCAACGCCTGCCGCACCAGGGTGCGCACGCTGACCTCCCCGATCCCCTCCACGTTCGGCGGCCGCGCCACCAACCGGACCACATGCGGATGCTGCGGATCCAGCTCCGGGGCGTCCTCGACCAGAACCAGCCGCTCCCCCGGATCCACCTGCCCCAGAAGACAGTTCAGCAGGGTGCTCTTGCCCGCGCCGGTCCCGCCGACCACCAGGAAGGCGCGCCGATCGGCGATCACTCCGGACACCAGGTCGCGCACCTCGTCCGGAATGCCACCGGAACGGACCAGGGTCGTGAAGTCCATCGTGGCCGCGCGCAGGACGCGCAGCGAGATACAGGTGCCGTCCAGGGCGAGCGGTGGGATCATGGCGTGCAGCCGGACGGCGTACCCATGACGGCCCACCCCGGAGAGCCGGCCGTCGACCCACGGCTGGGCGTCGTCGAGGCGGCGGCCCGCCCCCAGTGCCAAGCGCACCGCGAGCCGGCGGACGCTCGCCTCGTCGTCGAAGGCGACCTCGACTGCCTCCAGCCCGGCGCCGCGTTCCACCCACACCCGGTCGGGACCGGTCACCAAGATGTCGGTCACCAGCGGATCGGCCAGCAGCCGTTCCAGCGGTCCGGCCCCCACCAGCTCGGTCTGCAGGTACCGAAGCGCCGCCAGCAGATCGGTGTCCGAGAGGAGTCCGCCGGCCTCGCTGCGCACCGCCTCGGCGATGGTCTGCGCGTCTGGCTCGGCCGACCGGCCGGCGAGTTGCTCACGGACCCGGTCCAACAGGTCGGCGTGGCGTTCCCCGGTGGTCATCGCCGCTGACCGCGGACCTCGGCCAGCGCGGTGAGCACCGTCCGCGCCGCGCGCACCTCCGGGCTGCGCTCGGCCGGGCGCAGCCCGCCCTCCTCGCAGCGGCGCGCCACTCCCGGCCGCGTCCGCAGGGAGGCGATCAGCCGAAGGCCCACCGCCTCGGCCACCTGCCCCGGGCTCAGACCGCCGGGGGCCGGACCGCGCACCACCAGCGCCGCGTCGCCGCGGTTTCCGATCCGCGCCAGCAGCTTGCGGGTGGCGGCCACCCCGGGCACCGAAGCCGCGGTCAGGACCACGATCAGATCGGCCGAGTCGAGCACGCCCGCCGCCGCCGGATCGGTGGCCCGACCCAGGTCGGCGATCACCGTCTGGCCGTCCCCGCGGGCCGCGTCGAGCACGGCCAGCACCGTCTCCGCCGACAGCGGGGCCCCGTCGTCCCGGCCCCGAGTGAGAAACCGCAGCCGCTCGGCCGCCCGCGGCAGCGCCGCCGACAGCGCCTGCGGCGCAATGCTTCCGGTTTCTCCGGTGATATCGGACCACCGCAGCCCGGGCGCGTTCTCGGCGCCCAGCAGCAGATCCAGGCCCGCACCGCCGGGTTCCACGTCGAGCAGCAGCACCCCGGTGTCCGACCGGGCGGCCGTGTAACCGAGCACAGCCGTGAACGTGCTCACCCCCACGCCGCCGTGCCCGCCCACGACGGCCAGGACCGCGGCCGCCGCCCGCCGCGGCCGCCGCAGCCCGGACAGCGCCGCCACCAAGCCCGCTTCGTCGTCCGGGAGCACGTAGCCGCCCTGCGCCCCCACCGTCAGACCCGAGCGCCAGGCGACCGGATCGCCGTCCGGTCCGGCCACCACCAGCACCCCGTCGCGCGGCGGCGGCCCCGGCGACCCCAGTGCGGTCAGCGCCGCACCGTCGACCACGACAGCCCCGGCTCGCAGCCATTCGTGCCGGCAGCGGGCCGGATCGCCCCGCACGATGCGGTAGCCCGCGGCCGCACCGCAGCGCGCCACGTCGTCGTACAGGACGGGGTCGGTGAGAACCAGCAGGGCCTCGCTCATGGGCCCAGCGTGACCGCCGCTCACGCGCCGCGCGAGGGCACTGTCCACAAGCCGACCGCGGCACCGCCGTTGTCGACAGCGCGGGCCGGAACCGCTGTCACATGGTGCGCACGACGTGCTTCTGGATCTTGCCGGTCGCCGTCTTCGGGAGCGCATCGACGACGATCACCTGCTTGGGCGCCTTGAATCCGGCGAGGCGTTCCCGCGACCATTCGCGCAGTCCGTCACCGGTCACCCCGGCCTCCGGCGACAGCACCACCACGGCGGTCACCGCCTCGCCCCAGTGCTCGTCGGGGCGGCCGACCACCGCCACTTCGGCGACCTCCGGATGGCCCAGGAGCACGCGCTCCACCTCCACCGAGCTGACGTTCTCACCGCCGGACTTGATGATGTCCTTGGCGCGGTCGGTGAACCAGACGACACCCTCCTCGTCGAGGTAGCCGATGTCGCCGCCGTGGAACCAGCCGTGCGCGAAGGCCTCGGTGTTGGCCGCAGCGTTGTTCCAGTAGCCCTCCATCAGCTGCGGGCTGCGGTAGACGATCTCGCCGATCTCGTTCGGCGGCAACAGGTTTCCCTCACCATCCAGGATCGCGATGTCGGTGGAGACCGTCGCCGGTCCCCACGATCCGTCTTTGACGCCCTGGTGGCCGGCCCACTGCAGCTCCGAGGCCGGTGTGGTCTCGGTCTGGCCCGAGCCCAGGATCACGGCCGCATTCGCGAACCGGTCGCGCACCGCCTGCACCAGGTCGGCCGGCATCGGCGCCATCGCGTACAGGCAGGTGATCAGGCTCGCCGTGTTGTGGTCGGTGAGGGCCGGCTGGGCGATGAGCGCCGCCCACATCATCGGCAGCAGCGTGAGGTGGGTGACCCGATGACGGTCGAGGGTATCGGCGAGCGCGGCCGGATCGAAGCCCCGCAGCAGCACCGCGGTGCCGCCGACCAGGAGCGTGGGGAGCAGCAGGGCGTCGAGGGCGGTGACGTGGAACAGCGGCAGCACGATCGGCTGCACCACGGCGTCGGTGTCCGGTCGCAGGCCGAGGCCTAGCGCGGACGACAGGTTCGAGATGTGCACGGCCACATGGCTGGTCACCACACCCTTGGGCCGCGAGGTGGTGCCCGAGGTGTACAGGCAGTGCACGATGTCGCGGTCCTCGACGATCGCTGCCGGTGGCGAGACGTCGTCGGAGAAGACCGACGACCACGCGACGGCGGGCACGCCACCGATCTCGTCGACCGCCTCCCCGACGACGAAGACCTCGCGCACCGCGGCACCGTCGGCCTCGACCAGAGCGATGCCGAGAACGGACGCGAACGCCGACTCGGTGACCACCGCCCGCACCCCGCTGTCTTCGAGCTGGTAGGCCACGTCCCCGGGCGAGAGCATCAGATTCAGCGGCATCGCGACCACGCCCAGCTTTGCCAGAGCGAAGAAGGTGACCACGAACTCCCAGCGGTTCTGCAGCTGCATCGCCACCGCGTCGCCGCGCTCGTAGCCCCGCTGGGCCAGGCCGCGGGCCAGCGCGTTGGCCCGCGCCTCCAGTTCGCGGTGACTGACGGTGATGTCGCCGTCGACGACGGCGGGCCGGTCGCCGTAGAGGTGGGCGCTGCGCGTCGGCTGGTCCCCGATGCAGACGCGGTGGGTCAGGTTGACCGTCAGCGGATCGACACCGGACAGATCGGGACGCATACCGGACATGGGTTCTCCTCGCGAGAAGGCTCGGGCCTGCAGTGTCCGCACGCTATCGCGTCCGCGCCCGGGAGGACACCGGATCCGGCGGGGAACGTCAGCCGGTGAACGGCGGCACGAACTCGCACGGCACCTTCACCGGGTTCTCCGGATCCAGCGCGTTGAGCACCATGTAGGCGGTCCGGCGGGAACCGGCGATCGCCAAGTGGTCGCTGTAGTCCTGCGCGCACGTGTCCTGTACGACGATGTTCTTCACCTTCTCGCCGGTCCGTCCGGGCACCTGACCGCTGGTGTACGGGACGACGAGCTCGTCGTACCGGGTGGAGATGTTGGTGTAGTCGACGCCCTTGACGTAGGGGCTGCCGCCCGACCAGATCTTCTTGTGCATCGGCGAACCGGGCAGCATCCCGCCGCAGCCGACGCAGAACGGCATCGGCACCGCGCCGATGGCCTCGCCGATCGCGGTCATGGTGGGATCGCCGCCGCCGGTGCCGCGCCACAGCGGCGCGATCGACACGTACTTGGTCACCTTGCCCTTGCCGCCCAGGTGCTTGAGGTAGTAGGTCGGCATGTAGGTGCCCTGCGAGTGCCCGACCAGGTCGACGGTCTCCGCACCGCTGGAGGCGCGGACCTTGTCGACGAAGCGGCTCAGCTGCTTGGCGCTGATGTCCTGCCGGTCCATGCCCCCGATCGCAGTGAACGGCCACGGCAGCCCGGGCAGAGCGCCGTAGGTGAGTGCGTAGACGCAGTAGCCGCGGTTGCGGAGCATGGGGACGTACGCGCCCCAGTTGGTGGTCTTGGCTCCGCCGGTGCCGTGCACCAGGACCACCGGACGCGGATGCTCGGGCGAGGGCTTGCAGTTCCAGTCGTTGGCGCCGGGCAGATCGCCGCCCGGGTGCGACAGCTCGTACGGGATGCCGGCGAAGAAGTTGTAGTCCTCCGGTAGCCGCTCCTGCGATTGGCCGGGTGCGGCGTCGGCCGGCCCCGCCGCCATCGCTCCGAGCGCTGCGAGCAGCGCCGCGCACAGCGCCACGAATAGTTTCCGCATGATCGTCCCGACTTCCGAGCTGTCACCGAGCAGGTGCTTGGTTTCGGACTGTAACAGGCGCGGGTTGTTCGTATCTCGGGGTTCGCGGGGGTCTCGACTTCGCTCGACCGGCGAAAAAGGAGCGCTCGACCGGCGAAGGAGGAGCGCTCGACCAACGAGGGTTAATGGCCACAGGCGATTCAGGCGCCTCAGAATAAGGACGACCCCGGCCAGGGGGGAGGAGGCCGGGGTCATCTGCTTTCAGCCCCGGGGGGTCGGGCTGAAAACACCGGCCGAAGCCGGACAACTGCGAAGGTACACGCGCTCAAGTGTCCGTGCAACTTGCAATTATCGGCGTTTTCGGATTTCTTTCGATCTGCCTCGAGCGCATGTCAAATAGCCGTAACGTCGTGCCCGTGGCACCGACGTCACCCTCCCGCTCTGCGGCCTTTTTCGACCTCGACAAGACAGTGATCGCCAGGTCGAGCGCCCTTGCGTTCACCCGTCCCTTCTACGACGGCGGCCTGCTGACCAGGCGGGCCCTGCTGCGGTCGACGGTCGCCCAGCTCCAGCTCCTGCTCACGTCCGCACGTGGTGACCAGGCCGACCAGGTGGAGAGGCTGCGCAAGCACGTCACCGACATGTGCGCCGGGTGGGACGCGGAGACGGTGCGGTCCATCGTCTCCGAGACGCTCGACGAGGTGGTCCGGCCGGTCATCTTCTCCGAGGCGGCCGCACTGATCGCCGAGCACAAGGCCGCCGGCCGAGACATCGTGCTGATCTCGGCCTCCGGGCTCGAGATGGTGGAGCCGATCGGCCGGCTGCTCGGCGCCGACCTGGTGCGCGCCAGCGTGATGGAAGTGATCGACGGCCGATACTCCGGCGAGATCGAGTTCTACTGCTACGGCGAGGAGAAAGCGACGGCGATGCGCCGACTCGCCGCCGAGCGCGGCTACCACCTCGCCGACTCCTACGCCTACTCCGACTCGAGCACCGACATCCCGATGCTGGAGGCAGCCGGCCACCGCGCGGTGGTGAACCCCGACAAGACACTGCGCACCTACGCCGAGGAACAGGGTTGGCCGATCCTCGATTTCCCCAATCCGGCACCCCTGGTGGACTGGTCCAGCCCGGCCACGATCGGCTGGACCGCGGTCGCCGCGGCCGGGGTCAGCGCCGTCGCCGCGGCCGCCGTCGCCTACGGCATCAGCCACCGTCGGCACCCGCGTGACGCAGCCGCGTGAGTTTCCCCGAAAGACTTGCTGTGACCGGCGTCACCGTGTAGAAAATAGGTACGGAACCCGGAAGGCAAAGTCCGGATCGGAAGAGAAGATCCGGCCCCCCGGAAGGTAGTTCCCAGCACGGGCGGCATGTACCCACGCGGAGCGCGCCGCATTGGCAGAAGCGTTGTGCGCCTGCGACATTGAGGCCTCTCGGCCCAGCCAGAGACTTCCTTCCCTCGCCGAGGCGAGCCCACAACCCACCTTGCACGCTTGGTAACTAGCGTCCGTGCTCGCGGGCGGCACCCGACACCGGTTCACCGGTCCGGGGGCCGCCCGCAATACTGTGCGGGGCCGGCTATCCGCGGGCGGCGTCCGCGATCGATTTCGCCTCGTCGGCACCGGACCGCATCGCCTCACAGCACAGCAGGATCCAGTCCGCGAGCGCCTGCGGATCACCGGTGGCGAATCGCGCCGAAGTCTCGCGGTAGTCGCCCAGGCGGCGCAACCAGGTCACCTCCGGCACCCCCAGCAGATGCGGATCCAATCCGGTCGCGGCCGACACCAGCCGGGAGACCCCGCGCGCCACCACGGCGTTGCCCTGCTCGAAGGGGGCCAGCACCAGAATCTCTCCGTGCACGACGGCCGCGAGCACCGCCGCCGGCACCGTCGTGGCGCCGGTGATCAGCTGCCCGAGCATGTCCAGGCGCTGCGCGATGTGCGGTTCGTCGCGCGGGCGTCCCAGCTTCTCGGCGGCGACCAGTTCGGCGGCGGCCAGCGAATGCAGCCGGGCCAGCGACTGCATCGGCGCCCGCCGGAACACCGACACCTCCCGGTCGAGCGCGTCGGGGTCGAGCGCCTGCGCCACCCGGATCGCGCCGGACATCACCGGATCGTCGAAGTCGTGCTCGCGGTTGAGTTCGGTGGTCGCGCCCTCCATCGCCGCCGAGCTGCGGCCGCCGCGCCACGACGACTCGCGGGAGGTCTTGTCCCAGCCGCGCAGGTTCACCGGATGCCGGTGCACCGCGGCCAGGGCCTCCCCGGCCTCTTCGGCGGCGGCGGCCACACCGGGCAGATCGAGAAGCGGGGCCAACGGGTCAGCAGTCACCCGCCCAGCCTAAGTCGTGCGGGTGCGGCGAACCCGGGCGGTCGGGCCCGACGCACCACCGGCCGCTCGGGACCGACCGCTCACCGCGCGCATCCCACCCGCAACCTCTCAGCGTTACGCTCGAAGAGTTGAGTGATTACCCTCACGAACGTGGGTTCGCAGCGAGCTGTGACACCCGGTTCGTCCATCCGGTCCATTCGCCCCAACCGAAAGGCAGCCACCATGTCCCCCACGACCGATCAGGTCTTCCCCCCGTCGCCGGAGTTCGTCGCGCAGGCCAACGCCAACGAGTCGCTGTACGAGCACGCCGACGCCGATCGGCTGGAGTTCTGGGCGGAGCAGGCGCGGCGGCTGGATTGGGAGACGCCGTTCAGCCAGGTCCTGGACTGGTCGGATGCGCCGTTCGCCCGGTGGTTCTACGACGGCAAGCTGAACGTGGCCGTCAACTGCGTGGACCGCCACGTGGCCGCCGGCAAGGGCGACCGCGTCGCCATCCACTGGGTCGGCGAGCCCGGCGACTCCCGCGACATCACCTACAACGAGCTCAAGGACGAGGTCTCGCGCGCCGCGAACTACCTGGACTCCATCGGCCTGCAGGCCGGCGACCGCGTCGCGATCTACATGCCGATGGTGCCCGAGGCCGTGATCGCCATGCTGGCCTGCGCCCGCCTGGGCCTGACCCACTCGGTGGTCTTCGCCGGCTTCTCCTCGGCCGCCCTGCGCTCGCGCGTCGACGACGCCCAGGCGAAGGTGGTCATCACCACCGACGGCCAGTTCCGCCGCGGCAAGCCCGCGCCGCTCAAGACCGCCGTCGACGAGGCCCTGGGCACCGGCGACGACGCCGCTCCGTCGGTGGAGAAGGTGATCGTGGTCCGCCGCACCAACCACGATCCGGACCTGCCCTGGGTCGCGGGCCGCGACGTCTGGTGGGAGGACACCGTCGGCGAGGCGTCGCCGCACCACGAGCCGGAGGCCTTCGACGCCGAGCACCCGCTGTTCGTGCTGTACACCTCCGGCACCACCGGCAGCCCCAAGGGCATCGTGCACACCTCCGGCGGCTACCTGACCCAGGCCGCCTACAGCTTCCACACCGTCTTCGACCATAAGGAAGGCCGCGACGTCTTCTGGTGCGGCGCCGACATCGGCTGGGTCACCGGCCACAGCTACCTGGTCTACGGCCCCCTCGCCAACGGCGCCACCGAAGTGATCTACGAGGGCACTCCGAACTCGCCGGACGAGCACCGCCACTTCCAGATCATCGAGAAGTACGGCGTCACCACCTATTACATCGCCCCCACGCTGATCCGCACGTTCATGAAGTGGGGCCGGGAGATCCCCGACGCCCACGACCTGTCGTCGCTGCGGCTGCTGGGCACCGTCGGCGAGCCGATCAACCCGGAGGCTTGGCGCTGGTACAACACCGTGATCGGCGGCGGCCGGTGCCCGATCGTGGACACCTGGTGGCAGACCGAGACCGGCGCGCACATGCTGGCCCCGCTGCCCGGCGTCACCGCCTGCAAGCCCGGCTCGGCCATGGGCCCGATCCCGGGCATCAGCGCCAAGGTGGTCGACGACAACGGCAACCCGGTGCCCGCCGGCGAGCAGGGCTTCCTGGTCCTGGACAAGCCGTGGCCGGGCATGCTCCGCGGCATCTGGGGCGACCCGGAACGGTACAAGGACACCTACTGGTCGCGCTTCGCCGAGCAGGGCTGGTACTTCGCCGGTGACGGCGCCCGGTACGACGAGGACGGCGCCCTCTGGGTGCTGGGCCGCGTCGACGACGTCATGAACGTCTCCGGCCACCGCATCTCCACCTCCGAGGTGGAGTCGGCACTCGTGGCCCACCCGTCGGTCGCCGAGGCCGCCGTGATCGGCGCCGCCGACGAGACCACCGGCCAGGGCATCGTCGCCTTCGTGATCCTGATGGAGTCCGGCGACACCAGCCGCGACGACCTGATCACCGAGCTGCGCAACCACGTGGCCACCGACATCTCCCCGATCGCCAAGCCGCGGGAGATCAACATCGTGCCCGAACTGCCGAAGACCCGCTCGGGCAAGATCATGCGCCGCCTGCTCAAGGACATCGCCGAAGGACGCGAACTCGGCGACACCTCGACGCTGGTGGACCCGTCGGTGTTCGAGTCGATCCGCTCCCAGCGGGCGTGACTCGCGCGGCGGGGGAGCACTTCACCTCCCCCGCCTTCGGGACGCTCAGGGACCGGCATGGCACGATGATGCGGGAGTACCTCGATCAAAGGGAGAATTCGTGAGCGGTAATCAGGACACCTGGCCCACCGAGCCGAAGAACGCTCCGCAGGTGCCGTCGATTCCGATGAAAGACGCGAACCTCGGCTCAGACGGCCAGCCCACCATCGGCAACCTCGTCAAAGAGGCCTCGGCGTCCGCGTCGACGCTGCTGCGCGCCGAGGTCAAGCTCGCCAAGACCGAGCTGATCGGCGAAGCCAAGAAGGCGGGCGCCGGTACCGGCCTCATGGTGGTCGCCGCGGTCCTGCTGCTGTACGCGAGCCTGTTCTTCTTCGTCTTCCTGGGCTTCCTGCTCGACATCTGGCTGCCGACCTGGGCCGCGTTCCTGATCGTCTTCGGCATCCTGCTGTTCGTGGCGATCGCCGGAATCCTGGCGGGCTACATCCTGTTCCGCAAGCTGCGGAAGCCGGAGAAGACCATCGACTCGGTCAAGGAAGCAGCCACCGTGCTGCCCGGCCGCGGCGATCCGTCCACCGGCGGCTACGCGCACCCGCAGATCCCGCCGGTGCACAGCTCTGCCCGGAGCTGACCCTGGCCACCCTGTCCGGTTCACCCGATGCCACACAGGTGCGGTTCGACGGACCGTGGCATCACTTCGACGTCCGCGCCAACGGGCTCCGGTTCCACGCCGTCGAGGCCGTGGCCGGGTCCATCGCCGACCGGCCGCTGGTGCTGCTGTTGCACGGTTTCGGAGAGTTCTGGTGGAGCTGGCGGCACCAGTTCGAGGCGCTCAGCGCCGCCGGCAACCGGGTGGTGGCCGTCGACCTGCGCGGATACGGCGACTCCGACAAACCCCCGCGCGGCTACGACGGCTGGACCCTGGCCGGTGACACGCACGCCCTGATCCGCGCGCTCGGCCACACCCAGGCGGCCCTGGTGGGCCACGCCGACGGCGGTCTGGTCTGCTGGGCCACCGCCACCCTCCATCCCCGCTCGGTCTCGTCGATCGCGGTGCTCTCCTCCCCGCACCCGCGCGCACTGCGGCAAGCGGTGTTCACCAACCCCGCCGAGCGCACCGCCTTCCTGGCGCCGTTTTTGCACAATCAGCTGCCCCGGGTCGGCGAGCGGCGGCTGACCCGGTCCGACGGCGCCTACCTCGAGGAGTACTTCCGCGAGCGCGCCGGCAGCGTCTGGCGCCGCACCCCCGACTTCACCGAGGCGATCGCCCGCAACCGGTACGCCATCACCATCCCCGGTGTGGCGCACTGCAGCCTGGAGTACCGCCGTTGGGCGTTCCGCTCCCAGTTCCGCGGGGACGGACGACGATTCATGGATCTGATGAACAAGCGGCTGCACATCCCGGTGCTGGCGCTGCGTGGCCGCGAAGACGACTACATCGTCGACTCGGTGATGTCGGCGAGCGCCCACTGGGCGTCGGACTACGACTACCGGGTGATCGGTTCGGCCGGGCACTTCGTGCACGAGGAGAACCCCGAGGCGGTCAACGCGGCGCTCCTGCAGTCGCTGTCGCGCTGACCCGTCCCCACCCCGCTGTCCGAGCCGTCCCCACCCCGCCGTCCGAGCCGTCCCCACCCCGCCGTCTGAGCCGGGGCGACGAAGGAGCCCCGAGTCGAAGCCACAACGACACAAAGCCTT
>NZ_BAAAZW010000020.1:0-7532 GCF_039537105.1 Gordonia caeni
CGGAGAACACCGCCACCACCGTGCTCTCAACCTCACCCACCGGAGCCACATACTCGCTGACGACAGGGGCGGGCACAGGCAGTGCGTTCCGGTCGAGCTTGCCCACGGGCGTCAACGGCAATGCGTCGAGCACCGTGATGCTGGACGGCACCATGAACAACGGCAAGTGACCGCGCAGGTGCTCCCTTAGACCTTCTGCGTCAAAACCCTCATCGGCCACCACATACGCGTTCAGCACAGTGGCCACGGGTCCTCCCGCACCGATGACGACAGCTGACCGCACACCCGGGTACTGGGCCATCACCGATTCGATCTCGCCGAGCTCGATACGCAAACCACGTACCTTGACCTGGCCGTCGCTGCGCCCCGAGTACTCGAGCACCAGCACGTCACCGTCGCCCCGGCGCCACCGCACTACGTCTCCTGTGCGATACATCCGCGCGCCAGCGGCCCCGTGAGGATCTGCCACGAACCGCTCTGCCGTCAGATCATGCCGATTCAGATATCCCCGCGCCAGAGCTTGCCCCACCACGTAGAGCTCGCCGTTCACCCCCACTGGTACCGGACGGAGTCGTTCATCCAGGACCATCAGTCCTGTGCCCGGCACCGGCGTACCCAAGTGCACCGAGACCGACTGACCGAGCGGTTCCGACATCGCTACAGCTACCGATGCCTCACTCGGCCCGTACATGTTCACGATCGGCACTCTGGATGCCCACGTATCGACCAGCGCCTGCGGAACCGCCTCACCGCCGGATCCGACCCCGACTACGTCAGGCATCGATGCCGGCTCCACTGTCGCCAGCACCTGAGGTGTCAAGAACAGGTGCGTCACCCCATGCATGCGCACGTACTCGGCGAGAGGTTCTCCGCTGACGACCTCCGCCGGCCTGTACACCAGGGTCCCGGCGTTCGCAGTCACCAGCAACAG
This sequence comes from Gordonia caeni, assembly GCF_039537105.1. NCBI lineage: Bacteria > Bacillati > Actinomycetota > Actinomycetes > Mycobacteriales > Gordoniaceae > Gordonia > Gordonia caeni. The sequence continues at coordinate 932 of NZ_BAAAZW010000020.1, forward strand.
TTCCAGTATCGAAGCGTCAAAGCTCGGTGAAGAGTATCCGAGCACGATCACTCCGTCCGCGGCATTCAACGCGGCCGACTCGGCCTCCGCGAACGCTCGCAGACCTCGGTGCGTGATGGCGACGCCCTTAGGACGGCCTGTTGACCCTGATGTGTAGATCACGTACGCCAGGTCATCGATCCCGTGCACACGCGGTAAGGGGTCAGCGGCGAAAGCTGCCAGTTCGCCTCGGAGGCCGGAATCGATTCGGTACCACCGCACTCCGTCAGTCGGACCGGAGACGCCGTCACCGACGAGGCCGAGTTGGGCCCCCGAATCGGTCACCATCGAAGCGATTCGCTCCGTGGGATACGCCGGATCCACCGGCATGTACGCGGCACCCGCTTTGGCGACTGCCCAGACAGCCACCAGGAGATCGGTCGACCGCTCCACCGCGACCGCTACCACCGATCCGGTGTGAACGCCGCGTGTGCGCAGCCACTGTGCCATCCGATTCGACATATCGTCGATCTCGGCATAGGTGGCGGCCGACTCGCTGTCGCGCACGGCGACCCGATCCGGGGCCCTCCGGGCCGCGTCGACGAACATCTCGTCCATGGTGGACGGCGCAGGGACCGGTACCGCCGAGCGCACCGGCAGTAGGCCGGTCGACTGCCCCTCCGCGACGAGCGGAACATCCGCGACGGTTCTGCCGGGGTCAGCGCTTACAGCTGCAAGCACCGTAGCCAGGGCATCCGCGAACCCAGCGACTGTCGCCTGGTCGAATGCGGCGGGCCGGTACTTGAGGGTGAGCGTGAGGCCGCCCTTCCGGGGTGCCACCGCCATATTGAGCGGATAGTGCGTCGCATCGAGTACGTCGAGGCCGGCGATCTGCAGTCCGCTCGATCCCGCCAACGCGTCCGTCGCATCACCACTGAAGCTGTCAGTATCGACCGGATACGACTCGAACACGGTGAGCGTGTCGAATAGGAGTGCATGCCCTGCCAGCTCCATCAGTTCCGGAAGTCCAACGTGCTGGTAGTCGAGCACCGCTACCTTATCGGCCCGCATCGTTGCGATGACGTCGGCGACCTTGGCCGCCGGGTCGACGTCCACCACCACCGGCAGGGTGTTGATGAAAAGCCCGACGATATGTTCTGCCCCATCCAAGTCGGACGGACGTCCCGACACCGTCTCACCGAAGCTGACCACTTGGCTACCGGTCAGCCGCGAAACCAGCACCGCCCAGGCGAACTGCAGCACGGTGGCCGTCGTCGTCCCGAGTTCCCGGGAGCGGCGTTCAATGGCGGCAGCCAACTCGTCAGGAAGGTCGAGCGAGTAGTCCTGCGGTAAGTCGGAGGTCATCATCTCGATTGCCGGCGCAACGAGGGTCGGCTCGTCCAACGGTGCCAGGACCTCACGCCACGCGTGCAACGCCGCCTCCGGATCGGTGTCCGCGAGCCGTTTCGCATGGACGCCGAAGTCCGTCCCGAGGTGGCCCGTGTACGCGGTCCCGGTCGCGTACAACGACAAGAGATCTGCCAGCACAAGCGGGCCGGACCACCCATCGAACAGGATGTGATGGTTCGTGACGATGAGACTTGCACCTTCGTCGTGCCTGACAAGCACGAGTCTGATCAGTGGCGGCTCTTGAAGATCGAAGCCTGCCAACCGTTCAGCCAGGGCGATATCGGCCACACCGGGTTTGGCATCGGTACCCGCTGGGACATGATCGGTCCGCCACGGCAGATCGACTGATTGCGGCACCACGGTCACCCAAGCGCCACTGGGCACGCGGACGAAAGACGATCGCAGTGCCGGGTGGTGGTCAAGCAATGCCGCGGCCGCACGCTGCAGGCGGTCGACATCGATGTCGCCAACCAGGTCCAGGGTCGCCTGGGTCACATAGACATCCACGGCCTCGCCGTCGACGATCTTCGACTGGAACAACAGCCCCTTCTGCAGTGTGGTCATCGGCCACACCCGAGCTCCAGGGAAGCGCTCGGCGACGAGATCGAGATCAGCCTGGGTCACCTCCGAGCCCGGCACATCCGATGGCGACAGGCCGGGGTCGGTCGTGGTCACGACAGCAACCACAGCTGCGAGTTCGTCACGCCACCTCGACACAATGTCATCCACTGCCGATGCCATTTCGGGCTCGTCTGGATAGGCCCACGAACTGACGATCTCCGGTCCTCCGTCACCGGGGGCCACGTGAACATTGACGGCCACAACACCGGCCTGCCGCAGCCGACCGTGCGTGAACGATGGCAGGGCAGGCGCATCTCCTGCCGGCAGCATGCTCGCACTGCCGGATACATCACTCTCGGTACCGCGACCTCCGAAGTAGTTGAAGGCGATCGACGGCAGGGGACGATCAGCGATGACCGAGCCTTCCGTCGTCCAGAGCACACCGAATCCGAGGCCATGCCTGGGCTGTCCGAGACGCTCCTCCTTGGCTGCCTTGACCGCATGGATCATGTCGGCGGCGGGGTCGAGCGCGAACGGTGCAATGGACGTGAACCATCCGACGGTCCGGCTCAAGTCCGAGGTCCGCGGATCGTCTCCACCTTCGTGGATGTCTTCGTACCGTCCGTGACTTTCGACGAGAACACCTACTGCTCTGTCGTCTGCGATGCCCACCGCTCGCTGCCACGAGCGGACCGCCCGCGCCATCGCAGCCAAGAGGACATCGGTCACCGCCCCGTCGAATGCTTCAGGAACAGTAGTCAGCAACTTCTTCGACAGCGAGGAATCAAGTCGGATTGTCCGCTCGTCGGTGTCACCGAAATCCGGTTCGGTTCGTGGAACAGTCGCCAGCGGCGTTGGCCGTTCGGGAGACCTCGCGATCCAGTAGTCGGTCTCGTCGTCGAGACTGCCCGTACGCTCAGTCAACGCGCCGAACCACGCCCGTGCTGTCGTAGCCTCCGGTCGCAGTTCCAGTGGACGCCCCTCGGTCCACTGCGCCCAGGCAGTCACCAGATCCTCGATGATGATCGGCCAGGACACCGCGTCAACGGCGAGGTGATGGATCACGAGCAGGATGCGGCCGCCACCTTCCCTGCTCCTCACCAGAACGGCCTGCACCAGCTTCCCGCCCGCTGGGTCGAGTCGATCAGCCGCAGCCGAATGGGCTGCGCGAAGGACCGCACTGAACGTGTCGCTGGCAGGATCGGCATCGCAGACCTCACCGGACACGAGCGCGGTTACATCCACTTCTCCTTCTGTCGAAAGACGCCACTCGGCTCCATCGGAAGTGAGTCGCGCCGACAACATGGGATGTGCCTTCACCAAGGCATCAACGACCGCTGTCAGCCCCGTGAGATCGACGTCGTCACCGGCGACGAGTACCGCGGACTGGCTGAAGTCCGCGAAGCCGGCGGCCTCGGTCACGCCGCCGATCATCCATGACACCATCGGCGGAAGCGCTATCTCGCCACGCCCGCCGCCTTCGGGTTCGGCGAGCGCTGGAAGCCGCGTTCCGCCGGCCGCTGCGGCCCGGGCCATGGCACGCACCGTCTGATTCTCGAAGATCATCTTCGGTGACAGAGCCAAGCCCGCCGCCTTGGCCGCCGACGCAAGCTGGATCGACATGATCGAGTCGCCACCGAGCGCGAAGAACGAGTCGGTCGCACTGACCCGACCGACTCCGACCAGGCCGGAGACGATCTGTGCGATCGTCTGTTCATCCGGGGTGTTCGGCGCAATGTATGCACCGCTCTCATTCGCTGCAGCCGGAACGGGAAGCCGGTCCCGGTCCAACTTTCCTCCGGGAGTCAGCGGTAGTTCCGCGATGACCAGCAGCTGCGTCGGCACCATGTGCGTTGCCAGCCGGTTCCTTGCCTCCGCCAGGAGTGCATCGACATCGACGCCGTCGTCGGACGAGACGACGTAGCCGACCAGCCGGACCCGCCCGGACTCTTCGTCACCGTGTCCGACGACGACTGCTTGATCGACACCGGGGTGCGCGGCCAGCACTGCTTCGACCTCGCCGAGCTCTACTCGCTGCCCGTTGATCTTGACCTGATCGTCAGCGCGACCGGCAAACTCCAGGTCGCCGCGCCGATTCACCCGCACCAGGTCGCCCGTGGCGTACATCCGGGTTCCTGCCGGCCCCTCCGGGTCCGCGACAAAAGCGGTCGAGGTCAGTCCCGGGCGCCCCCGGTAGCCACGCGCCAGCCCCTTCGCCGACAGGTACAACTCGCCGACGATGCCCTGCGGTACCTCGTGCAGACGCTGATCGAGTACCCGCGCCGTGAAGCCGCTGATCGCGCGGCCGATCGTCACCGGCTTGCGCGGCAGCATACGCGCCCGCGTCGCCCACACGGTGGTCTCGGATGGGCCGTAGAAATTGAATACCCGGCGGCCCCGCGCAGACCACCTGTCGACCAGTTCCGGCGGACACGCTTCGCCGGCCGTCGCCAGATTGCGCAGGTACTCGGCTCGTTCCGGATCAAGTGTCGCCAAGACCGACGGGGTGATGACCATGTCAGTGACCTCGCCGCTTTCAAGAACCTCGTCAAGGAGCTCCCCGGCATACGACGAATGCGGCGCAATCACCAGCGTGTGTCCCGCTGTTATGGCCCATGCCATTTCGAAGAACGACGCATCGAAGCTCGGCGACGCCACGTGCAGAACCCTGGTATCGGGATCGTCCTCACGGGCACCTGTGACTTTCTCGAAGCCTGCGACGAGGTCGCGGACACCCGAATTCGACACCGCTACTCCCTTGGGACGACCGGTGGAACCCGAGGTGTAGATCATGTAGGCGAGATTCTCCACACGCACCGGTCCGTTTCGCTCGGCATCGGTGATCTGGGCCTCCGAGCTGGCTTCGGCCGCGAGCTCATCCAGTTCGATCCACGTGCAGGCACTGGTGCCCAAGCGATCGCGCACCGACTGAGTGGTGATTCCCAGTTCGACGGACGAGTCGTCGAGCATGTACCTGATTCTGTCGTCCGGATATGCCGGATCGATCGACAGATAGGCCGCGCCGGCCTTGATCACACCCCACACCGCAACGACTGCGTCGATGGATCGTTCCATACCCACTGCGATGATGTCGTCCGGTGCCACCCCACGCGCCAACAGCGAACGGGCCACCGCGTTGGTCCGGCCCTCGAACTCTTCGTACGAGATCTCATGATCGGCATAGATCAGGGCCGGATGGTGCAGATCGAGATCACGTCCCTTCAGCACGTCGATCAGCGTCCCCGCCTCGGCGTCACCGCCAGCTGCCCCGGTCCCGTCGACCCCGGAAGGCGATGTCTCCGGAACAGCTGCGGACGGGCGGCCTACGATCTCGATGTCACCTATCGGGATGTCTGGAGTGCTGGTCATCGCGTCCAGCACTCGGAGGTATGTCTGCACAAAACCAACGACGGTGCTTTCATCAAACAGCGCCCGTGAGTAGAGGAAGTCGACAGTCATGGGCGCTTCCTCGGTCCGCCCGTGCACGAGCACCATCAGGTCGAACTTGGCTTCATGGCCGTCGGCCACGATGGGTTCCGCGGTCACTGCGCCGACCGCTTCCAGTCCTGGGGCAGAAACGCTGTCGGTGAAAGTGAAGGCGATCTGAGCAATCGGCGAGTACGAGGGCGAGCGTGGCGGAGCCAATGCCTCAACCAGGTCATCGAACTGCACTAGCGAGTTGTCGAATGCATCGAGGACGGTGGTGCGCGCTTCGCGCAGGAGTTCATCGACTGATTTCCCCGGTGCTGTGTCGATACGCAGCACGAGCGTATTGACGAACATGCCGACGAGGTTGTCCAGCACGGCGGAGTTCATCCTGCCAGCCGTTGGACTGGCGACGACCGTGTCCGCCGTCGAGGCCAATCGCGAGATCGTCACGGCGAGAGCCGCGTAGGTAACCACAAATGGCGTCACCTCGTAGTCCTGGCAGAGCGCGTCAATTCGATCAGCCAACATCGGATCGATCGCCCGGCTGACGACGGCGCCTTCACTGTCGAACACTGTCGGTCGCGGTCGGTCCATCGGCAGGTCCGTCACAACCGGAAGTCCGTCGAGCTTCTCTCGCCAATGGAGCATCTGGCGCCCCAACGGTGTGGTGGCGTCCTTGACATTCCCGAGCGTCTGTTGCTCCCAGATGGCGTAGTCCGCGTACTGAACCGGCAAAGGCGGTGGTACGACGGCGTTGAGATGGCCCGCGTAGGCGGCGAGCACGTCGCGCATCAGAACCGGAATCGACTCGCCGTCGAAGGCGATGTGATGCACGACCAGCATCATCTCGACTGCACCGTCGACACGCCGGACCCGCCCGCGGATCGGCAGGTCACTGGTCATATCGAATCCGGTAACTGCTGCGGGCATCAGGTCAGCCGCTGAGTCCACTTCGGCCCAATCCAGCTCCGCCAAGGCTTCGGCGATAGGTAGGACCCGCTGCGCCGGCTGGGCGCCGTCACTCGGGTAGACCGTTCGCAGGATCTCATGTCGGGCGATGGTGGCGTGGACTGCGGCGATCAACGCATCGACATCGACTTCCCCGCGCAACCGCACCCCCAGCGGGATGTTGTAGGTCGCCGCGGTGACGTCGAGTTGGTTCAGCAGCCACATGCGTTGTTGTGCGAATGACAGCGGTACCCGGTCCGGCCGTGGACTCACC
>NZ_BAAAZW010000021.1:0-5661 GCF_039537105.1 Gordonia caeni
AGTTGCCCGTTATGCGGGTGGCGGAACCTGTAGCTCATTGAAGTTCGCACGGCGAGTGTGTCTGTGTGGTGTTGGTGGGTGTGTGTTTTTTGAGAACTCGATAGTGTGTGATGGATTTTCTTGTGCCAATGTTGATTGGTGTCGAGGATGTCTTGAATTTTTGTTTTTGATTGTTTTTTGATGCCAGTCAATTCTATTTTTTTGGATTGTTTATTTTGGTCAGGTCTTTTCTCTGATTAGTTTTTGTTGGAGAGTTTGATCCTGGCTCAGGACGAACGCTGGCGGCGTGCTTAACACATGCAAGTCGAACGGAAAGGCCCAGCTTGCTGGGTACTCGAGTGGCGAACGGGTGAGTAACACGTGGGTGACCTGCCTTGCACTCTGGGATAAGCCTGGGAAACTGGGTCTAATACTGGATATGACTTGAGATCGCATGGTCTTGGGTGGAAAGCTTTTGCGGTGTGAGATGGGCCCGCGGCCTATCAGCTTGTTGGTGAGGTAACGGCTCACCAAGGCGACGACGGGTAGCCGACCTGAGAGGGTGATCGGCCACACTGGGACTGAGACACGGCCCAGACTCCTACGGGAGGCAGCAGTGGGGAATATTGCACAATGGGCGCAAGCCTGATGCAGCGACGCCGCGTGAGGGATGACGGCCTTCGGGTTGTAAACCTCTTTCGCCAGGGACGAAGCGCAAGTGACGGTACCTGGAGAAGAAGCACCGGCCAACTACGTGCCAGCAGCCGCGGTAATACGTAGGGTGCGAGCGTTGTCCGGAATTACTGGGCGTAAAGAGCTCGTAGGCGGTTTGTCACGTCGTCTGTGAAATCCTGCAACTCAATTGCAGGCGTGCAGGCGATACGGGCAGACTTGAGTACTACAGGGGAGACTGGAATTCCTGGTGTAGCGGTGAAATGCGCAGATATCAGGAGGAACACCGGTGGCGAAGGCGGGTCTCTGGGTAGTAACTGACGCTGAGGAGCGAAAGCGTGGGGAGCGAACAGGATTAGATACCCTGGTAGTCCACGCCGTAAACGGTGGGTACTAGGTGTGGGTCTCATTTCACGAGATCTGTGCCGTAGCTAACGCATTAAGTACCCCGCCTGGGGAGTACGGCCGCAAGGCTAAAACTCAAAGGAATTGACGGGGGCCCGCACAAGCGGCGGAGCATGTGGATTAATTCGATGCAACGCGAAGAACCTTACCTGGGTTTGACATACACCAGAAGCCGGCAGAGATGTCGGTGCCCTTGTGGCTGGTGTACAGGTGGTGCATGGCTGTCGTCAGCTCGTGTCGTGAGATGTTGGGTTAAGTCCCGCAACGAGCGCAACCCTTGTCCTGTATTGCCAGCACGTAATGGTGGGGACTTGCAGGAGACTGCCGGGGTCAACTCGGAGGAAGGTGGGGATGACGTCAAGTCATCATGCCCCTTATGTCCAGGGCTTCACACATGCTACAATGGCGCGTACAGAGGGCTGCGAGACCGTGAGGTGGAGCGAATCCCTTAAAGCGCGTCTCAGTTCGGATTGGGGTCTGCAACTCGACCCCATGAAGTCGGAGTCGCTAGTAATCGCAGATCAGCAATGCTGCGGTGAATACGTTCCCGGGCCTTGTACACACCGCCCGTCACGTCATGAAAGTCGGTAACACCCGAAGCCGGTGGCCTAACCCCTTGTGGGAGGGAGCTGTCGAAGGTGGGATCGGCGATTGGGACGAAGTCGTAACAAGGTAGCCGTACCGGAAGGTGCGGCTGGATCACCTCCTTTCTAAGGAGCAAACAACAATTCCAGTTTCGTGGGCGTCTGTTCTGCGGCTGGTGTTTGTTCGAGGGTGAAACACAAGAAGCCACCCAACAATGCCGGCACAACCTAGGATGGTTGGTTCGGCGGGTGGGGCGCAGTGCGAGTGATCGCGGCGTCGGATGTCACACACTATCGGGGTTCTGAGGAAACACGCGGCCGGCCCCTGTTGGGGGTTGGTTTCGGGTCTGCTCTGAACTGTGCTCACTGACTACCGCGCGCCTGTTGGGCGTGTATTGGGGTGGGTGGGTGTGTGTTGTTTGAGAAGTGCATAGTGGATGCGAGCATCAAAGTCATGATCTTTTGTTTACAGGAGTGAAAGTTTTTGGTGTTTGTACTGCAATTTAGCAAAATTTAGTTTTGTGTCTCTGTGTGTAGTGCATTCCACATTCGCGTCTGCAGCTGCTGTCCGTGTTGGGTGGTGGTTGGGGTGTGTTTGTGGGTGTTGTTGTAAGTGTTTTAGGGCGTTCGGTGGATGCCTTGGTACCAGGAGCCGATGAAGGACGTGGTAGGCCGCGATAGTCCTCGGGGAGTTGTCAAACGAGCTGTGATCCGAGGGTGTCCGAATGGGGAAACCCAGCACCAGTGATGTGGTGTTACCGCCCGGTGAATGTATAGCCGGTGCGGGGGGAACGTGGGGAAGTGAAACATCTCAGTACCCACAGGAAGAGAAAACAATTGTGATTCCGTGAGTAGTGGCGAGCGAAAGCGGAGGATGGCTAAACCATGCGTATGTGATACCCGGCAGGGGTTGTGCGTGTGGTGTTGTGGGAGTGTTGTTGCCCGGTCTGCCGGCTGGGCGGTCAGTAAGAAAATGTGGTGTTAGGTGAAGTGGCCTGGAATGGTCTGCCGTAGACGGTGAGAGTCCGGTAACTGAAAACATCGCGTCTGGCTTCAACATTTTTCCCAAGTAGCAGCGGGCTCGTGGAATCTGCTGTGAATCTGCCGGGACCACCCGGTAAGCCTGAATACTTCCTGGTAACCGATAGCGGACTAGTACCGTGAGGGAAAGGTGAAAAGTACCCCGGGAGGGGAGTGAAATAGTACCTGAAACCGGACGCTTACAATCCGTCAGAGCATACGCAGCCCTCGGGTTGGTGTGTGATGGCGTGCCTTTTGAAGAATGAGCCTGCGAGTTAGTGCTCAGTGGCGAGGTTAACCCGTGTGTGGGGTAGCCGTAGCGAAAGCGAGTCTGAATAGGGCGTGTGAGTCGCTGGGTCTAGACCCGAAGCGGAGTGATCTACCCATGGCCAGGGTGAAGCAGCAGTAAGATGCTGTGGAGGCCCGAACCCACTTCAGTTGAAAATGGAGGGGATGAGTTGTGGGTAGGGGTGAAAGGCCAATCAAACTCCGTGATAGCTGGTTCTCCCCGAAATGCATTTAGGTGCAGCGTCATGTGTTTCTTACCGGAGGTAGAGCTACTGGATGGCTGATGGGCCCTACTAGGTTACTGACGTCAACCAAACTCCGAATGCCGGTAAGTGAGAGCATGGCAGTGAGACTGCGGGGGATAAGCTTCGTAGTCGAGAGGGAAACAGCCCAGATCGCCGGCTAAGGCCCCTAAGCGTGTACTAAGTGGAAAAGGATGTGGGATTGCTTAGACAACCAGGAGGTTGGCTTAGAAGCAGCCACCCTTGAAAGAGTGCGTAATAGCTCACTGGTCAAGTGGTCCTGCGCCGACAATGTAGCGGGGCTCAAGTACACCGCCGAAGCCGCGGCAATCACACAATACATCCACACTTGTCTACGGACGGGTGTGTAGTGGTGTGGTTGGGTAGGGGAGCGTCCTGCATCCGTCGAAGCCATCGAGTGATCGTGTGGTGGAGGGTGTGGGAGTGAGAATGCAGGCATGAGTAGCGAAAGACAAGTGAGAAACTTGTCCGCCGAATGACCAAGGGTTCCTGGGCCAGGTTAATCCGCCCAGGGTGAGTCGGGACCTAAGGCGAGGCCGACAGGCGTAGTCGATGGACAACGGGTTGATATTCCCGTACCCGTGTATCCGCGCCCAATGACGAATCAGCTGTACTAACCACCCAAAAGCCATCGTTGCCTCCTTCGGGAGTCTCTGGTGGTGGCTGCGTGGGACCTTGGTTGTAGTAGTCAAGCGATGGGGTGACGCAGGAAGGTAGCAGGGCCAAGTGATGGATGTCTTGGTGTAAGCCGGTAGGGCGGGGTGCAGGTAAATCCGTGCCCCTTATAAGCCTGAGAGGTGATGCGTAGCCGTTGAGGCGAATTCTGTGATCCTATGCTGCCGAGAAAAGCCTCTAGTGAGTTGGTACACGGCCCGTACCCCAAACCGACACAGGTGGTCAGGTAGAGAATACTAAGGCGATCGAGTGAACTGTGGTTAAGGAACTCGGCAAATTGCCCCCGTAACTTCGGAAGAAGGGGGACCATGTCTGGTGACCGGCCTTGCGCCGTGAGCTGGGTGTGGTCGCAGAGACCAGAGAGAAGCGACTGTTTACTAAAAACACAGGTCCGTGCGAAGTCGTAAGACGATGTATACGGACTGACGCCTGCCCGGTGCTGGAAGGTTAAGAGGACCGGTTAGTCAACTTGTTGGCGAAGCTGAGAATTTAAGCCCCAGTAAACGGCGGTGGTAACTATAACCATCCTAAGGTAGCGAAATTCCTTGTCGGGTAAGTTCCGACCTGCACGAATGGCGTAACGACTTCTCTGCTGTCTCAACCACAGGCTCGGCGAAATTGCAGTACGAGTAAAGATGCTCGTTACGCGCGGCAGGACGAAAAGACCCCGGGACCTTCACTATAGCTTGGTATTGGTGTTCGGTACGGTTTGTGTAGGATAGGTGGGAGACTGTGAAGCATGCACGCCAGTGTGTGTGGAGTCATTGTTGAAATACCACTCTGATCGTATTGGGCTTCTAACCTCGGACCCTGATCGGGTTCAGGGACAGTGCCTGGTGGGTAGTTTAACTGGGGCGGTTGCCTCCTAAAATGTAACGGAGGCGCCCAAAGGTTCCCTCAGCCTGGATGGCAATCAGGTGTTGAGTGTAAGTGCACAAGGGAGCTTGACTGTGAGACGTACATGTCGAGCAGGGACGAAAGTCGGGACTAGTGATCCGGCACCGGCAAGTGGAAGCGGTGTCGCTCAACGGATAAAAGGTACCCCGGGGATAACAGGCTGATCTTCCCCAAGAGTCCATATCGACGGGATGGTTTGGCACCTCGATGTCGGCTCGTCGCATCCTGGGGCTGGAGTAGGTCCCAAGGGTTGGGCTGTTCGCCCATTAAAGCGGCACGCGAGCTGGGTTTAGAACGTCGTGAGACAGTTCGGTCTCTATCCGCCGCGCGCGTCTAGAAACTTGAGGAAACCTGTCCCTAGTACGAGAGGACCGGGACGGACGAACCTCTGGTGTGCCAGTTGTTCCGCCAGGAGCACTGCTGGTTAGCTACGTTCGGAAGGGATAACCGCTGAAAGCATCTAAGCGGGAAGCCTGTTCCAAGATGAGGTTTCTCACCCACCATTGGTGGGGTAAGGCCCCCTACAGATTATGGGGTTGATAGGCCAGAACTGTAAGCACAGTAATGTGTTCAGGTGACTGGTACTAATCGGCCGAGGACTTACCAACAACACCCAAACACCAAAACAATTTTTGGTCTCGCATCCACTATGCACCTCTGAAACAACACACCACACCCCCCATCGCGGGTGTGGCGGATAGTTTCATAACGTTACGGCGGCCATAGCGGAGGGGAAACGCCCGGCTCCATTCCGAACCCGGAAGCTAAGCCCTCCAGCGCCGATGGTACTGCACCCTAACCAGTGTGGGAGAGTAGGACACCGCCGAACACCACTTGAAAGACCCCCTGAACACACCAGTTCAGGGGGTCTTTCGCAT
>NZ_BAAAZW010000022.1:0-3329 GCF_039537105.1 Gordonia caeni
GTCGCCCGCGCTCGTCCCGAACCTCACCTACGCACTCTCAGAACCGAAGAGCCGCCGAAGGGGCTGTGACCTGACTTCCGGACCACTCCGTCCATGATGGCTGGCTACATGTCTACTGGCAGAGTTGGTGAGCGTCGACGGCGCCCGATCAGTTGTCGGGCCTCTCACTGAGGTAACGGGCGGGAGAGTCACCTGCCGACTCTTTGATACCCGGCTCTACCAGTAAAGTATTCCCCTGTTCGCTTAGCGGCGCAGGCCACCCTGACCTGCCCCACGCATCAGAATGGTGCCCGCCGACAGTCGCTGCGTGCGATCAGATTCGCTCGATATCGTGTGGCTTCCAGGTCTTGTCGAACCAGGGCTTCAGCGGCCCATACAGTCGCAGGATCGCGTACCAACTCTTGGAGGGGACTGTCTGGATCCAATTCCCGCGGTGTTCACTCGGCGGTTCCGGGCTGAAGGTCAAGTCGATCGAGCCGTCGTCATTGTAGACGAGTTCAGTGCGGTTGTTCTCACTGCTCCGGCTGGGCAGTGGCTGTCCGGTCTGCAATTCCGAGCGGGTCTGGGGGTCGTAGACGATGACCGACCAGAAATCCTTAGCAGGAACGCCCGACGGAAGAGTCAGCCGATAGCTGTGACTACCCTGCAGGAACGCACCGGAGGCGTCCCTCTCGGTCAGCGCATACTGCGAGCCGACACCGACCATCTCGAGGGCCATCGCCGGAGTATTCAAGGTCGCCTGGTAGAAGAACATCGTCCTGGCATCCATATTGCGCCCGTCGCGCCCGTCTCCATCGAGCCACCGGTAGTCGCCGCCCACAAAGCCGGTCTTCCACTTGCGATCCTCGTAGAAGTAGGCGCGCTTGTCCCTGGTCTGGAAGACAATCGAGCGAGCGGTGGCGTTACCGACCGCCGCAGCGTCGGCGAGCGTGCCACACATCCGCTCATCAGGGGCGAACGCACGATCCTTGCGAATGCCGATCGAAGCAAGCAGACCCCGAGTCTCCGGATCAATCACGTCAATCGGTTCGCGCCTGATCACGTCCGCCATCTCGTTGTAGAACGTCCGATCGTTGGCGTGAATGGTGTTGAACTCCTTGCCCGAGAACGAGCTGAACTCCATCTCAGGACGCGCGTCCGCCGCCGACAGCGGGTAGATCTTGACTCCATCCTCGAACATCGCCTTTGCCACGTCGGTCTTGCCCTCGACAACGAAACCTCGCAGCGCCAGCAGGTTGGTGTAGCTCGGCGAGTGGGAGACGAAGTACCCATCGGGAATCTCGCCCTCATACTCGGGAGGAACGATCAGGTAGTTACCGCCGGCACCGCGGTCAGGTCCCGGTGCGCCCATATCGGTCACGAAGCGGAACCAGGCATCGTTGACTGTGCCAGGTCCGCACCCGGGTGGAATCTGTACGACCGTCGGACCATCCCGGTGCAGGTCAAGCATCGCAAGCGCGTAGACCGTATCGGTGTTTCCGGTGAGGAAGAGTGGGTTGGAGTCCAGGAGGCGATCAGCGATCACCATCTTGTGCGCCGCGTCACAGCCGATGTCTAATAGGCCCGCGCGCAGCCCCTCCATTGAGGCAGCAGGAACGCACTGCAGGAACACCTCGACGGCTCGAAGGAAGTCCAGATGGTCGAAGACCTTCGCGGCCGTGTCGTCGCTGGGGAAGCCGTCGGTGAACTCCAGCGTGCCGATCCGAGTCTCGACCCGGTCCGCAGTCAAGATCTCGCTCGGGATCGGAGTGTTATACCCGTGAGGAATGCCTGCTGGATTGATCATGGTCACACCATAGCCCTGTCGCGACCACCTTCCCCCGTCTTCTTAGTGAGAAAGTGGCGATGCGGATCGGGGCACGCATCCCTGCGGTGAGCTGTGCCGCCACCAGGTATGAGTGTCCCTTCTGAGAGTCGGAATCGTGCTCAGCTGAGCGACCAGCGGTAGAGCTCTGTGCGGGCGGTGCCGTTGTCGCCGAGGTGGTAGGCGGCAACGCCCGCGGGGTGAAAGACGAATGGCTGGAACGGTTCTGCTTCGAGGGTCGTCAGGTCGCTGAGCGGAGCCTGCCCCACCGTGACGTGCGCCATGTAGTGCTCGCCGCTGTGGGCGGGTACGTAGCTTTCGATGTAGCGCAGGGTGTCGGCGTTGATGTCTGGCTCAGCTGGAGACGTCACGAACGCTGCGGCGGTGCCGCCGGATCCCGTGTATGGCTCGAGTGCGCTGATCAGCGCGGACTGCAGATCGATGACCGCCGGGCTAGCTTGCACGAGGAGGCCGGCAAGCCCCACCCCGGGTGTCGCTGCCATCTCCATGTGAGCGAGCCGCACTCCGGTCAGATTCAGCGTCGAGACCGGAGCGGTGGCGAGCGCGGCTCCCACGACGCGGTAAACGTCCTCAAGGCGGGAGGTATGGACGTAGCGCTGCAGGAGCGTGATGTGCGGAGTGTGCGATGAGTCCAGAGAGAAGCCGCTCGGCAGCTTCTCTCGCAGTCGCTCGTTCCACCCGGTGGCATGGGTGATCATCGTGTCGTCGGGAAGGATGAGAATGTCGATCGCGGTGAGTGCGTTCATTGCTGCCTCCGTCTCGTGCGCTCTGGTCATGGGAAGATCACGCTCCAGTCGTCTTTCATGCTCACCGTGGTCCAGCCGTTGGCCTTCGCCTCTGCCTGCGCGCGTTCGGCACCCTTCGCATAGGCGAATTCGCGTTCGCCATCGTCGTGGATGACCAGAAGTGAGAACGTCGCGGCTTCCAGCATCTCGATATCGACGTCTGCGTTGCCGCCGGCGAGCGCCGGCATGCGGCCGGCGTAGGCGAAGATGTGTTCCGTCTTTCCCGGCCCGAGTGCGAGGCCTCCCAGAAGCTGGTCACCGCGGCGAATCTCTTTGTCCTTGTATTCGTAGACGGGTGAGGTGCCGATGACGTGCTCGCGGGGCACGCCCAGCGCCGACTCCGAGAAGGCCCGCATGAATTCGCGGCCGCCGCCCGAGCAGACGAAGACGCGGAAGTCGTTCGCTGTGAGCAGGTCGAACAGTTCGAGCATGGGCTGGTACACGAGCTCGGTGTAGGGTTTCTCGAATTTCTCCGACTTCTGTACCTGCAGATAGGCCAGCACCTCCGACTCGAACTCAGAGGGCGTCCTGCCCAGCCAGGTACGCGCGAGAGCCTGCTCGAGCGCCAAGAGCGCGTCGGGCTGCTGCTGGCCCACGGCGCCGAAGAACGCGCTGTCGTGGCTGAGGATCGCCTTGTACGGCTCTTTGGCGGCGAGAGTCGAATCCGGCTCTTCGTATTTCAGAGTGCGTTGACTCGTTCGGTGAGCTGACCCGAGTGC
>NZ_BAAAZW010000023.1:0-1814 GCF_039537105.1 Gordonia caeni
GGATGGCGAAGGATTATCGGCCGGTTGATCGCGATCAGGTGTTCTTGTTGCCGCCGGATATGCGTGAGTGGGTGCCCGAGTCCGATCCGGTGTGGCTGGTGATCGCGATGGTCGAGCGTCTGGATACCTCGAGCGTGCATGGGCTGCGTCGCACGGGCGGGGTGGGCCGGCGTGGCTATGACCCGGACATGTTGCTGACGTTGCTGATCTGGGCGTGGGCCAATGGCCGGCGATCCTCACGCACGATCGAGCGGCTCTGTCACCGGGATCTGTCGTTCCGGATCATCTGTGCCGGTGATGTGCCTGATCATGTGACGATCTCCCGGTTCCGTGCGCAGGCGGCGCCGGTGATGGCCGAGTTGTTCACCCAGACTCTGATCGCGTGTGCCGAGCTGGGGATGGGGCGGCTGGGGGTGGTGGCTCTCGATGGCACCAAGATCTCCTCCGATGCCTGCCCTAAGGGCAATCGTTCCGAGGCTGGGCTGGCCAAGGCCCGTGATCAGGAACTGGCGCGGCTACGGACCGAGCTCGAAGATGTTGCCGCACAAGCCGATACTGAACACGAACGCAACGACGCCGAAGAAGATGACGACGATCACGTGCCGCCGCAGGCGCTGGGATCGGACCGGCTGCGCCGTATCGATGAGGCGCTGGCGGTTGCGCGCGCCGACAATGCTGCGGCGGCAGCCCAACAGCCCACCCAGACCCGCGCCCAGCTGGATCTGGCGCGTGCGCTCAAGGCACGCGAGGATGCCGAGCGGGCCGATCAGCAGTGGCTGCGTGACTTCGACGCCGGGATCAAGAGGTCCAGGAAAGGGCGGATCGGTGTGCGTGCGGTGGTCGCCGAACGCCGTCTGCAGCAGGTGCGCCGCGCCCATCAGGACCTCATCGACAAGCATGTGCCGGGCACGTCCGGGATCATGCCCCGCCCGATCGACGAGGCGACCGTGGTCGTCCGAGCCCAGAAACGGCTGGACAAGGCCGCCGCCGAGGTGGCCCGCCACCGGCAGGCAGTCACCGCCAGGATCAGTGAACTCGAACAGGCGGTGACCGCCGAGACCAGCCGCGCCCGGAGGAAGCCGCACAGGGCCAATACCGACTGCCGCCGCAACATCACCGATCCGCAATCGCGGGCGATCCCCAAACGCGGCGGCGGCTGGATCCAGGGCTACAACTGCCAGGCCGTGGTCACCGCGGACGGCCTGATCATGGCCACCGACGTCACCAACGAGCCCATCGATACCCCGCACCTGATCCCGATGATGACCGCAGCCACCGCCGCCGCAGAGACGATCAACGCCCACCGGCCGGCACCCTGGGCCACCGCGCCGATCGGGATACTGCTCGCCGACGCCGGCTACCACAGTGAACGCAACCTCACCGCCGACGGCTGTGACCGGCTCATACCCAGCACCAAGAGCCATAAACTCCAGCAAAGCCGTGACGAACGGGTCCAGGCGGGCCTGCCGCTACCGCCAGAACCCGACCGCGCCAGCGAACCGATCGAGCACATGAGCTGGCGACTACAAACCGACGAAGGACACGCCCTCTACAGTCAGCGAAGCCACATCGCCGAAACCCCATTCGGACACGCCAAACACAACCTCGGCTTCACCCGATTCACCGGCCGAGGACTCCTCCGAGCCAAGGGCGAGTTCGCCTTCCACGCCATAGTCCACAACATCATCAAAGCCATCGGGACCGGCCACCTAACCCCTACCTGACCAGGCCGAGCCTGCGGCCTGGCCCGGGCCCGGGCCCGCCACAGCGGCCCCATCAGCGCGCCCCGTCAGAACGAAATCGAAACAGCCCGA
>NZ_BAAAZW010000024.1:0-1792 GCF_039537105.1 Gordonia caeni
TCGAAAAGATTTTCGAATAAGTGCTTGACCCACCAAGATGTGCGGCGTAATCTGAAGTAAAGACGAACACACGTTCGACTCGTGATCGGGAAAACGGGGAGGTGTAGCGATGATCGCAGGCAGTGCCGAACCCCTCGGCTACGACCCGGCCGCCGCGGCCCCGGTGACCCCCGACGACCTCGCCGAGACCACCGGCGTCCAGTTGCCGGACTCGCCCGAACTGCTGTGGAAGATCATCGACACGGCCGCGGCCAAACTCGCCGACACCGAACTGTCTGGCTCTGCCGAACACGACCTGGCCGCGATGGTCGAAGTCTCCGAACGCCTCCGCCGCCGCCTGGACGGATTGTCGGCGCACCTGTACCTCGAATGCAGCGACCGCCAGATCTACCGCCTGGCCGGCTACCTCGACATGGGCACCTACCTCGGCCTCGGTCACCGTCTCAACATCGGTGAAACCCGCCGCCGCGCCACCCTGGCCCACCACCTGCCCCGCCACACCGCCCTGACCGGCCAACGCCTCGAACCGGTCATGCCCGCCGCGGCCGACGCCGTCGCCGACGGCGTCATCGGGGCCGCCCACACCCTCGTCATCGCCGAAATCCTCAACAAAGTCCCCGACCGCCTGGGCCCCGAGGTCAAAGCCGACGTCGAAACCCAGCTCGTCGAAGCCGCCCACACCCTGCGCCCCCGCGACCTCAACCGGGTCGGACTGCACATCCTGGCCCACATCGACCCCGACGGCCGCTACACCGACCCCGACGACCGCCAACGCCAACGCAGCTTCTACCTCCACGGCCAAGACGACCAACTCATGACCCGCCTCGGCGGCCAGTTGACTCCCGCCGCCCGCGCGAAACTGGAGTTGCTGCTGAACCGGTGGGCCGCCCCCGGCATCAACAACCCCGCCGACCCCCACTCACCCCACCCCGCCGACACCCCCGACGACGACGATGCGCTCGAACAGTCGCGCCTGCGCGATCAGCGCAGCCCTGATCAACGCAACCACGACGCCTTCGAAGCCATGCTCGACTTCGTCCTGGCCCACTACGGCCTCGGCCGCCCCGACCGCATCCCCGCCGAGTTGGTCATCACCGTCTCCGACCAGGACCTGGCCCGCCACGCCGGCGTCGGATTGACCACCACCGGCACCCTGCTGCCCGTGGCCGACCTCATCGAGCTGGCCGCCACAAACCAGGCCGTCCCGTACCTGGCCGTGTTCCGTCACCACACCCAACAACCGTTGTACCTCGGTAAAGCGAAGAAGCACCGGTTCGCCTCCAAAGCACAACGACTGATGCTGTTCGCCCGCGACCGCGGCTGCACCGCCCCCGGCTGCCACGCCCCCTTCATCCGCACCCAAGCCCACCACTCACCCGACTGGACCCGCAATGGACGCACCGACATCGACGCCCTCGGCTCGGCCTGCGGCGGCCACAACCGCTGGGTCGGCCCCCACCCCGGCCAATGGGAAACCAACATCCAACAAGACGGACCCAACGCCGGACGCATGACCTGGCGCCCCACCACCACCACCGGCCCCTTCCAACTCAACCCCATCCACCACCCCGAACTCATCAACACCCGCGGCGCCCACGCACCACCACCGATCCCCGCACACCCCACCACCGGCGACGACCCCATCCGGGCCAACGACTCCCGCTCCCGCCACGAAAAGGAACTCGAAGCCCGACTCGGCATCACCCTCCTACGAGCCTCCTGAACACCAGGCACGACTCAACTCCGCTCACCACCCCGACACCAAACAGGCGCCGGGGCGGTGAGCCATGCC
>NZ_BAAAZW010000025.1:0-1462 GCF_039537105.1 Gordonia caeni
GGCGGATTCTAGGGGTCCTTGCAACACCTGATGGTTAATTGGCTGTCAGTAGATCACGCAAGCGCTCGGCTGGGGTATCCCAGTCGAGCGTTTTGCGTGGTCTGCCGTTGAGCTGCTGGGCGACGTGTTCCAAGTCCGCCGGCCCGTAGACGCGCAGGTCGGTGCTTTTAGGGAAGTACTGGCGCAGCAATCCGTTGGTGTTCTCGTTACTGCCGCGCTGCCAGGGCGAGTGCGGGTCGCAGAAGTACACCGGCACGCCGGTGGCAACGCTGAACTGCTTATGCGCCGCCATCTCACAACCTTGGTCCCAGGTCAGTGAACCGCGTAGATGTGCTGGCAGCGTGCCGACGAGCACGGTGAGGACGTCACGAACCTCCTCGGCAGTGTGTCCGCCGGGAAGATGCCCGAGCAGCACATAGCGGGTGGAGCGCTCAACCAGGGTGATGATCGCCGACGTGCTCCGTGGCCCGACGATCAGATCGCCTTCCCAGTGCCCGGGCACGGCCCGGTCCTCGATTTCAGGGGGACGCTCGGAGATCATCACCATCTGGTCGGTGAACCGTGGCTTGCGCTCATCGGCGCTGCGGTGAGGTTTGCGGCGCGTTCTGCCTGTGCGTAGCGCCGCGGCCACCTCGCGTTTCAGGCCGCCACGCGACTGAAGATACAGCGCCTGGTAGATCGTTTCGGTGCTCACGCGCATGCTCTCGTCGTCGGGGAAGTCCTTGACCAGAGTGTGGCTGATCTGTTCCGGCGACCAGCGCAGGGACAGTCGGTCTTGCACGTAGTCGCGCAGCGGTGTCAGGTCGGCCAGCTTGGCCTTTTTGGGGCGGCGCCGGGACTGCGCCCAGTGGCGCTGCGCAGCATATGGCTGGTAATCGCCATCGACAGAGCGGGCGTCGATCTCTCGTTTGACCGTCGAGGCCGGACGGCCCAGTACGAGCCCTATCGCCCGAAGACTCGCGCCGGTCCGGTGCAGGTCGGCGATGGTCTCGCGATCCTCCAAGGTGAGGAACCGTGAGTCGAGATTCGCTTCCAAAGTCACGGGAACCGGCACGGACACGACTGTGGTCATACCAGTGGTGTAGTCGACCAGCGTGCCGTCCGGATAGAGACGCCCATCTCGGAGCCTTCGGATTCCCTGGTCCCAATCCCGAGCAGTGCGCACGTTGATACCCACCTGGGCCGCGGCGGCGCTCCGGTGGACTCCTTCGGCACGCAACTGGTCGTATTCCTGACGGCGAGGGTGAGGTCTACCAGGCTGTTTGCCGCGACCTCGACGGCCGGCACGGCGCGTCCAGCCATAAGCGGTGTTCTTATTCGCCCCGACCTCACGGGCTGCCGCCGTGACGTTGCCGTCAAGCTGATCTAGTGCCGCGAAAAATGCTGCCTTCAACTCCTCGAATGCCACGATCCCCGCAACTCCCTTGAATTCAGGGTGTTGCGGGGATCGCTAGAACCCGCC
>NZ_BAAAZW010000026.1:0-1452 GCF_039537105.1 Gordonia caeni
GGCTCTTCGTATTTCAGAGTGCGTTGACTCGTTCGGTGAGCTGACCCGAGTGCAGTAGTGACCGCAAGATGTAGTGGTCGAGGTTGCGGAAGCCTTGCGCGATGCCGCGGAGGTGTTCGAGGCGTCCGTTGATGGCTTCGACTGGCCCGTTGGAGACGCCGACGTCGAAGTAGGCGAGGATGTCGGTGCGCCGGGACCACAGGCTTCGTCCGAGTTGGGCCAACTCTTGCAGGCCTGCCGGCAGTCCGGTGCGGATACGGCGCAGGATCTTGTACATGAGTTTCTTTCCCTCGCGGCGCTGCGGGTGTTCGTAAGCGGCGATCAGCTGCTGGTAGATCTGGTGGGTGATCTCGACAGCGACATGGTCGTGGTGACTGGTCAGCGACTCGAACAGGCGGATCTTCTGTTTGTCGGTGAGCAGTTCGGTGCGGGTGTGCAGAATCCGGCGGATCTTGTACAGCGGGTCGTCCTTGCGGCCCCGGTGTCCGCATACCTGCTGCTGGATCCGTTGCCGACACAAGTCGAGTTTGCTTGCGGCCAGATGGACAACGTGGAACGGATCCATCACCACCCGGGCCGCGGGGAGTTCCTCGGCGGTGGCGCTCTTGTAGCCGGTGAATCCGTCCATCGCCACGACCTTGATCCGATCCCGGAACTGCTGGTCCCGGGCGGCCATCCACTGTTTGAGGACGTGTTTGGAGCGGCCGCCGATCATGTCGAGCAGGCGTGCCGGGCCGGTCCCGTCGATGACCGGAGTCAGGTCGATCAGGACCGTGACGAAACTCGGTTCCCCTTGTCCGCGAACGTGTTTCCATTTGTGCTCGTCCACACCGAGGCACCGGACCCCGTCGAGGTGGTCGCCGTCGTAGACCAAGGCGCGAGCGGCGTCTGTAGCGATCTGGTTGACCGTGCTCCACGAGATCGCGAGGTTCGCGGCGACGGCGGCCACGCTCATCTTGTCGACCACGATGCGCTGCAAAATCCAGCGTTCGGTCCTGGTCGTGACCACTGCTCGAGCCCTGGCGATGTGGTCGATCCTCGCGCGAAAGACCGACCTCGAGCAGTCGCTGGTGTGGCACACGAACCGCGGAACCATCACGTGCAGGAGGACTGGATAGCCGACGACAGGAGTGTCAGTCAGGACCCGCTCGACCCGATCTCGTAGTTGACCCGCAATGTTGCAGTCCGGGCATCGTCGATCGGGGTCGAGGACCTCGCAGAAAACATGGGTCCGGTCATCGGCGCCGACGGCCGCACCGGTGATCGTCACGCCCAACTCGACGGTTCGGCAGATCGTGTCGGCAACATCGGAAGTAAGCTCAGCCATGGGTCCTGTGGTGTGCGTCAAGGGTGTGTAGGAACTTCCATGATCACACCCAGGACCCGCCTACATCTTGTGGTCGCCCGCGCTCGTCCCGAACCTCACCTACGCACTCTCAGAACCGAAGAGCC
>NZ_BAAAZW010000027.1:0-884 GCF_039537105.1 Gordonia caeni
GCTTACTCCAGCGCAGCTGATTGTTACCTTGCTGTTGGTTTTGGGATTTCATCGAGGGTGGGCTGAGGCTTTCCCGATTTTCGCAGCCGTTGCTTTTTGGATTGGTTTTGGAGCAGAACTCATAGGAATTCATACCGGTTATATTTTCGGAGATTATGTCTATGGTCCTACACTTGGCCCTATGCTGTGGCAGGTTCCAATAGTGATTGGGATCAACTGGTTTTTACTAGTTTACCTTACAGGGGCAGTATTCTATAAGGTTACAGACAATGATGTGTTTGCTGCCTTCCTCGGCGCAGGTGCAATGACTGTGGTCGATTATATCATGGAGCCTGTAGCGGTAGCGTTGGATTTTTGGTATTGGAAATCGGATGTTATTCCTACAAGTAACTACCTGACTTGGTTTGTAGTAGCCTTTTTGATTCATTTGATTTATAGAAAAGGCAATTTTGAAAAAGGTAATCCCTTAGCGGCATTGATGCTTACCGCGATGATACTTTTTTTTACAATTCTTAATTTCACATTGGGTGTTTAATTTTTCTATCAAAGTGGCCGTTTATTTTGACAGATCCTTAAACAAAAATTCACCACTAAGGTTATTACAAAGATGATTGAAGCGATAGGGTTCAGCATTTTAGGTTTTGTCTTGATGGAATTGTCAGGCTGGGCAATTCATAAATTCCTAATGCATGGTCCGTTGTGGTCGATTCATAAAACACACCATGAACATTCAGATTCATTTTTTGAACTGAATGATTTATTTTCTCTTTTGTTTGGAAGCATTGCTGTAGCGCTGATTCTCCTTGGAGTTGAAGAGTTTGACTATAGGTTTTGGTTAGGCATAGGGATAAGTATATATGGTATGTTGTATTTCTTTCTACATG
>NZ_BAAAZW010000028.1:0-670 GCF_039537105.1 Gordonia caeni
CTAGGCCTTTAATAGTCTTCAGCCACACGTAACCATCACTTACGGTGAGGTCTTCTCCAAAAGCAAGGGTAAATCCCATAAAGGAAGAAATGTAGGCATGCTCAAAAAAGGTCTCGTTAGTAGGGCCGGGCGAAAGCAAAACTACCCTAGGGTTTTCCTTATTGTTAGTAGTTAAATTACTTAGTGTGTTTTTGAAGGTTTGATAATAGGAGGTAATTTTACGGGCATGATTTTCACGGATTAGATCAGGAAAAACCCGTGTCATTGCTGCTCTATTTTCAAAAGTATATCCAGAACCAGAAGGAGCATCTGTTCTATCGTGAAGCACCCACATTTTGCCATTTGGACCACGAGCTAGATCGGAAGAGTACTGGATAAGTTGCTGCTCACCATCTAACTTGATGTTATGCGCTTGTCGCAAAAAACCTCCGTGATTATAGATCAATTCAAAAGGAATACGCCCCTCCTTTATCAAGGTCTGATCTCCATATAAATCACTTAAAATCAGATTCAAAAGTTCTGATCTCTGAAGTAAGCCTTTCTCTATTCCTTCCCACTCTTCATTACTGAATACCATAGGAACAGGATCCAACATCCACGGTCTATTCATCCCATTGGGATCACCATAGACAATGTAAGTCACGCCATTTTCACGTAATTGACGACCAAC
>NZ_BAAAZW010000029.1:0-650 GCF_039537105.1 Gordonia caeni
GTCTTCCTGCTCCTTTATCTAGCGTAATTGACAGATCTCATTTCTCTGATAACAGTAATCTTGATCTGACCTGGATATTGCATTTCCTTTTCTATTTTCTGAGAAATATCAAAAGAAAGTTTGCCCGCAGTAGAATCATCTACATTATCTGCATCTACTAAAACCCGTAGTTCACGACCAGCCTGCATAGCAAAGCATTTATTCACCCCGTCAAAGCTCAAAGCAAGCTCCTCAAGGTCTTTCAGACGTTTGATGTAACTATCCATCACTTCGCGTCTTGCGCCTGGTCTCGCGCCTGATATCGCATCTGAGGCCTGTACAATCGGCGAGATCATGGATGTCATCTCGATTTCATCGTGGTGAGCTCCGATTGCATTGCAAATCTCAGGATGCTCTTTGTATCGCTTCGCAAGCTCCATACCCAATACTGCGTGTGGTAGTTCCTGCTCCTCATGCCATACTTTCCCGATATCGTGAAGTAAACCTGCACGCTTCGCCATCTTAGCATTCAAGCCCATCTCAGCAGCCATGGTAGCACAAAGCTTAGCCACTTCCCTTGAGTGCTGCAATAGGTTTTGACCGTAAGAAGATCTGTATCTCATACGTCCTACCATTCTGATCAACTCAGGATGCAAACCGTGAATGCCAAG
>NZ_BAAAZW010000030.1:0-630 GCF_039537105.1 Gordonia caeni
AGACCTTGTGGCCTTTTGCTTAATAAAAGTCTTTCCCTTCTGCTTATATAGCACGAGATTACCACCTTTTCCTACGACTCCACTTAATAGTGAATCTGTTACCTTTCCCATTATTAGTTGTATTTAAATTAATTGTCTAGGATTACGGGTGGCAATCCCGTAGAAGCTTCACACCTGAGCCCATATTGCTCCCTTGAACTCCCCTTACTCACTGGGAGAATCAAGGGAACTACAAGGGAGGATTAAGGGAGAATTAAGGGAGGAAGTATGCCTTTGACTACTAGCAGCATATGATCATCCCTTACTAGGACTGGGATTATAATATCACTTGAATTAAGGCAATGCCAGTTAGAATATATATTCCCTTAGTTTTTCTTCGGGAATTCCGGAGAATGCGGAAAACTCCGCCACAGTAACAAATTGCTTTTCCCCTTTTTCAAGATGTTCCCGGATTTTTCGTAGTACATCGTGGCTGTACCGCTCACTCCGTCCGGTAATGCGCTGAACATCCTTAGCATAGATTACACATCTTTTTGTGATCATCAGAATTCTCATTTAGGTCTTTTTCACTCCATTTACAGTGGTTCCATACCGAAGAGCATTTTCTTCGGACCAGTACAGACATCCTCC
>NZ_BAAAZW010000031.1:0-629 GCF_039537105.1 Gordonia caeni
GTATTCAACGCATCAAGACAAAAAATTCGCGACGAATTGGAAATCCAATATGAGAGTGAAAAGAAGGAGTTGGAAAACCAGAAGTTGACTCAGGATCAAGCACTCGCAGAACTCTCCCTCACTCGTAAAAATGAACTGCTTTGGATTTTCATTTCAGTTGGACTGCTATTGCTCGCTCTCGCGTGGCATCAACGCAAAATCAACCAAAAACTACGGATAGCGCATCGTAAGTTGGAAGAAACCAACCAAAAAGTACAGAACCAAAACAAAAAAATTCAGGAACAGGCAGCGGAACTCAAGAACTCCAACCGAGAGCTCAAAAAAGCAAACAAATTTCGCGAAAAGCTTTTTTCTATCATTTCCCATGACCTGCGTACCCCCTTTGCCTCGCTTAATAATTCGCTGGATCTCTGGCAAGAGGGCGAGCTCAGTATGAATGAGATGAATTACATCCTTTCCAATATCGCCTCTAATACGCGATCAGCCTCTATCCTACTTTCGAACTTACTTACCTGGGCCAGAACTCAGATAAGCTCCGAGCAGGTAGAAAAAACCGAAGTTTCTCCCGCAGAGCTCATTTCCGAAAACCAACAGCTATTCGCCAAGCAATTAGATCAAAAAGAACTCAC
>NZ_BAAAZW010000032.1:0-626 GCF_039537105.1 Gordonia caeni
ATGTGCTCATGAACCAATGTTAGCCCCATGGAATCTGTAGAAATCGAACCAGATACAGTATTAATGTAACTGTTTTCAGCCTCAGGCATGGAGCAGGAAAAAGAAAGGATCAATAGACTTAGTCCAACTACTAGAGAATGCTTCATATATAAAGCTAAGCAACTGCTCCAGATTAAGTCAACTGAATTTTAATTGATTTACTTCTTATCAAATATATATCCGCTTTTCAAACAGTAATAAGACAATGATATTATAGGCTTTGGTAAACACTAACACTTAGGCTGCTTCGGTCACCTGTCTTCGGTCTTCGGTCAGGGTGAGCAAAGAAATTATGGGTGCTGGTAACATTGAGGATAATCATATCTTACTATTTCAAAGATGACATTCCTCCGTCTATGTGTAATATTTGACCTGTGACCCAAGAAGATTTATCATCTAAGAGAAATAAGGTTGCTTCAGCGATATCCTCCGGCGTGCCTATTCGACCCAAGGGATGTCTCTTATCTGAGGCTGCGCGCTTCTCATCTGTGCTTACCAATTGCTTCGCCAGCGGTGTGTCCGTCAAAGATGGGGCAATGGCATTAACTCTTATCTGATTAGGTGCCCATTCTGCTGCCAAGGATCTT
>NZ_BAAAZW010000033.1:0-620 GCF_039537105.1 Gordonia caeni
AGAAAATGGAGATTATCGAAGTAGATGAGGTAGATACCTCAGCACTGAAACTTCGTTTCCCTCCTTCTCCACGATCTGGGAACTATCCAGTGATGGTAGAAGATATGAGTAAAAGCTACGATGAGCATGTTGTCTTCAAAAACGCTTCTATGACCATCGAGCGTGGACAGAAAGTTTCCTTCGTAGGTAAAAATGGTGAAGGTAAATCAACCATGATCAAAGCCATCATGGGCGAGATCGATTTTGAAGGAAAATGTGAATTGGGACACAATTCCATGATTGGCTATTTCGCACAAAACCAAGCTTCCTTGCTAGATGAGAGTTTGACAATTTTTGAAACCATCGATCATATCGCCGTAGGTGAAATTCGCACCAAAGTGAAAGATATTCTGGGAGCTTTCATGTTCAAGGGCGATGATATCAACAAGAAAGTAAAAGTGCTTTCGGGCGGAGAAAAAACCCGTCTAGCAATGATTAAACTCCTATTAGAGCCAGTGAATTTGCTAATTCTCGATGAGCCTACCAATCACTTGGATATGAAGACAAAGGATATCATCAAAGATGCTTTAAAAGCTTTTGACGGCACCCTAATTATTGTATCTCACGATAGAGACTTCTTG
>NZ_BAAAZW010000034.1:0-610 GCF_039537105.1 Gordonia caeni
GCCGCCGTCGTCGCCGTCGTAGTAGTGGTAGACGAGCACGTCGCGGCCGCGGTCGCGCATGACGCTCTGGCCGCCGGGGCCGACGAAGCGGCCGTGGGTCTCCAGGAGCAGGGTGCCGCCGCCGGTCATCATCGGCTGCCCGTCGCGGCCGGTGTACGGGCCGGTCGGGCTGGTCGAGCGGCCGACCTTGATCTTGTAAGTGCTGTCCAGGCCCGCGCAGCAGCGGTCGTAGGAGGCGAACAGGTAGTAGTAGCCGCCGCGCTCGACGATGTCCGGCGCCTCGACCGCGTACGGCGCGTCGGGGCGGGTCGCGAGGTGGTACAGGGTGCGGTCCTTCTCGTGCCGCAGCCCGGTACGGGGGTCGAGGCGGATCATGCGGATGCCGGTCCAGTACGAGCCGAAGCTCAGCCACCAGCGGCCCTCGCGGTCGACCAGCAGGTTGGGGTCGATGGCGTTGTGGTCCATGCCGAGCTCGGTGGCGTACACGATGCCGCGGTCGGTCCAGCTTCCCGGGCGGCCGGTGCGGCTGGTGGCCAGGCCGATGGCCGAGTGGTTGCTGCCGAAGCTGGAGACGGCGTAGTACATCAGGTATTTCCCGCGTACGGGGCGT
>NZ_BAAAZW010000035.1:0-595 GCF_039537105.1 Gordonia caeni
GTATTATATGCTACCACCGATGACAAACAAGAAATGGCGATTGCCCTGGGAGTAGTTATTGGCTCATTGATTCTAGTTTTCATCCTGATTTTCAATCTGAAACTTGAAACAAGGATTGATGATAAAAGTATTTCTTTCAGATACACGCCATTTATTCGTCAGTGGCGAAGTTTCCAAAAAGAAACAATTAAGTCATACAAAGTCATTAACTATAGCCCCATCTCAGACTATGGAGGATGGGGATTTAAAGGAAATAAAACTACCAAAGCTTACTCTGTTCTTGGAGATCAAGGACTTTTAATAGATGTAGGCGAAAAGAAAAAAATATTAATCGGGACAATGAAGGCTAAAGAACTGACAGCTTTCATGGAAAATTGGAAGGAAGAATAAATTATGCCTAAGAAAAAAGCATTTGCTCTACGGCTGGATGAGAACATGATGAAAGCGCTCGAAAAATGGGCCGGAGATGAGTTCCGCAGCACCAATGGTCAGCTGGAATGGATCATCAGGGAATCATTAAAAAAAGCTGGACGCTTGCCTAAAGGTAGCATAACTAACCCTAAGCCAGACGAAAACCCAATTCAGGAATAACATT
>NZ_BAAAZW010000036.1:0-589 GCF_039537105.1 Gordonia caeni
GATAGCGGGTCGGAGACAGTAGTGTCGGCAGCCACAGTTTGAGTGGAGTCCGCATCTTGGGAAACGAATGCCTCAATCAAAAAGTCGAAATTGAATTTCTCAGTGGTTGCGCTTCGATTTACTCTAGCTATTAGACCTTCCCATTCCAACTTCGTTACACTAATATTTCCTGTGGTCAGTAGGGGGGCAAAAGCTACTCCTGCTTCCAGATTTTTGGAATAGAGCAACGTGTCACCTTGGGTGTCTTCCAGATATAAATCTTCCAAATAGATATTTCCTGCGAATGTGATGAAAAGCCGCTTTATTGATATTTCAGTGCCTGTTTTATCAGAAACATAGGAAGTTGCTTTGTCCACAATGATCCCCTGACCCCATGGGCTGCGAATGAAAAGAATCAAGGCTCCTACGACCACCAGAAGAGTGGCAATAGTTATACCCAGAATCTTTAAAAATTTAGCTAAAAAGCGTTTAATGGAATTGAGCGTTTAAATAATGGATGTAAATGTAGATGTTCCTAAGGCTATATTTGGGCAATAAATAAGCCAGTTTACCTAACTTTTAACCTATCCGCTCTATGTTTTGTTAGGAT
>NZ_BAAAZW010000037.1:0-589 GCF_039537105.1 Gordonia caeni
TGATTTTCTGTCATGAAATCATTCAGTACAACATCCAGCTTGGCCATTTGAATTAGAGATTCGCTAGGAGTTTTACCTGTGGAAGCGTAGTTGTGGATTTTCTCCAAATGATCTTTTACGCGTTGATCAGATTTGTCCAGTTTATTGGCATAACCTAGTATCTCAGACAGGTCGCAGGTAACTACAGAGATGCCATTTTTCTGAAGGATTTTTTCGCTGTATCGTACAGTATTAAAGGCAGTTGGTCTTGCTCCAATTGCTCCGATACGCACATTTTTCATTCCTTTTACTACACGGCAGACACCCAGAAACTGCTTTAGATCCGCTAAAAACGAAGGATCGGTAGGATGGACGACATGCTTGGTAGTGATTGAATATTTGATGCCGTATTGATAAAGGTTGTTACAAACGGAAATCTTGCCACACCAAGAATCTCGGCGATTTGCTACATTAAGCTTATTAAGTTCATCTGGGTAGCCTTGGATAAGTACGGGTACTTTCAAGTCTGCTAGGTGTAAGGTATCGGCAATTCCTCTTTCATCTCCGAAATTTGGAAGAACCACCAAAACCCCAGCTATAGCATCTTTAT
>NZ_BAAAZW010000038.1:0-575 GCF_039537105.1 Gordonia caeni
CTGCTAAAATCGGGAAGAGATCTTCCGGAAGAAAGTCTCGCTGGATCACTTTCATGTCGTCGGTGATCCAGGAGTGCTTTTGGGGATTGTATTTCCAGAAATGCTGGTGGGAATCCAGTCTCATGCTTCTGGGTCGTTGATTGCTGTTTGCTTTGCTTCACCAAGCCCTTCGATTCCTAGTTCTACAACATCACCTTCTTTCAAGTAAGTAGGAGGGGTCAATCCAAGGCCAACGCCAGCTGGAGTTCCTGTAGAAATCACGTCTCCAGGCAATAACGTCATGTACTGACTCAGGTGCTCAATCAATTCAGGAATATCAAAAACCAAATCTGACGTATTGCTGTCTTGGAGCATTTCCCCGTTCAGTTTCAACCAAAGTCTCAAGTTATGCGGAACTTCGATCTCAGTTTTGGTGACCAAAACTGGCCCAAGAGGAGCGAAGTTATCAGCACTCTTTCCTTTCACCCACTGTCCTCCATGATGTAATTGAAAATCACGCTCTGAGACATCATTGTGAACACAGTATCCTGCCACATAATCCATCGCATTTTCTTTGCTTACATATTTCGCCCGCT
>NZ_BAAAZW010000039.1:0-575 GCF_039537105.1 Gordonia caeni
TACTAAGCCAAAAAAGGAATCATGTTCTGCATTTATCAGTTTACCAAGCGCATATCTTGGAAGTTTTGTGTTATCAGGATTTCGGGACTACTTTACTCTGAATTATAATATATTTGCGGTATGGATAAGAAAGTACTTTTAATGATTTTGGATGGTTGGGGAATAGCCACCAATCCTTCTGTTTCTGCGATTGACAAAGCAAAAACCCCTTTTGTAGATAGTCTTTACACAAAATATCCTCATGGAAAACTGGAAGCTTCTGGTCTTGCTGTAGGCTTACCAGAAGGCCAAATGGGCAATTCTGAGGTAGGTCACATGAATATAGGTGCAGGCCGGGTGGTGTATCAGGATTTAGTGAAAATCAACCTTGCCGTAGAAAATAAAGAGCTAAATACACATCCTGTTTTGGTAGAAGCATTTGCCAAAGCTAAAGCAGCAAAGAAGAAAGCTCACTTTATGGGATTGCTTTCCGACGGTGGTGTACATGCGCATATTAAGCATTTGAAAGGCCTTTGTGATGCAGCAAAATTTAATGGAATGGACGATGTGTTTATTCATGCATTTACAGATGGTAG
>NZ_BAAAZW010000040.1:0-560 GCF_039537105.1 Gordonia caeni
CCAGTTATTTTGACTGAGGCAAATGGACTTTGGGATTAATGTCTTTAAACTCTCAATTAGGAGAGTTTAAAAACTTCTATTTTTTGAATACTTCCTCTGCGTAACCCCATAATACCAAGGAAGCATATCCCTTATTTTTGATTTCAAATACTACCTCAATTCAGTCTAATTTATCTGAATGAAATCCTTATTTTAGTCTAAGAGAAACCTCAAATACCTGATGTAAGCAACTACAAAAAAGAAAGTTGGGAATTGCATTTATACTGGTCGTTGTGCTTTAGCTCGAATATCCAATTATATTTTTAACATGACTTAAAATGGCAAACGCAAAAGAAAAGGTAGTCTGGATAACAGGTGCTTCGTCCGGGATTGGCAAAGCTATGGCCTTTGAATGGGCAAGCTTAGGATACAAAGTGGTGCTTTCAGCCAGACGCAAAGAACTTTTAGAAGAGATTGCTCTTGAAATTAAGAATTCTGGTGGCGAAGCATTGGTTGTTCCTGTTGATATTTTGGAAGAGAAATCCATAGAAAATGCCGTTCAAAGCATGATAGACCACTGG
>NZ_BAAAZW010000041.1:0-556 GCF_039537105.1 Gordonia caeni
ATGATGTCTGGGATCGAGATTTTCCTGCAAATCCAAACTTAATTCGAATTCAGAAGGACGGAAAGTGGATAGATGCAGTCGCGCAGATTTCCAAACAAGGGATGACCTATGTGTTTGATCGGGAGACAGGGGAGCCGGTTTGGCCCATTGAAGAAACGCCTATGACTCAGTCTTCGATGCCGGGGGAATTTACTTCTCCGACTCAACCTATTCCATCTTTGCCTGAGCCGTTTATGACTATGGTTTTTGAGGACAAAAATATTTTAAATCTAAAGCCTGAGTGGGAAGCAGATATCAGAAGTCAGTTGAAAAATGCGATTTATGGTGATACTTGGGCTCCTCCTCATCCGACCAAACCTCTGGTTCTTTTCCCAGGAATGGATGGTGGTGGAGAATGGGGCGGTGCTTCTTTTGATCCAACAAATCAAACGTTATACGTGAATGCAAATCAAATTCCTTGGATAATAGGAATGACTCCGAATGCGGATTTTGAAAATATTGGTAAATCCGTTTACACAAACTTTTGTGGGAATTGCCATGGGTTAGATAGAAAAGC
>NZ_BAAAZW010000042.1:0-555 GCF_039537105.1 Gordonia caeni
CAGCATCGCATCGGCTTCAGGATCGTTGACAAACTTCTCGGATTTAGGATCAAAGTCCAACACTCTTCCCAGTCTGTAAGAAATATTCCCTAAGTGTGCCAAGCCAGAAGATAAGTGAGCGGTTTCCACCGGACCATTTAGGATAGATTTATCATGCTTGCGAACAGCCTCAATGAAGTTGGAAAAGTGAACATCAGTTCCTCCTGCTCCTCTGTCCATTCCGGACGCAGCAGCTCCCCCATCATCTCCGGATTTGCCTGGCGTGCGATCATTGCCCAAGAAGGTTTTGTACTTATCATAGCCATCTACGACCAAATAGCCTTTGTCCCCGTAGAATATATTACCTACGGTGGCTCCGTCCTCAGCATTGGTGTACCAAGGGCGAACTTCAAACTGGATAATTTTATCCTCATCAGGATAGTTATAGATAGAAGTCAAAACTTCCGGAGTTTCCTTACTGTCCTTCCACAGGTATTTGCCCCCCATAGAGGTGATCTTCGTAGGAAAACCTACATCAAGCCCCCACATGCATAGGTCTGTTTCGTGGATAGCCTG
>NZ_BAAAZW010000043.1:0-553 GCF_039537105.1 Gordonia caeni
TCAGCTGTTAATCCTGTTTCTTCCTTCAATTCCCTCTTTGCACTCTCTAGTTTATCTTCTTCCAAAGGTCCCCCACCCATAGGTATTTCCCATGCATATTCATTCAAGGTGTATCGGTATTGGCCGATGAGCCAGGTATTTCCTTCGGTATCAATAGGAATAATGCCCATTGCTCTATTCTTGAAATGAACCTTACCATATATCCCCTCTTTTCCAGCAGGATTTATGATATCATGATGCTCTACCTTAATCCAGGGATTTTCATAAATCGGATTAATCTTTTTTGTTTTCCAGGGATTTTGTTCCATTTGTTCAAAAAAAAAGGGTGACTTACGCCACCCTTTAGCTAGTAGTAAAGGCTGATTAAGCCGGAATTGGCATTACTTTAGAATCTTTGAAAGTAGACAAAATTACCATGGATTGCATGGAATCTACTTCTTTGATCTCTGACACTTTCTCAAGCATCAAATTCTGGTATGAGGTAATATCCTTTGCTATAATCTTAAGAATAAAATCTCCAGTACCGGTGATGTGGTGACACTCTATCACTTCT
>NZ_BAAAZW010000044.1:0-551 GCF_039537105.1 Gordonia caeni
TCACAATCACTCTACCCTAATTTATTTGATGGTCACCCACCATTTCAGATCGACGGGAATTTCGGTTATACTGCCGGAGTCGCTGAGATGCTTGTGCAGTCCCATGAGACAGGCCTCATCCGCTTGCTACCTGCACTCCCTAAAGCTTGGGAGAATGGCCGTGTGAATGGACTAAAAGCCAGAGGGAATTATACAATAGATATGACTTGGGAGGCTGGAGAACTAAAAACCTGTAGAATTCATGCCGGGAAGAGCGGTAGAATTTTGGTGTTTTATGACGGATCAGAAATGGATATAGATCTTGAAAGAGGACAAAGCTTCGAAGTAGAGTTTTAACTCCAGAGGATACAAGTAGTTATTACATCAAATAGTCTCGAAAGGACGGGCCTCTGGCTTAATTCGGAGTAAGCTATTCGGATACCTCGCTTGTCGAAGTGCCCCAAGGAATCTAGTTTGCTTACTGGAAGAAAATCGTAATGCTGTAACTTTCCTAAGTTGATACCAACATTTATCAATAGCTATAGATGTTGCCACACAATCTGATAAAGTGT
>NZ_BAAAZW010000045.1:0-546 GCF_039537105.1 Gordonia caeni
GCCTGTAAGGTACGACGATCAATGATCTCCATATTATCCGAGTGCTTGTGATGATACTGAGCAAATCCAAAATCAGGTGAGAATTCTATGATGTCTATCATGGGTATTTTTGCAAATGCATTCACAAATACATGGTCATCGGTGATTTCTGGAGAATCTTTATAGATAAAAAAGTCTCCCTGCCCAATCTGATGGGCATTGTCCCAGACTTTTTTAACAATTCCTGAGGCGTATTGACGGGAATAACCTTCTCGGTAGAACCGGGATCCTTTCGCACCTACCATGTCCACCAAGATCCCGTAATAAGCAGAGTAATTCGGCTTATGCTTGTTTTTGGACCAGTGCTGAGAGCCCAAGCACCACCAGAAATCCTGCTCGTTGTTTCTCATTTCTGTTCCTTCAGGCTCACCGTCATCCTCTCCGTCGAATAATATAATGTCTATTCCAACTTCTGGCTTTAATTCCTGAGTACCTATCACCCGAGCGATTTCCATTAAAATCGCTACACCACTACCGCCATCATTTGCTCCGTCAATAGGTTCATCG
>NZ_BAAAZW010000046.1:0-546 GCF_039537105.1 Gordonia caeni
AATGACTCCAAATCTATCTCTTTGTGCGGTGGCTGCTGAGCTTCTGCTTCAAAGAAAAGTAAACTTGTGATACCTAAGAATAGAATGGCGGCCTTCATTAGTTTTTAAAAGCAAAAGCCAAACTCAAATGATTTGTACTTCCCAAAGCCTGGTTTTGACCAAAAGCATAATCCAATTTCATCCTGTTGGATTTCAGGCCCAAACCAAAAAATAGTCTGCTTGGATGGCTGTTGATCCCAGTTCTGAGAAATATCCAATCTCTGATTCCATATTCAATGCCGGCTTTTAGGATTGGCTTGATCTGAATATCTTTTTCTATTTCCAGTTGAATTTGAAGTTGTGAGATAGGGGTGTAGGATATTCCTAAACTCACGCCAGTTGGAAGCCTTGTTTCCGAGTCTTTTGAGAGTTTGGATCGGCTGAGATTTGAAATGCTCGCCCCAACAGAAAAGTTAGGACTTAGGTCAGCCATACCACCCAAACTAAAAATTAAGCTGCTACCCGATCCAAATCCTTCAATTTGAGTTTGAAACCATTCTAATTTTC
>NZ_BAAAZW010000047.1:0-546 GCF_039537105.1 Gordonia caeni
GTCTGCTCGGCGTGTCGAAATCCGGATACTACGACTGGGAGAAGCGCCCGATGTCGGCGACCGAACAACGGCGCGAGGACCTCAAGCTCTTGATTGACTTCGTGTTCGCCGAATCCGGCCGGACTTACGGGTACCGCCGTATCCACGCGGAGCTCAGGCGTGCCGGCGTCGAGGTGGACGACGAACTCGTTCGCAAGCTCATGCGCCAGATGGGCCTGGTCCCGGTGCAGGTTAAGCGACGCCGTGGCCTGACGATCGCGGACAAGAACGCGGCCCCGATCCCTGACCTGGTGCGACGCGACTTCAGCGCGGAGGTGCCCGGCCAGAAGATGATCGGTGATATCACGCAGATCGATACGGGTGAGGGTGCGCTTTTCCTGGCAACGGTTATCGACTGCTTCAGCAAGAGCGTGATCGGCTGGGCGCTGGTCGTACGATATCCGGCGAGCTTGGTGTGCGCGGCCATCGATATGGCCGCGGCCCGCATCGAGATGCCCGTCGGGGCGACATTTCACTCCGACCGAGGGAGTCAATACACGTCGATAG
>NZ_BAAAZW010000048.1:0-545 GCF_039537105.1 Gordonia caeni
GAAAAAAGTAGCCAAAATCAGACAAATTCTCGGGAAGGCAAAAGCGAGTTTGAATGCGCATAGAAACCTATGTGAGGATTTTGTGGATTTTCATGCATTGAGAGTGGAGGAAATCTTGGTTTGCGCAGACATAGAACTGTCTCCAAACGCTCCTATTAATGAAACTGAAGCACTGATTTTTCAAACAATAAGCGCATTTCTTTCTCCTCAGGTCAACTTTTTCAATTTGGAAGAGATACTCAATCGCTGCAAAAATGAAGCATTGCCGATAGCCAAGATCCAGCAAAATCCAGCAAAAATCTGGATCGAAATACCAACCTCTGACTATCCAAAACCAAAGTCCAGCTTAAGTATAATCGGCTCAGGTGGAAACGTAGGTATCTATGAGGCGCTTGAGGTGAGAACAGATCCAAAAAACAGTAAACTCTGCGAAATCCTACTTAGTCCAAATTTCCCCTCACCGGTTTTGATGGATGACGATCAAGTATTTCTAGGAAATTGGGAGGAATCTCAATGCATCCCAACACAAAAACTTTTCGAAGGAC
>NZ_BAAAZW010000049.1:0-545 GCF_039537105.1 Gordonia caeni
TCAGAGACTTTATTATGCTTTGGAACAAACAGCTTACTGAGCAATAATACCAATATCACAAGCATCAGAATCCGCAGCAAAAGCACCAAGATATTTTCTAATCGTATGCCTTTTGCAACAGAACTTTCCTGAGTTGGGAGCCAATGCATCGCTGCCCAAGACATTACCTTTCCCTTTCTTCCACGCCACAGGTGGATAAGAAAAGGTATGCTAATTCCGAGCAAACCCCAAAGCAATATGGGCTGTAGCAACTGCATCAGAATAGGGATCTTTGTGATAAAAATTCACTGATCACACCGGCGATAGAATCCGTCAATCGCACCTGAAACAAATGAACTTGAGGTATAAGTAAAGATTGTTTAAATTCTGATAAATAGTTATTTATAGAATCGTTATAGGTTTTTTCTATCGCCTTTCCATCTAGAATAATTGATCGATCTGACTCCAAATCCTGAAGTGTGAAATTGCCCTTTAAATCAAACGCTAATTCCTGATTTCCTAAAATCTGGAATAGCACAATCTCTTTTTTGGGGTGGCGCATTTGC
>NZ_BAAAZW010000050.1:0-540 GCF_039537105.1 Gordonia caeni
GTACGATTTCTAAACCTGGAATAAACCGCCTCGTTTCCATTTGCATCATACCGGTTGTCACGAAGGACATCCAGTGGCATGGAGTTAGCCATATTGTAAAGCGCTACTGGAATCGTATTATCCTGCTGACCAATGTTTGGTGGATTTTCATTCTCTTCATGAGAATAATTAAAGTTTCCCCGGAAACTGAACTTTGGACTCAAATCATAAGCAAAGCCCAAATTGATAGTCTTTCGATTGTAAACATTGTTTGGCACAATACCCTTACTATTCAGATCTGAAAAAGACAAACTCATTCCACCCTTTTCGGTAGAAGTAGCGAGGGTAATAGAATTAGTCACATTCTGACCATTGCGAAAGAAATCATTGATAATGCCTTTTACTGGTTCATAAGGAACTGTAATTCCGTCAAAAAGCATTTGGGTCATGCCAGGAGCAAATTTCTCTCCGAAAGACCATTGTCCAGAGGTTGGGTTTGGGGTAGTAGGCCGAATACCTTGTTCGCCTTGCCCATATTCATATTGGTAGTCAGTGAAATCT
>NZ_BAAAZW010000051.1:0-534 GCF_039537105.1 Gordonia caeni
CGAACTCGTTCTCCAGGTCGGCGGCGAAGACCGCACGCCGGCAGCTGGCGCACCGGTACATGATCGGGCCCTCGTCGAGCTCGTTGTGGCATCGCGGGCAACGGGTGCTGTTCATGTCATCCCCCAAGGATCGTCTGCGTATAGGTAACCTCGCCGTCATTGCAAAGGTCCTGCAGGGCGCTTGCGGATTCCATGTCCGGATCGGACAGGAGGGCGAGAAGAACATTGTTACGGTCCACGGCGCGTTTCACGCGCGAAGACACGAGAATGCCCCGGGAATAGCCCGAGAGGGCTAGACGTTTCATGGGCAGCGACGTGTGGTACGTTGCCGGTGGCGTTCGAGCTCAAGCTCCGCCGCTCTCCTCCCTCCCGATCTGCCCCTTCCGCGGGCCTCGGGGTTCCTCACCTACGCGCGCCGGTGCTTCTCTTACCGGCATGCCCTCAAAGGGGTTCATCATGTCTGTTCACGTCATCAGCGGCTTGCTGGACGTGCGGGACAAATCCGCATTCCTCCGCACCCGCCATCTACCCAGC
>NZ_BAAAZW010000052.1:0-532 GCF_039537105.1 Gordonia caeni
GGACTGACAATCAATTGTTCAGAATTGTAATAGTGCCTGGAGAACTTCTCTCTGCCAATGCTAGAATTGATCTAACTGATTATAACGCTGTCACAAAACTAATGGGCTTAAGTGACTCAGACTTCAAACGCATCGAGTAATATTCCACCAAACACATCACCTAAACCAACTGGATTACCACGAACTGGAACAATGATTTTTTATTGTTCCAGTTTTTTTATGTGTCAATTTTAAAAGCCATATATAATTTGGCGCTTATCTTTGCCCCATGCATTTACAGAATGACCTCCTACTTCGTGCCGCTAAAGGCGCATCTATTGAAAGAACTCCAGTTTGGCTGATGCGTCAGGCAGGCAGAATTTTGCCAGAATATCGAAAAGTAAGGGAAAGTGTAAGCGGATTTATTGAGCTTGCCCAGACTCCAGAGCTTGCCGCAGAAGTGACTATTCAGCCTGTAGATTTGTTGGGGGTAGATGCTGCTATTATATTTTCAGACATTCTGGTAATTCCTGAAGCAATGGGACTGCCTTAT
>NZ_BAAAZW010000053.1:0-525 GCF_039537105.1 Gordonia caeni
GTAGAATATAGGTCCTGCAGAATAGGGTGCTAGAA
The DNA here is from genome assembly GCF_039537105.1 of Gordonia caeni. Lineage (NCBI taxonomy): Bacteria > Bacillati > Actinomycetota > Actinomycetes > Mycobacteriales > Gordoniaceae > Gordonia > Gordonia caeni. The sequence continues at coordinate 36 of NZ_BAAAZW010000053.1, forward strand.
AAAACAGGACATAAAAAAAACCATGAAACAAAATTTCATGGTTTTAGTCAATTAACAATAAACCCAAAATAACCTGCTGTAGGAGAAGGATTCGAACCTCCACGGAGTAGTTAGGCAAATTTACGAGCTCGCTAAATGCTTTATCCTATGACCTCCACCCCCGAGACAGGAGGGCTTGTCTGCCAATTTCAACATCCTACAGTGTAGTGTAATTTCAATGTATTCTGAGTGCTTTGAGAGTAAACCGTTTGTTTTTCCCTCTTTGTATGATTCAAATATAGAAGGTCGGTTTATTTATTGCAAATAATTCAAAAATAAAACTGAATATTTACATTATTTTTAATGAAAACGTTTGATAAATACCATATCATCAAAATCTACTGTATTATCGAGTTCAAAATTGACTATTTCTTAATGATTCATACTAATATTGCCAATACAGCCTAAAAACAGCCATTTTATTGCTGAAATCATATCATTTAGACACAAT
>NZ_BAAAZW010000054.1:0-521 GCF_039537105.1 Gordonia caeni
GAAAAGAACCCTAACCTATTTCCAATTCCTTTCAAATCAGTTCCTTCCTTGTCCGGATCCTTGATAGCTTGATAAAAACGCCAAAATACGTAAGCCACTAATCCAATGGCCGTGATTCCGAGTAAAATGGTGCCAACGGTATTGTTTTGTAAAAACTTTAGCGCATCACTAGTACCCGATTTTGTACCCCCGGAACCTATAGCTGCCATAAAGGTGAGCACGCCCATTAGCGTGTACACAAAACCCTTGGTGGCAATACCAAAACGCGCAATATTCTCTTTGTTAAAATTCATGAGTTGTTCAAAACATTGCCCGATCAAGCAAACTATTTTCCTAATATAAATGATTTTGAAAAGAAGGAGCCTAGGAAATGGGATTGGTGGTTTTGCGGGCAGTGCTAGGACTCATGTTCTGGGCATAAAACTTCAGATAAAAAGGTTGAACATTCAGTATCGAAGAATGAAATTTCAGGTTCTGAGTATGAAGTTTCATTAGTAAAGGTTGAACATTCGAGTTCCGAG
>NZ_BAAAZW010000055.1:0-520 GCF_039537105.1 Gordonia caeni
GAGTTTTGGGTATCTACTTTAAATCCAAATTTTTTCTGAAAGGCAGGATTGACTTCTAATATTTCACCTTCATAATCCATTAATAGAAATGGATCGGTAGCGAGCTCAAATATTGACCTAAACTTGACAGCCGCGCTTGATAAAGACTCCATCAAATGAGAATCTCGAATAGCATACTTCAGCGTTCTGTCTAGCGTCTGCGCATCAAATTCACCTTTAACTAGGTAATCTGACACACCTAGATTAAGTGCTTCTTTGTCGATATTACCAGTACTCATACCCGTAAGCATGATTACTGGAGCATGTTTTCTTATTGAATGTATTTCGCGGATAAGCTCTAACCCAGTGTCCTTTCCTAATCTGTAGTCAACTAAGTATAGGTCGAAATTTTGATTGAGTTTTAAACTGGCCTCCTCAAGACTGGTAGCTCCTTCTAATTCATAGACTGTGTCAGTAATTCTCTTTAGGAGAGTAGATGCCAGCAAAATATCATCTGGATCATCATCCACGTAAAGTATTT
>NZ_BAAAZW010000056.1:0-515 GCF_039537105.1 Gordonia caeni
CTCGCTGCTCATCTGAATACTCAGTGACACGGTCTCCCCGGTATAGGAATGCGATCACGTATTTCTTCATTCCATAGTCATCGGCGCCTACTTCTTTCGCAAGGGCTTCGTCGTAGGTGGAGGTTTGTGCTATGGCAAAATAACTAGCAGTGAATGCAAGGATCAGGGTAAAGAATAACTTTTTCATTTTCAAATTTAGTTATCCGGAGACTTGATTAGCCGTTAAAAGTAAGAAATAAGTAGGTAAGGTTTTTTAACTAACTGATTAAGAAAAATTTAGACTTGAAGTTTAGGGTTGATTATCCTCAGCTGTATTTTTGATTAACTAATTCTTTTACTAACCTTCCTATACAACTTGTCATGAAACACTCACTACTGTTCATCGTATTCCTATACTTTTCAGTTTCAGCCTTAGCACAGCGAAATATTTCCATTGAAATAAGCGCTGGGGCTATTAGCTCTTTTTCTACTGCCACAAATTCTGTGGATGGGAGTAAAGTGCCTATGGATAACAG
>NZ_BAAAZW010000057.1:0-514 GCF_039537105.1 Gordonia caeni
AGAGAAAACTGGATTTCTGTCTTCTCCATAGAAAGTGGTAAGCATCTCATGCGTATTGTTTTTGGCATCATACAACCATATATCCCGTGCAATTCCGGATTGATGATGCTTTCTCCATTCATTTTCGCCTCCTTTTTTATCGTGATAAAGCATTTTGCTCCCATCCTTACTTACAGTTACATATTCGGCAGGAATAGTAAAAACCTGATCAACTCTACCACCCTTTTTGGGGACAGAATATAACTCAGGCTGGGATCCAGTGGGATATTGCCTGTGTTCTGCGATATCCATTCGTTGACTTCCAAAAATAACCGATTGATCATCCGCTGAGAATTCAAAAGGTTGTTCATCATTGGAGTGAAAAGTAAGTCTGGTGGCTGGACCACCTTCGGGGCTCATCCCAAATATGTCAAAGTTACCATAGCGATCCGAAGCGAAAGCCAAGGTTTTCCCATCTCTACTCCATACAGCTTGGTAATCATGGGCCTCATGAAAAGTAATCTGTCGAGCTGCC
>NZ_BAAAZW010000058.1:0-513 GCF_039537105.1 Gordonia caeni
CCCAGATCGTGCACGTAGGAGACGTCGTCGTCGAAAGAGGTGTCCGTGCCGGGCCAAATTCCCGCCACGATCGGTCCGATCACCCGTTCCACCCGTGGTTCGTACAACCGCGCGACGAGGGCGTCCAGGTGGATGGCGCGCGCCCTGATCAACCGCTCCTTGGCCTCGTCCACCTGCCCGGCAGTGACGGCGCCGGTCACCCCCATCTTGATGATGATCTCGTGGGCGAGGGCGTTGACCAGCCACGGCTGCCCCTGCGTCAGCTCGAACACTCGGTCCACCGCGTCCTTGGTGAACTCCTGTCCGGTCGCCTGGGTGTGCTGGCCGTACAGCTCGCCGATCTGGCCGGCGGTGAAGTCGCCCAGGCGCAGCGAGTCGGTGACGATGTTGAACGGGCTGATCGGGTTCGACCGGTCGGCGTCCCCGCCGCAGGCGACCTTGTAGTCACGCACATCGCGCAGCCCGCACAGCACCACGGACGCGGGAAACGGACGCCCCTTCGGCCGCGCGTTG
>NZ_BAAAZW010000059.1:0-510 GCF_039537105.1 Gordonia caeni
CGGAAGGAGCGAATAGGTAAAATCCAGTAATGGTTTCTGCAGTTTGAGCTGGCACAGGAACCCAAGTGGATCCGCTGTTTGATGTTCTGAATATTTTACCTGCGTTTGACCCTACATAGCCAAAAGAGTTATTCCAGTAATCTAATCCCACCAAATCTAGAGGCTCATTAATTGGTCTGGAAACAACAGTGGTGGTTCCATTGGAGGTCACATAAACGGCACCTTGCTGGCCGATAATGTGTCCCACCCGATCTGTTTTAAAATCAATTCCAGAGAAATCATTTCGGATACCTGCCAGTCGCTGGGTATAGCTACTTCCGGCATTAGTTGAAGAAATCATGTAGCCATCCTGTCCAACTGCATATACTAGATTGCTAGCAGGCTTAAAATGTAAACCTTTGACATTTCTGATGTTCGTGGTGCCTAGATTTGCTTTTCCAAATGTTGCTCCTGAATTAGTAGAACGGAGCGCGGTGGCCGAATCCCCTACAATTGCAACAATACGATTAT
>NZ_BAAAZW010000060.1:0-505 GCF_039537105.1 Gordonia caeni
CGCATGATGGGTTGCGCAGTCACAGTGAGATTGCGGCTCCCCTCGCCGACCAGGCGCAGGCGGCCATTGGAATCTCCGCGTAGCGCAAGTTTTTTGCCTCGCACTGGAATCTTGATTTCTAGAGCCTTGGTAGGCCGCTCGCGTAGGACCAGATCGTAACGAAAGCCTGTGGCAAGTGCGGTCACCACGAGGTCGGTGCCGGATCCCGCCGCATCGGTGTAGGTGGCACGGTTACCCTGAAGTGTCGGCCTTGGAAGCCTGGTAGGCCATGCCAGAGTGAGAGATTGCGCGGGGGTGAAGGTAAAGGTGGTTGCAGGATCCGAATCCTCCCCATGAGGAAGTTTCAGATCACCCTTAATCACCTTGGGTCTGATTTCATCGCCCTGAGCTGTGAGGGTAGGGTCGATCCATGCCCATGCGCCTTTTTTCTTGACCCGGACTGGCCTTGTCCAAAGCTCTGTCGTGATGTGTCCATCAGGGTGTCGCCAGTAGCGTGCGGTTTCGG
>NZ_BAAAZW010000061.1:0-503 GCF_039537105.1 Gordonia caeni
CATGAAAGTTTACCCCCTTGATCACTTCCTTATCTTCCTCATAGGCAAAGGACACGTTCTCAAATTTTATTTCTCCTTTGACCTCCTTCAAGGCTAAAGTTCTGGTACGATCATCAGCCTCGAGTGGTGTATTCATTATTTCCTCCGTACGATCCAATCCAGCAAAAGCCTCGGTAAGCTGAGAGCCAATATTGGACATCTGCACAATCGGTGCGATCATAAAACCTAGATATAGTGTGAATGCAAGAAAATCACCGAAGGTCATCTCGCCTTGCATAATCATATAACCACCCATTCCCATAATTCCAGCGGATGCCAAACCTAATAGCAATGCTCCCATCGAAGTCACAAAACTTGTTGCGGTCAAACTCGCCTTTACATTCTGGAAAAGCTCATCTACCCCGCTGGCAAAAGTCTTAATCTCCTGCTCCTCTGCATTGAATCCCTTGATCACCCGAATACCTCCCAGCGTCTCAGTAAGTCTGCCGGTTACTTGCGCATTG
>NZ_BAAAZW010000062.1:0-502 GCF_039537105.1 Gordonia caeni
CTTGCTGGTGGTACCTATACCGTTTCCAATGTAGGCTCTTTTGGTAATGTAATGGGAACTCCTATCATTCCACAGCCTCAGGTAGCAATTATGGCTGTAGGAGCTATTGTGAAAAAACCTGCGGTCGTAGAAACGCCAACTGGCGACGTGATTGCAATTAGACATAAAATGTTCTTATCTCACTCCTATGACCATCGAGTGGTAGATGGTTCCCTAGGTGGGAAGTTTGTCAAGCGTGTTTCGGATTACCTCGAAGCATTTGATATCAATACTCCCCTATAATATTAAAAGCCGGTTTGTGAACTAGCCCCCATAAGTGTCAAACTTTTTGGGAGCATATCATTAGCCGGCTTTTTTTATACTTTTCCATGTGATAATTCAGCCTTTAAGGAGTACTCCTTCAATTTTTCTGCTAATGAAAATAACCTAATAGGCTTGGTCAAATAGTCATCCATACCCGCTTCTACAGCTTTTTTCTGATCTTCATCGAACACATTGGCAG
>NZ_BAAAZW010000063.1:0-502 GCF_039537105.1 Gordonia caeni
GTAGTAGATATAGATTGGACGATAGGGAATGGTAAGATTGAAGATCAGCCTGAATTTTCTTACAGGGGTTCAATGCTAGATGTAGCCAGACACTTTATAAGTTTGGAAGATGTAAAGCATTACATCGACCAGATGGGAAGTTTGAAGTTGAATTACCTTCATTTGCATCTTTCAGATGATCAAGAATGGAGAATAGAAATTAAATCATGGCCGAAATTGACTGAGATTGGAGGCAAAACTGAAGTTGGCGGTACCGAGGGAGGTTTTTACTCTCAAGAGGATTACAAAGAGATTGTAAAATACGCAGCACATCGATTTATTACTGTTGTACCTGAAATTGATATGCCAGGCCATACAAATGCTGCATTGGCATCTTATGCGGAATTAAACCCAGGAGTGAATTTGCCAGATGGAGATTTTGCTACCCTGAAGGAAGGGCAAATTGACTTTGATATCCTTGATAAGAACCCTCAACCAGCAGAGCTTTATACGGGCATTGAAG
>NZ_BAAAZW010000064.1:0-500 GCF_039537105.1 Gordonia caeni
TTCAATAGGGTATAATGGACCGCCTGCAGGTACTCATAATTGCGATGTCGAATTTCCTGAAGGTGGCTGCGCCAGGGATAGTAAGGGTAGTTGCTCATTAGCGCTTCATGCAGAACAAAATGCAATTTTATATGCAGTGAAAAACAATACCACTGTAGAAGGATCTACGCTTTTTGTCACCTTGTCACCCTGCCTTGCGTGTTCTAGGATTATTTTTTCTATGGGAATCTCTAGAGTTATTTATTTATTTTCTTATGCAGAATATAAAGGTATAGGTTCAGATGAAGGGGTTGATTTCTTGAGGAAATTTGGTGTTCAAGTAGATAAATATCAAAAGACTCTTGAAGTTAATGACCACCTGGTCTAAAGAAAATTTACTTCAGGATGTATGTTAATATTGAACTTTTCGAAAACTGACTTCTGAATCTTTTCTGAAAGGTTTTTGATTTCATTTCCATCTCCTTCACCATAATTTACAAGGACTAGTGGTTGTTTACTGT